>NZ_JAAZQP010000010.1:0-298972 GCF_012275435.1 Rhizobium sp. SG741
AGCGTGCCGGCGGTCGGGGTCTCGAAGCCGGCAATCATGCGCAGCACGGTCGTCTTGCCGCAGCCTGATGGTCCGAGGAAGGAGATGAATTCTCCCTTCTCGATTTGCATATTGAAATCATGGACGACATGAATGTCGCCGAAGGACTTCTTGATGTGTGTAAGTTCGAGAAAAGCCATAGTGGGAACCTTACGCCTTAATCGGAGCCAGTTTTGAAAAGCGGGAAGCCAGCTGCAGAAGGCCCATGCTGAGCCAGGTGACAGCAAGCGCGATGATTGCCAGCGCGGAAGACTGATAAGCTTGATTGGCGCCGACCAGCTGCATGTACGGGCCGAATGCCGGCCGATTGAGCAGCGAGGCCATGGTGAATTCGCCCATGACGATCGCAAGCGTGATGAAGGCGCCGGAGAGAACGCCACTCATGACATTGGGAAAAATGCAGCGGAACAAGATAGTGGTCCACTTCGCGCCAAGGCTTTCCGCTGCCTCCGTCAGGGTACCGACGTCGATCGTACGCATCGCCGTATCCACCGAACGATACATATAAGGAAGAGACAAGACAATATAGGAGCAGACCAAGAGGAAGTTCGTCGCCTGCTCGAAGCCCGTCAAAGGCAGTATCGAAGATGAATTGTAGAGGCGCAGATAGCCGAAGACGATGACGATCGCCGGAATGACCAGCGGCATCAAGGTGATGAATTCAACGATCGGACGTATCTGCGGCAAACGAAGGCGGACCCAATAGGCAGTGGGGACGACCAGCAGCATGCCGAAGATGATGGTCAGCAGGGCCATAAGCATGGAATAGCCGAACGCATACAGGAAATGAGAGTCGGAAAAGACCGATGTGTAGGCGTCGAAACTATAGGCGTTACGGCGCATGCGCAGCGAGAATTCCAGCGTGCCGATGAGGGGGACGATGAAATAGATGGCACCGATGACGACAGCGATCCAGGCAAAGAGTTTTTGCAGCTTCATTTCTGCCACCGTTCCGCGCGTACGCGCATGATGATGTAAATGACGTTGGATATGCCGGTTATTACGATCATGCCGAGGGCCATGGCATATCCGAGATTGGCGTTGTGCAACACGTCGCCACGGATCTGAGCATAGAGCTGGATCGGTATGATGTTCAGCGAACTGCCGGTCAGCGCGATAGCTGTTGCAATGGCGCCGAAGGCGTTAGCAAAAAGCAGCAACGTCGTGCCAAGCAGGCTCGGCCAGAGGATGGGCAGCGCCACCATGAGCCAATATTGCTTGTTGGTCGCGCCGAGAATGGAGGCGGCCTCGCGCCATTCCTTTTTCATACCATCAAGTGCGGGCGTGATGATCAGCACCATGAGCGGAATCTGGAAATACATGTATGTGAGGGTAAGGCCGAGGAAGCTGTAGAGATTGAAGCCTTTCGAATAAAGGTTGAAGCCAAACCAGTTGCTCATCAGCAGAGTGACGAGGCCGAGGCGGCCGATCGTGGCGATGAAGGCAAAGGCCAGCGGCACACCGGCGAAGTTGGAAGCGACGCCCGAAAATGTCAGAAACGCATGGCGGAGCCAGGTTGGAAGTCCGCCCATGACCAGCGCCCAGGCCAGATAGAAACCGATCAACGCGCCGCCGAGCGAGGATGCGAGTGATACTTTGATGCTGATCCAGTAGGAGTCCCAGATGGACTTGGTGAACAGATCCGCGATGTTCTTCAGCGTAAAACTGCCGTCAGGCGTCAGAAATGCGCCCGCAATCAGGTAGATCGTCGGAAGAATCAAAAACAGCAGTGCGAAGATCAGGAAGGGCGCGATGCCCAGCCAGTCGACAACCACGCGTTTGTTGATCAGGGGTGCGGAACTGATCGTTGATGTTGTCACTGTGCTCATGAGTGGGCCAATCCGCAGCGTTTGAATACGGAAAACCTCCCCGCCCAGGCGGGGAGGTCATGTCTGGTCTGATTACTGTACGTTCGAACCGACGACAGAATCCCACTTGGTGGTGATGGCGGCCTTGCCGGCAGCCTGCTCGTCGAGCGTCGGGAAGATAGCCTTTTCATAGGCAGCAGCCGGCGGCAGCTTGTCGAGAAGCTCCTGCGGAACCTTCTTGTTCTTCGCCAGATCGTTGAAGCGGATCGGGTGGCAATAGCCCTTCAGCCAGCCAATCTGGCCTTCGTCGGAATAGAGGAACTCCATCCAGAGCTTGGCAGCATTCGGATGCGGAGCGAAAGCCGAGATTGCCTGGACGTATACGCCTGCGATGACGCCCGAAGCCGGAACGGTGACGTCGACCGGCGGGTTGCCGTTCAGGCTGTCGCGCCATGCAAGACCGTTATAGTCCCATGCAACGACGATCGGGGTTGCGCCCTGAGCCAGCGATGCGGACTTGCCGATGACCGGAACGAAGTTGCCGGCCTTGTTGAGCTTGGCGAAGTAATCCAGACCGGCTTGGCCGGCCTTGGTTGCATCCTTCTCGCCGGCAGCGAGGCCAGCTGCGTAAACGGCCTGGACAGCCTGGTTCGAGGTGCGCGGGTCGCCGGCGAGCGAAACGGTGTTCGCATATTCCGACTTCTGCAGGTCGGCCCAATCCTTCGGCGGGTTCTTCACGACGTCCTTGTTGGTGACGAAGGAGAGAACACCGTAATAGTCGCCGTACCAGTAGCCTTCGGCATCCTTTGCGCTGTCCGGAATGGAAGCCCAGGTGGAAACCTTGTAGGGCTGCAGCAGGCCTTCCTTCTTGGCGGTCGGGCCGAAGGAGAGACCGACGTCGATCACGTCGGGAGCCTGCGGGCCGGTGTTGCCCTTGTTGGCGCGGATTGCTTCGACTTCATCGCCCGAACCGGCATCCGGATTCAGTTCGTTGACTTCGATGCCGTACTTTGCCTTGAATGCAGCGATCAGGTCGCCATAACCGCACCAGTTGTGGGGCAGGGCGATGGTGGTCAGCGTGCCTTCCTTCTTGGCGGCGGCGATGAGATCGGCGCTCGGTTCTGCGGCTGCGATGGCCGTCGAAGCGACGAGCATCGCGGTGGAGATTGTCAGAAGACGATGAATATTCGAAATCACTGCATTTCCTCCTTTGGGTTATCAGTGTCTGGCGTTGCTGTTAATGACGTTACGTGAAGGTTGTGTGACGGCATCAAAGCGTTGAGTTTGCTAAGAATGCGAAGGGTTTTGCTTTTAACGGTCAAGTATGACAGTCGCTGCAGTCCAACCGCCTCGCACCACGCAATTTTTTGCTTCCGTTTCCCTCTAACTTAGCTTCCGGAACAGTTTAGTTTGCTCGAAAAGACCCTCGAGCGTTTTCATGCGCTCGCTCGTCTCGTCCCATGTCGAACTTTGCACGGCCTCGATCAGAGCTTCGACGATGAAGAGCGTCACCACGGAAGAATCCCAGGCCGACGGCGCTTCAATCTGCACGCGAAACGTGTGTCTGGCATGCTTGGCGGCCGGTGTCGCCCACTGGTCGGTAAAGACGATGATCTCGGCGCCGCGGCGGCGCGCGGCGGCTGCCAGATTGACCATTTCCTGCTCGTAGCGACGGATGTCGAAGATCACGAGCAGATCGCCCGGATTCATGTTCAGGACATATTGCGGCCAGGCGCTGGAATTTGGAGAGAGCAGGGTCGTGTTGGGGCGAATGACCTGCATATGGGTGAAGAAATATTCGGCAAGAGCGCCTGTGATGCGGCCACCGACGAAATAGAGCCCGCGTTTGCGTTCGGATAGCAGGGCGGCCACGCTATCGAACGTCGCGGCATCGATATCGGAAAGCGTCTGGCGCAAATTGCCCATGATCGCATCGGCGAAACGATTGAGAATATGCGTGCCAGGCGCATTGGATGCCCAGCGATCATGCTTCGTCAGCGGGTTGGAGATGGTAGCCTCAACCTCCTGGTGGAGGTGAGACTGAAAATCGGGATAGCCCTTGTAGCCGAGTTTTTGCACCATGCGTGCGACGGTTGGCGTCGAGACACGTGCATTTTCGGCGACTGTCGTGATGCTGCCAAGCCCCGAAACGGGATAGTTGTCGAGCAGGCTCGTGGCGAGTTGCTTTTCGGCCCGTGTCAGCGTGTCGAAACGCGCGTTGATCACGTCAGAAACTGTCTTCGACGCATTGCTCACTCGATTTTTGCTCCCCGGGACGGTCTTATGCCGATCTCCTGCAAGGATATAACAACGCTGTCACATTTCGAGTCAATGTCACAAATGAAGAAATAATTTCAGTTTCCAGTTGACAGTGGTCAAAAGCTGAAGAATTCTTTTCTTTATAAAGATTTTATTAAGCGGCGATAAGGCCCCCCAATGCTCGCGCAGCAAGGCATTTTGACGGAAGCGGACGGCGATTGCGTTGCGGTCGAAAGACCGGATGGAAGCAGCGCGGTCTTCATCATTTGCGAACATGCCTCGCGCGCCTTGCCCGAGAAGTTCGGCGATCTCGGGCTTTCCATCGAGGCGCTTTCCAGCCACATCGCCTGGGATCCGGGCGCACTTGCGGTTGCAAGGAAGATGTCCGCGAGCCTCGATGCAACCTTGGTCTCTCAACGGTTCTCGCGGCTGATCTACGACTGCAACCGCCCGCCGGAAAGCGCCGGCGCCATGCCGGAAACCAGCGAAATCTATACCATTCCCGGCAATCAACATCTCGGTGAGATGGATCGCCAGGCGCGTACGGAAGCTCTCTATATACCGTTTCACGATCGAATTCGCTCGATGCTCAAGAAGAGGGCGGCAAGCGGACAAGAAAACGTGATCGTGACGATCCACAGCTTTACGCCGGTCTATAATGGTCGGCAGAGGGCGGTTGAGCTTGGCATCCTGCATGATGAAGACCGTTGGCTGGCGGACCGCATACTGGACGCGGCGGCTAAGGCGCCGCTCTTTCACACGGAGCGCAACCAGCCTTACGGTCCGGAAGATGGTGTCACCCATACGCTGAAACTGCATGGGATCGCCAACGGCTTGCATAATGTAATGATCGAGGTCCGCAACGACCTCATCGGAGACGACGTCGGCCAAGGGGTCATGGCTGATTATCTGACAGGGCTCCTCCAGAGCAGTCTGGAAGCCTGAGCATAAAAAGAAAAAGACCCCGGGGAGCAGTTCAACTGCGATCAGGCCGCACGGCAAAATGCCGGCGGCTCACCTGACACATGGTTATCCGCAATTCCGCGGATAACCGGGATTTAGGGGGAATGACATGTCTGATTACACAGACTTAGACAAGAAACAGGATGTCCACATCCTGCACTCCATGGGCTATGCTCAAGAGCTGGAAAGGCGCATGAGTTCATTCTCGAATTTCGCCATTTCCTTCTCCATCATCTGCATTCTGTCCGGCGGCATCAACTCGCTCGCGCAGGCGACATCGGGCGCGGGCGGTGCTGCGATCGGTATCGGTTGGCCGCTGGGCTGCTTGATTTCGGGCGTTTTCGCGCTCTCGATGGCGCAGATTTCCTCGGCCTATCCAACGGCCGGCGGGCTTTATCACTGGGGCTCGATCCTCGGCAACCGGTTCACCGGCTGGCTGACGGCGTGGCTCAATCTTCTCGGCCTGATAACGGTGCTTGGCGCGATCAATGTCGGCACCTGGGGCTTCTTCAGCGGCTCCATCGCCGGATGGTTCGGCATTGCCGTCGATACCACGACTTCGGCGGGTTTCGCCAATCAGATCATTTTCGTCGCTGTCATCACCGGCCTGCAGGCGTTGATCAATCATTTCGGCATCAAGCTCACGGCAAAACTGACTGACATGTCCGGCTACCTGATCTTCGCCGCTGCGATTGCGCTGACCATCGTCTGCCTCATCGGCGTGAAGAGCTGGGACATCAGCCGCATCTGGACCTTCACCAACTACTCCGGCACGCCGGAAGGTGACGCCTCGGTTTGGCCGAAGACGGACAATGTCTGGTACATCTTCGCGCTTGGTCTGCTGCTGCCGATCTACACGATCACCGGTTATGACGCCTCGGCGCATACGTCCGAAGAGACCGTCAAGGCGTCGAGTTCCGTGCCGCGCGGCATGGTCTCCTCGGTCTGGTGGTCGTCTTTCTTCGGCTATATCATGCTCCTCGCCTTCCTTCTGGCGATCCCGGACATGAATGAGGCGTCGAAGCAGGGCTGGAACGTCTTCTTCTGGACGATCAACAGCATTACCAATCCTGTCGTCGCCAACATCCTCTATGTTGCGATTTTCATCTCGCAGCTCCTGTGCGGCCTTGCGACAGTGACATCGGCATCGCGCATGATCTATGCCTTCTCGCGTGATGGCGGCCTGCCGTTTTCGAAGGCGCTCGCCAGCGTCAGCCCGAAGTTTCGCACACCTTCCGTCGCCATCTGGACGGCTGCGGTTCTTTCAGTGCTGTTCGTCTGGGGCGCTTCGCTTGTCACGATCGCCGGCTCTTCGGCCTACACCATCGTCGTGTCGTGCACGGTCATCTTCCTTTTCCTCTCCTTCGCCGTGCCGATCGTACTCGGCATCAAGGCGATTGGAACTGCGAAATGGCCGAAGATGGGGCCGTGGAACATGGGGATCGGCCTTTATAAGGTGGTCTCGGTTCTTGTCATCCTTGCCATGGCGATCATCTTCATCATCGGTGTGCAGCCCCCGAATGAATGGGCGCTTTATATCACCATCGGCTTCCTGGTCTTGACCGCGATCGTTTGGTTTGCCTTCGAAAAGCGTCGCTTCCAGGGGCCGCCGATCGGTGACATGATCGCAAAGCGTCAGGCCGATATCGCCGCCGCCGAACGGGCCGTCGGCGAGGTATGATCCTTATCCATCATCAATCCGGCGGGGGCCGTTGTCGCGGCCCCATCCAACTCGGCGAGCGGCTTGGGGCAGTATGTCTCACAGCGCCGCCGGCCGATCACTCTTCTATCTTTCAGGCGGTTTAATTATGAGCACTAGCTATACGTTCGACGACCTCAAAAAGGATGTGGCCGAAGGGCGCATCGACACGGTTCTGGCATGCCAGGTGGACATGCAGGGCCGCCTGATGGGGAAGCGCTTCCAGGCCGAATTCTTCGTCGAGAGCGCCTGGAAGGAAACGCATAGCTGCAATTATCTTCAGGCGACCGATATCGAGATGGAGACCGTCTCCGGCTACAAGTCGACGAGCTGGGAGAAGGGCTATGGCGACTATACGATGAAGCCCGATCTGGCGACGTTGCGCCGGATCCCGTGGCTGGAAGGGACGGCGCTCGTCCTCTGCGACGTGCTCGACCATCATACGCATGAGGAAGTGGCTCATTCTCCGCGCGCCATTCTCAAGAAGCAGATCAAGCGCCTCGAGGCGATGGGCATGAAGGCCTACATGGCCTCGGAACTCGAATTCTTCCTGTTCGATCAAACTTACGATAGTGCCCGCGAGTCCGGATATCGCAACCTCAATCTCGTCAGCGGCTACAATGAGGACTACCACATCTTCCAGACCACCAAGGAAGAGGATGTGATGCGGGCGATCCGCAAGGGCCTGCAGGGCGCCGATATCCCGGTCGAAAACTCCAAGGGCGAAGCCTCGGCCGGCCAGGAGGAAATCAACGTCCGCTACGCCGATGCACTTGATATGGCCGACCGTCATGCGATCATCAAGAACGGCTGCAAGGAGATCGCCTGGTCGAAGGGCAAGGCCATCACCTTCCTGGCGAAATGGAACTACAGCGCCGCCGGCAGCTCCTCGCATATTCATCAGTCGCTCTGGAGCACAGACGGCAAGACGCCGCTGTTCTTCGACAAGGAAGAAGAACACGGCATGACGCCGCTGATGAAGCATTATGTCGCCGGTCTTTTGACGCATGCCAGCGAAATTACCTATTTCCTGGCGCCCTATATCAACTCTTACAAGCGCTTCGTCGCCGGCACCTTCGCCCCGACGAAGGCGATCTGGAGCACCGACAACCGCACGGCCGGTTATCGCCTGTGCGGCGCCGAGACCAAGAGCATCCGCATCGAATGCCGCGTCGGCGGCTCCGACCTCAATCCCTATCTCGCCTTTGCGGCGCTCATTGCCGCCGGCATCGACGGCATCGAGAACAAGCTGGAGCTGGAAGCGCCTTTCGTGGGAGACGCCTATGGTGCCCGCGAGGTTCGTGAAATTCCGCGTACCTTGCGCGATGCTGCCGTGGCGCTGACGAATTCGAAGATGTTGCGCGCAGCCTTCGGTGACGATGTGATCGATCACTACACCCGCGCTGCCGAATGGGAGCAGGAAGAGTACGATCGTCGCATCACGGATTGGGAAGTGGCGCGCGGATTCGAAAGGGCGTAAGGCTCTTTCGACCTGACTCCAACCCGATTTTCATTTTATAGTCGGGCAGGGCGCTGGGATGATCTGCGCACCCGCTTGTTCGCCTTTGAGCGATGGTGCGGGAGGCAGGTTGCGGAACATCCGGCAATCAAATTATTGATGATGAAAACAGGAATTCGATCATGACCATGATCACATGCGTCTCTCCGGTGAATGGAGAGGTTTATGCCGAGCGTCCGGCCTTGTCGCTGGATGCCGCCAAGGAAGCAGTGGCCCGCGCCCGCAAGGCGCAGAAGGAATGGGCCCGTCGCCCGCTGGAGGATCGTGTCCAGCTCGTGCTGAAGGGTGCCGCCCGGCTCAATGAGATGGCCGATGTGGTCGTGCCCGAGCTTGCCTGGCAGATGGGCCGACCGATCAAGTATGGTGGTGAGTATCGCGGTTTCAACGAGCGCTCCAACTATGTCGCGTCGATCGCCGCCGATGCGCTTGCGCCGCTGGTGGTCGAGGACAGCGCGAATTTCGCGCGGCGCATCGAACGCGAGCCGCAGGGTGTCGTCTTCGTCATCGCCCCCTGGAACTATCCTTATATGACGGCGATCAATACGATCGCGCCGGCGCTGATGGCTGGCAATACCGTCATTCTGAAGCACGCCAGCCAGACGCTGTTGGTCGGTGAGCGGTTGGTGCAGGCCTTCGTTGAGGCCGGCGTTCCCGCCGATGTTTTCCAAAACGTGTTCCTCGACCATGAAACGACCTCGGCGCTGATTGCCGCCGGCAGCTTCAATTTCGTCAATTTCACCGGCTCCGTCGAAGGCGGACGATCCATCGAACGCGCCGCCGCCGGCACCTTCACCAGCCTTGGCCTTGAGCTTGGCGGCAAGGATCCGGGCTATGTCATGGAGGACGCCGATCTCGACGCCGCCGTGGATACGCTGATGGACGGCGCCACCTACAATTCCGGTCAATGCTGCTGCGGTATCGAGCGCATCTATGTGCATGAATCGCTCTACGACGCCTTTGTCGAAAAGTCGGTTGCCTGGGTTTCGAACTACAAGCTCGGCAATCCCCTCGATCCAGAAACCTCGCTCGGACCGATGGCGCACAAGCGCTTCGCCAAGGTGGTGCGCGAGCAGATCGCCGATGCGGTCGCCAAGGGTGCCAGGGCGCTGGTCGATCCCAAGCTGTTCCCGGCCGATGACGGTGGCGCCTATCTCGCACCGCAGATCCTCGTCAACGTCGATCATTCGATGGCCTTCATGCGCGAAGAGACCTTCGGTCCGGCCGTGGGCATCATGAAGGTGAAGAACGATGCCGAGGCGCTGGAGCTGATGAACGACAGCCCCTATGGCCTGACCGCCTCGCTCTGGACCAAGGATGTCGAGCGCGCATCGCGCATCGGCCACGATATCGAGACCGGCACCGTCTTCATGAATCGCGCCGACTATCTCGATCCGGCACTTTGCTGGACCGGAGTGAAGGAAACCGGCCGCGGCGGCTCGCTGTCGATCATCGGCTTCCACAATCTAACGCGTCCTAAATCCTATCACCTGAAGAAAGTAACAGCATGAGCACTATCTCAGCCAATTGGAGCTATCCGAACGCCTTCAAGCTCGGCCGCGGCCGGATCAAGGAGCTGGCGGACGCCTGCAAGAGCCTGGGCATGAAGAAGCCGCTCCTGGTCACCGATCGGGGACTTGCTTCCATGGCGATCACCAAGACGGCGCTGGACATCCTGGAAGACGCGGGTCTCGGCCGCGCCATTTTCGCCGATGTCGATCCGAACCCGAACGAGAAGAATCTCGAAGCCGGCGTGAAGGCATTCAAGGATGGCGGTCATGACGGCGTCGTCGCCTTCGGCGGCGGTTCCGGTCTCGACCTCGGCAAGTGCGTCGCCTTCATGGCCGGTCAGACGCGGCCGGTATGGGATTTCGAAGATATCGGCGACTGGTGGACCCGCGCCAGCCTCGAGGGCATTGCCCCGATCGTGGCTGTACCGACCACGGCAGGCACGGGTTCGGAAGTCGGCCGCGCCAGCGTCATCACCAACTCCGCGACGCATGTGAAGAAGATCATCTTCCATCCGAAATTCCTGCCGGGCGTCGTCATCGCCGATCCGGAATTGACTGTGGGCATGCCGAAAGTCATCACCGCCGGCACCGGCATGGATGCGTTTGCTCATTGCCTGGAAGCCTATTCCTCGCCTTTCTATCACCCGATGTCGGCCGGCATCGCGCTGGAAGGCATGCGGCTGGTCAAGGAATTCCTGCCGCGCGCCTACAGGGAGGGAACAGACCTCGAAGCTCGCGCCAATATGATGAGCGCCGCCGCGATGGGCGCTGTCGCCTTCCAGAAGGGGCTCGGCGCCATTCATGCGCTGTCGCATCCCATCGGTGCCGTCTACAACACGCATCACGGCATGACCAATGCCGTCGTTATGCCGGCGGTCCTGCGCTTCAACCGGAAAACCATTGAAGACAAGATTGCGCGTGCCGCGGCCTACCTCGGCATTTCCGGTGGTTTTGACGGCTTCTACGACTACGTGCTGCAATTGCGCGCCGAACTTGGCGTCCCCGAAAGCCTTTCGGCTATGGGCATCGCGCCGGATCGGATCGATGAACTCTCGGCAATGGCGATTGAAGATCCAAGCGCCGGCGGCAATCCGGTGCCGATGACGCTGGAAAACACCAAGGCACTTTTCCGCGATTGCTTCTAGAACACCATCGACGCGCCGGAAGGGATCGCGACGCGTCGACCATTTTGTAGCTATAAAAAAGGCCGCCGGAAGATCGCCCGGCGGCCTTTTTGTTTGTTCTACCTGCGATCAATCGACGAATTCGACGACCACGCCGGGCTTGACCATCTTGGCGAGCTCGGTTGCATCCCAATTGGTGAGACGAACGCAGCCGTGGCTCTGCGACTTGCCAATCTTCGAGGGTTCAGGCGTGCCATGGATGCCGTACGTTGGCTTCGACAGGGCCATCCAGACAGTGCCGACCGGGCCGTTCGGACCAGGCGGAATGTCGAGGATCTTGTCGTTCGCGCCCTGCTTGAAGTTGATCTTCGGGTTGTATGTATAGCCGGGATTGAAGGCGACGCGCTCGACTGTGACCGTGCCGGAGGGCGATGGTGTGTCGGTCGAGCCGATGCTGGCCGGATAGGCCGCGATCAGCGTTCCGTTGGCATCATAGGCGAAAACCTGCTTGCGGCCCTTATCCGCAAGGATTTTTGCGACCGTACCGGTCTTGGCGGGGCCGGTATTGACGACCTTGATCGTGTTGCCCGGAACGGTGAAATCGACGCCTGGATTGAGCTCTTTCAGATAGCCTTCATCCATATGAAAGCGTTCCGCCAGCATTTCCGTCGTCGATGTATAGCCAAGCGACGGCATTTGAGCCTTTGCGGCATAGTCCTCGGGGATGGACGCGACATAGGGGCCAGCCGCGTCGGCAGCGGTAATCGTGTAGTTGATAATCGGCATGCCGCCGGACATGCGCAGCTGCTCTAGTATCCCGTCGGTGTTGTTCGGATCCAGCGTCTGGCCGGTCATCTGTTGATAGGCATAAACAGCCTTGGTGACGTTCGCGCCCATGCGGCCGTCGATCGCGCCCGGCGAGATGCCCTGGCGTGCGAGAAAGACCTCGAGCGCCGTGATCTCCGCCTTCGATTTGCCCTTGAGGGTAATGACCGGATCGGCCGGAGGCTTGCGGACGATATCCGGTGTCCCCTGCTGCGGGTCTATCGCTGCGTAGTCGTTGTCGCTCGGGTTGGTCTGACCTTGCTGGGTCTGCGCCTTCGTGCCCGGCAGCGGTTGGTTGTCGAGCGGCTCACGCTGGATGTCGCCGTCGCGCGGAATGCCGCCGGTCACGACGTTGCGGTCCTGCTGATCAGAGCCATTGTAATTTCCGTAGCCATCGCTGCGATATTGACGATAGTCGCGATAGCCATCACCGTTGGAAGAAAGTTGCGTGTCGCCGTAACGGTTGCCGGCGCCATATCCGTTATCGCCATAGGCGTCACGAGCCGGCGCGCGCGGATAATAGGTGCTGGCCCGCATCTCCGTGGCAACCACGTTGCCATAGCTGTCGATGAGAACCCGCCTGCCGCGTCCATCGCGCGCCATGACGTATCCGCCTGCGCCTTGATCTGGGTACTGATCCAGTATCCGGCCATCCGGGGTCACGAGAACGGTATTGTTGTTTCCGCTGCGATAGTATTGTGCCTGCGCGTCGGTGAGCGCAAGCATGGACACCATGGCAGTCATTGCCAGGGAAAGGCTGAATTTCACGAACCCGTTCACGTCTGTCGAATCCTCGGATGTAGTTCGGCTGACACACACATGGCAATTTTGACGCCAGTATGGAGATTTAGTTTATCATGCTGAATAAAATATAAAAAATTGCGTGATCAAGGCTTCAAGTTAACATTTGGTAAGACAACTCACCGCTTATTCTCGCTGCGCTCCATCATGGGACGATGCTTGCGGGAGCGCCGATCAGGGAGGATTTTAGAAAATGATGGATTTTTCCGCGGCCAAGGGGCCAAAACTGACGTTGGACGAAAGCTCAGTGCTGGATATCGGCGCCTGCATCGTGGAGGGCAACAATCTTGCGCCCGGACGCGCCATTCCCGATGATGGCGATCCGCGCATCGATCATTCCCTGGAGGGCTTCCTCTTCACCTGCGGGCCGGATCACATTCGCCATCCAGAGCTGATGCCTGATAGTTTTGAGGGAAGACGTTATCCGCTGCATGGTTCGCTCTCTTCTCATCCGGCCAGGATTCTCTCGACCAAATTCGAGAACGGCAATGCCGAATGCCGCGCGGACATCGACGTCGTCACCGCTGAAGGCCGCACGGCAAGGCTGGAACGTCACTGGCGGATCGACGGTGCCACCGGCGAGGTTTCGCTTGCCGATCGTCTCGTCAATACGAGTACCGAGGCGATGCCCGTCTTCCTCATGTATCATATGAACATCGGTGGCAAATGGTTCGACGCCGGCACGCGCCTGTCGGGCCAGATGCTGGAGAATGGTGGCTTTCCTTGGACATTCGGTGAAGAACCCGGCGACATTTTCTGTGTGCCGGCGCTGGAGAAAGGCGAGGACTGGGCAGAGATCAGCCTCGGTCCGATCGCGGCGATCGGCGGCAAGACATTGAGGGTGCGCTTTGGCACCGACACGCTGCCTTTCCTGCAGGTTTGGCGCAATCAGCGTGCGCCGGCGCATGTTCTCGGCATTGAGCCGGTTTCGCATCGCTGGGTCTCGCGCGCGGAGCTGGAAGAGGCTGGTGAATTCAATATTCTTGAGCCCGACGAAGCCCGCAATTTCATGCTCAACTTTGCCTTTGTTTGAGGGTGCCGAGCGGTTGACGCTCGCCGTGGGGCGGCGTAGATCAAAGCCCTCGGTTTTAGAGAGGACATGAACCATGGATATCCGCCCGATCGATGATGAATACTCGGTGTCCGGCCAGATCACCGTAGAGGATCTCGACCAGATCAAGGCCATGGGTTTCAAGTCGATCGTCTGCCATCGCCCGGACGATGAAAGCCCGGACCAGACGCCGTTCTCGGCCATTGAAGCTCGCGCCAAGGAACTTGGCCTCGAGATCACCCATGTGCCTGTCGGCCCCATGGGCGTCACCGAAGAAGCCGTGCAGGGTATGGTCGATGCGCTGGACGAGTTTCCGCGGCCGATGCTCGGCTATTGCCGTTCCGGCGCGCGCTCGACGGCGATCTATCAGAAGACGCATCATATTCGCGGCTGAACGGGCGCATTCCCAATCTTGAGATTGAAGGGCAGGCCACCGGCCGTGCCTTTCCGTTACCTGTCGAAGAACAACATCAGGAGAAAACCATGAGCATCAAGCGTATCGACGTTGGCGCCCGCATGAGCGGCGCCGTCATCCACGGCAACACCGTCTACCTCGCCGGCCAGGTCGGTGAAGGCGAAAGCGTCACCGATCAGTGCAAGTCGGCGTTGGCCGAAGTCGACCGCCTGCTCGCAGCAGCCGGCTCCAACAAGTCGAAGATCCTGCAGACGCTCATCTACCTCTCCGATATTTCCTATTTCGCAGAAATGAATGCCGCCTGGGAAGCCTGGGTCGATCCGGCCAACACGCCGGCTCGCGCGACCAGCGAAGCCAAGCTCGCTGCACCGAAGTACAAGGTCGAATTCATCGTGACGGCCGCGCTCTAAGTCGACGCGGCGTGTTTTGGAAGGCCGGTGGGCTCGCGCTCACCGGCCTTTCGTTTGAGCGATTTCCGTCAGGGTGCGCGAGGGCGTGATCGCTTCCGGATCGAGCGCAATCTCGATGATCGCCGGTTTGCCGCTGGCACGGGCCCGCTCGAATGCCGGGCCGAATTCCTCCGTCGTCATCACCGTCTCGCCGTGGCCGCCATAGGCGCGGGCGAGGGCGGCAAAATCAGGGTTCTTCAGTGCTGTGGAGCTGACACGGCCGGGATATTCCCGCTCCTGATGCATGCGGATGGTGCCGTACATGCCATTGTTGATGACCAGCGCGATCAGCGGCAAATCATATTGAACGGCAGTCGCGAATTCCT
The DNA here is from genome assembly GCF_012275435.1 of Rhizobium sp. SG741. Classification (NCBI taxonomy): domain Bacteria; kingdom Pseudomonadati; phylum Pseudomonadota; class Alphaproteobacteria; order Hyphomicrobiales; family Rhizobiaceae; genus Rhizobium; species Rhizobium sp. SG741. The sequence goes on from NZ_JAAZQP010000010.1 coordinate 14,787, forward strand.
GGCCGTGCATCATGAAACAGCCGTCGCCGGCAAAGCAGATCACCTCGCGCTCCGGAAACAGCTGCTTGGCGGCGACCGCTGCCGGCAAGCCGTAGCCCATTGATCCCGAGGTGGGGGCCGCCTGGGTGTTGAAACGGCGGAAGCGATGGAAGCGATGCAGCCAGGTCGCATAGTTGCCAGCGCCGTTGGTGAAGATCGCATCATCAGCGGTATTGGCTTCGATCCAGTCCATGATGCGGCCCATGTGAACCGCACCGGGGCTTCTCTCCGGCGTCTTCGACCAGGCGAGATAAGCGGCATGCATGCGTTCGGTGCGTTCGCCCCAAGGTGTTTCGCTCGGTGCATCCAGATCGGCCAGCGCCGCGACGAAATCAGTGGGACTCGCACAGATCGCCAGATCTGGGCGGTAGACGCGGCCAAGCTCTGACGGGTCGGGATGGACGTGGACCAACTGCTGGCGCGGGTAGGGGATATCCACCAGCGTATAGCCGGAGGACGGCATCTCGGAGAGGCGCCCACCCAGAAGAATGAGCAGATCCGCCTCCTTGATTTCTTTGGCGAGCGCCGGATTGATGCCGATCCCAACATCGCCGACATAGTTCGGATGCAGATGATCGAACAGCATCTGGCGACGGAAGGAACAGCCGACCGGCAGGCTGAAACGCTCCACGAATTGCCGGATGCCGGCAACCGCCTCCTCATTCCAACGTGTGCCGCCGAGAATGACCATCGGGCGTTCCGCCGCTATGAGGCGCCGATGAAGATCGGCGAGCTGACTGCGGGCGGGATATGCGGCGACAGGCGTATATGGCTTGGCTTCCGGCGCTTCGACCTCGTCGCGGAGCATGTCCTCGGGCAGGGTCAGTACGACTGGGCCGGGACGCCCCGACGTCGCGACCGCGAAGGCACGGGTGACGAATTCCGGGATGCGGGCAGCATCGTCGATCTCGCCGACCCATTTCGCGAATTCGGTGAAGGCGCGGCGGAATTCCACTTCCTGGAAGGCCTCGCGCTCGCGGGCGTCGCGCTGAACCTGACCGATGAAGAGGATCATCGGGATCGAATCCTGCCGGGCGATATGCAGGCCGGCGGAGGCATTGGTCGCGCCGGGGCCGCGGGTGACCATGCAGATGCCCGGCTCTCCCGTCAGCCGGCCCCAGGCATCCGCCATCATCGCCGCACCACCCTCCTGACGGCAGACAAGCACCTTGATGTCGCTGTCATGCAGCGCATCGAGCACGGCAAGAAAGCTCTCGCCCGGCACGCAGGAAATACGCGCTACGCCATTGGCCTTCAAAGCTTCGACGATGAGTTGGCCGCCCGTTCGCTTCATATCTTCGCCTTTCCCTCCAGTTCGGCCAATTCGGCCAGAACCTCCTCCTGATGTTCGCCAAGGCGCGGGCTCGGCCGTGTATAGGTCAAGGGCGTCTCCGACAGAACGATCGGCGTCCGCACGCTTGGGATCATGGTGCCGACGCTGTCCTCGAGATCGATCCGCAAACCGCGCGACTTGATCTGCGGATCGGCGAACATGTCCTCGATCGTATTGATGGCGCCGGCCGGGACGGCATTGTCCTCGCAGGCCTTCAGCAGATCCGCCTTGTTCCAGGTCAGCGTCCTCGCCGATATAAATGCCCGGACCTCGTTGCGGTGGGCGACGCGGGCCTTGTTGGTCGCATAGCGCTCGTCGTCGGCGTGGGCATCGATGCCGAGAATTGCGCACAGGCGGCGGAACTGCCCATCATTGCCCACAGCCAGAATGAGATAGCCGTCGGCGGTGGGAACGACCTCATAGGGCGAGATATTGGGATGGGCATTGCCGAGGCGCACGGGCGGTTTGCCCGATATCAGATAGTTCATGTTCTGATTGGCGAGCACGGCCGACTGCACGTCGAGAAGCGCCATATCGACGAGTTGGCCTTCACCGGTCTTGAGCGCATGGATCAGGGCGGCCTCGATTGCCGAGACCGCATAGATACCGGTGAAGATATCGGCAATCGCAACGCCTGCCTTCATCGGTTGGCCGTCGGGCTCGCCGGTGATCGACATGAAGCCGGATATGCCCTGGACGATGTAGTCATAGCCTGCCAGGCCGGCATAAGGCCCTGTCTGTCCGAAGCCCGTGATAGAGCAATAGACGATCCTCGGATTGATCCTTTTCAGGCTTTCGTAGTCCAGGCCGTATTTGACCAGGCCGCCGAGCTTGAAATTCTCGATCACGACGTCGGCCGTCTTAACAAGCCGGCGCACGAGCTCCTGACCCTCTTCGTTCTTGAGGTCGGCGACGATGGAACGCTTGCCGCGATTGGCCGAATGATAATAGGCGGCCGAGAGATTTTCGCCATCCTTGCCCTCGACAAAGGGCGGGCCCCATTGGCGCGTGTCGTCGCCGCCGTCGGGATTTTCCACCTTGATGACGTCGGCGCCGAGATCGGCCAGCATCTGCCCCGCCCAGGGGCCGGCGAGCACACGAGCAAGCTCGATGACTCGAATACCGGACAGCGGAGGTTTCTTGGTTTTCTGGTCTGTCATGTCGACCCGCTCTCTCGCTTAAGGCGTGAATGCTGTTGCAGATGTATCGGATACCGGCTTGGAAGCAAAGCGCCGCTCGCGCCAGAGAATGTAGAGCCCGGAGCCGATGATGATGAATATTCCGAGCCACTTGATCGCATCCGGAAAGTTGCCGAAGACCAGCCAGCCGAAGATCGTCGCCGAGACGATCTCGAAATATTGCAGGGGAGCAAGCGTCGAGGCTGGCACGGCACGATAGGCGTGTACGGTGAGGATGCCGGCGGCGGCTGCGCTGGCGCCGACGCCGAGCAGATAAAGCATGGCAATCAGGTCCGGCAGGACGGGATCGAGGATGGCAGAACCGGTCGCACGGCCGATCGCAAGCAGGATCAGGCTGAAGCCGACGCCCCATATGCCCGTTTGAAACTGCATCGACCATGCATCCTCGCTATGGGAGACGACGCGCGTGATCATCACGTAGACGGCAATGCAGAGCGCGGTGACGACGGGCAAAAGCGCCACGAAACCGACCTCTTCGAAGCTTGGCTGGATGATCAGCATCGCGCCGAAAAAACCGACGGCGCAGGCCGTGTAGCGCCGCCAGCCGATGGTTTCCTTGAGGAAGATGCTGCTGAGAATGGTCAGCATCATCGGCTCGACGAAAAAGATGGCGATGGCATCGGCGACTTCCATGACCTGCAGCGTCGTCACGAACGAAACCATGGACAGCGTGAGCACGCCGGCGCGGATGGCATGCACGCCGCTGCGACGCCATGTCCATACGCCCCATTGTCCAAGCATGGCCATCATCGGCAGCGCAAAGAGCGATTGGAAGATGAAACGCGCGGCGGTGACTTCAGCCGGCGGAATGGTGGCTGCCGCGAGCTTGGAGAATATGTCGATGATCGGCGAGAGGACGACGGAGAGGAACATCATCAACAGGCCGAAGGTCAGCTCCGACTGCGGCAATCGAAGCGAGGTGCCGCTGCTGGCATTCATTGTAGAATTCCTTTGAGAATCAGTTCCTTGCCGTCACCTTCTCACACCAGTCGGCAAAGTCGGAAATGGCTTGGGCGGCGCCGATTTCGTTCAGCGTCTCGTGCCGCATGTCCGGATGGATCGCGGTTGTAATATGAGAGAAGCCGGCATTTTTCAAATGGTTTGACAGCCAGGAAATCGCTTTTCCGTTGTCGGTCGCCGGATCCTTGCCGCCTCCCGTCAGATGAATCGGCTTGTCACGCCGCAGCCGGTCGAGATAGGTCTTCTGCGGGGCGCGAAAGCTGAGCTCGAATATGTCAAGCCAGAGCGAGACAGATGCATTGAAGCCGCAGAGCGGATCGGCGATGTACTTGTCCACCTGCTCGGGAACGCGCGAAAGCCAGTCGAACTCGGTGTGGCGGTTCGGGATGGATTTGCCCCAGGTAGCGAAGGTCAGTTTCGGCAACGGCCCGCTGGGGACGTCCGATCCTTTGAACATGCGCTCCGTCTTCAGGATGAGCTGGGCGGCGCGGCCGGCGAGGCCGGGATTGAAGTTGGAGTTCCAGACCGCGACGGCATCGAATTTATCCGGATGCGTGACGACCGTGTTGAGGCTGATCAATCCTCCCATGGAGTGACCGAAGAGAATGATGGGCAGGCCGGGATGGGCCGTCGCGGCAAGCTCGCGCATGGCCAGCACATCAGAGATGACCTGCCCGACGCCGTTTCTTCGCGCGAAACGGCCGATTGGAGCGTCGGCAGCAATAGTCTCGCCATGGCCGCGATGATCATGGGCATAGACATGAAAGCCGCGCGCGGCCATGGCTTCAGCAAAAGCTGCGTAGCGGCGTGAATGTTCGGCAAGGCCATGAGATATCAGGAGGATGCCGCGTGCATCGCCTTTAGCCGGCGAATGATGATAGGCAATCGTCGCGCCCGTCGGGCTTTCCAGGCGTTGCGTCTCGGCGAACATGCATGGTTCCTCCCCATTTGGACGAAAGGTCATCATTCGGTTGATTGCAATGGATAACGATCGAAGCCCACAGAAATAAATCTTCGCAAGCCATGTGATTCAGGGTTGCATCTACTCAACCAAACTGCTTATTTGTTCCTATAATGTTCTAATTGGAGGCATGAAATGAAGCATTTGCTTCGGATATTTGCGGTTGTGCTCCTTTCGGCCGGAACGATCGCCAGCGCGGCGGCGCAGGAGCAGAGCAGAGGGCGGACGCGCTTTATACTGGCGGCGAGCTGGGAGCCGGCGTTTTGTGCGACGAACCAGAAGAAGGCGGAATGCCGGAACCAATCGTCGAACAACTATGACGCCACAAATTTCTCGCTGCACGGCCTTTGGCCGATGCGGCAGGAATATTGCGACGTTTCGGACGATTTGAAACAGGCCGACCGCAGCAGCGATTGGAAGGATCTACCGGCGGTTCAGCTGTCGCAGGAAGTCAAGGCAAAGCTCGACAAGGTCATGCCGGGCACCCAGTCCGGCCTCGAACGCCATGAATGGATCAAGCACGGCACATGCACGAAGCTCAGCGCCGATCAGTTTTTCTCGACCGCTGCCGGTTTGATCGCCGAACTCAATGCATCGGCTGTGCGCGATCTTTTCGCTGAGAATATCGGCAAGGAGTTGGATGCCGAAACCATCAAGGCCGCCTTCGACCAGAGCTTCGGCGAGGGTGCCAATGCGCGCATCAAGATGAGCTGCCGCCGGGTCGGCAATACCAGGATGATTTCGGAATTGACGATCGGCCTCTCCGAAGATGCGATCGATCCGCAGCAGGGCGGCGAGCCACGGCTTGGCAAACTGATCCAGGGTGCCGGCAGCACGTCGTTCGGGTGCGATCGCGGCGTGGTGGATGCGGCCGGTTTCTGAGGAAATACGGGCTTTATGACTCGGATAATGCCCTCGGACAAGGTTTCGCCGTTGCCCGAGGGCGGGGTTTCGCCTACATAGCGGCACAATTCACAATGTTGTCCGCCCGTGGAGTAACCCAAGCTATGGCACGTCAGTTCATTTATCATATGGCCGGTCTGAATAAGGCCTATGGCGCCAAGAAAATTCTCGAGAATATCCATCTCTCCTTCTACCCCGATGCCAAGATCGGTATTCTCGGTCCGAACGGTGCAGGTAAGTCGACTGTGCTGCGGATCATGGCCGGTCTCGATAAGGAGTATACCGGCGAGGCCTGGCTGGCCGAGGGTGCCACCATCGGCTATTTGGCGCAGGAGCCGCAGCTCGATCCGGCGAAGACGGCGCTCGAAAACGTCATGGAAGGCGTTGCGGCGAAGACTGACGTCCTCAATCGTTACAACGAACTGATGATGAACTATTCCGACGAGACGGCGGAAGAGGGCGCTAAGCTCCAGGACATCATCGACAGCCAGAATCTCTGGGACCTGGAAAGCCAGGTTGAGATGGCAATGGATGCGTTGCGCTGCCCGCCTGGCGATGCCGACGTCACCAAACTCTCCGGCGGCGAACGCCGTCGTGTGGCGTTGTGCAAGCTGCTGCTGTCGCAGCCGGACGTGCTGCTGCTCGACGAACCGACCAACCATCTGGACGCCGAAACCATCGCCTGGTTGGAAAAGCATCTGCGTGCCTATCCGGGCGCCGTGCTGATGATTACCCACGATCGCTACTTCCTGGATAACGTCACCGGCTGGATCCTCGAACTCGACCGCGGTCGCGGCATTCCCTACGAAGGCAACTACTCCTCCTACTTGCTGGCGAAGGCGAAGCGCATGCAGCAGGAAGGTCGCGAAGAGGCCGGTCGCCAGAAGGCGATCGCTCGCGAACAGGAATGGATCGCTTCCAGCCCGAAAGCCCGCCAGTCGAAGTCCAAGGCCCGTATCCGCGCCTATGACGAGTTGGTCGATGCCGCCGAGAACCAGCGTCCCGGCGATGCGCAGATCATTATTCCGGTCGGTGAGCGTCTCGGCCAGGTGGTCATCGAAATGGAAGGCATCAACAAGGGTTATGGCGACCGAATGTTGATCGAAGGTCTGTCGCTGAAGCTGCCGCCGGGCGGTATCGTCGGCGTCATCGGTCCGAACGGCGCCGGCAAGACGACGCTTTTCCGCATGATCACCGGCCAGGAAAAGCCGGATAGCGGCAGCATCCGCATCGGCGACAGCGTTCATCTCGGCTATGTCGACCAGAGCCGTGACGCACTCGATGGCGGCAAGACCGTCTGGGAAGAGATTTCCGGCGGCGCCGAAGTCATCAAGCTCGGCAAGTATGAAATGAATTCGCGCGCTTATTGCGCGACCTTCAATTTCAAGGGCGGCGACCAGCAACAGAAGGTCGGTAACCTCTCGGGCGGCCAGCGCAACCGCGTGCATCTTGCCAAGATGCTGAAGGCCGGCGGCAACGTTCTGCTGCTCGACGAACCGACCAACGACCTTGATACGGAAACGCTTGGCGCTCTCGAGATCGCGCTTGAAAACTTTGCCGGTTGCGCCGTCATCATCAGCCACGATCGCATGTTCCTTGATCGTCTGGCCACGCATATCCTCGCTTTCGAAGGCGATAGCCATGTCGAATGGTTCGAAGGCAACTTCGAGGATTACGAACAGGACAAGATGCGCCGTCTCGGCGTTGACAGCATCAATCCGAGCCGCGTCACCTATAAGCGCCTGACGCGATAAGCTTCTGCTTTTGCTCTTCGAAAACCCCGGCTTGACCGGGGTTTTTGTTTATCCGGCGTTGGCATTCGGTGTTCCGTTTTCGGCAGAAACTAACAGATTTCCGATGTCAAACCGCGTCGGCGATCGTTTGGCTCTTGCAGAATGCACCCAAATCACATAAAGATATCTTTATATCTTGATTGGGTGTGGAATGACTGATGTTGTGAAGCTCGGCTTGGATGAGGTTGTGGACGTGCTGAAAGCCGTCGGCGAGCCCACGCGGCTGCGGCTACTGGCACTTCTTGCCGCCGGCGATCTGACAGTCACCGATCTTACCGAAATTCTCGGCCAATCACAGCCCCGCATTTCGCGGCATCTGAAACTGCTTGGAGAAGCGGGCCTGATCGACCGCTATCAGGAAGGCGCCTGGGCCTATTTCCGACTGAAGCAGGACGGCAAGGCCGTGATGATGGCACGAACGCTTCTGCGCCATACGGCGGAGAAGGATTCCGTGTTGTTGCGCGACGGGGAGCGTCTTGCTTCCGTGAAGCGCATTCGCGCCGAGCGCGCGCAAGCCTATTTCAGCCGGAATGCTGCCGAGTGGGATGAGCTGCGCCGTCTGCATGTCGCCGACGAGGATGTCGACAAGGCGCTGATCGAATTGATAGGCCCGCAGCCGATCGATTCCTTTCTCGATCTCGGTACCGGCACGGGCCGGATGCTGCAGCTGTTGGCGGGTCACTATCGCCGCGCCATCGGCATCGATGCCAGCCGCGACATGCTGGCCGTAGCCCGCGCCAATCTCGACCGTTCCAACATCATGGCCGCATCGGTGCGTCAGGGCGATATTTTCAACCTGCCGCTCGAGCAGCAGGATTTCGATCTGATCACCATTCACCAGGTACTGCATTTCCTTGATCAGCCGCAGATCGCGGTTGCGGAAGCGGCGCGAATGCTGCGGCCCGGCGGTCGGCTTGCCATCATCGATCTCGCGCCGCACGGGCTGGAATATCTGCGCGATGAGCATGCGCATCTGCGTCTCGGTTTCTCGCATCAGACCATATCCGATTGGCTGAAATTGGCCGGGCTCGATGTCGAGCAGGTACAGGATCTTCATTCGGGGAGGGAAAGCGGTCAGGCGTTGACAGTCACGATCTGGCTGGCGCGCGACCCGCGGTTGCTGATGGCAGCCGAGCAGGACCGCCAATCGTCCCCCATTCTTGCCGGGAGAGTTTGACATGTCTTCTAAATCCGAAAATGGCCAGGGCGGTATCCGTATTTCCTTCGAGTTCTTCCCGCCAAAGTCGGAAGAAGCCGAGCAGCAGCTATGGAATACGGTTTCGGAATTGAGCGAATGGGAGCCGGAATTCGTTTCGGTGACATATGGAGCGGGTGGATCGACCAAGGCGCCGACGCTCTCGGCCGTGCGAAAGATGATCCATGAGACGCCGTTCACGACTGCTTCGCATCTGACTTGCGTCGGTGCGACGCGCGAGGATACGCATCGGGTGATCGACGAATTTCTCGCCACCGGCGTCCGCCGTTTCGTCGCCCTGCGCGGCGACCCGCCGGGCGGTGTCGGTTCCGCCTACCAGCCGCATCCGGGCGGCTATGCCAATGCCGCCGAACTGGTGACCGCGCTGCGTGAGCGGGGGGATTTCGATATTTCCGTATCGGCCTATCCGGAAAAGCATCCGGAGAGCCGCGATACCGTAGCCGACATCGATATGCTGAAGCGCAAGGCTGACAACGGCGCAGACCGCGCCCTGACGCAGTTCTTCTTCGATAATGATGCCTTCGAGCGCTATCATGATCGCGTTCGCGCAACCGGCATCAAGATCCCGGTCGTGCCGGGCATCATGCCGATCCAGAACCTGACGCAACTGAAGCGCTTTGCCGGTGCCTGCGGTACCAGCATTCCGTCCTGGCTCGATGAACGTTTCGATGGTCTCGACGAAAATACCGATGAGCGCGCCAAGGTCGCGGCCGATGTCGCCGCCGAACAGATCCAGGATCTGATGCGTCGCGGCATTCACGAGTTTCATCTCTATACGATGAACCGCTCGCCTCTCGTTTCTGCCGTCCTCGAGCGGCTGGGCCTCCAGCGCAAGGTGGATGCTCGGGCGGGCGCTGCCGCCTAAGGTTGCCATACAACACATGAAAAAGCGCATGTCCCTCCCGGGCATGCGCTTTTTTAATGGAATAGTCGTTTTGTTAGCTTTTCGGAGTTCGGTCGCCTGCGGTGATCGTCATGCCGTTAGATGAAAAGCATCGTTACGACGAAAATGAAGGCCGCACCAACCACTAGGACGTTGATGGATCGCGTCAATCCCATGTCTTCCTCCTCAGTCAGCCGTTAAATTTTATGTCGATAATGTGTCGCTTGGAAAGAGAATTCGATGCTGCGGCGCGGTATCCGGTTGGCGTTTTGATTCATGGTTTCGCCTTAGCGAATTGATTTCATTAAATAAATCTCCCTTGTTTGCCGCCTGGCCCGCTGTGAATAAGTGTTAACGCATACCTATTCCCAACGCCGTGTATGACTTATTTCGGGTGGAGGGGTGCGGATTATGCCGCGCCGGCGCGCATGCCATGCCTTATCCATGCGTAGGTGCGGCCATCAAGGATGAGCAAGCCCAGCGCGATGAGCATCATGCCGGCGATCTCGGTGAAGCCGAGCCGTTCACCCAGGAAAAGAAAGCCGAGCAGCATAGCGCTTGGCGGTACCAGGAGGGTGACAAGCGAGGCGTTCGTCGCGCCGGCAAGCGCCATGATGCGAAAATAGAGGATGTAGGCGAAAGCGGTCGATAGCAGGGCTAGCCCTAGAATGGCTGCTATCGCGGCGGCCGGCGGTGTCGCCAGCATCCAAGGCTGGTCTATGACCAGGGCGACCGGCAACATGATGAGCGAGGAGCCGGTCAGCTGGCCAGCCGCGACGACGGGCGGCGCGATGCCTTTGAAGCGCTTGGCGTAAATCGCCGCGAAGCCATAGGAAATTGCCGCGATGATCGGCAGCAGCAGCGCCCAGAAGGGCACAGAAGCGCTGTTGGTCACGCTTGGCGCGAGCAGGATGACCGTGCCGACGAGCCCGGCGAGGCAGCCGGCCAGCTTGGCCGATGTCAGCCGCTCGTCCGTCGTCAACTGATTGCCGATCAGGACCGTCCAGATCGGTGTGGTTGCGTTGAGGATAGAGGCAAGTCCCGCTCCCATCTCTGTCTGGCCGAAGAAGATCAATGTGTGCGGTACCGCATTGTTGATGAGGCCGAGCATCAAGAATTGCCGCCAATGGCTCCGCAGCACCTGATAGATCCCGAAACGGCCAGCGAGATAGACATGCAACGCCACCGCTGCCAGCGACAATCGCAGAAGGACGAGGGTGAAGGGTGGGACATGGTGAACGGCAATACGGGCAAAGAAGAACGACCCACCCCAGATCAGCCCGAGCAATAGCAGCAGGCCCCAGGTGAGTGCACTCATTCGGTTTTCGCTGTCCATCGCCGTTCATCCCGTTTCGGCTCATGTAAACCGGGAGAGAGCGGGGGTTCCACCCGTTTCCTGCGACACCGGGCAGAATGGGTTTCTCTGAGCGTTCGGGGAGAGAGGAGCTCAATTAAAAAGGCGGCTTGCGGCCGCCTTTTTGATAGGGAAGCAGGAAAACTCAGAGTGCGCCGAGAAGCGCCGAAGTCGCCCAGCCATCGGCCGGCATGCCGAGGCGGAACTGTTCCTTCTGAATGGCGATGCGCGTGCCGGAGCCGAGAATGCCGTCGATCTTGCCGACATCGTAGCCGCGCGCCACAAGCTTGGTCTGAAGCGTTTTCATATCGACATCGTTCAGGCCCGGTTCCGGCGTGCCCTTGTTATAGGGCGGAGCACCGGCGAAACGGGTGGCGAAATAGGCGGCGGAGGTCGTGTAGATGAACGACTGGTTCCATCCGAGATAGGCGTTGTAGTTCGGATAGGTCAGGAAAGCCGGACCCTTGCGGCCCTGCGGCAGGATGAGGGCGGCCGGCAGCGAGCCGAAACTTGTGTTGCCGTCGCGCGGCTTGACGCCGAGCTGGAACCAGTCGGCGGCGGTGAGCGTGCCGCCGATGCCGGATTTCTCCCAAGGCAGATTATCCGGCACGGTTACTTCCTGCAGCCAGGGCTGACCGCGCTGGAAGCCGAGATGCTGGAGGAATCTTGCCGTCGTCAGAATGACGTCGGGCGCGCTTGTCTTCAAGTTGACGTGACCATCGCCATCGCCATCGGTGCCGTACGCGATGATATCGGGCGGCAGCATCTGCGTCTGGCCGATTTCGCCGGCCCATGCACCTGTCGTGGTCTCCGGGTCGACATCGCCGCGCTGCACCAATTCGATCAGCGCGATCAGACGCGGACGGAAGAAGTCCGGCCGACGGCAGTCATGCGCGAGGGTGACAAGCGCGTTGCGGGTGTTGAAGTTGCCCTGAACGGCGCCGAAGTCGGTTTCCATCGCCCAGAAGGCTGTGATGACGCCGGGGGCGACGCCGTAGTCTTTTTCAGCCTTTGCAAAGACGTCGGCATACTGCTTCATCTTCTGGCGACCGATATCCAGGCGCCCCTGGCTGACGGTGCGCTGAGAGAATTCGAGGAAGGTCTGGCGGAATACGCCCTGACCACGGTCCATGGAGAGAACCTTGGGATCGATTTGCGCGCCAGCCAAGGTCCTGTCGGCCGCCGCGGCATCGGCGCCAGCCGCAATTGCTTCAGCCTTCACACCAGCCAGGAAGGGTGCAAGATCACCGCCGCAAGCCACCTTGGGAGCGCTGACGCCATCCGTGCTCGGTGCGGCGGCTGGGGCCGCGCTCTGAGCCATCGCCGCGCCGGTTATGGCTGAGGCGAAGATCAACGCGAGTGCGTTGCGTCGAATGGTGTAACGGTCCATGGGCGATCCTCTCTAGTGATAGAATAGGGTCGCTTTCACAGAAGATTGTGACATAAGCAAGAGAGAAATAGCGTCAAACTCAAGAATTTCCTTGCTTCTGTACTGCCGCCACCCAGCTGTGCCAATTTTGCTCGGAACCGGCGAAGACATTGATATCCATCGGCCCTTTGATACCGGGGATAAGGCCGGTGGATGTATACTGCCAGAAGGCCCAGTCACGATTCGCGTAAATCTCCTTGGGATGCTTCGCGACCGAGCGGACCCAGAAGTGGTAATCCTTGAAATAACCAGCGAGATTTTCGCGGTGGAAGTCGACCGAGGTGTAGATGATCGGGCGCTTGCCGTAATAGGCTTCGAGGCGATCCATGAAGCGCTTCATTTCCGTCCGCACCGTTTCAGGGGCCGGTCTCGTGCGGCAGGTCGGGGAACTGGGGTTCCATTCGACGTCGATGACCGGCGGAAGCATTGTGGCGTCCTTCGGTACATTGCGGATGAACCAGTCCGCCTGATCGTCGGCAGTCGAGCAGAAATAATAGAAATGATAGGCTGTGTGAAGAAGTCCCGCAGCGGCAGCTTCGCGCCAATATTCGGTAAAGCGCGGATCGATCCGGTCCTTGCCTTCCGTCGCCTTGATAAAGGCAAAGGCCACGCCGGAAGACTTGACGGCCTGCCAATCGATATCGCCCTGGTACTTGGAAATATCGATGCCGTGGATGGGATGGCGGTCAGGATGGTCGCGGCCGAAATCCTGCGGCTTTGTATCGCTGAACCTGGTCTTGGGAAGCGACGCCGTCGAAAAAGCGTCGTAGCCCATCGTGCAGCCATTCAAAAAAAGGGCAAGCGGCATTAAGCACAACAGAAGCCGGCGCATGAGTATCCCGTTATGACGCGAGTGATCTGGCTGCCCCAAGACTTGGCTTCCGTATTGTGGTCCCCGAAAATCCAAAAGAGCGGCAGGCCAAGCTGCTGTCAGCCGGCCTTGCCACTTTATTCACCATATCAACGTAAAAAATGCGTTATCTTCAAGCAAATTCTTATGCTTGAAGCACAATGGCACCGTATTTCTCGCCGAATTCCGCCGCCGCTTATGCGGCTTGCTTGGCGACGACGGCTCTCCAGGCGTAGCCACGACCGATCTTTTCGATCTTGAGCGTCATGCCGCGCGCCTTTGCCTTCTCTTCCAGAACCGTCAGAAGATCGGCGCGGGGGGTGACGTGGAATTTCTTCAACCATCCTTTGAGAAGGGTCCGGAACCAGCCCGGCAGACCTTCTTGCTGGCCAAAATCGACGACGTGCAGTTCGCCACCGGGGGCGACTGCACCAAGCGATGCATCGATCGCGCTCGTCCAATCCGGGATCATCGACAACGCGTAGGAAACCATCACGCGGTCGAATCCATCAGTGCCGAAATCGGTGGGTGAAAACGTGGTGGCGTCTGCAACGCGAAAATCCGGCATCTGCTTCAGGCCGCGAAAATTGTTGCGCGCCGAAATCAGCATCTCCTGCGAGATATCAAGGCCATAAAGCTTCGCGGAAGGGAAATGCCGGTAGGCCAGCAGCATGTTACGGCCCGTACCGCAGCCCACTTCCAGCAATGAGCCACCCGGGGGCACGTTAAGCTGCTCAATCGTGCGGTCGCGCCCGAAGAGGTAGTATTTGCGGGTCAGATCGTAGATATGCCGCTGATAACGGTACATGCCGTCCATCAGCCTTGCATGATTGTTCGAGCCGGTTTCCGTGCCCGTATCCGCCTGGCTCACGCTTTTTTCCCGTAAATGTGGAAGCCGCCATAGATCGCCGAACGATCCTGGGCATTGAGCTCCTGCGAACGCTCCTCGAAATAGACCCACTGATCGCGGATGGCCGGTGACAGGCGGCCCTCGATGATGCTCTTTTCCGCAGCCGTGCGGAAAATGACGCGAGCGCCTTCGCGCGCCGTGCGGGTGATTTCCGCCCAAAGGCCGTTGAGCTGCTCATCGGTCATCCAATCCTGCGCGTCGAGCAAGACGTAACGATCGCGGGAGGCTGCCGGCTTGGAGGCCAGGAGTTCGGTGAAGTTGGCGTGATGGACATCGACGCGGTCGGCATTGGCGCGGATTGCGGCATAATGCTCCGGCTTAAGGTAGGTGGGCAGGGGACCCTGATGCTGGCCGGCGTAGCGGCGCGCGAAGGCTTGCCACGCAAAATAGTTATCCCGCATCGGGAAGTGGCATGCCAGCTTTTCCAAGCGATGCTTCAATACGGCAGAAATCGAATCATCGCCGGCAAGGCTTGCAAGCTCATCATATTGCTGGGGCGGAATGCCGAGACCGAAGAGCGAGCTCTTGCGACCGAGCAACCAGCGAACCGCCGGCCTGTCGAAGATCGGGGCGATCTCGTTTTCGAAGAACTGGCGCTGCTCGCGGAGAGTGCGGGCTTCCGTCATCCCGGCGAGGCGCACGCCGTGCAGGCGCGCCAGCACATGCGCGGCACCGATGAAGCGGCCGAGGAGACCGGTCTTGTAAATGTTGCGATTGAAGACCGTGACGCGGCGACGACCATACATGTCGCGGCCACCCCAATAGGAAGCGGTAGCTTCGTCCAGCCGCGGCGCGATAAACTGGTCGTAGGCCTGGCTGTTGGCGGCAACGCCTGGCGTGCCGAAGAAACGCACCAGATCCGCATGGCCGGGCAGCAGCCGGAAAGCGGCCAGCTTCAGCTTGTTCAAAGCAATGTGGTGGCGGTTGAGATCGACCACATCGATCGAGGAAGGGTTCTGCGAAAGGTAGGCGAGCATATTGCAGCCGCCAGAGCCGATGGTAACGATGCGGTGATGTGGCTGGAGTTCCATCGCCTCCATGTCGACATCAGGATCCTCCCAGATCTGCGGATAGACAAGACCGGAAAACAGCATGCCGAAGAGGCGCTCCGAAAGGCCGGCCTTGGACAGCGCCTTATGTTGCAGCAGAGCGTCCTTGAGTTTCCGGTTCTTTTGGAGACCGGCGTCTGGGGCGAATTCCGTCATCTGAGTCTTGTCACCAATTTGTCAGGGTTCAGCGCGTTTAACCCGGCAATGCTACAGTCTGATGACGCGGGCTGTTGGCAGATTCGGTCGAGATATGGCCCTGCACATATTTGAGTGGCGGCAGCGACGATAGCTCTTTCATCTTGCTGCGTTTCCTGCTTGTCTCCGCCTACCTTTTGGAGGGTATGTGACATGCGTTTGATATCGAGAGTGATCGGAGCATTTGTTGTTTTGCTGCTGATCATTGTCGCAGGCGGAGCCGTCTGGCTCTCTGTTTACCCGCCGGAATTGCTCAGGGTCGGCGATGGCTATGCCGCCAAGATGGTGTGTTCCAACACGTTTGTCGCCAAACGGGACCCGGATCAGGTGCTGGCGGATGACGTGCAGGCACCGGGCAATCCGGCGTTGAAGCTTATCCATGTTTCGGTCGACCGCGACGAAGGCGTCGTCAGAGCGCGCTTCCTTGGAATGTTTGCGCCTAATTATGCGCTCTATCGCGGTGCGCTCGGCTGCACGACGGTGCCCGATGGCGATCTCCAGGCAGCACGCGGCGCGGTCTTCCTGAACAAGCTGAAGACGCCGAAGAGCGATGCGTTCTGGCCTGATGGCAATACGGTCACGCTCGGTTCGGGTGAGCAAGACGCCAAGTTTGCTAAGCTGGTGGCAAACCCGGATCTTGCCGGGCCAGCGATGCGCGCCGTTGTCGTCGTCAAAGACGGGCATATCGTAGCCGAGGCCTATGGCGACGGTTTCAACGAGGGAACGCCCCTGATTGGCTGGTCTATGACAAAGACAGTCAACGCCGCCATCATCGGCCGCCTCATGTTGGCCGGCCGCATGTCTTTCGACGACCAAAATCTCCTGCCGCAATGGAGTGGCGACGCGCGCAAGAATATCAAGCTCAGCGACCTTCTCGCCATGGAAAGCGGTCTTGCCTTCAACGAAGCCTATGGCGACGTATCGGACGTGACCCGCATGCTTTATCTCGAGCCGGACACGACCAGCATCGTGGCCAATGCGCGCCAGGTGGCTGCGCCTGGAGAACGCTTCAACTATTCCAGCGGTACGGCAACGCTACTCTCAAGGCTCTGGATGAACCGGCTGCCGAACCTGAGTGCGGCCATATCCTATCCGCGCGAGGCGCTTTTCGGGCCGCTTGGCATGCACAGTGCGGTGCTCGAGGCAGATGAGCGCGGCACCTATGTCGGCAGTTCCTATCTCTACGCCACTGCTCGCGATTGGGCGCGTTTCGGGCAATTCCTGCTCCAGGATGGCGTCTGGAAAGGACAGCGCTTGCTGCCGGAGGGCTTTGTGGGGGCCATGCGCACGCCGACGACGGCTTCGGAAGGGGTCTATTCGCAAGTTCAGGCCTGGCTCGCCGGTCCCGGCGGTTCGAACGCGCAATTCGGCTTGCCCCCTGATACTTTCTGGATGAGCGGTCACGATGGCCAGACTGTTGCCATCGTTCCTTCGGCCAATCTTGTTGTAGTGCGGATGGGATTGACGCCGGCCTGGGCGGATTACAGGCCGCAAATTCTGCTCAAGCGGATCCTGGATGCAACAAAGCCGGCCACAAACTAGGCCGGCTTTCCAAAGCTTCCTTGAGAAATCAATAGTCGCCGTTGGCGACGCTGGACAGGCCCTTGCGCTTGGCATCGTAGTAATAGCCGCGGGCATAGAGCTGCACGGCATTCGTTTCTTTGTTTTCGGCCTTGCTGTCTGCTGTCATCCACGCACCACGCAGATATTTGGCGGCGTATTTGATATTGGTCTCGGCATCGAGCAGGCCTGAGGGCGGGCCTTCATAGCCCATCGACTTGGCCGTGTTGTATTTGATCTGCATGAGACCGAAATATCCGGCCCGATTATAGGCTTTCGGATTGTAACGGCTCTCGCGGTGGACAACGCGATGGATCAGCGATTCCGGGATCTCGTAGATCTTGGCGTACTTCTGAATGAGCCTCGAAACGTAGCTTTTTTCAGCGGCGGGAACATCGGAATCATAACTCGGGCTGGTCAAGACAGCCGTAACGACCGTGGGGCCGGTGGTGTCGAAGTTGAAATCGTAATGCATGCGGTTATCCGCATAGCGCGGCAGGCCCATCTGCGCCGGCGAAACGAAGGCGACTTCCGTCGCGGGGCGGGAATCGGGGCGGGGCATCGGCACTGGGGCCTGGATGGCGGCGACGTCCGAGGTCATCGGAATGGTTGCCGCCGCATCAGCGACCGAACTCGAGACCGGCGTGAGTGCCGCGTCGCCGGGGCGCGCCGGATTGGGTATCGGGATTGCGACCACGGAGGGTATGAGCGGCACGTCCGATGCGGCATAGGCGGCTGCGGTCGAGGTGCCGGTTGCAGGCATGCCTGTAGCCGCCGCAATGGCCACCGTTCCCTGGCTTGGTGCGTTCGCGGTTGTCGCCGGAGCACCGAAGCGAGCCTGAGCGGCGTCCATCTGCTGCTGGTTGACCGCACCCGCCGTTACACGGCCGGATTTTGCCAAGGCTGCCTGCTGCGGTTCGTTCGATACGGGAACCGTCGAAGATGCAGGAGCGGCTGAAGCCATCGCAACGCCGCCCGTGGACGAGGCAACGCCAGTTGCGGTCGGGGCCGTATTCGGATGCGGCACGTTGGTGTGTGCCGACGGGAGTTCTGCCTGAGACGCCTGCTGCTGAGTGCTTGCGCACCCCACAAGAGCGCCGCACATCATTGCCGACAAGGCAACGCTGCGCTTCAGGCTGGGAAATCCGATCGCTACCATTCTGTCACTTTCGAAAAAACCAAACCTATTTGCGATGCAAATCGGCCACAGGACCGCACAATTCGGCCACAGGATCGATAAAATTATGAATCCCCATTAACCTATCCGTGATCGCGCCGCAACCCTGGACGGCGTCAAGCGGCCATCCGGCGGTATCCGGCGGTCACAGCACCCGCGGCAATCAACAGGGTTCCGCCTGTGCGGTTGACGGCGCGTTGCACGCTTGCCTTGCGGATAAACCCGCGCGCCATGTCGGCGACGAAGACGTAAAGCAGCGAATTCAATGCGGCGAGAGTGAGGAAAGTTGCCTCCAAAATAAGCGTTTGCTCAAGGAAGGGCTTCGACATGTCGAGAAACTGCGGCACGAAAGCGATGAAGAAAACGATGCTCTTCGGGTTGAGGGCTGTTACAACGTAAGCGTGCAGCATGATCTTTAGCGGCTTCTCCTCGGGGAGATTGTCGTTATCGCCCATCGGGCCGGTCACGATCGGGGCTCGCCAGAGCTTGATTCCGAGGAAGACGAGATAAGCCGCGCCGATCAGCTTAAGAATCGTGAACAGCGATGCGGATGCGGCGAGAATGGCGCCAAGGCCCGCGAGCGAGGCGGTCATCGCCGTGAAGTCGCCAAGCGTCACGCCCGTCACGGTCGCCAGCGCCGTTTTGCGACCGTGACCGAGGGCATAGGAGATGACAAGGAGAATGGTCGGCCCCGGTATGGCCAGCATGATGCAGGATGTGGCGGCGAAAGCGAGCCAGGTTTCGATGGACATGGAATCCTCCTCTATTCCTTTTTCGCCGCCAGCAAAGACATCGGATTTACGATCCGTCAATCCGCTTGATCATCGATCAGGCCGCTTGATCGCCGATCAATCAGGCTTGCGTGTATTTCTGCCCGATGTGGTCCATCACGTCGGCGAACCACGGCTGCGAGAGATCGAATGCCTTGCCGCCCTTGATTCGGGGGAATTCGATGACACGCAGCTTGCCGCCCTGGCCTTCGTCGTGGCCGGTGACGCCAGATACCTTGTTGAGTGCATTTTCCACCGCGAGATCGACCATGCCCTGGATAAGGCGAAGATCTTCGCCGTTTGCCGGCGCAGAGCGGGCGAAATAGCCCGATTTCTGTACCATCGAGCGCTCGGCGCCGATGATCGAGGCAAACTGCTTCTGGAACCAGCCGCCGACATTGATGGTGTCGATCTTCACATGGCCGAAGGCGTCGCGCTTGATGCTTTCACCTGCGGCTTCGCGCTCGGCGACGATGGCGTCGAGGGCCGCACCTTCCGATACGAACAGCGTCACCTGGCCGGTCTTTTCCATGATGGAACGAAGGCGCTCGCCTTCGGCTTCGATGTCGAAGGCCATTTCAGGCAAATAGAGGCCGTCGATGCTCTTCATCTCGGCATTCATCATGAAGCCGTCGATATATTCGTTGGCAGCGGTCTTCTGAATATAGGCGCGGGCAGTGGCCGCCGTCAGCCAGCCACAGTGCCGTCCCATGACCTCGTGAATGACGAGCGTGCGCGGTGCGGCGGTCTGTTCGTTGCTGACATTGTCGAAGAAATGCGCCCCGACCTCGGCTGCCGTCCAGGCGCCGAGAGACTGGCGGATCGGCACGACGTCGTTGTCGACCGTTTTCGGCAGGCCGACGACGGTCAGGTCGTAGCCGTTGGCCCCGAGATAGGCGGCCAGATCGGCGGCCGTGGTGTTTGTATCGTCGCCGCCGATCGTGTGAAGAATGGTGACGCCATCGGAGGCGAGACGCTCGGCTGCGACGCGCAGCGGGTTTTCACCTTCCTTGACCAGGCCGCGCTTGACGCAGTCGGCGGCATTGGTGAGCTTTACGCGGCTGTTGCCGATCGGAGAGCCGCCGTAACGATGCAACAGGTGCGCACGCTCGCGCATGGCCGGCGTCACCCCGATGCTGTCAGCCAGCAGAACTCCCTGGTAGCCAGACCGATAGGCGATGATGTCGAGATCGGGCGCCACGTCGGTATAGCGCTGGATCAGCCCGCCAACGGCGGAAGAAAGACAGGGCGCCAATCCACCGGCAGTGAGCATTGCGACTTTCTGTTTGGCCATGGAGATCCTCCTTGCAGTCAAGCTGCT
The DNA here is from genome assembly GCF_012275435.1 of Rhizobium sp. SG741. Taxonomy (NCBI): domain Bacteria; kingdom Pseudomonadati; phylum Pseudomonadota; class Alphaproteobacteria; order Hyphomicrobiales; family Rhizobiaceae; genus Rhizobium; species Rhizobium sp. SG741. Next base: position 34,689 of record NZ_JAAZQP010000010.1, read on the forward strand.
TCATTTCAATGGTTGCGGTGGGAATGGATGCGACAGGCGTGCATGGCTGTAAAGTAAAGAATTTAAGAAACGCGCGCTTTGTCTGCTCGCGAACGCGCGGTCGGATGCGGTTTGGAACACGCCATCATTACCAAATTGTGAAAAGTGTTTTCCGCCTTGCGACGAATGGACTGCTTGCAATGGCAGGCATTATTTGGTCAAGGTATTCTACTGTCTATGAGAGCCGTCGGGACCAATATGTCGTTTTGGGAAAAATTGCTGAATGCTATCGGTGGCACCGCTGGCAATGCCCTGTCGGCAGTGGTCGAGGCTATTCGAACCTTGTTCGAGGGCGATCCGGAAACCCGCCGCAAGGTGGCGTTTTCCGTCGCGATAATCGCCCTTTCCGCCAAGATGGCGAAGGCTGACGGCATTGTGACCGAAAACGAGGTCAACGCGTTCCGCGAGATATTCGAGTTTCCGCCGGATCAGGCCAAGAACGTCGCGCGTCTCTACAATCTGGCACGGCAGGATGTGGCGGGCTACGAAGCCTATGCGGAGCGGCTCTCGTCGCTTTGCGTGACCTGCACCAAGAATTGCCCTGTTTTGGAAGACGTGCTCGACGGCCTGTTTCACATTGCCAAGGCTGACGGGCTGATCCACGAAAAGGAAATGGCCTTCCTGCAACATGTGGCCGAGATATTCCATATGAGCGAGGAACGGTTCGATCAGATCATGGCGCGCCATGTGAGTGGTGGACGCGACCCCTACAAGATACTCGGCGTATCGCGCCATGATGATTTCCCGACGATCCGCCGCCGGTATCACGGCCTTGTCTATGAGAACCATCCTGACCGTCTCGTCTCGCGCGGCGTGCCGGAGGAGTTCCACCTGATCGCCAACGAGCGTATGGCCGCTCTGAACGCCGCTTACGCTGAAATCGAGAAAGAACGCCGCGCCGCATGAATGCCTTTCCGGCCGATTTCGCTCGCGCCATGGTGCAGCCTTCGCCGAATCACGGCGAGCGGCGAGATGGGCGCAAACCGGACATGATCCTTCTGCACTACACCGGCATGGGTACGGCCGAGGGCGCGCTGGACTGGCTCTGTCGCGCGGAGAGCCAGGTATCCAGCCATTATTTCGTCTTCGAGGACGGGCGGGTCATTCAGCTCGTGCCAGAGGAGCGCCGTGCCTGGCATGCGGGGAAGAGCACCTGGCACAATGAGGCCGATATCAATTCACTGTCGATCGGTATTGAAATAGCCAACGCCGGCCATCCCGGAGGGCTGCCGGATTTCCCCGATGCGCAGATCGAAGCGGTCATCGAACTGTGTCGTGATTGCGGCCAACGCTGGGCAATCGCACCCGAGCGGGTGCTCGGACACTCCGATGTAGCCCCCGTGCGCAAGGTCGATCCGGGCGAGAAATTCCCCTGGGCCCGGCTCGCCGCTGAGGGCGTCGGGCACTGGGTTGAGCCGGCTGCGATTACCGGCGGCCGATTTTTCCAGAAGGGGGATGTGGGCCAGCCGATCGAAGCACTGCAGTCCATGCTCTCGCTCTATGGCTATAAAACTGAAATCACTGGTGAATTCTCGGAAAGGCTGAAGGGAGACGTCGAGGCTTTCCAGCGCCATTTCCGCCCGCAGCGTGTGGATGGCATCGCCGATTTTTCCACGATCGATACGCTCCATCGTCTTCTGTCCGCGCTGCCTCGCTTTTCATAGAAAGGTGAGGGGTGCTGGCCATCTTTATAGCCGGCTATCAGTGCGAAAAAGCGTAACCCCCTGCTGCGCCACATCATTTCCCTATTATCTCCGCATTGCACTGGTCTAACGACGCTCGCTGAACGGCGGTCGCGCAGTTTGGTTTTGTGTGTCGCGCGGCCGTAGACGACTAATGGGGACTGTGCACTCCGGCGGCTCTTTTTGCCTCCAGCCGGACATGACGGCTTGAGGCCGTCCGCGGTCCCGCGCCTGGAGACAAAAGACTACATGAAAAATTTAATTGTTGCGGCTGCAGCATGCGTGGGCGTGCTGCTGGCGGGGTATGATTGCGCCTTTGCGGGTCAGCGGGGCGAGAAAAGTCAAACGATTCCTTTGAAGATCGCTTATCGTACCACCGGCTATCCGGTGCCGAACGTTCCCGCCGAATTACGTGACGCTGAAAATGCCTTTGTGCGGCAGAATCGCTATTCCGATCTCATTGCCAAATATGCAAAGCAGAACGGCGTGCCGGTGCAACTGGCAACTGCCGTCGTTCAGATCGAAAGCAATTTCAATCCGAAAACGCGGGGGAGTGCCGGGGAAATCGGCCTGATGCAGATCAAGCCGGCAACGGCCCGACTGATGGGGTACGCCGGCCGGGCCAAGGGGCTTTTCGATCCCGAAACGAACATCAAGTTCGGTATGAAATACCTTGCCATGGCTCAGGATCTCGGCGGCGGGCAGACCTGCAATACCATTCTCAAATACAATGCCGGCCATGGCGCGACGCGCATGAATCCGGTCTCGAAGCGCTATTGCGGCAAGGTGCTGGCGCTTCTGGACTGACAACCGTCCACTGAGCATTTGCGGGTGGGGCTGAATCGCTTTCCATGCTATCGAATCCGCTGTTATTTGAGAGGGCGTAGCATGGCAGCGGATTTCAGGTTCATCGTCGTCGGCCGGGGAATGATGGGGGCGGCTGCCGCCCGTCATCTCGCCGGGCAAACGGATGGCATTGCCGTCATCGGGCCGGATGAACCCGAGGACCGCACCAGCCATCAGGGTGTCTTCGGCAGTCACTACGACGAGGGCCGTATTACCCGTACGATCGACCCCGATACCGATTGGGCTCGCCTCGCCAACCGCTCGATCAGCCGCTACGCGGAAATCGAACGGGATAGCGGTATCCAGTTCTATGCACCTGTCGGCTGCCTGGTCGCAGGCCCGAAGCGCGGCGGCGATAACGGTTATGTCGGCGACGTGGTGGATGCGGCGGAGCGGCTAGGTGTTCAGGCCGACATTCTCGACGATGCCGGGCTCAAGACGAAGTTTCCGTTCTTCTCTTTCGCATCGGGAAGCGAAGGCGCCTATGAGGCGCGCGGGGCCGGCCATATCAGCCCACGGCGGCTGGTGAAAGCGCAGTCGTTGCTGGCGGAAAAGGCGGGAGCGCGGGTGATCAAGCAGACCGCCCTGTCGATCCGTGATGAGGGCGGCCTGGCAGTTGTCACGACCGCCGAAGGTGAGACGTTCAGCGCCGAGAAGATCCTGTTGGCCGCAGGCGGATTCTCCATTGCCGAGAATCTGTTGCCGCGACCGGTTGAGATGAAGGTTTATGGCCGCACCGTCACCTTTTTCGAGGTCAGCGAGGCCGAAGCCGGGGCTCTTTCCGGCATGCCGTCACTGATATCTGTAGCGCTTGATGACGTGGACAGCATCTATATGCTGCCGCCGATCCGCTACCCGGACGGCAAATACTACATCAAGATCGGCGGCGATCCCGACGACCTTCAATTCGAGAGCGAACCGGAACTCCGGGCCTGGTTCCGCACCGCCGGCCGCGACAAGGCGCGCGAACATCTGGTGCGGAGATTCCACGATCTCGTTCCCAGCGTGGCCCGCCCGCCGGCCTTCACCAATTCCTGCGCCGTCTCCTATTCTCCATCAGGCTATCCGATGATCGGCTACACCTCTTCGCCGCGCGTCGCGGTACTGACCGGCGGCTGCGGCACAGCTGCCAAGAGCTCGGACGAGATCGGCCGGCTGGGCGCGGAACTGCTGCTCGCGGGTCGAATCAAGGATGAAGGCTACAGCACGGATTTCTCTGCGCATTTCCGCAGCTAGCATTGGACGGAAACCGGGCCGCATATTTAGGTGGCAATTGCCTGAAGTCTCAGTTAATGAGCCAGTGCCAGTTGGCTGGGCAGCCGCGCTTCATCAATGCCGAAAGGCGATGAGGTGAGGAAAGTCCGGGCTCCACGGAAACACGGTGCCGGATAACGTCCGGCGAGGGCAACCTCAGGGAAAGTGCCACAGAAAGCAAACCGCCCGGTCTCAGGATCGGGTAAGGGTGAAAGGGTGGGGTAAGAGCCCACCGCGTCTCTGGAAACAGCGACGGCACGGAAAACCCCACCGGGAGCAAAACCGAATAGGGATGACGCGGAGCGCGCAAGCGCTCCAGCCTGTTTCCGGGCCGGTCATCCGGGTGGGTTGCAAGAGGCGTCGCGCAAGCGCCGTCCCAGATGAATGGCTGCCACGTTCCGGCCTCGGCCGGAGCCATACAGAACCCGGCTTACAGGCCAACTGGCAAATCATCGCCCCTTTTTTCGGATGGGCCTTTTCGCTCTCCGCAAATAATTTCGAGGGCCGCCGGACGCCCCGGTTTCCCGGGGTTTCCGGTCATCGCGGGCGAGCGTTTTCGCTTGTGAAAACAATCCGTTTCGGAGCGCTCGCTGAAGGCGATCCTAACCTTTCGTTAAACTTAACGGCTTATGAATATTCAGGGTGTGGCCGCGCCCGATGCGGCTTCATCCCATTGACGCCCATATGGTCCCATGGTATCCCAAAACAACACTGCAAACGGGCAAATCAGAGCCCAATCATCGCAAAGCCGTGATTGCCCTCACCAGGGGGGTGTCGAAGGGGCGTCGGCTCTTTCGGCTTGCGAAGCTGTGTCCGATTTTGGCTGTGTCCGTGAGTGCGTGATTGCTTGCGGATCATGGGGGACGGGTGTTTCGCGTCATGAACCGCTTCCTGTCGAATGCGACCAACCGGATCGATGTCAAGGGGCGGGTTTCCGTGCCGGCGGCATTCCGTTCCGTGCTGGCCGAGCGCAATATCCAGGAGCTGTATTGCTTCCAGGATTTTGTGTTTCCGGCGATCAGCGTCGGCGGCCTCGATCTGCTCGATCGATTCGAGCGGCAGATTGCGGCGGACGATCCTTTTTCGCCGGCGGCGAACCAGATGTCGCTCCTGATTCACGGGGGCGGGGTCTTTATGAAGCTCGATGCCGAGGGGCGGCTGATGATCACGGATTTCATCCGCGACTTCACCGGCATTACTGGCGAAGTGACTTTCGTCGGGCGGGCGGATCATTTTCAATTGTGGCGACCGGAGGCTTTTCAGGCCTTGCAGGCGCAGGCACGAGAGGAGCGCAGGCTGGCGGGCAGGCGCTCGGAATAGAGCGGGGAAACGGAATGGTGGCGAATTCAGGCGGAGGTTTGACTGATGCCGGTGGCGGACCAGTTCGTCACATTCCGGTTCTCCTCTCCGAAGTGCTCGAGGCGCTGGCGCCTGCGCCCGGCAAAGTTATCCTCGATGGAACGTTCGGGGCTGGCGGTTACACCTCGGCCATGCTTGCAGCCGGTGCCGATGTGATCGCGCTCGATCGTGATCCGACGGCGATTGCGGCGGGGCAGGCGATCGTTGAAGCCCATGCGGGGCACCTCAAGCTCATTCAATCGCAATTCTCCCAGCTTGCCGACCATGCACCTGAGGGTGGCCTTGACGGGATCGTGCTCGATATCGGCGTATCCTCCATGCAGATCGACGAGGCCGAGCGCGGCTTTTCCTTCAATAAGAGTGGCCCGCTCGACATGCGCATGTCGGCAAGCGGCGTATCGGCGGCCGACGTCGTCAATCGCGCCAAGCTGGCGGACCTCATTCGCATCTTCGTCTTTCTGGGTGAGGAAAAACAGGCACCACGCATCGCGCATGCTATTGAGAAGCGGCGTGCCGAAGCTCCCTTCGTGACCACCCGCGATCTGGCCGGCCTGATCGAGATCGTGACGCCGCGAAAGGCCAAGGACAAGATTCATCCCGCTACCCGCGTTTTCCAGGCGCTTCGCATCTTCGTCAACGACGAGCTTGGCGAGTTGGCTCAGGCGCTGTTCGCCGCCGAACGCGCGCTCAAGCCGGGTGGTCGGCTTGTCGTCGTGACCTTCCATTCCCTGGAAGACCGGATCGTCAAGAAATTCTTCGCCGATCGGTCCGGTCGTGCCGTGGGATCGCGCCACATGCCGATCGTGCATGAGCGGCCAGCAACCTTCGAGCCCATCGGCAAATCGATGGTGTCCGCCAGCGATGCGGAGGCGGAGGCCAATCCACGGGCCCGCTCGGCCAAGCTGCGCGCCGGTGTTCGCACCTCTGCACCCGCCGAGGCCGCCGATCTTTCGATCTTCGATCTGCCCAATCTCGCCAGTCTCGGAAAGCTCGGAGGTTGATATGCTGAAGACTTTTGACATCGTGCTGATCGGCGTCATGACGGCAATGGCCAGCGTGACCTATACGATCAAGCACCGAGCCGAGCTGAAGCTGGAAGAGGTTCACCGTCTCGAGTCCGAGATCAAGCTCGAGAAGGATACGATCGAGCTCCTCAAGGCGGACTGGGCACTGGTCTCGCAGCCGAATCGTCTTGAGCGTCTCGTCAACAACTACAGCAACGAGCTTCAGCTGCAGCCGACCCTCTCCACGGCCATCGTTCAGCCGAACGAGTTGCCGATGCTGCGCTCGCAGGTTCCGCCGCCGATAGTTGCGGATGCGAAAGACAGCACGAAGAGCGGCAAGGGAACCGGCTCCAAGGGCAATGTCGCTTCGGCCTCGAAGAACGGCGATACGACCGATGCCGAGATCAGGAAGGCCATCGCCGATGTGGCGGCCGCTCCGGCGCCACGGCCCAAGTCGCCGGCTTTGGCCAAGCGCAAAAAACCTGAAGTCGACAACATCGCAACGGGATCGGTGGACGAATAATGTCTTTTCTTTCTCGCATCATGATCTTGAAGAGCAAGGCGCACTTCTCCACCGACGGGAACAACCGCCCGAGCGATAGCTTCTCCCGTTCGACCTTCGAAGGGGCTCGCAAGCGCAAATCCAATCAGGCCAAAAGCCGCGTCGTTCTGCTGGTGACGAGCTTCATTGCCGTCTATTGCGTGATCGGCGGCCGTCTTGCCCAGTTCGCCATGACGCCGCCGGACACCACGTCGAGCATCCTGCCGCCGGATCGCCTGATGGCCTCGCGCCCGGATATCGTCGACCGCAACGGCGCCCTGCTTGCCACCGACATCCGTACCGTCTCGCTGTTTGCCGAGCCGAACAAGATCATCGATCCCGATGAGGCCGTCGAACAATTGCGCACGGTCCTGCCGGATCTGGATACCAAGGGTACATACAAGAAGCTCGCCGCCAAGACCTCGCATTTTGCGTGGCTGCGCCGCCAGCTCACGCCGAAGCAACAGAGTCAGATTCTGGCGCTAGGCATTCCCGGCATCGGCTTCCGCCCCGAGAAGCGCCGCTTCTATCCGGGCGGCTCGACCGCCGCCCATATCCTCGGCTACGTCAATATCGACAACCGCGGCGTTGCCGGCATGGAGAAATATATCGACGACCAGGGTCTTGCCGACCTTGCCGCCGCCGGCATGACCAACGACCAGCCTCTGCAGCCGGTGAAGCTTTCGATCGACCTGCGTGTGCAGGGCATCGTCCGTGATGCGGTCGTCAACGCGGTCAAGAATTTTCAGGCAAAGGGCGCGGGCGCTGCCGTGATCGACATCCACACGGGCGAAGTGCTGGGCATGGCCTCGGCTCCCGACTTCGATCCGAACTATCCGAACGAAGGCGCGACCGAAGGATGGCTCAATCGCATGACGAACGGCACGTTCGAAATGGGATCGACCTTCAAGACCTTCACCATGGCGATGGCGCTCGATTCCGGCAAGGTGACGTTGCGTGATGCCTTCGACGCCACCAATCCGATCCGGATCGGCGGTTTCATCATCCACGACTTCCATGGTCAGCATCGCGTACTGACCGTTCCGGAAATTTTCCAGTATTCCTCGAACATTGGTACTGCGAAGATCGCCGATCTTGTCGGCATCGACCCGCACAAGGAATTCCTGACCCGCTTGGGTCTGCTCAACAAGATGGACACCGAACTGCCGGAAGTGAAGGCGCCGAGCCAGCCTCGCGTCTGGAAGAAGATCAACTCGATCACCATTTCCTTCGGCCACGGTGTCTCGACCACGCCGCTGCAGACAGCGGTTGCCGCGTCAGCCCTCGTCAACGGTGGCAAGCTGATCGAGCCGACCTTCCTGCCGCGCACGCGTGACCAGGCCGATGCCATTGCCAAGATGGTCGTCAAGAAGAGCACCAGCGACGACATCCGTTTCCTGCTTGAATTCAACGGCACCAGGGGCTCCGGTCGCAACGCTCGCGTTCCCGGTTATAACGTCGGCAGCAAGACCGGCACAGCCGACAAGGTTGTTAACGGCCGCTATTCGAATACGTTGAATTTCAACAGCTTCCTGGCGGCGTTCCCGATCGATAATCCGCAATACATGGTCATGACCTTCATCGATGAGCCGAAGAGCGGTGAGCGCGGCGGCGGCACGATCTCGGCCTTTACGGCATTGCCGATCGCTCGCGACATCATCGCCAGGGCGGCGCCTATCCTTGGGGTGCAACCCAGCTTCGGAAAAGATAACTCGGCCTTGCTGGCGTCTTATTAAGCGTGAAAGAATACACGGGTCGATTCGCGAGAGGGCGGACCGATCAAAAATGAAAAGTATATTCGATGAACTTGCGAGATATCGCCGGAAATGCGTTTCCGGAACTCAACGGACAAATCGGCGGGACACTTGGCGATCTTGAGATAACAGGCCTTTCCGCCGATAGCCGTAAGGTCGTACCAGGCATGGCTTTCGTAGCTGTCGCCGGCACAAAGGCGGATGGAACAAGTTTCATCGCCGATGCCGTTTCGCGTGGCGCGTCCGTCGTTGTCGCAGGCCATGGCGACGCCGTCGCCGGCGTGCCGCTGCTGACCGTTTCCGAACCTCGCCGCTTTCTTTCCGTCGCCGCTTCACGTTTTTACGGCAAACAGCCTGAGACGATGGTCGCCGTGACAGGTACCGCCGGCAAGACATCGGTTGCCTCCTTCACGCGCCAGATCTGGGCTCATGCCGGCCATCCGGCAGCCATGATCGGCACCACTGGCGTGATATCGCCGACGCGCAACGACTACGGCTCGCTGACGACACCGGACCCGGTGTCATTGCACCAGTTGCTCACCGAGCTTGCCGACGAGGGCGTAACGCATGCGGCCATGGAGGCTTCCAGCCATGGCCTCGATCAGTTCCGTCTCGACGGCGTCAGGCTTGCTGCCGCCGCCTTCACCAATCTCGGTCGCGATCACATGGATTACCATCCGACGGTCGAAGACTATATGGCCGCCAAGATGCGGCTGTTCAGGGACCTGCTTCCGAAGGGTTCGCCGGCCGTGATCTTTGCCGACGATGCATGGTCGGCCCAGGCAATATCCGCCGCACGCGATGCCGGGCAGGATGTGCGCACGGTCGGGCGCAAGGGTGATTTCCTGGCGTTGAAGCGCGTCGAGCATTTCCGTCACAAGCAGACCGCCGAAGTTCATTTCGGCGACGATATTTTCGAGATTCATATTCCGCTGGCCGGTGATTTCCAGGTCGCCAATGCGTTGGTGGCTGCCGGCCTTGCCATCTCCACCGGCGTCGCCGCTCCCGTCGCCATGGCGGCGCTGGAGAAGCTCGTCGGCGCATCGGGCCGTCTGGAACTCGTCGGCCATACGGGTGACGGCGCGCTCGCTTATGTCGATTACGCTCACAAGCCGGATGCGTTGGAAAACGTCCTCAATTCGGTGCGCCCATTCACGACAGGCCGCGTCATCGTCGTCTTCGGTTGTGGCGGCGACCGTGATCGCGGCAAGCGGCCGATCATGGGCGAAATCGCCTGCCGTCTCGCCGATATCGTTATCGTCACTGACGACAATCCGCGTTCGGAAGACCCGGCGACCATTCGTGCAGAGATCATGGCGGCGGCTGGCTGCGCCAGCGAGATCGGCGATCGCGCCGAAGCCATCCGCAAGGCGGTCGGCATGCTGAAATCCGGTGACACGCTGATCGTTGCCGGCAAGGGGCATGAGGAAGGTCAGACGATCGGCAGCGTCACGCTGCCCTTTTCCGATCACGCCGAACTGCGAAAAGCACTGGAGGATTTGAAACCTTGAACTGGCTTTGGACAACTGAGGATATGATTGCCGCAATCTCTGGCCGCTTCGTCGGAGCGCTGCCCGAAGGCATTACGGGCATTTCCATCGACAGTCGTTCCATCAAGCCCGGCGAGGCTTTTTTCGCCATCAAGGGTGATCGCGTAGATGGTCATGACTTTGCCAACCAGGCTATGGCGAACGGTGCGGCATTCATCGTGATCAGCGAGGCACGGCTGCCGGCAATGGGCAGGCTGACCGTGCCGAAGGTCGTCGTGGATGACGTATTGGCAGCGCTCGCCCGCCTGGGTGTCGCCGCACGCCAGCGGACGCAGGCCAAGATCATTGCCGTTACCGGCTCGGTCGGCAAGACCACAACGAAGGAAATGCTGCGTCGCGCGCTCGCTCCATCGGGCAAGGTGCATGCTTCCGTCGCCTCCTTCAACAATCACTGGGGCGTACCGCTTACCTTGGCGCGCATGCCCGAAGACACCGATTTCGGCGTCTTTGAAATCGGCATGAACCATCCCGAGGAGATCAGGCCGCTCGTCAAGATGGTGCAGCCGGATGTCGCGATCATCACCACGATCGCACCGGCGCATCTCGGTAATTTCAACAGCATCACGGAAATAGCCGCCGCGAAGGCGGAGATTTTCGACGGTGTCGTGCCGGGCGGTCACGCCATCCTCAATCACGACAACGATCAGTTCGAGATGCTGGAACAGGCTGCTTTGGCAGCCGGTATCGAACATGTGCACAGCTTCGGCCAGCATGCCAAGGCCGACGTGCGTCTCGCCGAATTCAATGCCTCGGAAGAGAATTCGACGCTATGGCTGACGATCGGCGGTGAGACGATGGAAGTGGCGATCGGCGCGCCGGGCCGTCACATCGCGGAAAACGCGCTCGCCGTGCTCGGCGCTGTCATGCTCGTAGAGGCAGATCTCGACAAGGCTGTCGAAGCGCTGGCGGACCTGCGGCCGGAAAAGGGCAGGGGACAACGCCACAAGCGCGCGATCGGCAGCGGCTACTTCACGCTGATCGATGAAAGCTACAATGCCAATCCCGCATCCATGCGCGCGGCTATCGCGCTGCTGGCGACGACGTCGCCGAATGCGGGTGCCGGCAGTCGGACGGGCAGGCGAATCGCCGTCCTCGGCGATATGTTGGAAATGGGGGATTACGCCCAGCGAGTGCATGCAAACCTTGCCGGGCCGCTCTTGGCGGCCGGTATCGAGCATGTCTGGCTGGCGGGTCCGGAGATGGCGGCTTTGAGGGATGAGCTGCCGGAAAGTGTTCATGTCGAATATCGTGAGACGACGGAGGAACTCTCGGAATTCGCGCTCAATTCTGTCGCCCCCGGTGACGTCTTGATGGTGAAATCGTCGCTGGGCATGGGGTTTGGAAAGATCGTGGCAGGCTTGCTTGACAAGTTTCCCGCATTTTCCGACACGGGCACCCACGCCCATCAGGGGCTTTAGAAAGGGCTCTTATGCTGATCTGGCTAGCCGAACTGTCGGACCACGTTCATTTTTTTAGTACACATTTCAGATTTCTCAATCTGTTCAGATACATCACGTTCCGTACCGGTGGCGCCCTCTTTACGTCCGCGTTTATCGTTTTCCTTTTCGGGCCGCGAATCATCTCCTCCCTGCGCGTGCGTCAGGGCAAGGGGCAGCCGATTCGCGCCGATGGTCCCCAGACGCACTTCAAGAAGGCCGGCACGCCGACGATGGGCGGATTGATGATCCTTGCCGGTATTGTCGTATCGTCTCTGCTGTGGGCTGATCTTGCCAACGTCTATGTGGTCGCCACGCTGCTTGTCACGCTCGGGTTCGGCGCGATCGGCTTTTATGACGACTATCTCAAGGTGACGAAGCAGAGCGACAAGGGTTTCTCCGGTCGCGCTCGCCTGGGCATCGAATTCGTCATTGCAGGCATTGCCGTGTATTTCATGATGACCACGGCACTGTCCTCCGGTCCTGCCGGCTCGACCTTCGGTTCGTCGATCGCTTTCCCCTTCTTCAAGAGCTTGCTGCTCAATCTCGGCATGTTTTTTGTGTTTTTCGGGGCTTTCGTCATCGTTGCCGCCGGTAATGCCGTGAACCTGACCGACGGACTTGACGGGCTTGCAATCGTACCGGTCATGATCGCGGCGGCTTCCTTCGGTGTCATCGCCTATCTCGCCGGCAACTTCGTCTTTGCTGACTACCTCGCCATCAATTTCGTGCCGGGTACGGGCGAACTGGCGGTGGTTCTCGGCGCAGTCATCGGCGCCGGCCTTGGCTTTCTGTGGTTCAACGCGCCGCCGGCGGCCATCTTCATGGGCGATACCGGCTCGCTGGCGCTGGGCGGCATGATCGGTTCGGTTGCCGTCGCCACCAAGCACGAGATCGTCATGGCGATCATCGGCGGTCTTTTCGTCGTCGAGGCGCTTTCCGTCATCATCCAGGTCGGCTTCTTCAAGATGACCAAGCGCCGCGTCTTCCTAATGGCGCCGATCCACCATCACTTCGAAAAGAAGGGCTGGACGGAAAGCCAGGTGGTGGTTCGCTTCTGGATCGTCGCGGTCATTCTGGCGATGGTCGGCCTCTCCACCCTGAAACTGCGGTGAGGCATCGATGATCCCCGTCACCACGCTGAAAGGAAAAAAAGTCGCCCTGTTCGGCCTCGGCGGCTCGGGCTTTGCGACGGCGCGTGCGCTTGTTGCCGGCGGTGCCGAGGTCACGGCCTGGGACGACAATCCGGACAGCGTGGCTACAGCGGCCGCGGAAGGAATAGCGGTCGCCGATCTCAGGACGATCGACTGGAACGGGCTATCGGTCTTCGTTCTGTCGCCCGGCGTGCCGCTGACACATCCCAAGCCGCACTGGACAGTTGATCTTGCGCATGCCGCAGGCGTCGAGATCATCGGCGATGTCGAGCTGTTCGTCCGCGAGCGCCGGGCGCACGCGCCGGATTGCCCGTTCATCGCCATCACCGGAACCAACGGCAAATCGACGACGACGGCGCTGATCGCCCATATCCTGCAGTCGAGCGGTCGCGACACGCAGCTTGGCGGCAACATCGGCACGGCCATCCTCACGCTCGATCCGCCGAAGGCCGGGCGCTATTACGTCGTCGAATGCTCGTCCTACCAGATCGATCTTGCAACGACGCTCAATCCCTCGGCCGGCATTCTGCTGAACCTGACGCCCGATCATCTCGATCGGCACGGCACGATGCAGCACTATGCCGATATCAAGGAGCGGCTCGTCGCCGGAAGCGGCGTGGCCGTCGTTGGCGTCGATGACAGTCATTCTTCATTGATCGCCGATCGTATCGAGCGGGCCGGGGGCAAGGTGACGCGGATTTCACGTCGGCACGTGCTTGCTGACGGCCTTTATGCCGAAGGCAGCCGCATCATGCAGGCATCTGTCGGTGCGACGAGAGAGATCGCCGATCTCGATGGCATCCAGACATTGCGTGGCGGCCATAACGCGCAGAACGCTGCAGCGGCTATCGCCGCATGCCTGGCGGTCGGCGTTTCTCCCGATGAGATCCGCGCCGGGCTGAAATCCTTTCCCGGCCTCAAGCATCGCATGCAGCCGGTCGGACGGCGCGGCCGGGTCGTGTTCGTCAACGACTCCAAGGCGACCAATGCGGATGCCGCGGCGCCGGCGCTTTCGAGCTATGAGAATATCTATTGGATCGCCGGCGGCCTGCCGAAAGAGGGCGGGATCACGACCCTGGCGCCGCTCTTTCCGCGTATTGCGAAAGCCTATCTGATCGGAGAGGCGGCGCCCGCCTTTGCGGCGACGCTCGGCGAACAGGTGCCCTACGAGATATCGGGCACGCTGGAACGCGCTGTCGCGCACGCGGCCGCCGATGCGGACAGGGATGAACATGAGTCCGCAGCGGTGATGCTTTCACCGGCCTGCGCAAGCTTCGATCAATACAAGAATTTCGAGGTCAGGGGTGACGCCTTCGTCAGTCATGTGGCTGCGATCGAGGGTGTCACCATGCTGATCGGTTCAGCAACAGGAGGCATATGATATGGTAAGCCGCGTTGAGCGTGGGGCCTTGGCCGAATGGTTCTGGACCATCGACCGTGTGTTCCTGGCATTATTCATCCTGCTGATCGGTATCGGCTTCATGCTTTCCTTCGCGGCCTCGCCGGCGGTGGCGGAGCGCATCGGGCTTGAGCCCTTCCACTTCGTCAAACGCCACGCCTTGTTCCTCGTTCCGGCAATCGCGGCGATGATCGGCATTTCCTTCATGACGCCGCGGCAGGTGCGGCGCACGGCGGTCATCCTGCTGGTTGTCTCGCTGGCAATGATGCTTTTTGCCCTGTTCTTCGGCATCGAGGTCAAGGGGTCGCGACGCTGGGTCAACATCGCGGCGCTGTCGATCCAGCCGTCGGAATTCATGAAGCCTGCTTTCGTTGTCGTCTGCGCCTGGCTGTTTGCCGAGCATGCGCGCCAGCCGGAAATTCCGGGTAATCTCTTCGCCATCATTCTCTTCGGCATTGTCGCTGCGCTGCTTGTCGCGCAGCCGGACCTTGGTCAGACGATCCTGACGACAGCCGTCTGGGGCGGCATGTTCTTCATGGCCGGCATGCCCTGGCTCTGGATTTCGGTGCTCGGCGGGCTTGGCGCCGGCGGGTTCGTCGCCGCTTATTACGTCTTTCCCCACGTGGCGCTCCGCGTCGATAAATTCATGACCGGCGAGGGTGATACGTTCCAGGTCGATACCGCCAAGGAAGCGATCGTTCACGGCAACTGGTTCGGTGTCGGCCCGGGCGAAGGCATCGTCAAGCGCATCATCCCCGACGCCCACACCGACTTCATCTTCTCGGTGGCCGCCGAAGAGTTCGGTGTCATCTTCTGCATGGTGCTCGTCTGCATCTTCGCGTTCCTGGTACTGCGGGGTCTGTCCCATGCCTACAAGGAAAAGAACGACTTCAATCGCTTCGCCGTTGCCGGCCTGGTGCTGCAGATCGGTATCCAGTCGATCATCAATATCGGCGTCAACCTGCAGCTGCTGCCGGCCAAGGGCATGACCTTGCCGCTGATTTCCTATGGTGGTTCATCGATGACCGCGATCTGCGTGACCGCAGGCTTCATTCTGGCGCTGACGCGTCACCGCCCGGAAAAGCGGGCGCAGGATCGCAGCCAGTTCCGCGTGACGCATGGATTGCCGGCGGAGTGACTGTCTTGAACTTGCCTGTGCTCCATCCCCGACATCTCTCTCTTGCTCATTCTCCGGTCGCTTTTCCAGAGGCGGCCGTCTATGAGGGAGGCTTGGCCCGCGTTGATGACGCGGTCGAGGCGGCTTCCTATATTAGGGATATGCCCCGAGTAGTGGGGTATTCGCGGGAGCGAAGATTATGAGTAAAGGTACTATCCTTCTTGCCGCCGGCGGAACCGGCGGTCACGTATTTCCGGCCGAGGCGCTGGCCTATAAGCTGAAGGAGCGCGGCTATTCCGTGCACCTCGTCACCGACAGCCGCGCCGAACGCTATGCCGGCAAGTTTCCTGCCGATGAGATCCATGTCGTGCCCTCGGCGACGATCGGCTCCAAGAATCCCTTGAAGGTTGCCGGCGCCTTATTGACGCTGTGGACGGGCATGCGCGCGGCGCGCAAGCTGATCAATAGAATCAAGCCGCTCTGCGTCGTCGGCTTCGGCGGCTACCCGACCGTTCCGCCGCTGCTGGCCGCCACCCGCATGGGTGTGCCGTCGATGATCCATGAACAGAATGCGGTCATGGGGCGTGCCAACAAGATGCTTGCGACGCGGGTACGCGCGATCGCGGGCGGTTTCCTGGTGGAAGATGGCGGCGCCTTTTCGGAAAAGACGGTGACGACCGGCAACCCGGTGCGCCCGGCCGTCATCGAGGCTGCCAAGCGGCCCTATGTGCCTTCTGTACCGGATGATCCTTTCAACCTGGTCGTCTTCGGCGGCAGTCAGGGTGCTCAGTATTTCTCAAAGGCGGTGCCAACGGCCATCAGCCTGCTGGAAGAGCCGCTGCGCAAGCGCCTGCGGATTACACAGCAGGTGCGACCCGAGGATATGGAGACGGTCAACAGCTGCACCAGAAGGCTGGAGATGGGCGCGGATATAGCGCCGTTCTTCACCGACATGGCCGAGCGTATCGGTGCGGCGCATCTGGTTCTCTGCCGCTCCGGGGCTTCGACGGTATCCGAGCTCGCCGTCATCGGCCGCCCGGCGATCCTCGTGCCCTATCCGCATGCGCTGGATCATGATCAGGCCGCCAATGCGGCAGCGCTTGCGGCAACCGGCGGCGTCAAGGTCATCGCGCAATCCGAGCTTACGCCGGAGAAGCTTTCGACCATTCTGCGCGGTTCGATGACGATGCCGGAAAAGCTCGCAAAGATGGCGGCTGCCGCCAAACAGGCAGGCAAGCCGGATGCGGCAAACTTGCTCGCCGACATGGTTGAGGCTATTGCCGGGGGACGTTCAATTCAGCAATTCAAGGGGGCAGGCGCATGAAGCTGCCGAAGGCAATCGGCCTTGTACATTTTATCGGGATCGGCGGTATCGGCATGAGCGGCATTGCCGAGGTGTTGCATAACCTCGGTCATCGCGTGCAGGGGTCCGATCAATCGGAAAGCGCCAACGTGCAGCGGCTGCGCGACAAGGGCATCCCGGTCCATATCGGTCACAAGGCGGAAAACCTCGGCGATGCCGAAGTCGTTGTTGTCTCCACTGCCATCAAGAAGAGCAATCCGGAACTCGTTGCCGCGCGCGAAAAGCTGTTGCCGGTGGTGCGCCGTGCCGAGATGCTTGCCGAGCTGATGCGTTTCCGCAATGCCATCGCCATCGGCGGCACGCATGGCAAGACCACGACCACGTCGCTGGTGGCAACGCTGCTCGAAGCCGGCGGGCTCGATCCGACCGTGATCAACGGCGGCATCATCAATGCCTACGGCACCAATGCGCGCATGGGCGAGGGCGAATGGATGGTGGTCGAAGCCGACGAATCGGACGGCACCTTCCTGAAGTTGCCGGCCGACGTCGCTGTGGTCACCAATATCGACCCGGAGCATCTTGATCACTACGGCAATTTCGATGCCGTCCGCGCCGCCTTCCGGCAGTTCGTCGAAAACGTGCCGTTCTACGGCTTCGGCGTCATGTGCATCGACCATCCGGAAGTCCAGTCCCTGGTCGGTCGAATCGAGGACCGCAAGATCATCACCTATGGCGAGAACCCGCAGGCTGATGTGCGCTTTGCAAATGTCCGCATCGACGGCACGCGGTCGCTGTTCGACGTCGAAATCCGCAGGCGCCGCACCGGCAAGGTGATCCACATCAAGGACCTCGTGATGCCGATGCCTGGTCGGCACAATATTTCCAATGCGACGGCGGCGGTTGCCGTTGCCAACCGGCTCGGCATCTCCAGCGAGGCGATCGCCAAGGGTCTGGCGTCTTTCGGCGGCGTCAAGCGCCGCTTCACGCTGACCGGCGAATGGAACGGGATCAAGGTCTTCGACGATTACGGCCATCACCCTGTCGAAATCAAGGCGGTGCTGAAGGCCGCGCGCGAAGCCTGCAATGGCCGTGTCATCGCTGTCCACCAGCCACACCGCTATACGCGTCTGTCGAGCCTCTTCGAGGAATTCGCCGCCTGCTTCAACGATGCCGACAGCATTTTCCTGGCACCCGTCTATGCCGCCGGCGAGGATCCGATCGAAGGCGTAGATTCGCAGACGCTGGTTTCGCGCATCAAGGCTGGTGGCCATCGCGACGCGCGCTATCTGCCATCGCAGGAAGATCTTGCCGCCATGGTTGCGGAGATTGCGCGACCGGGTGATTTTGTGGTTTTGTTGGGGGCTGGCAGCATTACGTATTGGGCAGCATCATTGCCAAAGGAATTGGAAGGCCTCTCGGGTAAGTCCGCATGAAACAGGTAAATGGGGAAAAGCTTCTGGCGTCGCTCGGCGACGGTGTAAAGGACATCAGGGGTCGGTTGACGCCGGATGCGCCGATGGATCGTGTGACGTGGTTCCGCGCCGGCGGGTTGGCGGAGCTGATGTTCCAGCCGCACGACACGGACGATCTCATTGCGTTCCTGAAGATCCTGCCAGAAGAAGTGCCGCTGACGGTGGTCGGCGTGGGTTCGAACATATTGGTGCGCGATGGCGGCATCCCGGGCATTGTCCTGCGGCTTTCGGCCAAGGGCTTCGGCTCTGTCGAACTCCAGGGCGATAACCGCATCCAGGCGGGCGCCGCATGCCCGGACAAGCACGTCGCGGCCATGGCGATGGACAACAGCATTGGCGGTTTCCATTTCTACTACGGCATACCGGGCACTATCGGCGGCGCGGCGCGGATGAATGCCGGCGCTAACGGCGTCGAGACACGCGAACGCGTCGTCCAGGTGCACGCGGTCGACCGCAAGGGCGAGAAGCATGTGCTGACCAATGCCGAGATGGGCTATAGCTATCGACATTCCGACGCTTCGGAAGATCTGATCTTCACCCATGTTCTGTTCGAGGGCTATCCCGAGGACAAGGCCAAGATCCGCGCAGAGATGGATGCCGTGCGGGCGCATCGCGAAACCGTGCAGCCGATTCGGGAGAAGACCGGCGGGTCGACCTTCAAGAATCCGGATGGTTTTTCCGCCTGGAAATTGATCGATGAGGCCGGTTGCCGCGGTCTTGTCATCGGCGGCGCGCAAATGTCGTCGCTGCACTGCAATTTCATGATCAACATGGAGCAGGCAACCGGTTACGATCTCGAATATCTGGGCGAGCAGGTTCGCCGCGAGGTTTTCGAGAAGTCCGGCGTCAAGCTGGAATGGGAAATCAAGCGCCTCGGCAGCTTCATGCCCGGCCGGGAAGTTCGTCCGTTCCAGGGCGTCACGACGGAGTAGGGTATTCTGATCCGTCTGTAGCTCACAAATTGATTCAACTGAAAAGGCCGGGTTTTCACCCGGCCTTTTCAGTTGGTTATCGCAATATCCTCAGATTTCGTCGTTGCCCGACAGGACGATGCCGATCAGCGAGAGCGCTGCCGCGGCCGTCAAGTAGTAGCCGACGTAGACCAGGCCGTAGTTCGTTGCGAGCCAGGTGGCGATATAGGGAGCGAGCGATGCACCGACGATGCCGCCGAGATTGAAGGTCATCGAGGCACCGGTATAACGCACGGCGGTCGGGAAGGGGGCAGCCAATGCCGCTCCGATCGGACCGTAGGTGAAGCCCATCAGCGCCAGGCCGATGATCGAGCAGGCGAAGGCGCCCGCAAGGCCGGCGGTCAGCAGCGACGAATAGAACAGGCCGAAGATCAAGATGCCGATGGTCGTGAGCACCAGAACCAGCCGGCGCGAATAGCGGTCCGAGAGCAGGCCGGAGATCGGAATCATCAGGCCGAAGAAGACGACGCCAACGAGCTGAACGACGAGGAACTGGCCTTGCGAATAGCCGAGACCTGCCGGCAGCGGTCCAGTGCCCGCCGGTCTGGTGCCCCAGCTCAAGGTAAATGCAGTCATCAGATAGAACAGCACGAAGGTCGCGACCGCGATGATCGTGCCGAGAAAGAGGCTGCGGAGGTGCGAGCGGAAGATGACAGCGATCGGAACGGAAACGCGCTCTTCCTTTTCGATGGCGCGGCGGAATTCCGGTGTTTCGGTGATTTTCAGTCGGACATAGAGGCCGACTGCGACCAATACGAGGCTGATCAGGAAGGGGATACGCCAGCCATGGCTCAGGAAGTCGGCATCCGTCATGCTTTCGCGGAGGGTCAGGAAGAGACCTGCCGAAAGGATGAAGCCGATGGGGGCGCCGAGCTGCGGGAACATGGCGTACCAGCTGCGCTTGCCTTCCGGCGCGTTCTCCGTGGCGAGCAACACCGCGCCGCCCCATTCGCCCCCGAGACCAAGGCCTTGGCCAAGACGGCAAAGTGCCAGCAGGAGCGGAGCCGCAACGCCGATTGATTCATAGGTCGGAAGCAGACCGATCACTACGGTCGAGAGGCCCATGGTCATCAATGCCGCGACGAGCGTCGCCTTTCGGCCGATTCGGTCACCAAAGTGGCCGAAGATCATCGCGCCGATCGGGCGCGCGAAGAAGGCGATGGAGAAGGTCGCGAAGGATTGCAGCGTCGCCGAGGTCGGATCGCTTGCAGGGAAAAACAGCTTCGGGAAGACGATAACCGCCGCCGTTGCATAGACGTAGAAATCGAAGAATTCGATCGTTGTGCCGATGAGGCTCGCGATCAGAACACGTGCCGGGGAATTCGCAACAGCATTGTTCGATGACGAGGGGGTCGGCGATAAAGGAGTTATCGCGTCAGTCATGGTCCCACCATTTTAGATGACGCTAAGGTTACCTTAGCGAGTAAAAGGTGTCCTTAGCGTAATTTTTATTCGACGCAAACGCTAAATGAACAAGAAATCACCGGTTGCATGCTATTGTTTAACCGTAATGGTTGATTCGCGAGCAACTGAGCGAATGTTGGCCACTGAGTGGGCGTGTCTTCGGCGAGTCCTTCCCGGGATCTTTTTCTAAAAATGGCTGACTTTCGCTTCGGTTGCGGGCACAGGAGAAGGGTTAATGCAGAAAAAACTCATTGCTGAGTTTCTTGGGACGTTCTGGCTCGTATTCGGCGGCTGCGGCAGTGCAATCTTCGCCGCGGCATTTCCGAGCCTCGGTATCGGTTTTCTAGGTGTTGCTTTTGCGTTTGGTTTGACGGTGCTTACCATGGCCTATGCGGTCGGCGGTATCTCGGGCGGCCATTTCAACCCAGCCGTTTCGGTTGGTCTGACGGTTGCCGGTCGTTTCCCCGCCGGGCAGCTCATTCCTTATATTGTCGCGCAGGTTGTCGGCGCGGTCGTGGCGGCGGCCGTGCTCTATCTGATCGCGAGCGGCAAGGCCGACTTCCAGCTCGGCGGCTTTGCGGCAAACGGCTACGGAGAACATTCGCCGGGTGGCTACCCCCTGCTATCGGCACTGGTCGCCGAGATCGTGTTGACCTTGTTCTTCCTGGTTGTGATTCTCGGTTCGACGAGCAGCAAGGTGCCGGCCGGCTTCGCGCCGATCGCGATCGGCCTTTCGCTGACGCTGATCCACCTCATTTCGATCCCGATCACCAATACCTCGGTCAATCCGGCCCGTTCGACAGGGCAGGCCCTGTTCGTCGGCGGTTGGGCGTTGCAGCAGCTTTGGCTGTTCTGGGTGGCGCCGATCGTGGGTGGCGCGTTAGGGGGACTCGTCTGGAAATTGGTCGACGACAACGAATGAGATCAGCGTCGGTTTAAGATTTTCAGGCCCGCATCGGACCCCTCGATGCGGGCCTCTTTGTTTAAAAAAATCTAAATGTCGACATTCAAAAGTAGCAACTCTCTGATTCCAATGGCAGAATTCTTTAGACCGATTTGATTCGAGAAAACCGACCATCGGCAGGGCGACCGAAAGTTAACGAAAGTAAACGCTTCATTAACCTTAATGTCGTTCTAATCGGACCATGGAAAGCGGGGCGAGAATCGCTGTAGGCGAGGTCGAGCGAACGCAGAGAAGAGACTGTAAACACTGGGGGTATTGATGGGTGGCAAGCATGTGGCTGTCCTTTTGGGCGGATTTTCCTCGGAAAGGCCGGTCAGCCTTTCCTCGGGAAAGGCATGCGCTGATGCCCTCGAAGCCGAAGGATTTGAGGTTACCCGCATCGACGTGGATCGCGACGTCGCCAGCCGCCTGGCCGAAATGAAGCCCGACGTGGTCTTCAACGCGCTGCACGGTCCTTTCGGTGAGGACGGCACCATTCAGGGTATTCTTGAATATCTGCAGATCCCATACACGCATTCCGGGGTGCTCGCCTCCGCTCTCGCGATGGACAAATCCCGCGCAAAGACGGTTGCCGCAGCGGCCGGCATTCCCGTTGCCAGTTCGATCGTCATGGATCGCTTCGGCATTGTCGGCGAGCATCCGATGAAGCCGCCCTATGTCGTCAAGCCTGTGCGCGAAGGGTCAAGCTTCGGCGTCGTCATCGTCAAGGAGGATCAGGCGCATCCGCCGCAGATCATCACGTCTTCGGAGTGGCGCTATGGCGATGAAGTGCTGGTCGAACGTTATATTCCGGGTCGCGAGCTGACGTGCGGGGTGATGGGCGACAAGGTTCTCGGCGTCACCGAGATCGTGCCGCTGGGTCACAGTTTCTATGATTATGACGCCAAGTACGCCCATGGTGGATCAAAACATGTGCTTCCGGCGGAAATTTCACCAAATCTTTACCAAAACATACAAACATTATCGTTAAGGGCGCATGAAGCTATCGGCTGCCGTGGCGTCAGTCGGTCTGACTTCCGTTTTGACGATCGCTTTTCCGAAGAGGGTGAACTTGTTTGGCTGGAGATCAATACTCAGCCGGGCATGACGCCTACCTCATTGGTGCCCGAAATGGCCGCTCACGCCGGCTACGCTTTTGGTGAATTTCTCCGGTGGATGGTGGAGGACGCGTCTTGTTTGCGCTGACGGTCAAAAATATGAGGCGGTCCCGTCATCGCGTCCCGCTCGCCATCGACGATGTCGAGGATACGTTCGTGCTGCCGCGCCCGATGCGCCGCACCGTACGCTTCCTGGTCAGTCTCGGCTCGGGCCGCGTTAACATTCCAGCTCATACGGGCACGGTTTCCACCCTTGTACTCCTGGCTGTGACGGGTCTTTACGGCATGTCGATCGGCGGGCACAGCCAGGCTGTCGCCGAGGCGACGACGTCGGCTGCCGGTTTCGCCATCGAGGACGTGAAAGTTTCGGGCAACGACGAAACGTCGGAAATCGAGATCCTGCAGCTGCTCGGTCTCGACGGTACGACGTCGCTGGTCGCTCTCAATGCGGATGCGGCTCGCCAGAAGATCGCCAATCTGCCCTGGGTGCAGAGCGTCGAGGTCCGCAAGGTCTATCCCAGAACTGTCGAGGTGAAGCTGACGGAGCGCAAGGCCTATGCCATCTGGCAGCATGGCTCCGAGCTTTCGCTGATCCAGAAGGACGGCAGCGTGATCGCACCACTGCGCGACAACAAGTTCGCAAAGCTGCCGCTCTTCGTCGGCCGCGATGCTGAAACGGCAGCCGCTTCCATCGATGACGAATTCGCCAAGTGGCAGGATATTCGCGACCATGTGAGGGCGTTTGTACGCGTCGCCGGTCGCCGGTGGGATCTCTATCTCGACAACGGCGTAATCATCAAATTGCCGGAAGACAATATCGATGGCGCGCTCGCCCGGCTGACCAAGCTCGACAAGGATCAGAACCTTCTGCAGCGCGACATCGCCGCCGTTGATCTCCGTCTCGGCGATCGTACCGCCATTGAATTGACCCCAGACGCAGCGGTTCGCCGTGAAGCTGCTGTCGACGCCAGAAACAAGGCTTTGAAGAAAGCAGGGCAGGATACATGAGCTTGTTCGGTTCGTCCCATTTTGGCCTGCCTCGGTTGAAGCCGCTGTCCTCGAAGCGGTCGCATATCGTATCGGTCCTCGATATCGGCTCGACGAAGGTCGTCTGCATGATCGGCCGGCTGACACCGCGCGAGGAGAGCCAGGTTCTCCCGAACCGCACGCATAATATCGAGATCATCGGCATCGGCCATCAGCGCTCCCGCGGCATCAAGACCGGCGTGATCGCAGATCTCGATGCGCTGGAAAGCGTGGTCCGGCTCTCCGTCGATGCGGCTGAGCGCATGGCGGGCCTTACCGTCGATAGCCTGATCGTCAATGTTTCCGCCGGACGCCTCGGCAGCGATATCTATACCGCGACGATCGATCTGGGCGGTCAGGAAGTCGAAAGCAACGATCTCAAGAAAGTGTTGGCCGCGGCCTGCCAGCAGTCGATCCGCCAGGAGCGTGCCGTCCTGCATTCGCTGGCGACCGGTTATTCCCTCGATGGCGAGCGCGGCATTCGCGATCCGCTGGCGATGTTCGGCGATGTGCTGGGTGTCGACATGCATGTCGTGACGGCCGAGCGTGCGGCGCTCCGCAATCTCGAGCTCTGCATCAATCGTGCGCATCTGTCGGTCGAGGGCATGGTGGCAACTCCTTATGCCAGCGGCCTTGCCGCTCTCGTCGATGACGAAGTCGAGCTCGGTTGCGCCGCAATCGATATGGGTGGCGGCACGACGACGATCTCGGTCTTTGCCGAAGGCAAGCTGGTGCATACCGATGCCGTCAGCCTTGGCGGCCATCATGTGACCACAGATCTTGCCCGCGGCCTTTCGACCCGCATCGAGGATGCCGAGCGGCTGAAGGTGGTGCATGCCTCCGCGCTGGCGAACTCCTCGGATGAGCGCGAGCTGATTTCCATTCCGCCGATCGGCGAGGATGAGCGCGATCAGCCGACACAGGTGCCGAAGGCTCTGGTGTCGCGCATCGTCAAGGCCCGCATCGAGGAAACCCTCGAGCTGATCCGCGATCGCATTCAGCGCTCGGGCTTCAGCCCGATCGTCGGCAAACGCGTCGTCCTGACCGGCGGTGCCAGCCAGTTGACCGGCCTGCCGGATGTGGCGCGCCGCGTTCTTGCCCGCAATGTCCGCATCGGCCGCCCCATGGGCGTGTCCGGCCTGCCGACCGCGGCCAAGGGGCCGGCTTTTTCGACGGCGGTGGGCCTGATGATCTATCCGCAGGTTGCGGACATGGAGACACATGCGCCGAGCAGCGGCTTGCTCTCGTCGCTTGGAGGTAACAACAGCCGGATCGGCCGTGTCGGCCAATGGCTGAAAGAGAGTTTTTGAATGCCTGATCCCGGCAAATCTTTCCGGGGTAGGCGTCAGGCAAGTGAAATCGAGTGAATTGGCCGGCGTGGCGATGCGGCCATAGAGAGAAGGAACGGGTACAATGACTATCAAGCTGCATAAGCCAGACATCACCGAGCTTAAGCCGCGTATCACCGTGTTCGGTGTCGGCGGCGGCGGCGGCAATGCTGTCAACAACATGATCACGGCAGGCTTGCAGGGCGTCGATTTCGTCGTCGCCAACACCGACGCGCAGGCGCTGACGATGACGAAGGCCGAGCGAATCATCCAGCTCGGCGTCAACGTCACGGAAGGTCTCGGCGCCGGTTCGCAGCCGGAAGTCGGCCGCGCAGCTGCCGAGGAATGCATCGATGAGATCATCGATCACCTCAACGGCACGCACATGTGCTTCGTCACCGCCGGCATGGGCGGCGGCACGGGCACGGGTGCAGCGCCTGTTGTCGCGCAGGCCGCCCGCAACAAGGGCATCCTGACCGTCGGCGTCGTCACCAAGCCGTTCCACTTCGAAGGCGGCCGTCGCATGCGGCTTGCTGAAATGGGTATCCAGGAACTGCAGAAGTCGGTCGACACGCTGATCGTCATTCCGAACCAGAATCTGTTCCGCATCGCCAACGACAAGACGACTTTCGCCGACGCGTTCTCGATGGCCGACCAGGTTCTTTATTCGGGCGTTGCCTGCATCACCGATCTGATGGTGAAGGAAGGTCTCATCAACCTCGATTTCGCCGACGTCCGCTCGGTCATGCGCGAAATGGGCCGCGCCATGATGGGTACCGGCGAGGCTTCCGGCCAGGGCCGCGCGATGCAGGCTGCAGAAGCCGCCATCGCCAACCCGCTGCTCGACGAAACCTCGATGAAGGGCGCACAGGGCCTGCTGATCTCGATCACCGGTGGTCGCGACCTCACCCTGTTTGAAGTCGATGAGGCTGCGACCCGCATCCGCGAGGAAGTCGATCCGGACGCCAACATCATCCTCGGCGCCACCTTCGACGAATCGCTCGAAGGCATCATCCGCGTCTCCGTCGTTGCAACGGGTATCGACCGTGCGATGAACGAAGCGGCCGACAGGGGCATGGAATTCCGCCCGGTCGCGAAGCCGGCTATCCGTCCTTCCGCGGCCGCCGCCCCGGCAGCGGCCGCAGCTCAGCCTGCCCATGTCGCGCAGGCCCACACCGCTCCGGCTCCTCGCACCATCGATCCGGTCGCCCAGACCATTCGTGCTGCCGAAGCCGACCTGGAACGCGAGCTGGAAATCCAGATGGGTCGTCAGCCTCAAGTTCAGCAGCAGCCGGTCATGCCGCAGGCTTCAGCGCCTGAGGAGAACTTCCGTCCGCAGAGCCGCATCTTTGCGGCAGCGCCGGAAGCTCAGCCCGTCCGTCAGGCTCCGGTTCAGCCGCAGCCGGCGCCGGTCATGCAGCAGCAGCCGATCATCCGTCAGGCTCCCGAGCAGGTCCGCATGCCGAAGGTGGAAGACTTCCCGCCGGTGGTTAAGGCCGAGATGGAACATCGCGCCCAGCCGGTCGCCGCTCAGGCTGCCGAAGAGCGCGGTCCCATGGGCCTGCTGAAGCGAATCACCAATTCGCTTGGTCGTCGCGACGAAGATCCTGCTTTCGACGATATGATGGCTCCGGCCGCTGCCGCTCCGCAGCAGCGTCGTGCGCCGTCGCCGGAAGCGAGCCTCTACGCACCGCGTCGCGGCCAGCTCGACGATCAGGGCCGCCAGGTTCCGGCGGCACGCATGACGAGCCATGAAGACGATCAGCTCGAAATTCCGGCCTTCCTGCGTCGTCAGTCGAACTGAGCCAATATTGGGCGGCCTTTTAATAGGTTGCTAACCATCTTTGAGAAAACCGGGGTCGAAAGATCCCGGTTTTCCTTATTTCAGACTCGTTGTCGTATCTGAAATTATCCTGCAAATTCAAACAACTGCTTTCGTAACAAAGCGAAAGAAACAGTGATTTGGAATGCGATGCCTCGGCGCGTATGTAGTTACCAAGCAAGCCTGCGGAATCACATTCAATGATGAACGTATGTGGCGCCCGCAGCATGATTAACAGACTGAACCGGCAATAAGGTAAGCGTCCGAAGATGACCGCCCGGCCTGGATCAGATAGACGAAGGCAGAACTTATATGGCAATCGGATTGCTGGGTTTTCAGACCACCATTGCAAACCCCGTGACACTTTCGGGTATAGGCGTTCATTCGGGCGCCGATGTGTCGATCACTTTCTATCCAGCCGAGGCTGGTAGCGGCATTGTTTTCCAGCGTCTGCATGACAATGGCGACGTGACGGAACTGCGCGCCGTTTCCTCGCAGGTTGGCAATACGGATCTCTGCACCGTGCTCGGCTTCTCGCCGTCGCGCTCCGTCGCGACTGTGGAGCATGTCATGGCGGCTATCTACGCCGTCGGTCTCGACAACGTCGCCATCGAAGTTACGGGCGCTGAAATGCCGATCATGGACGGCAGTTCCTTTCCGTTCATCGAGGCCATCGAGCAGGTCGGTATCGTTTCGCTTGGCGTCAAGCGCCGTTACATCCGGGTTACCAAGCCGGTGCGTATCGAGGCTGGCGGTTCCTGGTGCGAATTCCGTCCCTATGACGGGACGCGGTTCGAGGTCGAGATCGATTTCGAATGCCCGCTGATCGGCCGGCAGAAATGGGAAGGCGACCTGACCGCCGAGACCTTCAAGACCGAACTGTCGCGCGCTCGCACCTTCGGTTTCATGCGCGATGTCGAACGCCTCTGGGCTTCGGGTCACGCGCTGGGTTCGTCGTTGGAAAATTCCGTTGTCATCTCCGACGACGATACGGTCATCAACGTTGAGGGTCTGCGTTACGCCAAGGACGAATTCGTTCGCCACAAGACGTTGGATGCCGTTGGCGATCTGGCGATGGCAGGTGCGCAGTTCATCGGTCATTACCGTTCCTATCGCGGCGGTCATCGTATGAATGCGAATGCTCTGAAGGCATTGCTCAGCGATCCCAGCGCCTACGATGTCGTCGAAACATCGGCGCCGCGTCAGCGTGCTCACAGCCGCGATTTCGTTCCGGTCAACGCGCCGGAATTCGCGCCCTGGTCGGCGTGATTTTCAGACCTTAGACAGGAAACGACGCCGCTCCGATGAGGAGCGGCTTTTTTTTGGGCGGGAGATTCGCGAGGTTTGCCTTCAGTCGGTGCAGGACATGGAAGTCAGGGAGACCGGCGAAAGAATTCCCAGTCAAAACAGTGATTAAGCCCGCTGATATGCGGTCTTCGCCACAAAAATGCGTTAATGCATCATCATTGCGTTGCCCTGATGGTGTTTTTGCGGCTAGAAACGCCAGCGAGAGAATGCCGTCTCCGCAACGACGGCTAGTGGGACAGTGATCCGATGGGTTTTGCAAGGTCTGAAAGCATGAAGATTACAACACGGGCTTTGCTCGTATCGCTTCTCCTCGCTGGTACCGGTGCGGTGGTGACGGGTTGTAATACGAAAAAGGATATCGACATCACCAAGCTCGGTGTCGAGACCGATCCGCCGGAACTGCTCTATAATCAGGGCCTTGCCAACATCAAGGCAGGCAATATGACGGAGGCCGGTAAAAAGTTCGATGCCATCAACCAGCAGCAGCCATTCTCGGAATGGGCGCGCAAGGCGCTGGTGATGAGCACTTTCGTGAAGTACCGCACAGGTCGCTATGATGATGCCGTGCAGACAGGCAATAGCTATCTCAAGCAATATCCCGGCTCCGAGGATGCTGACTACGTCCAGTATCTCGTCGGTTCGTCCTACGCCAAGCAGATTGTCAACGTGACCCAGGATCAGCGCGCCGCGCAGCAGACGATGGAGGCGATGACCAAACTCGTCAACAACTATCCGAAATCGCAGTATGTCAGCGACGCGCAGGAGAAGATTCGCTTTGCCCGCGACCAGCTCGCCGGCAAGGAAATGCAGATCGGGCGCTACTATCTCGAGCGCAAGGATTATCTTGCCGCGATCGCTCGCTTCCGCGTGGTCATCGAGCAGTATCCAACTACGAATCAGATCGAGGAAGCTCTGGCGCGCCTGGTCGAAGCTTATTACGCCATGGGCATCGTTCCCGAGGCGCAGACGGCAGCAGCTGTTCTCGGCCACAATTATCCGGATAGCCGCTGGTATGCCGACTCATATAAGCTGCTGAAGAGCGGCGGCGTCGAGCCGAGCGAAAACACTGGTTCCTGGATTTCCAGAGCGGGCAAGAAACTTATACTTGGGACGTGAGATTGAGCGCAGATGCTGATCCAGCTTTCGATCCGCGATATCGTCCTGATCGAGCGGCTGGATCTTGCCTTCGAGTCCGGGCTCTCGGTTTTGACAGGCGAAACGGGCGCGGGCAAATCCATCCTGCTTGACAGCCTGTCGCTGGCCCTAGGTGGGCGCGGCGATGGCGGTCTCGTGCGTCATGGAGAGGATCGTGGCCAGGTGACCGCGGTCTTCGATGTCGGTACGCAGCACGCGGCCCGCAAGTTGCTGCGCGACAATGGTATCGACGACGACGGCGACCTGATCTTTCGCCGTATCCAGTCCGCAGACGGCCGCACCAAGGCCTTCGTCAATGATCAGGCGCTCAGCGTTCAGCTCATGCGCCAGGTGGGTCAGCTTCTCGTCGAAATTCATGGGCAGCACGACGACCGTGCGCTTGTCGATACGGATGCGCATCGCATGCTGCTTGACGCCTTTGCCGGTCTTGCCGAGGAAGCGCAAGGGGTCGGCAGGCTTCATAAGGTCTGGCGCGATACCGACCGGACATTGCGAAAGCACAGGGAACAGGTAGAGAGCGCCGCGCGTGAGGCGGACTATCTGCGCGCTTCCGTCGAAGAGCTGGAGAAGCTATCGCCGCAGGATGGCGAGGAGGATGATCTGGCCGAGCGCCGCTCGCGGATGATGAAGGCCGAACGCATCGCCGGCGACATCGCTGAAGCCTCCGAATTCCTCAACGGCAATGCTTCTCCCGTGCCGCACATTGCCTCGCTGGTGCGCCGGCTGGAGCGCAAGAGCCACGAGGCGCCAGGCTTGCTGGAAGACACCGTAGCGCTGCTCGATGCGGCGCTGGACCAGCTCTCCAACGCGCAAATGGAAGTCGAGGCCGCGCTCCGCAAGACGGAATACGATCCGCGGGAACTGGAGCGGGTCGAGGAGCGTCTATTTGCGCTCCGCGGAGCCTCGCGCAAATATTCGGTGCCGGTGACCGAGCTTCCGGCACTGGCCGTTCGGATGATCTCCGATCTTGCCGATGTGGATGCCGGGGAGGAAAGACTGGCGCGTTTGGCTGGCGAGCTTGCCGTTGCCAAGGCGGAATATGATGCGGCCGCCCGCAGCCTCTCCGATAAGCGCCACCATGCCGGTGAAGCGCTTGCCGCCGCCGTGATGGCGGAGTTGCCGGCGCTGAAGCTTGAACGGGCGCGGTTCATGGTTGAAATCACCAGCGATTCGGAAGCGGCGACGGCCGATGGCATAGATGTCGTCGAATTCCATGTGCAGACCAACCCGGGCACGCGGCCAGGCCCGATCACCAAGGTCGCTTCCGGCGGCGAGCTGTCGCGTTTCCTCTTGGCGCTGAAGGTGGCGTTGGCCGATCGAGGTTCCGCGCCGACCCTTGTTTTCGACGAAATCGATACCGGCGTCGGCGGTGCGGTGGCGGATGCCATCGGCCAGCGGCTTAAGCGCCTGTCCGATCGCGTGCAGGTACTTTCCGTCACCCATGCGCCGCAGGTCGCGGCACGCGCTGCGACTCATCTGCTGATCTCCAAAGGCCCCGTTGCGGATGGCTCGGAAAAAATCTCCACGCGGGTTGCCACCATGGCGCCGAAAGACCGCACCGAGGAAATCGCCCGCATGCTAGCAGGCGCATCGGTGACCGAAGAGGCGAGGGCGGCTGCAAAGCGGCTGCTGGCAGGCAACGGCTGATCCCTGCACTCCAGCCCTCGTCCCATTGCCCGATTTTTCTCCTTGTTTTTGCGCATTCGGGACGGAAAACCGCTTCGCACTTTTTCTCGAAGTGCTCTAAAACATCTCCGAAATCGGGGAGTGTCGATTCATGAGCACCGAACAGAAGCCCGTCGAGGATTTGACCGAAGAGGAAGCGGCCGCCGCGCTCGCCTATCTGGCCGCGGAGATCGCGCGCAACGATGCGCTTTATCACAGCAAGGATGCGCCGGAGATCTCGGATGCGGACTACGATGCGCTGAAGCGGCGCAACGATGCCATCGAGGCGCGGTTTCCGGAGCTCATTCGAGCCGACAGCCCTTCGCGGCGGGTTGGTGCCGCACCCTCGGAAACCTTTGCTCCCGTCGTGCATGCAAGACCGATGCTGTCGCTCGACAATACGTTTTCGCAGGAGGACGTGGCGGATTTTGTGGCGAGCGTTTACCGCTTCCTCGGCCGTTTGCCCGACAACTCGATCGCCTTTACAGCCGAGCCGAAGATTGACGGCCTTTCGATGTCGATCCGCTACGAGAACGGGCGAATGGTCAGTGCTGCTACACGCGGCGACGGTACGACCGGCGAGAATGTCACCGCCAACATCAGAACCATCAAGGAAATTCCCCAGACCCTGCCAGCGGGCGCGCCTGCGGTCGTTGAGGTGCGTGGCGAGGTCTATATGGCCAAGAGCGATTTCCTGGCGCTCAACGCCCAGATGGAGGCGGAGGGCAAACAGACCTACGTCAACCCGCGCAACACCGCTGCAGGTTCGCTTCGCCAGCTCGACGCGAGGGTAACGGCAAGCCGCAAGCTGAAATTCTTCGCCTACGCCTGGGGCGAGATGTCGGACATGCCGGCCGATACGCAGTTCGGCATGGTGCAGACCTTCAAGACATGGGGTTTCCCGGTCAATCCGCTGATAGAGCGGCTGAATTCCGTCAACGACATTCTCGGCCACTATCAGGAGATCGGCCTGCAGCGGCCCGATCTCGATTATGACATCGATGGCGTCGTCTACAAGGTCGACAGCCTGGAACTGCAGGTTCGCCTCGGCTTCCGTTCGCGCTCACCGCGCTGGGCGACGGCGCATAAATTCCCTGCGGAGCAGGCGTTCACACATCTGATCGATATCGACATCCAGGTCGGCCGTACCGGCGCGCTGACGCCGGTCGCGCGGCTGGAGCCGATCACCGTCGGCGGCGTGGTCGTCACCAATGCGACGCTGCACAATGCCGATTACATCAGGGGTATCGGCAACAAGGGCGAGCCGATCCGCGACGGCCGCGATATTCGTGTCGGCGACATGGTGATCGTGCAGCGGGCAGGCGATGTCATTCCACAGATCGTCGACGTCGTGTTGGAAAAGCGTGAAGCGTCGAGCGTGCCTTACGAATTCCCTAGGGTATGCCCGGTCTGCGGCAGCCATGCCGTGCGCGATATCAACGAAAAGACCGGCAAGGTCGATGCCGTGACCCGTTGCACCGGCGGCTTCATCTGCCGCGCGCAGGCGACCGAGCATCTCAAGCATTTCGTCTCGCGCAATGCCTACGACATCGAAGGACTGGGTTCGAAGCAGATCGACTTCTTCTTTGCGAGCGATGACCCGGCGCTGCAGATAAAGACTGCGCCTGACATCTTCACCCTGGAAAGGCGTCAGCAGTCGTCGCTTACCAAGCTGGAGAACATCGACGGCTTCGGTAAGGTCAGCGTTGGCAAACTTTACGCCGCGATCAACGAACGGCGCCAGATTGCGCTCCATCGCTTCATCTTCGCGCTCGGCATCCGCCATGTCGGCGAGACGACGGCGAAGCTGCTTGCACGCTCTTATGGCACCTACGAAGCCTTCGAGATGGCGATGAAGGAAGCGGTCCCGCTTGCGGGCGACGCGTGGAACGATCTCAACAATATTGAAGGCATCGGCGAAGTGGTAGCGCGCGCGATCGTCGAATTCTACAAGGAGCCTCGAAATACCGAGGTGATCGCGAGCTTGCTCAAAGAGGTGCAGCCTCAGGAGGCCGAGCAGCCGGTGACTTCAGGCAGCCCCGTCGCCGGCAAGACCGTTGTCTTCACCGGATCGCTGGAAAAGTTCACCCGCGACGAGGCGAAAGCCAAGGCCGAGAGCCTGGGAGCCAAGGTTTCCGGCTCGGTTTCAAAGAAGACCGATATCGTGGTGGCAGGGCCGGGCGCAGGCTCGAAGCTCGACAAGGCGCGGGAATTCGACGTCCAGGTCATGACTGAGGACGAATGGCTCGACCTTATCGGTGGGTGAGGATGGCGGCGGTACTGCATCCGCCGCCAGAATTTTTCAAAGTTTCCGACGTGCCATGGTGAAAGCGTCGACATATTCGCCATTGCGGAATGCGAAGGCTCTGAGCCGCCCTTCGGTTTCGAATCCGAACTTCTCATAGAGCCGGATCGCCGGTGCGTTGTCGACATAGACAGTCAACTCCACGCGCTTGATCGCCAGCCAGTTGTCGGCGGTATCGATGAGGGCTGCGAGGAGTGCGGAGCCGACGCCGCGGCCTGTAAAATCGTCATGCACGCCCATGCCGATTTGCCCAACGTGAATCCGCCGACCTGTGAGGCGGCGGAGGCCGGCATTGCCGACGATCTGTCCGTCAAGCACAGCCACAAGGTTGATCGCACCAGGCGCAGGCTTATCCAGCCACTGCTGCGTCTCCTCGATGCTTTGGAAGGGCAGGCGCAGCGTGCCGACGCGAAAGCCGGAGAGGTTGGCGATCGATGTGATCGCTTCGGCATCGGACGGACGCGCTGCACGAATCTCGACGGGTCCGATTTTGCCGGATCGTCGTTCGCTTGGTTCTGCCTGTTCGGAATTCATGGGCTCTCCTTGGGATAAGGGAGGAGAGCAAGGACCATTTCAACCCTGCTCGCCTCGGCAGGGTTGAAATGGATCGCGGTTCGCTCAGCGCAACACAGCTTCCACTCGCCCTGCAAGGGGTGAGGTGGTGATAAGATGCATCGTGGTGGTGCGGTTTGCGATCATGAGGCGAATGATCCGATGCGAAAGCGTCATTGTCAATCGACCCCCATCATTTCTGCGATCCCCGACTACGACAGCGCGTTCTCTCAAAGATTGCTTGACAGGCAACTATTTGGTTGCCTATAAGATCAAAAGAGGCAACCAAATGGTTCCGTATTGATATGAATGATGACGCGGTCTTCAAGGCCTTGGCGGATGCAAGCAGGCGACAGTTGCTGGATCAACTCTATGATCGCAACGGCCAGACATTGAGCGCGCTTTGCGAGGATCTGCGGATGACCCGCCAGGCGGTGGCAAAGCACCTCGCCATTCTGGAGGAAGCCAATCTGGTGTCCTCCGAAAAGCAGGGTCGGGAGAAGCTGCATTTTATCAATCCTCTGCCGATCAATGAGATCGCCGAGCGCTGGATCAACAAGTTCGAGCATCGGCAGTTGAGTACGCTTTCGGCCTTGAAGAAGGCGCTCGAAGGCGAGGGCGGCCAATAGCCCCAACAAGCACGACTATTGAAACAAGGAGAAATGGCATGACTGGAAGCAAGTTCGTCTACGTCACCTTCATCCGCACTGCGCCGGAGAAACTCTGGTCGGCGCTTACCACGCCCGAATTCATCAGGCAGTATTGGTTCGACATGACGCACGAGACCGACTGGAAGGTCGGCTCGCCATGGAAGATGCTCTTTCCCGATGGCCGTATCGCCGATATGGGCGAAATCGCGGAGTTCGAGCCGCCACGACGTCTTGCCATCAGATGGCGCAACGAGTTCAGGCCGGAGCTGAAAGCCGAGGGCTGGTCGCGCTGCGTGATGGAGCTTGAGCCGGCCGACGGTGCGGTGAAACTGACGGTCACCCATACGATCGAGCTTGAGAATTCCAAGTTCATCGAGGCGGTCTCCGGTGGTTGGCCGAAGATATTGTCCAACCTCAAGTCACTGTTGGAGACGGGCGGGGTCGCGATCGAAAGCAAATGAAGCCAAATGCTCTCGACGTGGTTTGAGGCGCTGTCGCCCTGGCGATGGCGTCTCGCGATGGGAGCTGCCGTCGGCGCCCATCGCTGAGCGGTCGTTCGTAGGCAGCGGCATTAGCGGCCTTCTCTTGCATAGCTCACCGGCACTCTTACCTTAGCGATGCCGCTCTAGCTCCGCGGCTGATATTGGAGGATGACCGATGAGTTCACCGAAATTCTGTGCCGCCATTGCCGCGTCTTTCCTGGCTTTGGCTCCTGTTTCCGCCTCTGCCGAAGTCGTCGGCAAGGTGGGAGTGGATTGGACAGGCAATGATATTCTGGTCGATGCCGTGTCTGATCCGGGGGTCTCCGGTGTCACCTGCCACGTCACCTATTTCGACCGCAGCGTCATAGATCGATTGCGCAAGGGCAACTGGTTCGAGGATCCTTCCAACAACTCCATCGCCTGCCGTCAGACCGGCCCGATCGAGATCGGCGATATCAATCTGTCCCAGAGTGGCGAGGAAGTGTTTCGCGCCGGATTGTCGCTTATCTGGAAGAAGCTGGTCGTGACCCGAATCTACGACAAGAAGAACGATACGCTGGTCTATCTCATCCATTCGCGGCAATTGACGGACGGCTCGGCCAAGATGGCGATTTCGACAATACCGCTGTTCGGTCAGAACGTTAGCTGGAAGAACGGGAAACCCAAATAAGCTATCAGGATACCACATCGACAACCGTTAGAGGGCTATTACCAAAAAAAGTCATACTCTTTGGTTGTCGAATTCCTTCTAGTTGCTTTCGGATTGCATCTTTTTGATGCAATTTTGAAGACGAACAGTGAAGCGATGCTTCCGTCTGTTCACGGCCTGCATGGCTGGCGCATTGGCTACACCCCTGCCAACGTCGGTCGAACAAAAACGATCGCCCTGGAGCCTTGGCCCCAGGGCGATTCTCTTTTGCGGCAATGTGTTGAGATCAGGCTGCCTGCGCCAGTTGATCGGCGATGATGGTATCGAGGTTGAGGAAGCAGACCATGCTCTTTTCCAGCGCCACGATACCGCGGCAGAAGGCGCGCTGTGTTTCCGGGATGATCTCCGGCGCCGGCTGCAGATCTTCGCTCTTGATGGTCATCATGTCGGATACCTGTTCGACGAGGAGGCCAACGAGTTTTCCGGCTATGTCGGTGACGATGATCGCCGAGCGCTCGGATGGCTCGGTCATTTTCATACCGAGGCGGCAGGCCATGTCGATGACGGGGATGACGGCACCGCGCAGGTTGATGAGACCGAGCACGTAAGGCGGCGTATGAGGCATGGGCGTTACCGGCGCCCATCCGCGGATTTCGCGGATGGCCATGATATCGATGCAAAACTCCTGATCGCCGAGATGGAAGGAGACGATTTCCAGGTAGGCGCCCGATTGTTTGATGGCGTTCGTCATGATTGAGGACTTCCCGTTTGGCGTCGGCGGCACGCGACGCTAGCGATTGAAAAAGAGGGATCGGCTGGAGCGGCTTGTGCAGCGGCAGCATCCGGTGGCTTCGGCGGAAAACGCCTGGCTGATCCGGCGGGCGTCATGCCCTTCTGAAAGAAATCGGTCTGCCGCGCTTTGCCTGCGGCCGGCGAAGTCGAGTCTTGCTTTTATTGTTGATGTTGGCGCGGACAGGTTAGGATTGGTTTAACACACAGGCAGATTTCGCCTCGGTCTGCCCGAAACGGCAAGGAAGAGCCGGAGGACGCTTGAGGCTTAGCGGCCCCCTGCTGCGACGATTTCGGCTCCGTCAAAACGTCTTGTTGAATTGCGTCCTCCACGACGAGCCGTTACACCGGCTGGAGGACCGTCCTTCGGCATTTTTCAGGCGGGATGGACGGTGGGGCCGATCAAGGAATTGCAGTCATGAAAAGCGTGCGAATTGGTGTCTGGGTGGCCGTGTTGATCGTGGCCGGGATATTGGGCTGGCTGAGCTTCGGAAATGGAAGGGCGCCGGAGGCGGCAGCGGCGGGGCCTTACGGCGTGCCTTTCACGCTCGTCTCGCAGAGCGGACAGCCAATCAGCGATCAAGCGTTTCGCGGTAAGCCTTCGGCCGTGTTCTTCGGCTACACGCATTGCCCGGATGTCTGCCCGACGACCCTGTTCGAACTGGACGGTTGGCTGCAGAAGATCGATCCCGATGGCACCAAGCTCAATGCCTATTTCGTGACTGTCGATCCCGAGCGCGATACGCCTCAAATCATGGACCAGTATGTTTCCAACGTATCCAAGCGGATTACCGGCATTTCGGGCGATCCCTCGAAGGTGATGGACATGGTCAAGGGGTTCCGTGTCTATGCCAAGAAGGTGCCGGTGGACGAAAAGCAACCGAACGGCGATTATACCATGGATCACACCGCCTCGGTTTTCCTGCTGGATTCGGCCGGCGGTTTTGCCGGAACCATTGCCTACCAGGAGGATCCGGACGTGGCGGTGAAGAAGCTGGAGAACCTGATCAAGAAGGGATAGGGGCCAAGATGGGCGACGGGGTTGGCGGCCAAGCGAAATCCAGATCCATCCTGATTGCGGGGGCGGGGCCTGTCGGCTTAACCGCCGCGCTTGAGCTTGCCCGACGCGGCTTCGCGCCGCGCATCATCGATGACGGCACTGGCCCGACACCCGCCGAGGAGAGCCGAGCTCTTGGTGTCAATGCACGCACGCTGACGCTGCTTTCCGCCTGCGGCGTCGGTGAACGCATCATCGCCACCGCTCAACCCATCGAACATTTTCGTGTTCGTTCGGGAGAGAAAACTCTCATCGAGCTGGATACCCGGCAGGTGAACGGTCGTTTCAGCGCCGTTCATGCTTTAGCGCAGGGCCGCACCGAACGCTTGCTGATCGAGGCGCTTTCGGCCCACGGCATTGCGCCGGAATGGCAAACGGCTGTTGTCGCGGGCGAGGTGGCCGATTTGAGGAAGCCGGAGGTTACGCTCAGGCATGCCGACGGCGCGATGGAAACGGTTCGGCCGGATATCCTCGTCGGTGCCGATGGTGCGCATTCTGTCGTGCGCAAGGCGCTGAGTGCCGGTTTCCCCGGGGAGGCGTTAGAGGCCTATTTCTATCTCGCGGATTTCCGCTACGAAGATCCGGTCGATACGCATGTCGCCGAGATCTCGCTCTTCGATCCAGGCATGATCGGACGCCTGCCCGTCGCTGCCGATGTCATACGCTATATTTCGACGCTGGAGGGTTTCGAAAGCCGCATCGTTCATCCGGCCAAGGTTGCCGAGAAGACCTGGGCCTCGCAGTTCCGCATTCACTTTCGCCATGTCGAGCCGATGGCGAAGGGCAATGTGTTTCTGGCCGGTGATGCTGCCCACATCCATTCGCCAGCAGGCGCGCGCGGCATGAACCTCGGCATCGAAGATGCCTGCTGGCTTGCCTGGCTCATTGCGGAAGGGCGAGAACAGGAGTATTCGGCGCTGAGAATTCCCGCCGTGAAGCAGGTGTTGAAGCAGACCTATGGCCTGACGCGACTGATCACCATGACAAATCCGCTGGCCATTGAGGCGCGCAATCTGTTGGCACCGCTACTCTTGCGATTCGGCCCGGCCCGGCTGGCCCTGCTTCGGAGTGTAGCCGGTTACGATACGCCAAAGCCGCCTTGGATCGATTGGGCCGAGTAAGAACGAGAAAGAGCGACGAGTTGAGTGAAATCCGCCTTTATGTGACGACGACCGAGAAGAAGGCAGAGCAGATTCTCGATCTGATGACGCCGGTGTTCGAAGACGAAGAGTTGCCGATAGCTACCAGCGAGATCGACGAGAAGAGAGACATCTGGGAAACCTCGATCTATCTCTACGCGGATGACGAAGACGACGTGCGCGCTCGCTTTGCCGCCTTGCTGAAGCCGGCCTTTCCCGAGCTTGCCGTCGAAAAGGAAATCATTCCTGATGTCGATTGGATCGCCAAGTCGCTGGAGGGATTGAAGCCGGTTCGCGCCGGGCGCTTTCTGGTGCATGGTTCGCACGACCGCGACAAGATTGGCTCGAGCGACATCGCCATCGAGATCGATGCCGGCCAAGCGTTTGGTACCGGCCATCACGGCACCACGGCGGGTTGCCTGGAGACGATCGAGAAGGTTCTCGCCAGCCGGCGTGTGCGCAATGCGCTCGACCTAGGCACCGGCAGCGGCGTGCTGGCGATCGGGGTGCGCAAGCTGCGCAATATTCCGGTTCTTGCCACCGACATCGATCCGGTCGCCGTGCGCGTCGCGCGCGAAAATGTGCGCCGCAACGGCATTTCCTCAGGCATCGCGCTCGAGACTGCGCCGGGCTTTCATTCCACGGCCTTTTCGCGTCATGGGCCGTTCGATCTGATCATCGCCAATATTCTTGCGCGTCCGCTGATCAAGATGGCGCCGCAACTTGTGGCCCATCTGGCGCCGGGCGGCTCGGTCGTTCTTTCCGGCATTCTCGCCGAACAGCGCTGGAAGGTTCTTGCTGCTTATAATGGTGCGAAGCTGCGCCATGTGCGCACCATCTGGCGCAACGGCTGGGTCACCATCCATCTCGACCGGCCTTGAGCCGGTCGCTTTTCCGTAATCCTGTTTCCGACGAGAGAAAATAAAAAAAGGCGGTGCCGAGGCACCGCCTTGGATCGGCCTAGACCGATCTTACCCGCGAGCGTGTGGAGGAGTGCTCAAGCGGGCTCTACCGTTCTGATCATGATCCGGGGAGGGAGGAGGAGAACCGGACCACGACCGAATTAGAACGCGTAGCTCATGAACTCTTAGTGGCGATCGCCACGGCTTGTGCCGATTGCCCTGGACGTTTCGACTTCAAGCTGACGAAGCGAGCCGACGGAGTGGCGTACGGTGCGACGCTCGCCAGCCAGCGCCGGGCTAACATATGCAGAGCGGGAGATAGGCATTGTTTTTAGTCCTTTTTGGTTGGGCTCGTTGTGAGCCCCGTTCGATGCGCTGGATATAGCGACTCGCCCGCTTGCGTGGCAGGGGGTACGCCTCATGGGAGCCATGCGTCATATGCATATTGCATGCCGTGAAGATGTCATAATTGACCAGCGATGCTCATGAAATGGGCGGATTCGTTAACGGCCAGGTTCGAGACCTGCGATGCTGCGGGCTCGATTTGCCGCCCAGCCGACAGTTTTCGCCCGCAGCCGAAAATCACGTCGCACTTCCGACAATCATGCTCTAACATACTGGCAGCACTCAGTTTCACGGATTCCCATCAGTCTCGGATCAAGCCATGTTTCAGTCTTTCGACGTCACCTCCACCCCGCAATTCGGCCGCGAACGTGTCGCCGGATTGCGCAACGCCTTCGGCGATCTCGGCATTGACGGCTTCCTCGTGCCTCGTGCCGATGAGTATCAAGGCGAGTACGTGCCCAGATGCTCGGAGCGTCTGGCATGGCTCACAGGCTTCACTGGGTCGGCGGGTGTTGCGCTTGTGACACACAGCCAAGCCGTGGTTTTCGTGGACGGTCGTTATGTGACGCAGCTCGCCGAGCAGGTGGATCGCACCGTCTTTACCGGCGGCGACCTGGTGAACGAGCCGCCGCATGTCTGGCTGCCGCGCAATGCAAAGAAGGGATTCCGGCTCGGCATCGATCCGTGGCTGCATACGGGCGCCGAAGTGCGGCGGCTGGAGAAGGCGCTGGGCGAAATCGACGGCAAGTTGGTTTTCCTGCCCCACAATCCGCTGGACCGGCTCTGGAGCGACCGGCCCGACGAACCGCTCGGCGGCGTCATCATTCAGGATATTGGCCAGGCAGGCATATTGGCGAGAGACAAGCTGGCGACGATCGCAGCCAGTCTGAAGGAAAAGAACCTCAAGGCGGCCTTGATCACGGATCCGTCCTCGGTTGCCTGGATCTTCAACATTCGCGGCAGCGACGTGCCGCACACACCGCATCCGCTGGCACGCGCCATCATCTATGCCGAGGCCGAGGCCGAGCTCTTCCTCGACAAGCGCAAGACCAAGGTCGAGGCCGAGGCCTACCTGGCGCAGATCTGCAAGCAGCTGCCGCCGTTCGACCTCGCGAAGCGGCTGGCTCTCGCGGCTGCGAATGGTGGGCGCATCCTGGTCGATCCGGACCTCGCTTCCTATGCGCTCACCGATATCATCCGCCGCGAGGGTGGCGAGGTCGTCGAGGGGAATGATCCCGCCAAGCTGCCGCGCGCCTGCAAGAATGCCGCTGAGATCAACGGATCCGCGGCAGCCCATCTGCAGGACGGCGCCGCCATGGTGGAATTCCTCTACTGGCTGGAAACCACCAAGCCGGGCACCCTGACGGAAATTGCTGCCGCCGAACGGCTGGAAGCCTGCCGCGCCCGTGTCGGCGAAAGCATGCAGAACCCGCTGAAGGACATTTCCTTCGATACGATCTCGGGCGCCGGCGAGCATGCCGCGATCATGCATTATCGCGTCACGACGGCGAGCGACCGGCTGATCCAGGCCGGCGAGCTGTTCCTGATCGATTCAGGCGCGCAGTATATCAACGGCACCACCGATATTACCCGCACGGTCGGCGTCGGCACCGTCCCCGAAGAACAGAGGCGCCTCTTCACGCTGGTATTGAAGGGAATGATCGCCATCAGCACGGCGCGCTTCCCGAAGGGCACGCGCGGCTGCGATCTCGACCCGCTGGCGCGCATCGCGCTCTGGAAAGCCGGCGTCGATTTTGCCCACGGCACCGGCCATGGCGTCGGTTCCTATCTCTCGGTGCATGAGGGGCCGCAGCGCATCTCGCGGCTATCGACGCAGGAACTGTTGCCCGGCATGATTCTCTCGAACGAGCCCGGCTACTACCGCCCCGGCCATTTCGGCATCCGCATCGAAAACCTGATCTACATTCGCGATCCGGAGGAGATCGAAGGCGGTGATATGCCGATGCTGGGTTTCGAGACGCTGACCTTCTGCCCGATCGACCGCAGCCTGGTCCTTGTGGAACTGCTGACGCATGAAGAGCTGCATTGGCTGAACGACTATCATACCAAGACTCGTGAAGCGCTGATGCCGCTGATCCATGATGCGGATATCCGGGCCTGGCTGGAGAACGCGACGCTCGAACTCAGCCATTGAGACCATGCCATCCCGCCTCTCGTTTGAGGGGCGGGATCGGCTGCGGGCATTTCAAGCGCCGATGAAATGCCGCCAGGCCATCACGACGATCCAGCCTACGATCAACATGAATGTTGGCGGATAGCGCAAGCCCACCAGAAGGGCCGCGAATAGTGCCACCCTTGTATCCCAGCCGCCGATGAAGAAGGCCGGTGCGACGAGGGTCGTCAGCACTGCAGCGGGCACCGCATTCAGCGCCGCCTCGACGCGCGGCGGGATGCGGGTCATCTTGACGATGAGGATGTAGCCGCCGATGCGCGTCAGGAAGGTCACCACGGCTGCAGCCAGGATCAGCAGGACCATATGCGAATTGAAGTCGAGCATGGTCAGACCTCGTGGTTTTCGTGAACGAGGTCGGGCTTACGATTTGCTTTCACCGGCGGCAGAATAGCGGCGATGGCGACGCCGGCTAACGCTCCGATGCTGACATGCCAGGGCGAGCCGACATAGCGATAGGCGAGGGCCGAAGCCGCGGCGCTGGCCACCACGACGGGCAGGAAGTTATCGCGCTTGCGAAAGCCTATGACGATTCCGAGGAAATAGATCGGCAGCAGGATATCGAGGCCGATGGATTTCGGATCGCCGATGAGACTGCCGAGCGAACCGCCGGCAAGGCTCACCAGTACCCAGGGAACATAAACCATTGCCGCAAAGCCGAAATACCAGGCGAAAGTTACGGGCTTGCCGCTTTCATGACGCTTGACCGTCTCGGCGAATTGCGGATCGACCAGCAGGAAGAAGGTGAAGAATTTTTCGACCGCCGAGAAATGCCTGATATAGCGGGCAATTGCCGCCGAATAGAGCACGTGGCGGAAGTTCACTGCCAGGATCGACAGCACTATGAGCCAAGCCTGGACGTTGTGGCCGAAGAGATCCAGCCCCACCATCTGGCTGGCACCGGCATAAACAGTGCCGCTCATCAGGGTCAGTTCGCCGAGCGACATGCCCTGATCGCGCGCCAAGGCGCCAAACAAGGCGCCGAAGGGCGCTGCTGCAAGGCCGACGGGGATGCCACCCTTCAACCCGTCAAGAAATTCCGCGCGACTCATGGTCCGCTCTGTCCTTCATGGAAAACCCGGCGCGTAATCCCGGACAGTGGATTTGCATCCCCGGGCGCGGATCACAAATATGATTGCACCCCTTGCGTGTCCGCTCCCGCGCGCTGTTCAATGGCGGAGCTGTAAGCTGCGCGCGAAGAGGCGGCAATTCAATTTACTTGATGGGTGAATTGATTTCCTTGATCCATCTTATTGGGCTTGTTCGCAAAATGGGAGGCGTTGACTATGAAGAAGATCACTTTTGCCAAGGAAGAGAAGGCAGCCATGGTCGCCCGCCTTCAGCGCTATTTCGCCGACGAGCTCGACCAGACGCTCGGCACGCTGCCCGCCGAATTCCTGCTAGATTTCTTCACCGCCGAGATTGGCCCCCATTACTACAATCAGGGCCTGCGGGATGCTCATGCCGCGCTGATGAGCAAGATGGAGGATTTCGGCGAGGCGATCTACCTGCTGGAGAAGGAGCCGGCCAAGGGTTGAACCCGGCTCTATTTTTTTGGCTGGAAGGTATGCTCCGGGCCGGGAAACGTCCGCGCCTTCACTTCTTCCGCATAAGTTTCCGCCGCCTTTGAAATGACGGGTGCCAGCTCCGCGAAATGCTTCACGAAGCGCGGCTTGAAATCGTTGAAGAGGCCGAGCATGTCGTCGGAGACGAGGATCTGGCCGTCGCAGGCGGGGGATGCGCCGATGCCGATGGTGGGGATGCTGATCGAGGCGGTGATCTCGCGGGCAAGCGGCTCGATCGTGCCCTCGACGACGACGGCGAAGGCGCCGGCATCGGCGACCGCCTTGGCGTCGCGCCGGATCTTGTCGGCTTCCTTGTCAGAGCGGCCGAGCGAGCGGTAGCCGCCCGTGGCGTTCACCTGCTGCGGCATCAGCCCGACATGCCCGAAGACGGGGACTCCGCGGGCCGTGAGGAAAGCGATCGTATCAGCCATTTCCTCACCGCCTTCCAGCTTCACGCCATCGCAGCCGGTCTCTTTGAGGATTCGTGCGGCATTGCGAAAGGCCTGTTCTTTCGATTCCTGATACGAGCCGAAGGGCAGGTCGACGATGACGCAGGCATGCTTGACGCCGCGCATGACGCCCTGGCCGTGGGCGATCATCATGTCAAGCGTCACCCCGACCGTTGTCTCCATGCCGTAGAGCACCATGCCAAGGGAATCGCCGACCAGCAGCAGGTCGCAATGCGGATCGAGCAGGCGGGCGATCGGCGTCGTATAGGCCGTCAGGCTGACGATCGGGCGCGTGCCCTTCATCGCTTCGATGGCGGCGGGCCTCATGCGTTTGGTTTGTCCGACAGTGCTCATCTCAGGCGGCCTTTTCGCTGGCGGCCTGCTTGCGGCCGATTACGCGGTTGTCGAGCAAGCGGGTGGTGCCGATGCGTACAAAGAGGGCGACGAGCACGGGCTGGCCCTGCAGTTTCGTCAGCTCCGCCAGCGTATCGGGATGACGAACGGCGGCGACTTCGGCAGTTGCCAGCGGCTCCTTTTCGATGAAGGCGCGCAAGGCCTCCTCAAATGCGATGG
This sequence comes from Rhizobium sp. SG741, assembly GCF_012275435.1. NCBI lineage: Bacteria > Pseudomonadati > Pseudomonadota > Alphaproteobacteria > Hyphomicrobiales > Rhizobiaceae > Rhizobium > Rhizobium sp. SG741. Next base: position 78,987 of record NZ_JAAZQP010000010.1, read on the forward strand.
GATCGTCGGCGCCGAGATCGTAGAGCCTTTCGGCTTCCGCCAATGCCTTCGGTACGATGACAGCGGCGGCACGCTCTTCTTGCGAGAGATAGACGTTGCGGGAGGACAATGCCAATCCGTCAGCATCGCGGACGGTCGGCACCGGCACGACCCGAACCGGCTGCGCCAGATCCTCGACCATGCGGCGGATGATCGCCACCTGCTGATAATCCTTTTCGCCGAAATAGGCGCTATCGGGCTGGACGATATTGAAAAGCTTGGTGACGACAGTGGCGACACCGGCGAAGTGACCGGGGCGAACCGCGCCTTCCAGCTCCGCACCGAGGTTCGGCACGTCAACCACCGCTTCCATCGGCCGGGGATACATGTCGGTCACGCCGGGCGCGAAGAGGAAATCGACGCCGCCGTCCCGCAGCACGGCGCTGTCGCGCTCAAGATCGCGCGGATATTTCGCCAGATCCTCGTTGGCGCCGAACTGCAACGGATTGACGAAGATCGAGGTGACAACGATATCGTTTTCCATCCTGGCGCGGGATACCAGCTCCATATGGCCGGCATGCAGGTAGCCCATGGTCGGCACCAGACCGACGCTCTTGCCGGCTCTGCGATGCGCAGCAAGGCGCTCGCGCAAGGCGGCTATCGTATTGACGATCTCCATAATGGCACTCCTCCGCGGGCCGCGCTGTCCCCCACCGCCCGTTTCCATCCCTTGAATTTGGCGGCTCTTCTAACGTGTGCAGTGCAAAAAGGCAATTCAATGCCAATCGGCCCCCATGGCTCCGGAGCGCATCGCCGGCAATCCGTGCACTGGCGTTGGGGTTCAATCGTCTGTGACTTTACCTAGAGCTATCCGATGGAGGAACGAAGCCAAGGGTGAATGAGAAGGGCGGTTCTAGAGCCTTCCACCAGGCAATGCGCTCGCTTGCCTGATCCAGTCTGAAAGACTGCTATCGTCGATCAGGTCATCCTCGTGGATATCGAGGTAGCGAACATCCTTCTGCTTCGACTGGCCCGGCGGTACCGGATCGAGCGATGCGCCGCGGAAGAACGTCACTTTCACATATCGCTCGTAGCAATGAAAACCAAGGAACCAGCCTTGGCCTTCGACGCCATATAACGGTGTGTTCCATTTGACCGCTTTTCTTGCGCCGGGAATGGTGCGTTCGATGACGTCGTCGATGGCGCGTCCGACGTGCTGCTTCCAACCGGGCATCGCCGCAATATAGGCCTGGACAGGCCCATTGCCTTCGCCTTTGGGTATTTGCGGGTTGCCGCCTGCAAGTAATTTAGGCTCCGTCAAAACGGCGTCTCTACTCTTTGGTGATGACGGCTGTTCTTTAGCACGGGCGAGCTAGATGTCTGCTTGCGGCCCCAAGTTGCGATTGCAGTCACGTCGTCATCAATGGCATTTGCCACTCAATTTCCGAATCTTCCCCTCAAGCTTAGCGCTTTTCTCAATCTTTTGCTGTTAGCTGCCCACATGGCGAAGATCGTGGCATTGGCGGCATATTTCTATCAGGCGGCGGTGGCCTTCGGGCTGCTGATCGCGGTCGCGCATCTGCTGGCTCCTGCTGATTACGCTGCCTATTCGCTCTTCATCTCGATCAGCCAGTTCGCGGCGATCTTCTGTTTCGAATGGATCCGCTTTGCCTGCAGCCGTTTCTATCCGGGGTCGACGCACGGAAGCGAGGCCCTGGAGCGAAGCGCGCTGACGATCGAATTCACCGTATGCGCCGCGATTTGTCTGGTGGCGGCATCTGCGTCGATTTTCTTTTCGGTTCCCGGCAAAATTGCCGTGTTCGGTGGCATGGTCGCTATCTTCCAGGGCGGCAGCGATCTGCACCTCACCATGTTGCGCTTCCGCCAGGAGTTTCGCGCCTTTTCGCGCCTCCAGGGTTCGCGCGCCACTATTCTTGCGGTCGGTACGCTGGCCGGTGCGGCCGTTGCGCCGAATTTCACCTGCACGGTCGCCGGCTTGCTGGCCGGCTATGTCGCCTACAGTATCTGGGCTGGGTTCCTCACGCGCAACAGCCTGCGCGAGGCGGCGCATTTCGAGCCGCCGCTGGTCCGCAAGCACTTCGTCTATGGCAGCGTCGCGGCCAGTGCATCGGTTATCGGCATTCTGGCGCCGTTGGCATTGAAGTCGATCCTGACGTCGGTGCTGGGCGCAGGGGGGGCTGCCGGCGCGCTGTTGGCGTTCGATCTGCTGCAACGGCCTTTCGTGCTGATCGTTTCAGCCTTGCAAGCCATTCAATATCCGGATGTGGTTACCGCCTATGATCGCGAGGGCGCAACTCCGGCTTTCAGGAAGAAGCTCGGCGACTACTACTCGCTGTTGACCGGCTTTACTCTGATGACGGCGGCCGGCATCTTCGCGCTGTTGCAGCCCATCGGGCAATTCGTCATTTCCGCCGGCCTGCGCAACGAGTTTCTCGTGGCGGCGCCTTTCGTGACCGGCCTTGCGGTGTGCCGCGCCCTGACACTCAACATGCTGCCGACGCCGGCGCATCTGCAGCATCGGCTGCTGGCGATTTTCCTGCTCGCCGCGATCGACTGCGTGCTGTTGAATGCCGGGACACTGGCGGGCGGCTATCTCGGCTCCTTTGGCGATGCGGCCCTGATGGCCGGGGGCATGATCGGGGCGCTGATTGCGATGGCGGTCGGCGTGAAGGTGCTGATATCGCTGCCCTTCGATTTCGTCTGGCAGCCGGTCTTGCTCTCCGCCGTCGGCCTCGCCGTGCCGGTGCTTGCGACTGCGGGCTTCACCTATTCACTCTGGATATCGGTCTCGGCGGGCGTAATCGGTGGTGCGCTCTTCTGCCTGCTCGGGCTCTACAGCTATTTCGTTACGATGTTCCGGCCGAAAGCCCGGTCCTAGAGCATTTCCAGGAAAAGTGCGTAGCGGTTTTCCGTCCGGAATGCTCTTCGCGCTCAAAGATCTTCCAGCATCGAGAGTACACGATCGGCGCTGCGGTCCCAGGAGAAGCGGGCGACGTTTTCTCGGCCGCGTCGACGCAGGTTCTCTCGCAGGGCGCTGTCCTCGGCGATCCTTCGCATGCCGGTGATAAGCTCGGCCTGTCTGGTTGGATCGAAATAGAGCGCCGCGTCGCCGGAGGCTTCACGCACGGCGGGAATATCGGCCGCGAGCACCGGGCAGCCCTGCGTCATGGCCTCGAGAGGCGGGATGCCGAAGCCTTCATAGAGGCTCGGAAAGACAAAGGCGGTGGCATGACGCTGCAGCGCGGCGATCTCTGCATCGCTGAGCCGCCCCGGAAAGAGCAGGCGATCGCTCGACTGCGGACCATCCGATTTGAACACGGTCGGCGCAGTGCCGCCGACGACCACGAGCTTCTGGCTTTCGTCGCCGAGCGCCTCGAAAGCGCGCATGGCAAAATCAAGATTCTTGTTCGGCTTCATCGTGCCGACGAGCAGGAAGAAACCGTTGGTCTGCAGTCCGAGGCGTTGGACGATGGTCTCATCCGGCTCGATCGCGGCGAAATGATCGACGGCATTGTAGACGACATCGATCCCGCCGGACGAGACGCGGAAGACCGAGGCAAGCTCCTGGCGCGAAAACTCCGAGACCGTGCCGATCTTGGCCGTGCGGGTTAGCACCGTGCCGAGTGCGCCATGCAGCAGGCGGTAGCTGCGCTTGAAGGATTTGGGGTGCCGGAAGATCGTTACGTCGTGGATGACGACGGCCTGGCGGCGGTGCAGGAGAGGGCCGCTGCCGCCGAAGCCGATCAGCCGGCCGCCGCGCGAACGCGCCAGCAGTGCCGTCTGCTCCCAGACATGGCCGGGGCCGGAGCCGAAGGAATCGACCACTATGGCGGAAAGCCCAAGATCGACTGGGGTGTGCCGCGGAACGGCCAGCCGCCAGCTTGCACCCTTTAATACGGCGGGTACATTGCCGGCGGAGATCTTACGGTCGAGCGCCAGCGTGAGTTCGCGCGCAAAGCGCTGTACGCCGGACAGAGGCTGGCCGAGAAAACGCCCGTTGATGATGATCGATTGCACGCGAAAAATCCCGATATCTCATTGATCGGGAACAGCTTGCACCATTTTCTTTAGAGAAGGTTTAGCCGGGCCGTCGCGATTTTACGCAAGCGCATCCTTGCTGCCGATAATGGCGACGCCACGCGTGCGCATTTCGTCGATCGCCGCCTTGACGCCGGCCGGATCGATACCGCGGCTCGCATCCTCAATGAAGCGAACGGTGACACCCGGCAGCATCTCGACCGCGTCGAGCGCTGAGAACTTCACGCAATAATCCGTCGCCAGCCCGCAGAGATCGAGCTCAGTCACCCCTTCGGAGCGCAGACGTGCGGCAAGGCCGGTGAGCGCCGCTTGATCGTTGTCGCGAAAGGCGGAATAGCTGTCGACGGCCGGATTCTGGCCCTTCTGCTGGACGAAGTCGATACCGTCGGAGTTGAGATCGGGGTGGAAGATGGCGTCTTCGGTATTCTGGACGCAATGGTCTGGCCACATCATCTGCGGCTTGCCAGAGAGCATGCCCATTTCGAAAGGCTTCTTGCCGGGATGGGCCGAGGCAAAGCTGCCGTGACCGGCCGGATGCCAGTCCTGCGATGCCACAACCAGGTCGTATCTGCCGCTATCGATGAGCGCGTTGGCAACAGGCACCACCTGATCGCCATCGGGCACCGGAAGATTGCCGCCGGGGCAGAAGCCGTTCTGGATGTCGATGAGCAGCAGTGCTTTCATGAGGCCTGTCCTTCCGTCTCTGTTGCACTGCACGATGCCAAGCGACGGGATTCGGATCAAGCCTTTTGCGCCCCGCCGGCGGACCGGACGAGGCGCAATGGTTTGCAAAGGTTTACGCGGGCTTGTGGCCCATCAGGCCGTAGAAGGCGATATAGACGTAGCAGATGATCGGCATCAGGAAGGCGAGATGGATGCCGATGGTGTCGGCAAGTCCGCCCTGGATCATCGGCAGGATGGCGCCGCCGACGATGGCCAGGCACAGGATGCCGGAGCCCTGGCTCGTATATTTGCCGAGACCGTGCAGCGCCAGGCTGAAGATCGTCGGGAACATGATGGAGTTGAACAGGCCGATTGCCAGCACCGACCACATGGCGACATGGCCGGTCGTGAGCACGGTGACCAGGAGCAGGATGATGACCGCAGCGGCATTGAAGGCAAGCGCCTTGCCGTCGTCTATATGGCGCATGATCAGCGAGCCGATGAAGCGGCCGATCATGGCGCCGCCCCAGAAATAGGAGACATAATGCGCGGCATCGGCCTCGGAGAGATGAGCGATGTCAGGCTGGCTCAGGAAGTTGACGAGGAAGCTGCCGACGCTGACTTCGGCGCCGACATAGAGGAAGATGCCGACAGCGCCGAGCACGAGATGGCGATACTGCCAGGCCGAGCCGCCGCCGCGCATCGGTTCGACCGTTTCCTCGTCTTCGACTTCGGGCAGCTTCAGCGCCGCAAAGATGGCGGCAAGCACCAAGAAAGCCACCGCAAGCAGTAGATAGGGGAATTTCACCGCACCCGCCTCGGCAAGGCGCATGGCGTCGATCTGTTCCGGTGTGGCGTTGGTTGCGGCAACGGTTGCGGCTGACAGGATCAGCATGGCGCCGAAGAGCGGTGCAATCGTTGTGCCGAGCGAATTGAATGCCTGCGTCAGGTTCAGCCGGCTTGCGGCGGTATCGGGAGGTCCCAATACGGTGACATAGGGGTTGGCGGCGACCTGCAGGATCGTGATGCCGGTGGCAAGCACGAAGAGGGCGCCGAGGAAGAGGGTATAGACGCGATAGCTGGCGGCAGGAATGAACAACGCGCAGCCGACGGCGGCAATAGCGAGGCCGGCGACGATCCCCCACTTATAGGTGATGCGCTTCACAAGCGCTCCGGCCGGCAGCGATACGATGAAATACGCGCCGAAGAAGCAGAACTGGATCAGCATCGACTGGGTGTAATTGAGCTGAAAGACGCTCTTCAGGTGCGGGACCAGAATGTCGTTCAGGCAGGTGATGAAGCCCCACATGAAAAAGAGTGAGGTGAGTGCGATAAGCGCGAATTGATAACTGCCCTGGCCTTGGTGTGCGGATGCACGGGCGCTGGTGGGCGCAGAGCTTGTTGCTGAGCCAGCCACTTTTTTATCCTCGGTTTTTGTTTTTGCCAGGCTTCGACGATCGGCCCGGGCGAGAGCCCGAACGGGCCGAGATGCAGGCTGGCAGCGGCTTGCCGAGATACCGCGGGAAACGCGCAATCCCGAAGCCGCCAAAGTCGATATAATCGATTAGGACTGGATTGGTAGCTTGCTAGCGATGCGGATTTTGCAGGGCTGGGATGTTGGGGGCGGGCGGCTGATTGAGCGTCTACCACAATTCATAATATAGGGCGCGCCAATCGGGGTTCATTTTCTCAATCAGCTCGATCTTCCATTGGCGATGCCAGTGTTTCAGAGACTTTTCCCGCTTTATGGCTGAAACGATGTCTGCGTGATCTTCATACCAGACGAGCCGCGTGCAACCATACTTCCATGCGAATCCGGGTGTGTGACGCGCCCGTGGTTCTAGTGGGCACAATGCGTCCGGTCGGAATGCTTTGCGTGGATCCTCGGGTCAAGCTCGAGGATGACGGAGGGTGGGGAGATGAGGAGCCCTACAGTGAGTCCAAGGCCTCGCTTTATATTGGCGTAGGCCTTCGCATTCGTGTGCGCCCTCTGGTCCCAAACCGGATGATCTAGGTAATCAAACCCGCTCCACAAACCCATCCAGCACACGTTTCTGCCCGGCGCGGTCGAATTCGATCGTCAGCTTGTTGCCTTCGATCTCCGACACATTGCCATTGCCGAACTTGATGTGGAAGACGCGGTCGCCGATGGCAAATTTGGAGGGTTCGGAGGAGGTGGACTTGGCCACCAGCTCGCCGTCGATCGTGCGCACTTTCGGGCCGCTTTCGCCGTAGCCGATACGTTCGACGGCGTGGCCGGAGCGGCTGCCCCAGTTGTCGCGGGTCGCGTCGGTCTTGTTGGCCTGGGCGCGTTTCCAGCCAGGGGTGGAATAGGAATTGGCGAAAGGCTCGGCTTTGTCGAAACGCGACTGGCCATAGCCGCCGCGGCCGTACCCGCCGTAGGATTGCTCGACTTCGGCGACTTCGACATGGGTGACCGGCAATTCGTCGAGGAAGCGGGACGGGATGGTCGATTGCCATAGGCCGTGGATGCGGCGGTTGGAGACGAACCAGATGTGGCAGCGGTGTTTGGCGCGGGTGAGGCCGACATAAGCGAGGCGGCGTTCTTCCTCCAGGCCGGCGCGGCCGCTCTCGTCGAGCGAGCGCTGATGAGGGAAAAGACCTTCCTCCCAGCCGGGCAGGAAGACGGTGTCGAATTCCAGGCCCTTGGCGGAGTGCAGCGTCATGATCGAGACGGCATCGAGGTTTTCGTTCTGCTCGACGTCCATGACGAGGGCGACGTGTTCGAGGAAGCCGCGCATGGATTCGAAGCTGTCCATCGAGCGGATGAGTTCCTTCAGGTTTTCAAGCCGTCCGGGCGCTTCCGCCGATTTGTCGTTCTTCCACATGTCCGTATAGCCGGACTCTTCGAGGATCTGCTCGGCAAGTTCGGTGTGCGGCGTATTTTCGAGCAGGCCCTGCCAGCGGCGGAAGGATTGCACGACGTCGAACAGCGCCTTGCGCGCCTTTGGCTTCATCTCGTCGGTCTCGATGATGTCGGCCGCTGCCGCCAGCATCGGAATATCGCGCACGCGGGCGTAGTCGTGCAGCGCGCGCACCGTGGTGTCGCCAAGGCCGCGCTTCGGGGTGTTGACGATGCGCTCGAAGGCGAGATCGTCGGCCGGCTGGCAGACCAGGCGGAAATAGGCCATGGCGTCGCGGATTTCGAGGCGCTCGTAGAAGCGAGGGCCACCGACGACGCGGTAGTTCAGGCCGAGCGTGACGAAACGGTCTTCGAATTCGCGCATCTGGAAGGAGGCGCGCACCAGGATCGCCATGTCGTTCAGCTTGTGTTTGTTGCGCTGAAGCTGCTCGATCTCCTCGCCGATGGCGCGGGCTTCCTCCTCGGAATCCCAGGAGGCGTGCACCTGCACCTTGATGTCGTCAGGGTCGGAACGGTCGGTGAACAGCGTCTTGCCGAGCCGGCCCTCATTATGGGCGATCAGATGCGCGGCTGCACCGAGGATGTGCTCGGTGGAGCGGTAGTTGCGCTCGAGCTTGATCACCTTGGCGCCGGGAAAATCCTTTTCGAAGCGCAGGATATTGTCCACCTCCGCGCCGCGCCAGCCATAGATCGACTGGTCGTCGTCGCCGACGCAGCAGACATTCTGCAGCTCGCCCTTCGGCCGTTGGGCCAGGAGTCGCAGCCACATATATTGCGCCGTGTTGGTGTCCTGATACTCGTCGACGAGGATATAGCGAAAGCGCTGATGGTAGTCCTTCAATATGTCAGGATTCTGCCGGAACATATTGATCGGATGCAGCAAAAGGTCGCCGAAGTCGCAGGCGTTCAGCGTCTTCAGGCGGTTCTGGTAAGCGGCATAGAGTTCGCGGCCCTTGCCGTTGGCAAAGGCGCGGGCGTCGCCCTCGGGAATCTCGGCGGGGCCAAGACCCTTGTTCTTCCACGTGTCGATCATGCCGGCGAATTGCTTGGCCGGCCAGCGCTTGTCGTCCAGGCCCTCTGCCTGGATCAGCTGCTTGATCAGGCGGATGACGTCGTCGGTATCGAGAATGGTGAAGCTGGAAGAGAGGCCGACCAGCTCTGCATGGCGGCGCAGAAGCTTGACGCCGATCGAGTGGAAGGTGCCGAGCCAGGGCATGCCCTCGACAGCGCCGCCGACGAGCAGGGCGACGCGTTCCTTCATTTCGCGCGCCGCCTTGTTGGTGAAGGTGACGGCGAGGATCTGGCTGGGGAAGGCGCGGTTGGTGGAGAGGATATGGGCGATGCGGGTCGTCAGCACACGCGTCTTGCCGGTTCCGGCGCCGGCAAGCACCAGAACGGGCCCGTCGAGCGTCTCCACCGCTTCCGTCTGTTCCGGATTGAGGCCTGCGAGATAGTCCGGCCGGCGGTGGCTGTCGCGCGCCGCCATGGCACGGGCCGCAATGCCGCCGCCGATGCTGCCTGCATCCGGCGCAGAACGGCGCGGCGCCAGATGCTCCGGCTCCTCGTCAAAGAAGGGAATGTCGTCATGTCCGATGGTCATGTGGCCCAATGTAATGATTCTACCCTGAAAGGCAAAAGAAACGGGCTGAAAATAGAACAAAAAGTGCACATTCACAGGCAAAGGCAGGTAACGGGGAGTCTGTTCCCGCATCTGAACGGAGATGTGGGAGTGCGAATGAAACGCCTCGTTGTCTGCGGAAATATTACAACTTTGTCATAGTCTGCGGCAATGCTTGCCGCATATGTATAAAAAAACGATATTGCACAAAATCGGGCACAATCGTGCGTTATGAAGCCAACCCGAACTTGGCCTCGGCAAGCGCGCTTGACGCGACGAGGCCATGCCAAACCGACGACGCGATTTCATCGCCTCTGACACAACGAGCCGGAGACGTGCATGACCGCCTGGAAGCAGCTTTCCTTGTGTTTTTTCTTGCTGGTGGCAGGTCTTGCCGCCGCCGTGGCCTTCGTGCCGGGCGCAGCTGGCCTGTTGCGGGGAGCTGGCGTTCCAGAAGCCGTGGTGGCGGTTGTTGCGCCCGGCAAGAGCGACACTGGCGAGAAGCAGGCTAGTGCTGCCAATGGCGGTGCACGCCGCGGCCAGAATGTGCCGCTCGTCGTTACGGAGCCGGTGGTCGGCGGCATCGTCAATGACCGCCTCAGCGCCATCGGTACAGGCGACGCCATTCGTTCGGTCGTCGTCATGCCGCAGGCAGCCGGCACGATCCGGGAAATCCTCATCAAGTCCGGCGATCGGATAAAGCAGGGACAGGTGTTGGCCCGCCTCGACGATGACGAGCAGGTCATCGCTCGCGGCCAGGCGGAAGTAGCGCTGAGGAGCGCATCCGAGAAATCCCAGCTCTATCGCAATATCAAGTCCAGCGTGTCGCGCATGGATGTCTTCGATGCCGAGATCGTCGAGCAGGGCGCCAAGCTGGCGCTGCAATCGGCGGAACTCGCCTTGAAGCGCCGCGATATCGTTGCGCCGATCGACGGCATCGTCGGGATCGTGCCGGTCGTCGTCGGCGACAACGTGACGACGACGACGAGCATCGTGACACTGGACGACCGCTCCGAGATCCTGGTGGACTATTGGGTGCCGGAACGCTTCGCCAATACGGTCAAGGTCAATCAACCGGCGGAAGCGACATCGGTTGCGCTGCCGGGGCGCGTCTTCACCGGTGTGGTCGAGGCGGTGGACAATCGTATCGATGGCGCCAGCCGGACCTTGCGCGTGCGCGCCCGCATCGACAACGCCGCCGATGAGCTGCGGGCCGGCATGTCCTTCAATGTCGGCATGCGCTTCTCCGGCGAAACCTATCCCTCCGTCGATCCGCTTGCGGTGCAGTGGGACGGAGAGGGCGCGCATGTATGGCGCGTTGCCGACGGCAAGTCGTCGAAGGTGCGTGTCAGCATCGTGCAGCGCAATCCGGATGCCGTCTTGGTCAAGGGCGATCTTCGCGATGGCGATCTCATCGTCATCGAAGGATTGCAGCGTGTGACCGAAGGCGGCGACGTTCGGTTTGCGCGCGATGTCGCCCAGGCCTCGGAGGTCATCACGCAATGACGGAGCAGGGCGATGAGATGAAGGAAGCCGGCGCGGGTTCGGGCAAGCAGTCCTTCACCGCGCTTTTCGTGCGCCGGCCGATCCTGGCGCTGGTTTTCAATACGCTGTTGGTCGTTGCCGGCCTTGCCGCTTATGTCGGTGTCGAGGTGCGTGAGCTGCCGGATGTCGACCGTCCCGTCGTCACGGTGCGAACCGTATTCGACGGCGCGTCGCCGCAGACGGTGGATCAGGAGCTGACCAAGGTCATCGAAGGTGCTGTTGCTCGCGTCAGTGGTCTGAAATCGGTCTCCTCCAGCTCGTCCTTCGGACAGAGCAGGGTGACGCTGGAGTTCTCCGACGCCACGGATCTCTCGGTCGCCGCCAACGACGTCCGCGATGCCATCGGCCGCATCACCGAGCAATTGCCCGATCAGGCCGATGCGCCGCAGATCGTCAAAGCGGATTCGGATTCGCAGCCGATCATGCGCCTTGCCGTAACCTCCAGCACGTTGACGATGGACGACCTGACGCAGCTCGTCGACAAGGAGATTACCGACCGGCTGGCTTCGGTCGAAGGCGTTGCCGATGTCGAGCTTTACGGCGATCAGGAGAAAGTCTTCCGGATCGATGTCGATCAGGCAGCGCTGGCGGGGCGAGGATTGACGATCGGCGATCTGACGACCGCGCTTGCGACGGCCGCGCTCGACGTGCCGGCGGGGTCGCTGAAAAGCGCCCGTCAGGATATCGTCGTGCGCGCTACGGCTGCGCTGCAGACGCCGGAGGATTTTGCGCGGCTGATGGTCAAGGACCGTGTGCGGCTTTCTGATGTCGCTACCGTAACGCTCGGTCCGCGAGACGGGACGACCGCGCTGCGCTCCAACGGCGTGCAGGGGATCGGCCTCGGCATTATCCGTCAGGCGCAGTCGAATACGCTCAATATCTCGGAAGGCGTGAAGTCTGTTGTCGCGCAACTTTCGAAGTCGCTGCCCGAGGGGACGCGTATCGTCATCACCAGCGATGATGCCGTGTTCATTCAGGGAGCGATCCACGAGGTGGTGCTGGCGCTCATCCTTTCCGCGCTGATCGTCACCGTCGTTATCTATCTCTTCCTGAGAGACTGGCGGGCAACGCTGATCCCGGTCGTCACCATGCCGGTGGCGCTGACGGGTACGCTCGCCGCGCTCTACATGGTCGGTTTCTCGGTCAATATCCTGACGCTGCTGGCGATCGTACTTGCCACCGGCCTCGTGGTCGACGACGCCATCGTCGTGCTGGAAAACATCGTCCGTCGCAGGGCCGAGAAAATCGGGCCGCGGGCCGCCGCCGTGCTCGGCACGCGCGAAGTCTTCTTCGCCGTCATTGCGACGACGGCCACGCTTGCTGCGGTGTTCATTCCGCTGTCGTTCCTGCCGGGGCAGGTGGGCGGCCTGTTCCGCGAGTTCGGCTTCGTGCTTGCCTTCTCCGTCGGCCTGTCGTCGATCGTGGCATTGACGCTTTGCCCCATGCTCGCGTCGCGCATGCTGACCAAGGAGATGCGCGAGGATCACGGCATGCTCGGCCGTTTCGGCGAGCTGTTTGCCGCCGTCTATCGTCGGACGCTGCGGGCCTGTCTCAATGGACCGCTTGTGGTCATCGTCTTCTGCGCCCTGTTCTCGGCTGCCGCCGTCTTGGCATTCATGAATGTCAAAAGCGAACTGACGCCAAACGAAGACCGGGCCATGGTCATGCTTCGCCTGACCACGCCGCAGGGGGCGGGTCTCGATTACACGAAGGATCAATTGCAGCGCGTCGAGGAGCGGCTGCAGCCGCTGATGGATAGCGGCGATATCCGCAATATCTACGCAATCTCCGGCATGAACGGCCAGAAGAATAGCGGTTTCATGGTGCTGACCCTGGCGCCATGGAGCGAGCGTCATCGCACGCAGCAGGACATCGTTTCCGACATCAACCGCGCCACGGCAAATGTGCCGGCCCTACGCGGCAACGTTATTCAGGCCAATAGCCTGCGCATTCGCGGCGCCGGCAGTGGCGTGCAGATGGCGCTTATCGGCAATAATCACGAGGCGCTGACTGAATCGGCACTGAAACTGGTGCAGGCGCTCGATGCAACGGGCCAGTTCGACACGCCGCGTCTTAACAACGAACCGACCCAGGCCCAGGTTTCCGTCGCCATCGATCGCGAGCGCGCTTCCGATCTCGGGGTCGATATTACAGGTCTTTCGGTCGCGCTGCAGTCGCTGCTTGAAGGGCGTTCCGTGGTCGATGTCTTCGTCGCCGGCGAGTCCTATCCGGTGCTGCTGACCTCGACGATGCGCCCGATCGACGATCCGACCGATCTTGAGAACGTCTATTTGAAGACCGGCGACGGCAAGATCGTGCCGATGTCGGTTATCGCATCCCTGAAGGAGAATGCTGTTGCGCCGCAGCTGACCCGCGAGCAGCAGCTTGCGTCGGTTGCTATCACCGCCGGCCTCAAGAACGGCATGTCGCTCGGCCAAGCCGTCGAGGAGGTGACCAGGATCGCGGCACCGCTATTGCCGCCTGGCGCGCGGTTGATGCCTTTGGCGGAAGCGGCGACGCTGGAGGAGAATTCCAGCGGCATGGCGTTGACCTTCGGCTTTGCCATCGTCATCATCTTCCTGGTGCTTGCTGCGCAGTTCGAAAGCGTGCTGTCGTCGCTGATCATCATGTCCACGGTGCCGCTTGGCCTTGCCTGTGCCGTTTTCGCGCTTGTCATCACCGGTTCGAGCCTCAACATCTACAGCCAGATTGGGCTGGTGCTGCTTGTCGGCGTGATGGCGAAGAACGGCATACTGATCGTGGAATTCGCCAACCAGCTTCGCGACAAGGGCGAGGGCGTGCGCGAAGCAATCGAAAAGGCCTGCGCGCTCCGCCTACGTCCCGTCATGATGACCATGATTGCGACCATCCTCGGTGGCGTGCCGCTGGTGTTTGCCGAAGGCGCGGGCGCGGAAGCGCGCATAGCGCTGGGCTGGGTGATCGTCGGCGGGCTTGGTTTCGCGACCCTGGTGACGCTTTACATCACGCCCGTCGCCTATCTCCTTATTGCCCGCTTCGCCAAGCCGCAGACACATGAGGAGCAACGCCTGCATGAGGAAATGTCGGACGCGGCGCTCCGCGCGAAACTGGCCGATCTCCGGGCTGCCGAATGAAGGTCGAGCACGGGTGAGTTGCGCCCGCTGCAGCTTCTGCGCTTATTTATGGCAAATCATGTGTTACGATTAGCTGTTTATTAAGCATGTTTGCTAATGATAGTGACCTGTAACCGCCGGAGTTCAGGTGTTGTTTTTGCCTGGCTTCCCGTTTGCCGACACTCTCGGCCCGCGCGCATGAGCGCCCGCGGCAAGGTTCCAATGTCTCATTGTATTTGTTGCGTATTGTTGCGTCCGGAGTTCGTGTGCCGTGAGTATTTTTTCGACTTTCATCAGGGTCAGTCCCTCTGTGAATACAGCGCTGAAAGTGCTGAGGGACACCCAGGTCAAACTGAACAATGCCGAACGGCAGATGTCGTCCGGTCTGCGTGTGCAGACGGTAAAGGACGACGCTACATACTGGAAAATTTCGACTCTGACTCGCACCGATGTCGGCGCCATTTCGGCGGTGCATGATGCGCTTGGCCTTGCCGCATCCACGGTCAGCACCGCCTCCACGGGCGTCAGCAGTGCAATCGACATCGTGACGCAGATCCGAACGAAGCTTGTCAGCGCCTTTGAGACGAGCGTCGACAAGACGAAGCTCAATGACGAGATTACCGAACTCAAGCAGCAGCTTCGCAGCGTCGGGGAGTCGGCAAGCTTCAACGGCGTCAACTGGATCGTATTGCAGGACGGCGAAGACCCGACAGAGCCGCACCAGGTGCCGGGCTCTCTCATCCGCCACACCAACGGAAGCATTTCGATCGGCATGCTGAACTACGAGGGCGTGGCATCGACGGGAGGCACCATCGTCCCAGCGGATGCGCGATACCTGATCGATGATCAGTCGAGTGGAACCGGCGGCTACGGCGTGCTGACCTCGACGGCCTTTGCGACGGATGCCGGGGCAGCGAAGAACTATGTGCTGATCGACAGCAAGAATGGCGACACGAGCGGCCAGGTGGAAATTTCACTCGATGCGAATACGACGAAGGGCGCCATCGTCGATATGGTCAATACCGTTACGGCGATGTTGCAGCAGCTCAATACGATCGGCTCGGCCTTCGGCTCCCTGGAGACACGCATCAACCTTCAGAGCCAGTTCGCCGGCAATCTCAGCGATTCGTTGACGAGCGGCGTCGGCAAGCTCGTGGATGCCAATATGGAACAGCAGTCGAGCAAGGTATTGGCGTTGCAGACCCAGCAGCAGCTCGGGCTGCAATCGCTTTCGATCGCCAATGCGAGCTACAATACGGTTTTGCAGCTCTTCCAGAATCTCTGACTGTCGGGCCTACGCCGCAGCGGGGTGAAACGGGTTGATGTCAGCCCCGCAGATCGCGGGCGGCGATTGGTTTCCGCAAAAGCTGTGCCTTTGCGCTATGCACAGGGGACAAAGGTCCGGATAAGATTTCTCTTCATCATATTGCCGCAATGCTTCATATCTGCTGCGGCCATCGAACCGGAGAGCGACGATTCTATGATCAAGAAAATTGCCATCCTTGCCCTAGCGGCGGGTTTTTTGAATGCATGCACCACGACTGACCCCTATACGGGCGAGCAGAAGGTGTCCAATACGGCGGGCGGTGCAGCACTCGGTGCCGGCGTCGGTGCGGTTGCCGGTCTTCTCATCGGTCATTCCCCGGCTTCGCGCCGCAATGCCGCGCTGATCGGCGCCGGCGTCGGTGCGCTCGCAGGTGCCGGCATCGGCAACTATATGGATCAGCAGGAATCGGAGCTGCGCGCGCAGCTGCAGGGCACCGGGGTTTCGGTTACCCGCGCGGGTGACCGCATCATCCTGAACATGCCGTCGGCGATCACCTTCGATGTCGACCAGGATGCGATCAAGCCGGAGTTCTTTGCGACCCTCAATTCCGTCGCCATCGTCCTGCGCAAGTTCAATCGTACGCTGATCGACGTCAACGGCCACACGGATTCGACCGGCAGCCTGCAGCATAACCAGGATCTGTCCGAGCGCCGTGCCGGCTCGGTTGCCTCCTACCTCGGCAGCCAGGGCATCGACCAGCGCCGCATGTCCGCCATCGGCTTCGGTCCGTCGCAGCCGGTCGCGTCCAATGCAAACGAAGCTGGCCGCGCCCAGAACCGCCGCGTCGAGATCCAGATCGCACCGATCACCCAAAACGGCTGAGTCTTTTCAATCAGTGCGGCCGGGTCTCACGATCCGGCCGTTTTTCTTGCGCGCTTTTATCACGCGTGCATGCTTGCTCCCTTGGTGATCTTGTCGACGATCTTCTTGTCGGCGCGGATCGCGATGCCGACGACCTTGGCATCTTCAGGAGCGAATTCGGAGAAAACGGCGCGATTGGCGACGTCGTGACCGGTCGCGAACATCTCCTCGATGAATAGCGAAGAAGTGACGCCGCGTTCCAGCGAGCGGCGATGGATGGTCGCGATGCTGTCTTCATTGGCCGAGAGGACGATGATCGGCTGGATCGATAATGCGTTGTAGACGTTGCCGGCACGATCGCGATAGGGTTCGCCGATGATTTCCGGACTTTGTCCGGCAATGCCGCTTGTCAGGAACGCGGTCACATTCAGCTTTTGCCAGGATTGAAGATCGTTTCGCAGAACGATGGCGATTTTGGTATCGAACATTGGTGGTCACTTTCATGCAGTCTGGACATGGGACATTGCGCGGGGATGTAGCCGTAGAGACCTTCGAGCGTCTTGAACGTTTGTGCGTGACGCCGGAGGCGAACCGCATCCTGTCGGCGCCCCCCTATCCGGGTATCGAGCGCATCCAGGCACAGTTTCGCGGCGATGCCTTCGAACTGCATCGGCACGATACCTATGCGCTTGGTGTCACCATGCGCGGCGTGCAGACCTTTCGTTATCGTGGCGAGCAGCGCAATAGCCTGCCGGGGCGGGTGATAGTCCTCCATCCGGACGAACTGCATGATGGCGGTGCTGCAACCGATGACGGCCTCGTCTACCGCATGCTCTATCTGGAGCCTTCCGTGCTGTTTCAATGCCTGGCGGCTGCCCGTATCGGGCTGCCCTTCGTCGACGAACCCGTCATTGAGGACAATCGCCTTGCCGGTCTGCTGCTGGCGGCACTCGGCGAGCTCGATCGCGAACTGGATGAGCTCTTTGTCGACGATTTCGTCTCCCGCCTTGCTGACGGCCTCGTGCAGCATGCGCGCTTGCCACAGAGGCCGTTGGGCAGCATCGCCTGGGGGCAGGCGAAGGCAGCGCGGGACTATCTCGAAGCGCATGTCACGCGCGACGTGCGTTCACAGGAGCTCGAGCGCATCACCGGCCTCGACCGTTTTGCGCTCGCGCGGCATTTCCGCGCCGCCTTCGCGACCAGTCCGCACCGCTTCCTGCTGATGCGGCGGCTGCAGCAGGCGAAGGTGATGATCGGCAACGGCGAGTCGATCGCCGAGGTTGCCGCCGCGACCGGTTTTGCCGATCAGAGCCATCTGACGCGGCATTTCAAGAAAGCCTTCGGCATCGCACCGGGCGCATGGGGCAGCATGGTGCGGGGAGCCGGACCGCGAAGCTGACTGGCGCTCAGTGAAATCCGAGGAACTGCTTGAGCTCCGGTGTCTGCGGGTTGGCGAAGACTTCGCCCGGCGGGCCGATTTCATGCACTCGGCCCTGGTGCATGAAGACGACGCGGGAGCAGACGTCGCGGGCGAATTTCATTTCGTGCGTCACCATCAGCAGCGTCATTCCTTCGCTTGCCAGCTCGCGCACGACGGCGAGGACCTCAGCCACAAGCTCCGGGTCGAGGGCCGAGGTGATCTCATCACAGAGAAGCGCGATCGGCTGCATGGCGAGCGCCCTGGCAATGGCGACGCGCTGCTGCTGGCCGCCGGAGAGCTCGTCCGGAAAGGCGTCGAACTTGTGCCCAAGACCGACGCGATCGAGCATGCGGCGTGCCATGGTTTCGGCTTCGGCCTTGGCGATCTTCTTGACGACCATCTGCGACAGCATGACGTTGCGTCCGGCACTTAGATGCGGGAACAGATTGAACTGCTGAAAGATCATGCCGACCTTCAGACGTAATGCTTTCAGATGCAGGTCATCTGGCAGAAGCTGCGCGCCTGCAACAGAGATCGAGCCGTCGTTGATTGTCTCCAACCCGTTGATACAGCGCAGCAGCGTCGATTTGCCCGAACCACTCTTGCCGATGATGGCGATGACTTCGCCCGGCTCGACATCGAGGTTGATGCCTTTCAGGACTTCGTTGCTGCCAAAGCTTTTGCGGACTTCAGTGACCTCGATGAGCGACATTGAGCTTCCTTTCCAGGATCTGGCTGCTTTTCGACAGCGGCCAGCAGAGGGCAAAATAGATGAGAGCGACGAAGCCATAGACGGTGAATGGCTGGAAGGTCGCGTTGGTGATGACGGTGCCGGCCTTTGACAGCTCGACGAAGCCGATGATCGAGGTCAGCGCCGTGCCCTTGACGACTTGCACGGAGAAGCCGACCGTCGGCGGCACGGCGATGCGCAGCGCCTGTGGCAGGATGACATAGCGCATCTGCTGGATATAGCCCATGCCGAGGCTGGCGGAGGCTTCCCATTGCCCCTTGGCGACGGCCTCGACGCAGCCGCGCCAGATCTCGGTGAGGAAGGCGGACGACCAGAGGGTCAGCGCTGCGCCGGCGGCCAGCCAAGCCGGCACGTCGATGCCGAAGAGGCCAAGGCCGAAGAAGGCGAGGAAGAGCTGCATCAGCAGCGGTGTGCCCTGAAACAGCTCGACGAAGTATTTGACGGCGATGCGACCGGCCTTGCGCTTGCCGATGCGAAGGAACAGCAGGATCGCGCCGACGATGGCGCCGCCGGCAAAGGAGACCAGCGACAGAAGTATCGTCCAGCGCGTGGCCAACAGCAGGCCGCGGAGAATATCCCATGTGGTGAACTGGATCATCGGCTGGCCCTGCGTGGAAAGATCAATGCGCCCACGCCCGCGAGCGCCTGTCGGAGCAGGATCGCCAGCACCAGATAGATCGCCGTGGACACGAAATAGGCTTCGAAGGCGCGGAACGAGCGTGACTGGATGAAGTTTGCCGCGAAGGTCAGATCCTCTGCCGCGATTTGCGAGACGACCGATGAACCGAGCATGACGATGACGACCTGCGACGATAGCGCCGGCCAGATGCGTTGCAGGGACGGCACGAGAACGACATGGCGGAAGGTCTCGAACGGCGTCATCGCGAGGCTCGCGCCGGCTTCGAACTGGCCACGCGGCGTTGCCTGTATGCCGGCGCGGATGATCTCGCAGCTATAGGCGCCGAGATTGATGACCATGGCGAGGTTGGCTGCGGTCATCTCGTTCATCTGGACGCCGATGCCGGGCAGGCCGAAGAAGATGAAGAAGAGCTGGATCAGGAAAGGCGTGTTGCGGATCAGCTCGACATAGGTTGCAACGACGGGCTTGAGCCCGCGTGGGCCGAGCGCGCGCGCCCAGGCGCAGGCGATGCCGAGGATGATGCCGAGCACGGCGCCGATCAGGGTCAGCTCCAGAGTGACAAGGATGCCCTTGATCAGGACGGGGTAATATTCGGCGAGCCAGCCGAAGTCGAAATGATAGCGCATGGGAAGATACCTCGCTCGGACGGACCGCGCCGCCAGCCAGTGGTGCGGTCCGTCGTGCGTTGATCAGAAGCCGGCGGGAAGATCGGCACCGAGCCACTTCTGCGATATCTTGTTCAGCGTCCCATCGGCCTTGGCGGCGGCGATGATCTCATCGACCTTTTTCTGCAGGGCCGGCTCGCTCTTGTTGAAGCCGATGTAGCAGGGGGAGTTGGTGATGAGGAATTTCATCTCGGGCTTTTTCGGCGGGTTTTTGGCGAGGATTGCCGCCGCGACGACGTTGCCCGTCGCGATCAATTGCACCTGGCCGGAGAGGAAGGCGGAGATGGTGCCGTTATTGTCTTCATAGCGCTTGATCGTCGCGTCCTGCGGCGCGACCTTCGTCAGCGCCAGATCCTCGATCGCGCCACGAGTGACGCCGATCGTCTTGCCGGAAAGGTCCTCCGGCTTGGTGGCGGCAATGTCGGCGGGGCCGAAGATCCCGTTGAAGAACGGCGCGTAGGCGTCGGAGAAATCGATGACGGCCTGGCGTTCGGCATTCTTGCCGAGGCTTGAAATCACCAGATCGACCTTGTTCGTCTGCAGATAGGGAATGCGGTTGGCGCTGGTGACCGGCACGAGCTCGGTCTTCACGCCAAGTTTTTCGCCGATCAGGTTGGCCATGTCGATGTCATAACCCATCGGCGCCATATCAGTGCCGACGCTGCCGAAAGGCGGAAAGTCCTGCGGAACGGCGACGCGGAGCGTGCCGCGCGATGTTATGTCGCTCAAGGCATCCGCCCGGGCTGTGTGCGGGGCGGAAAGCGATCCCATCGCGAGCATCGCGATGCCGAGTGCCATGAGCAATTGTCTGCGCTTCATCGAGTGTCCTTCCAATCGGGCTATGTGAAAGCTGGAGGGCCAAACGCAAGACCCATGCCAGTCGCCGGCACGACGTTCATCTCAGGCGGCTGCCGGTATCCTCGCGAGAGGGGTTCGTCTTCGATGGATAGTTTGCCGGCGCTTGCCTAAAAAATACGCATTTTAAGGTCGCGACGTTTCTTTGCACGTGTCTATCCGGGGCGCTGCAAACGGGCACTCATGCAATAGAAGCAAGGGGCGATGTGGCGCGAGAACGGTGGATCATTTTCATGGCTGGACACCGCCACATCTATGTCCCATAGAACCGACAAAAGGTTAACGTCCTTTGACGCTCGCGATGGGAGATTCGGAAGATGGTGCTGGCTGATGCTAAGGCGGGAAAACGCAACGAGGCGGGGATATCAGCCGTTCTCGGCATTCTGAAGCAGACGTTCGGAGAGCGCTTCCAGACCGGCGAAAGCTTCCGCGCCCAGCATGCCCATACGACCACCTATATTCCCGCGCAGCTTCCCGACGGCGTGGTTTTCGCCGAAACGCGCGAGGACGTGCAGGCTGTCGTCAAGGTCTGCGCCGAGCATAAGGTGCCTGTCATCCCCTTCGGCACGGGCTCTTCGCTGGAAGGGCAGGTGAATGCACCACAAGGCGGAATTTCCGTCGATTTCAGCCGGATGAACCGGGTTCTTGAAGTGAATGCCGAGGATCTGGATTGCACCGTCGAGCCAGGCGTGACCCGCGAGGAGCTCAACACCTATCTTCGTGACACCGGCCTGTTCTTCCCGATAGATCCCGGCGCCAATGCCTCGATCGGCGGCATGGCGTCCACTCGCGCCTCGGGCACGAATGCGGTCCGCTACGGCACGATGAAGGACAACGTGCTGGCATTGACTGTCGTTACCGCCAATGGCGAGGAAATCCGCACCGCCCGCCGCGCCAAGAAATCGTCCGCCGGCTATGATCTGACCCGGCTGTTCGTCGGCGCGGAAGGAACGCTTGGGGTGCTGACGTCGGTGACGTTGCGCCTGCAGGGAATTCCCCAGAAGATCGCCGGCGGCGCGTGCGCCTTTCCTGATATCAAGGCGGCATGCGATGCCGTCATCATGACGATCCAGATGGGCATTCCCGTTGCGCGCATCGAGTTGCTCGATGCCATGCAGCTTCGGGCCTGCAATCGCTATTCCGGCCTGACCTTTGACGAGAAGCCCACGCTTTTCCTCGAATTTCACGGCACCGACGAGACCGTTGCGCTGCAATCGGCACAATTCGCCGAGATCGCAGCCGAGTGCGGCGGTGGTGAATTCCTTTGGACTGTTAATGCGGAGGAGCGCAACAAGCTCTGGAAGGCGCGGCATGATGCCTATTGGGCAGCGCGCGCCCTTGCGCCTGACCTGGCGGCACTGTCGACGGACGTCTGCGTGCCGATATCGCGGCTGGCCGAATGCGTCGCGGAGACCCAGGCCGATATCGAGGCGAATGGATTGTTGGCGCCGATCGTCGGCCATGCCGGCGACGGCAATTTCCATGTGCTTGTCCTGTTTGACGACAAGACCCCCGAAGGCATCGCGACGGTCGAGGCTTTCGTTGCCCGCCTCAATGCGCGTGCACTGGCCATGGATGGCACCTGCACAGGCGAGCATGGCGTGGGGCAGGGCAAGATGTCATTCCTTGAACAGGAGCTCGGCGATGCCGTCGATTTGATGCGACAGATCAAGGAAGCACTCGATCCCGATGCCATTTTCAACCCTGGTAAGATATTCCATACGCATTGAAAGGTGGAGCATTCCCATGATCTTGGCTTGCTACCCGCGTGAATGGCGCTAGGCTTGAGCCACCCTTTTCTGACCGTTGTCATGGAAAGCGGCCAGGATGCGCTAGATCACGCCGCATCGTTCGGGAAAAATGATGCGATTTTGCAATGGGATCGGATAGAAACGTGCGTATCCGGGGCGATGTGGTGTATGTGCTCCGATAGGTTACGGTCTATCGTATATTTGGAATGAAGATTGGAGACGGTGCGCATTGTTAGGTAAGGTCCTGGTTTTTCTGGGTGGATTGCTTGTGGTAGTGCTGTTCGTGGCGCTGCTCGCTCCGATCTTCATAGACTGGACCGATTTTCGAAAGAATTTCGAGGATCAGGCGAGCCGTATCATCGGCAAGAAGGTGACGGTTCACGGCACCGTCGATGCGCGCCTCCTGCCTTTTCCCTCCGTGACGCTGCATGATGTTCGCGTTGGTCAGGAGGCCGATGGTACGCCTCTGGTGCAGATTGCCGAATTCTCCATGGATGCCGAGCTGGCGCCCTTTCTTTCCGGCGAAGCGCTGATCTTCGATATGCGCGTGTCGAAGCCGAAGGTGCACCTGCGGCTGGCAAAGGACGGCACATTGGATTGGATGCGCGGCAGCCAGCCAGAGATTCCCGCCAAGTCGGTGGTGCTCGAAAGCGTGCATGTGGACGATGGCGATATCCTGTTCATCGACGAGCAATCCGGCCGCACCCGGCATATTACCGGTTTCAATGCTGAGATGTCGGCGAAATCGCTGGCAGGGCCATGGCGGATCGAAGGCGATGCGGCGCTCGATGGCGAGCACGGTAACTTCAGTATTTCCAGCAGCCAGCCTGATGACAACGGCGTTTTGCGCGTTCGCACCCGGCTGATGCCCGACCGGCATCCGCTCAATGTCGATCTCGATGGCGAGTTGAAGCTGGTCAACAGCAAACCGGACTACATGGGTTCGTTCAACGCCGGGGTCGACGACAAACGTTCTGGCAATTCTGGCGACCAGCAAGTCCAGCCTCGCATCAAGGGCCGTTTCGAGCTGACAAACGATCGTATTCGCGTTCCCGAGTATAGGCTGGAAGTCGGCGCTGCCGACGACCCCTACGTGGTGACGGGCGAGGCGACACTGGATACCGGGACCAAGCCGGAGTTTCTGTTGACCGCCGATGGCCAGCAGATCGACGTCAATCGCCTGGGTAACAGCAAGGGTCCCAATGGCAAGACCAACCGGAACCCGGCCGTTTCGGCTCGCCAGCGTTTGAACAGCCTGATTGAGACCGCGGCAGAAATTCCGGTGCCGCAAGTGCCCGGTAAGGCGACCTTCCGCTTGCCCGCGATTGTTGCCGGCGACACGACCATTCGCGACGTGCAGCTCGATCTCGAGCCGGCGGGAACGGGCTGGAAGATCGATCACGCGATCGGCACGCTGCCTGGGCGCACGCAGGTCGAGGCGCGGGGCAATCTGATGCTGCAGGGCGAGCCGAATTTCATCGGCAATCTCGTCGTGGCCTCCAGCCAGCCCTCCGGCCTCGCCTCCTGGCTGGTGGGATCCGTGGATCCGTCTATCCGCCAACTGCACCAGGCCGGCTTCTCCGCTGACGTCAGCCTGCGGCATGAAGAGCAGCGCTTCGAGAATCTGGAGATCGCCATCGGTTCGGCTACGCTCAAGGGCCGCCTCGATCGCCAGGCGCCGAACGACAAGGATGCGCCGAAGCTTGCCGTCGATCTTACCGGCGATGCGTTCGATCTCGATGCGCTGAGAGCGTTGACCGGCCTGTTCACCGGTCAGGACGCCGGCGAATCCCTTTTTGATCACCGGATCACCGCTCATCTGCAGGCTGCGAAATTCGTCGCCTTCGGCGTGCCGGCCGACGATGTCGATACATCGTTCTCGATCGCGGATGGCGCGCTGACGCTTGACAAGCTTGCGGTACGCAATGTCGCCGGCGCGGAGATCACTGCGACGGGTCGCGCCGACGGTTCGCCCGCGAGCTATAAAGGATCGGGCGAAATCACTTTCAAGGCGGCCGATCCCGGCCCCTTCTTCGAAATGCTCCGCCAGCATCTGCCCCATCATCCTGTCATGGATCGTCTGGTGCGCAATGCCGCCTGGTACGGAAACACCGCGCTTCGCGGCGCGGTGACGCTCGGCGGCGATCAGGACAATGCGTTGACGGTGACGCTCGCCGGCGTGTCCAACGGCAGCCGCGTCAATTTCGATTACCGCATGTCCGATCTGGCGGCGTTCGCAGGCAAGGGCAAGACGACGCTGGAAGGAACGCTCGAAAATTCCGTGACGTCGATCCTCTTCGGTCAGGCCGGTCTCGATCCGCTGCCGGTCGAAGCCGATGCGAATGGCCGCATGACCTTGAAAGTGTCCGCCAGCGGCACAGATCCGGCCGATGCGGCGTTGACTTTCGCGACCGATAAGACCTCGTTCACTGCAAATGGCAAGGTCGATGTGCGCCCCGACAGCTTCCTCAACGGCAACGTCGCACTATCGCTCGATAGCGCCGATCTCGATCCCTATTTCGTCATGAACGGCATCGGCATCCCGCAGATGGGCACAGGCTTACCGGTCAAGTTCCAGGCCAATGCCGCTGTCAGCCCCGACAAGATCGTATTCTCCGGCATGAAGGGGCTGTTTGCCGACAACAATGTGTCGGGCGCGCTCACCTTCGACAGAAAGGCGCCGAACATAAAGGCGACCGGGGAATTGTCGCTCGACAAGGTGGATCTCGGCTGGCTGGCCGAGGCGATCTATGGCCCGATCACGGACGCCAAAACCGGCAAGCTGACCAGGGACAAGCTCGGATTGCCGGCTTTCAGCGGGCTCGATATCGGCATCAAGCTTTCGGCGAAGCAGGTATGGCCGGGCATATTCGGTCCGATTTCGAATTTCACCGGCAATGTCGCCTACAAGGGCGAGGAATTGCGGCTGAACGATCTGTCCGGCGGCTGGAACGGCGGCACGCTGAATGGCAGCCTGATGCTCGCCAATTCCGACGGCACCGGACTTATGCAAACGAAGCTCAGCCTCGCCAACGGCGATCTTGCCGCGGTCGCCTGGCAACGTGACGGTGCGCCACTTGCCAGCGGCCGCTTTGGCCTGGCCATGAATGTCGAAGCCAGCGGCAAGAGCATGGGCGACCTTGCGGCCAACGCCAGTGGTTCGGGCGAGGTCAAGCTCGGAGAGACTCATGTGCGTGGCCTTAATCTGTCCGTCCTGCCGCCCTTGCTGTCGGCGACGGATCAGATCCAGGGCGATATCACGGCCGAAAAGGTGTTGCCGATCGTGCAGACGCTGCTCAACAATGGCGAGGCGGTGCTGCCGGCCACGAGCATACCGTTCAATATCTCCTCCGGCGTCGTGCGTGCTACGAACATCGTCGCCGGCAACGATGTGGCGAAGCTCTCCGGCAATGCCGAAATCAGCTTGCCGGATGAGCGTATGCGCGGCTCTCTCGGCATCGACTTGAATGCCGCAAGCGAGGCGCAGAGTGGCGCCGAGCCGGCTTTGCGCCTCGATTTCGCCGGCCCGCTGGCAACGCCCGGCCGGACGATGGACGTGAGCGACGTCACCAGCTTCCTGTCGCTGCGCGCTTTCGAGCGCGAGCGCCGGCGCGTCGAGCGCCTTCAGGCCAATGTCCTCGAAAAGCAGCGGCTCCGGCGCGAGGTCTCGCTTTACAAATACGTGGCCGTTGCGCGCGAAGCCCAACGGCAGCGCGACGCGGCCATCGAGCAGCAGCGGCGGGCCGAAGAAATCCGGCTGCGCGATTTGATGAGGCGCACTGCGGCACAGAAGCAAGCGGACGAGGAGGCTAAGGCCAAGGCCGCCGCCGAAGCTCGTGCCAAAGCCGAGGTCCAGCAATTGCCGGCGCTCAACGGCCAGTCGCCGCAGCCGACAACGCCATTGAACTTCAACGGATTGCCCGGTGTCGCCCAATAGCGCATGGCCCCAATAGCGCATGGCTTTGTGCGGCATTGGTTTCAACCGGATGCCGTAATCTGGAGTAGTGACGCTAGTTGCGTTCTTTCAGCCACTTGAGAACATAGAGGCGCAGCGCGGAGGAGAGGTTGCTCTCTGCATCGCGTCCGTCGTCGATTTCGGAAATCAGCGCTGCGAGCGACGTGCCGCGTACATTGGCGATTGCCTTCAGTTCTGTCCAGAAGGCATCCTCAAGGGAAAAGCTCGTGCGATGGCCATGCAGCGTCGCGGAATGTTTACGGATCATCGGCGGGTCGATCAAAAAAATCGGAAACGGTGGGATATTGGTAACGTGATTCAAAATGCACGGGTAAGCAACTGATTTCGGAAGTTTTTTAATTCTGGCGCAGTAGTCAGTCGTCTGTTTCTGGCGTCTCCCTGCGGCCGGCCTCGTGTTCTTTTGTGGCCTTGTCGTTGAGCGCCTTCGTCAGGTTCTTTTCCGTCTTGGTGCGGCCGAACGTGATGCGGTTCTGTTCTGCCTGCTTTTCTTTCTCGGAACGAGCCTGTTTCTTGCGGAACTGGCGCAGATTGACGATTTCGGCGTTCATCGATCTTTTCCCGTTGCCGATGTGGAAAGGGGAAGCGGATGCTTCCCCGACATGCTCACTGCTTCTTGCGGAATGCGTCGAGAGAGACGACGGAACCAGGCTTCTTTTCCTCGCCGTCCTTGGCCGCTGCCGGCTCTTCGGCGTGTTCGGCCGTCACGGGATAGGCGGTGATCTCGCTGGAAGTGATTTCCTCGTCGTCGGCCAACGGCACGTCGAACTCCAGTTCGAAGTTGACGGAAGGATCGTAGAAGCCGCGGACCGCGTTGAAGGGGATGACCAGCTTTTCGGGGACATCGGAGAAAGACAGGCCGATCTCGAACTGGCTCTCAGTGACTTTCATATCCCAGAACTGATGCTGGATGACGATGGTCATCTGCTCTGGATACTTCGACTTCAGGTGCTGCGAAATGCGCACACCGGGAGCGCCCGTCAGAAAGGTGATGAAGAAATGATGATCACCGGGCAAACGGCCGGTGGCGCCAACCTCGGTCAACACCTTGCGTATGACTCCACGCAGGGCGTCCTGTGCCAAAATGTCGTAGCGGATATGATCCTGCGCCATGCTTTCCTGTCTTTCGTTGGCCCATGCTTTTTGTAAGGCTTATGCCACGCCGAACGTCGACGGGAAAGCCCCGTGCGCGAGTCATCGCCTCGTCATATATAATATAGCACTGGAGGATAAGGTGAAGGCTTCTGTTGCCAGGTGCCTTCGAACCCCGCCTAAGAGTGCGACCCCTTAGGACTTTATTTGAAGTGTCACACCGCGATTAAGCAGCGAGACGAGCTTCCGCATAGTTGTCGTTTGCAACTACAATTTTAGCCCGATAACGGCGGTACAATGCCGAGCAAAAAGTCGATCTTTACACCCTTGTCGATCCTGTTTCGCCCCCATCAAAAGCCGGTCTGACGCCAGTTAGCCGGCCGGTTTTTGGTGGAGGCGCCGGGTACCGCCCCCGGGTCCAATAGGTTTATTACACCGCTCATTTATCGCCATAGCCGGCCCGAAGACCGGCATGGCTGATATAGTGTTTTCCGCGGGCGAAGGGAAGGGCAATTGTCATAAATGCTTTGCTGAAACATCGGTTTGCGGCAGGAAGGCAGAGAATCGGTGAGATTATTGTCAGCCGCGGTTGGTTTCCCACCAGCTTGTCACTAGAATTGCGAAAAAGGAATCGGCCGGGCGCGCGGCGGCGAACTGCCGCTGGCGTCACTCGCGCCGCCCGGAAAACTTCAAGAGCGATTTCGGAGCTGAAGATGGTTCGCCACCCGGAGTATCAATATCTCGACCTGATGGCGCACCTGCTCGAGAACGGTGATCGCCGGATCGATAGAACGGGCGTCGGCACCCTGAGCGGCCTCGGAGCGATGATGCGCTTCGATCTCTCGAAGGGGCAGTTCCCGGTCTTCACGACCAAGCGCGTCTACTGGAAGCTCGCCGTCAAGGAAATGCTCTGGTTCCTGACGGGTGATACGAACATCCGCAACCTCCTTAAGGAAAACGTGCGGATCTGGACCGATTGGCCATTGGCGAAATATCGCAAGGCCACCGGCGAGAACATCGATCAGATCGCTTTCGAGGCGCGAATTCTGGCTGACGAGGCTTTTGCGCTCGAGTGGGGCGATCTCGGCCCGGTCTATGGCAAGCAATGGCGCCAGTGGCGCGATGCCGAGGGCCGGGTGCATGATCAGCTCGCATCGGTCATTCACGACCTGAAAACCAATCCCAGCAGCCGCCGGATGATCTTCCATGCGTGGAATGTCGGCGAATTGGCCGACATGGCGCTGCATCCCTGCCACATGGTCTATCAGTTCCATGTGTCGAACATATCCGGCGCCGAAGGCCGGCGTCCGCGCCTCAGCCTGATGGTCTTCCAGCGCTCGTGCGATCTGTTCCTGGGGAACCCCTTCAATATCTCGCAGCAGGCGGCCTTGCTGGCCATGGTTGCGCAGCAGGTTGATATGGACGTGGGGGAACTGGTCTGGTCGGGCGGCGACGTGCACCTCTATCTCAACCATCTGGATGCGATCCGCGAGCAGTTGAGTCGCGAACCCAAGCCGTTCCCGACCCTGCGCTTGCTGCGTCGGCCCGACAGCATAGACGGCTACCGCATCGAGGATTTCGAAGTCGTAGGCTACGAGCCGCACGCGGCGATTGCGGCTGAGGTTGCCGTCTAGGCGGCGTTTCGGCCGGCAACGAATGTTAGCCCGAGAGAACGAACGTTGCGACCGTGATTGCCATTGTATCCGGCGCTTTCAGGCTGTCGGCGGGGAATCGGGCTCAGTGCGCCGATCGAGCAGCAGTTGCAGGAACGCCAGATCGAGCCATCGGCCGAATTTCGTGCCGACTTCCGGGAGAAGGCCGACCTGCTGAAAGCCGAGCTTCTCATGGAGCCTGATCGAAGCGACATTTCCGGCCTCGATGCCGGCGATCATCGCATGCTTTCCGATGGTTTTGGCGCGCTCGATCAGCTCGACCATCAACGCCCTGCCGATTCCGCTTCGATATTGATCATTTCGGACATAGACGGAATGCTCGACCGTATGCCGATAGCCGTCGAAGGCCCGCCAATCGCCGAATGAGGCATATCCGACGACTTCGCCGCGATCGTCAATGGCGACCAGCACCGGATAGCCCAGCCTGCGCCGATCCTGCAGCCATCGCTTTCGATTGTCCGCATCGACCTGTGTCTCGTTCCAGATCGCGGCTGTGTTGACGACGGCGTCGTTGTAGATCGCGGTTATTCCCGCGACATCTTCGTCATTGGCATCGCGAATTTGCATCGATTGCTCCGTGAAGCTATCCACTAAATTGGATTCTGGTGTGATTGATCGTTTCACTCTGTCATACGCCGATTTCTGCGCTTGTCCACTATGTTATCATAAAAACCATCAGGCTGATAACGGGCGGCCTAAGGCATGAATTGATTTTAAAATATTACGTCAATATATCAATTATTTAGCTATGGAATTGTTGTGGATTTCCATATTGCTATCCTCAGGAAAGTCTACTATAGTAAAACGATGTCTCAACTTGATGAAATCGACAAGCGCATCGGTGCGCGCATTCGCATCGAACGCGAGAGCCGCGGCTGGTCGCTGACAGAGCTTGCCGAACGTTCCGCCGTTTCCCGCGCCATGATCCACAAGATCGAGCGTGGCGAGAGCAGTCCGACGGCAACGCTGCTCGGCAAGCTGTCGGGTGCTTTCAGCCTGAGCATGTCGACATTGATGGCACGTGCTGAAATGCAGCAGGGCCGTTTCCTGAAGAAGGAGGATCAGCCCGTGTGGGTCGATCCGCAGACCGGCTACGAGCGGCGGCATGTGTCCCCGAAGTCGGACCTGCCGCTTGATCTGGTTCGCATCGAATTGCCCGCGGGAGCCGATGTTCCCATGCCGGCATCGGCCTATGCTTTCATGCGGCAGCTCATTTGGGTGCTGGAGGGCGAGCTGATTTTTCTCGAAGGCGATGCAAGGCATCGAATGTCGGCAGGCGATTGCCTCGAGCTCGGCCCGCCGACGGATTGCATGTTCAAGAACAAGAGCGGCAGGCCCTGCATCTATGCCGTTCTTGTTCTCCGCAACGCGTAGAGCAAGCGTCGCGGCGGCTAAGTTGCTTCCGGCGATGCGTTCACCCTTTCGCGGACGAAGCGCAGAAACAGGTCTTGAGGAAGCCGATGAATGCGATCGTCGACATGCGACTGGTGGTTCGTGATGCGAAAAGTCGGTGGGGCGGATTGCAGACAAGGCCTGCAAGGAGGGCCGTGCTGCGGCACGGACCCTCCCACCGCCAGCCCGCACGAAAGCACGAACAGCAGCATGCCGTGGGCGAGGCCATCAAATAAATGGATCAGCATTTTCCTCCGTCTCCGGCCAACACCGCGTCGAGACCGCTCGGTCCGGATGCGGTGCCGTACCGTGTTTGACGAGCCCTGATAGGTCTTGACTGGCGACTAGGGATGACGGGAAGCGCGACGATTGCCCATTTCGAAATGGTCGGCAGCCTATAAGAAAAAGCTATGGCGCCTGTCTTGGCCGATCGCTTTTTGGCCCATCGCCCATGCGCAAAACTTATCGTTCCCGCGCCGCATTCCGCTCGTCGGCCTAGTCGCGAGGCGCTATGTTGTCGTCCTTGCGTGAAGAGGGAGATCGGTCGTGGATATCGCAGTCATCGGAGCCGGCGCGATGGGCAGCGCCATTGCGAGGCGTTTGGTCGAGAATGGCGCGAAGGTGCTGACCCATCTCGAAGGCCGTTCGGCGACAACGATCGATCGAGCGAAGTCTGCGGGCATGGAGGTTGTCGGGCTGGACGCTATCGCCGGAGCCGGCCTCATCCTTTCCATCGTTCCACCCGCCGCCGCCATCGGCGTGGCCGAGCAGATCGCAGCAGCCGTGCGTCGACGCGGCACGAAGACGACATTCATGGATTGCAATGCGATTTCGCCGCAGACGATGGTGCAGGTCGCCTCGATCTTTGCCAGCGATTGCGGCGTGGTTCTCGATGGTTCCATCATCGGCGGCCCGCCGAAGCCCGGCCAGAAGGGACCCAAGCTTTATGTCAG
The DNA here is from genome assembly GCF_012275435.1 of Rhizobium sp. SG741. Classification (NCBI taxonomy): domain Bacteria; kingdom Pseudomonadati; phylum Pseudomonadota; class Alphaproteobacteria; order Hyphomicrobiales; family Rhizobiaceae; genus Rhizobium; species Rhizobium sp. SG741. Next base: position 110,120 of record NZ_JAAZQP010000010.1, read on the forward strand.
CGGCGATGCGGCCAACAGCAGCGCCACGCTGGCCGAACGCGGGCTTCAGGTGCGCCGAATCGATGGGCCGATCGGCGCCGCATCGGCGCTGAAGATGTGCTATGCCGGCATCAACAAGGGCGTGACAGGCCTTGGGACCACCATGCTGCTCGCCGCCATCCGCTCCGGAGCGGATGAGGCCCTGAAACGCGAGCTCCGGGAAAGCCTGCCGGATCTCGATGCGAAATTTGTGCAGGGCATCCCAGACATGTATCCGAAAGCCTATCGCTGGGTCGCGGAGATGGAGGAGATCTCGGATTTCCTCGGCGAAGATGATCCCGCCGCGCTGATATTCAAAGGCATGGCCGGTCTTTACCGCAAGATGGCGGATGATCGCGAGGATGGCGGCGTGCTGGCCGGACAGCTCGATAAACTCAACAATGGCGGTTGATTGCAGGCGGGTGGGTGCTTTCCAAGGTCTGTCAGCGCTATCATGCAATGGAATCATGAGGCCGACTCGCCTATGGCGATGGTAACGTTGTTTGAGGGAGGAAGCATGACCCAGCCGATCAAGACCATCGTCGTTGCCGTTTCGCGCAATGGCATTATCGGGCGTGACGGCGACATGCCCTGGCGACAGTCGTCCGACCTCAAGCGCTTCAAGGCGATGACCCTTGGCAAGCCCGTCATCATGGGACGCAAGACATTCCAGTCGATCGGCAAGCCGCTGCCCGGCCGACCGAACATCATCATCACTCGCGATGAAAGCTTTTCGCCCGAAGGCGTAACGGTGGTGCATTCGCTGAGCGAAGCCATCGATGCTGCGTCCCGCCTTGCGACCGAGAGCGGCGTCGACGAGATCTGCATTCTGGGCGGTGGCGAGATCTATCGGCAGGCGATCGGTCTGGCCGACCGGTTGCTCATCACGCATGTCGAGGCGGAGGTGGATGGCGACACCTCCTTCCCGGCCATCGATCCCGCCCTTTGGCAGGTCGACAGCGAGCTTGCCGTGCCCGCCGGCGAGAAGGACACCTATCCGACACGTTTCGTCAGTTATTTTAGGCGAAATGCATAAGGGCTGCCCTGAAAATTCAAATATTTTCCAGTTAATCCGCCGAACTTCCTGAAGTTGCGTTGAAAGCAGGTGCGTCGATACCTATAACGGGATGCAATCGCTGCCGCCTGCTAATTTTGCGGGTTCGGCGCGGTGCTGGGAGTCAACAAACAAAGAGGTTTTGATGCCTTGGAGCAATCAGAATGGCGGCGGCGGTGGCCCGTGGGGCGGCGGCGGCGGCGGTGGAAATAATCAGGGACCTTGGGGGCAAGGACCGAACCGGCCGCGGGGAAGCGGCAACGGAGGGCCTCCGGATCTCGAGGATATTATTCGCCGCGGCCAGGACCGGTTGAAAGGCTTTATCCCTGGTGGCTTCAATGCGGGCGTCTTTCTTATCATCGCTGCGGTTATCGGTGTTTTCTGGCTGATTCAGTGCGTCTATACGGTGCAGCCGGATGAGCGCGGTGTGGAACTGCGTTTCGGCAAGCCGAACACGGAAGTCTCGATGCCCGGCCTGCATTTCCATTTCTGGCCGATGGATCGCGTTGAGTTCGTGAAGGTCACGGAACAGCAGCGCAATATCGGCGGTCGCTCGGCCGCCGGTTCGACTGCCGGCCTGATGCTGACGGGCGATCAGAACATCGTCAACGTCCAATTCTCGGTTCTCTTTGTGGTAACTAATCCGCAATCCTATCTCTTCAATCTCGAAAGTCCCGACGAAACGCTGCAGCAGGTTGCAGAAAGCGCCATGCGCGAAGTCGTCGGCCGCCGTCCCGCCCAGGACATCTATCGCGATAACCGCCAGGAAATCGCCGTTCAGGTGAGGGCCATCATCCAGGATACGCTGGACCGCTACGGCGCCGGCATCGCCATTACTGCCGTACCGATCGAGGATGTAGCACCGCCGCGCGAAGTGGCCGATGCGTTCGAAGAAGTACAGCGCGCCGAGCAGAACGAAGACCAGCAGGTTGAAGAGGCCAATCAATACGCCAACCAGCAGCTCGGTCAGGCCCGCGGTCGCGCGGCTCAGATCCGCGAAGAAGCGGCTGCCTACAAGGATCGTGTCGTAAAGGAAGCTCAGGGTGAAGCACAGCGCTTCATCTCGATCTACGACGAGTACATCAAGGCGCCGGAAGTCACCCGCAAGCGGCTGTTCCTTGAAACCATGGAGACCGTTATCGGCAATTCCAACAGTGTCATCATCGATGACAAGCAGGGCGTCGTGCCCTATCTGCCGCTGAACGACATCGGCAAGCAGCCCGCGACGCGGGCGGGCAAGCCCGCCACTGCAGCTCAGCCGGAGGCCAAATAATGACGTCCAGCCGTTTACCAACCATTCTCATCGCGCTCGCGGTGCTGCTGCTGCTCGTTTATTCGTCGGTGTTCGTGGTCAATGCCCGGGAGCAGGCTATCGTCCTGCGTTTCGGCCAGATCCGCGCAGTCAAGGCGGAGCCGGGGCTCTACTTCAAGCTGCCTTTCGCCTTCATGGATGCTGACCGCGTTCAATACATACAGCTGCAGGAACTCCGTTTCGATCTGGACAATATCCGCGTCCAGGTGTCGGGCGGCAAGTTCTACGAGGTCGATGCTTTCGTGGTCTACAAGATCACCGATGCTCGCAAGTTCCGCGAGGCGGTGTCGGGCGATCGTGATGCGGCGGAATCCCGTCTCAGAACCCGCCTCGACGCCTCGCTGCGTCGTGTCTACGGTCTGCGCAACTTCGAAGCGGCGCTGTCCAACGAACGCGCGTCGATGATGACCGAAGTGCGCGACGATCTGCGCCGCGATGCCGAGACGCTCGGTCTCAACATCGAGGATGTCCGCATCCGCCGCACTGACCTGTCTCAGGAAGTGTCGCAGAATACTTATGATCGTATGAAGGCCGAGCGTTTGGCGGAAGCCGAGCTCCTCCGCGCACGGGGTAACGAAGAAGGCCAGCGCCGCCGCGCGATCGCGGACCGTCAGGTCGTCGAGCTTATCGCGGATGCGCAGAAGGATTCGGAAGTCCTGCGTGGTCAGGGTGAAGCCGAGCGCAACGGCATCTTCGCCGATGCCTCGTCGCGCGATCCGAATTTCTACGAATTCTATCGCACGATGGCCGCCTACAACAAGGCGTTCGTTTCCGGTGGCAAGACGCTGGTCCTGCCGCCGAACAAGTCGGACTTCTTCAAGTTCTTCGATAGTCCCAACGGTACCGCGCCCAATTCCGGCGCGCCGGCGCTGGCCAGTCCGACGACGACTCCGGCGAACTGAGGCGTCAACCCGCTGAAATCCAAGGGCTGCCTCACGGCGGCCCTTTTCTTTATCGGAAACCACATCACCTTTGCCATAAATGCCTTGGTCGGATTGAGGTTCGGGGATTTCGCAAAAAGGTGATTTCGCGCTTCATCATTCCGCCTTATGTTGATGCTTATTCAAGATTTCCCTTTATCGATGAGGATGCCTGATGGCCCCGACCCTTCGCCTGCCTTTCAGACGTTCGTTCGCTTTGCTGGCCAGCATGGCGCTGATTGCCGGTCCCGTCGTCGGTGGCGCCGAACAGGCCTATGCGCAGACGCAGAATAGCGGCGCGGCTGCGGGCGCTCAGGCACCGGCAGCGACCAACAACCAGACGCCGCCTGCGGACACACCGACGATGACGATGAACCCGGCGATGAATGCCGGCCCCGCTTCGGTTGCAGATCTTGCTTCCGGTTTGCTCGATGCCGTCGTCAACATCTCCACCTCGCAGAAGGTGAAGGACGAGGGGGATGGCCCGGCGACGCCGAAGGTGCCGGACAATTCGCCGTTCCAGGATTTCTTCAACGATTTCTTCAAGAACAGGAATAACGAGGACAGCAACCGCAAGGTAAGCTCGCTCGGCTCTGGCTTCGTCATCGATGCGGCCGGCTATATCGTCACTAACAACCACGTCATCGAAGGCGCCGATGATATCGAGGCGATATTCCCGAACGGGACGAAGCTGAAGGCGAAGCTGATCGGAACCGATACGAAGACCGATCTCTCGCTCCTCAAGGTCGAGCCGAAGCATCCGCTGACGGCGGTGAAGTTCGGCGATTCCTCCAAGATGAGGATCGGTGACTGGGTGATGGCGATCGGCAATCCCTTCGGCCTGGGTGGATCCGTGACCATCGGTATCGTTTCTGCGCGCGGGCGCAACATCAATGCCGGTCCGTACGACAACTTCATCCAGACGGATGCGGCGATCAACAAGGGTAATTCCGGCGGCCCGCTCTTCAATATGAAGGGTGAGGTGATCGGCATCAACACGGCCATCATCTCCCCGAGCGGCGGCTCGATCGGCATCGGCTTTGCCGTGCCTTCGGAGCTGGCCGAGGGCGTCGTCAAGCAGCTCAGGGATTTCGGCGAAACCCGTCGCGGCTGGCTCGGCGTTCGTATTCAGCCGGTGACGGATGATGTCGCCAACAGTCTCGGTCTCGGCAGCGCGAAGGGCGCACTCGTGGCCGGCGTCATCAAGGGCGGCCCCGTCGACAACGGCACCATCAAGGCAGGTGACGTCATCCTGAAATTCGACGGCAAGGATGTGGCTGAAATGCGCGACCTGCCGCGTGTCGTCGCTGAAAGCCCGGTCGGCAAGGAAGTGGATGTGATCATTTTCCGCGACGGCAAGGAGCAGACCGTCAAGGTCACGCTTGGCCGGCTGGAAAATAGCGATCAGGCGGCAGCGGCGAACACCGACAAGGACAAGCAGCCTCAGCTCGCGCCTGATGGTGAGGGCAATCATGACGGCGTCATCAATCCGGACGGGGGCGACGGCGGCAATGATGATGGCATGGATGGACAGGACCAGGGTGACAACCAGCAGCAGTCGCCGCAGGCTCAGCCACCGGCCCATGCAAACACAAGTATACTCGGCATGAAGCTGGCGACGCTGACGGCCGAGAACCGCAAGAGCTTCGGTATCGCCGATAGCGTCGATGGCGTCGTCATCACGGAAGTTGCACCGGGTTCGGCTGCCGCCGAGAAGGGCCTGAAGCCCGGGGATGTTGTCGTCGAAGTCGCGCAGGAATTCGTGCAGACGCCGAGTGCCGCATCGGAAAAAGTGGCCTCGCTGAAGCGGGAAGGGCGCCGCAATGCGCAGTTGATGATTGCGTCTCCAAGTGGCGACTTGCGCTTTATCGCTGTTGCTCTCGAGTAGACACTTCAGTTTTCCGTTTGCCCTGCGACCGCCACTCGGCGGCACGCAGGCGGTAGACGACGTGGCGTCTTAATTGCGGATGCGTGTCCGGGATCTGCGGATGGTCGAAGTCGATCGCCGGATCCGGATGCATGCCGATCCTTCGCATGACCGCGAGGGCGCGACGGTTGTCGTGAACGGCGATAGACAGGATTTCATCAAGCTTCAGCGTCTCGAAGCCGTGGCGCAGGAGCGCCAGGCCGGCTTCTGTGGCATAGCCATTGCGCCAGTGGCGCGCTGACATCCGCCAGCCGATTTCCACCGCGTCCTTCGGCAAATAGGGCTCGAGCTGCGGCTTCGACAGCCCGCAAAGGCCGATCGCTTCGCCGCTCTGCTTCAAAGCTATCACCAGAAGATCGAAGCCGGGTTCCGGGACGACGCTCCGGATCATGGTGAAGACGGTATCGGCATCTGCTCGACTGCGGCGAAAGGGAAAGAACGCAAGCACGGCGGGATCGGAGCTGAGCTCGTAGAACAGATCGCGGTCCTCTTCCCGGCAGGGCCGGAGGGTCAGCCGGGACGTCTCGAGGAGGGTCATCGCCCGACGCGCCATTCATCCGCAGTCAGGCGGTAGAGCACGTGCCGTTTCAAGTGTGGGTAGGTGTCCGGCACGTTGGGATGGTCGAAATCGCCACCGGCGACGCGATGCATGCCGATCCGCTCCATCACGGAGGTCGACCTGGTATTGTCGTGCACGGCAAAGGAAACGATCTGGTCGAGACCGAGCTTTTCGAAGCCAAGCGCGAGCAGCGCTCGCGCTGCTTCGCTGGCAAATCCCTTGCCCCAGTAGCGAGCCGCGAGCCGCCAGCCGATTTCGATTGTGCCCTTGGCTATGGGGGGCTCAAGGTGATCGACACGTGCCAGCCCGCAAAAGCCGATCGTCTCGCCGCTGGCTTTTTCCTCCAGTGCATAGAAGCCGAGGCCGGTTTCGGCGATCATCGAGTGGACGCGATCGAAGAAGGCATCGGCTTCCGCACGGTTGCGGCGGAAGGGAAAGAACTCCATCACAGCCTCGTCGGAATTGATCTCGAAGACCAGATCTCGGTCCGTCTTGCGCCAGTTGCGGATAATGAGGCGTTCGGTTTCGGTGATGGTCATCGATGGCACCCGACATTGGCGGCTTCCGCCGTTTCTATGGTTTGATGAAGTCGCTCTTTCGATAGCCCTGGAGATAGAGCAGGGCGGTCAGATCGCCGTGGTCGATGCGCATGCGAGCCTGTGCCGAAACCGTCGGTTTGGCGTGCAGTGCGACACCGGAGCCGGCGAGCTGCAACATGCCGAGATCATTGGCGCCGTCACCGACGGCGAGCGCGTCGTCGGTCAAAATGCCGAGTTTTTCGGCGATCTCGGTCAGCGCATCCACCTTGGCCTGCTTGCCGAGGATCGGTTCTTCGACGAGGCCGGTGAGGACGCCTCTTTCTTCCAGCAGGATATTGGCGCGATCCTCGTCGAAGCCCAATGTCGCGCCGATGCGGTTCGTAAAGACGGTGAAGCCGCCGGAAACGAGGGCAGTGTAATACCCCTTCGCCTTCATCGTGGCGATCAGCTCAGGACCGCCCGGCGTCAGGGTGATGCGTTTTGCGATGACATCGTCGACCACGGAAATCGGCAGGCCCTTCAGCAGGGCCACACGCTCGCGCAGGGCGGGCTCGAAGGCGATTTCGCCGTTCATGGCGCGGGCCGTGATGTCGGCGACCTTCTCCTTCAGGCCGACTTCGGCCGCGAGTTCGTCGATGCATTCCTGGCCGATTATCGTCGAGTCCATGTCGGCGATCAGCAGTTTCTTGCGACGTGTTTCGGCTTCCTGGATCACCAGGTCGATCGGCGCGCCGCCGATGACGGCGAGGATGTTGGCTTCCGCCGCCCGCAGGTCGGCATCGTCGCGCAGCGCGATATCGCAAGCGATGCCGTCGGCCAGCCAATAGAGCCCTGAGGCCTTGACGGCATCTGCTGCCTGTTCAGCGATGGCCGGAGCAAGAACGGGATTTGACGGATTGGCAATAAGCGTGGCAACGAAGGCCATGAGCAGAAACCTTGTGAGCGATATCGACGCGATCCTGATAACCGGGCCGACCGCCAGCGGCAAGTCCGCACTGGCGGTTGAATTGGCGCGTGCGCATGGCGGCGTGGTCGTCAATGCCGACAGCATGCAGGTTTATGATACGTTACGCGTGCTGACTGCTCGGCCTTCGCAGGCGGATATGGAGGGCATTCCGCACCATCTTTATGGTCATGTGCCGGCAGCGCAAGCCTATTCCACCGGCTTCTGGCTGCGCGAGGCCGCCGTATTGGTGGAACGATTGCGCGATGAGGGGCGAATGCCTGTTTTCGTCGGCGGAACAGGGCTTTACTTCAAAGCGTTGACAGGTGGCCTTTCCGACATGCCCGGCATTCCTCTTGAGATTCGTAACCGTCTGCGCGCGCGACTCCTGGCGGAGGGAGCCGAGGCGCTGCATCGCGAGCTTGCCGACCGCGACGGTGCCGTTGCTGAAACTCTCAATCCTCAGGACGGCCAGCGCATCGTTCGCGCCCTGGAGGTGATCGAAGCGACAGGCCAATCCATCGCCGCCTTTCAGGGGAAGACCGGGCCAGTCGTGATCGATCCTGAGCGCGCCCGGAAGATCGTGGTGTTGCCGGACCGCGCCTTGCTGCACGAGCGCATCAACAGCCGCTTTGAAAAGATGCTGGCGATGGGGGCTGCGGACGAAGTGCGGGCTCTGCTGGCGCTGGAGCTATCGTCGGAGATGCCGGTCATGAAGGCGATCGGCGTGTCGCAGATTGCCGCGATGCTAAGAGACGAGATGACGCGAGAGGACGTTCTCGAAACCGGAGCGGCAGCTACACGGCAATATGCCAAACGGCAGATGACGTGGTTTCGCAATCAGATGGACGAAAGCTGGGAGCGCGTCAGCCCATAGGCTGACCGATCAATCCTTGTCGTAAAGACTGCTCAGCGGTTTCTTCAGGATACTGTCACGCAGCGAAAGGCCGGGCTCCCGCCGCAGGGACGGAGCGGGGTCTCTCGTCGGCATCGCGCGAGCGCCAGCCGTGTCGTCGCCACGGATTTCGCGGCGCAGTTCCGCGAGCTTGCTGTCGATCGATGTCTGCATGGAGGCCGCCGTCGGCGGCAGAGCGTCGGCGCGCGGCAGCATGTCCGGGCGATAGGGTTCAATCGATGGCAAGGTCGCCTCGATCAGGCGCCTTGCGGATTGTTCGATAGGGGCATCGCCAAGATCGTTCCTGATCTCAGGCATAACTTCACTCGCGGCATTGTAGCTCTGCTGCAGGGCGGAAATATCGGGAGCGGAGATCGAGCGCATGCGGCTGACAATGGTCCGCAGGTCGACGGTGTCAGGTGATTCCTCGCTGGCTTTCGCCACGCTGCCATTGGCTTTCGGCAGCAAATTCTCCGCCACGCGGGAAAAACGCATGCGCATCGGCACGGCAATGGCTTCGCCGAAGGCGATGGCTTCGCCGTTGCCTATGGATGACAGAAAGCTCGTCGTCGATATGGAGGAGTTCGGTATGGCCGAACGGATGATTTCCTGGTCGCGATCGTTGGCAAGGCGCATGGCGAACAGTGTCGAGCATTGCGACAGGATCGTCTGGTCGAGTTCGCCCGGACGCTGGGTGATGATGCCAAGCGAAACGCCGTATTTGCGTCCCTCCTTGGCGATGCGGGAAATGGCCTGCCGAGTGGGCAGGAAGCCGAGCGTCGGATCGGCGGGGATATAGCGATGCGCTTCCTCGCAGACGACGAGCATATGGATCGCGCCATCGCTCCAGAGCGTCAGCTCGAACGCCATGCGGCATAGGACTGACGCGACGGAATTGACGACTTCCGAAGGAATTCCGGCGAGCTGGAAGGTGCAAATCGGCTTACCATCGCCCGGAATGCGGAAGATCTCGGCAATGGTCTCCATGATCGTATCGGTGATCGTGTTGTTGGAGAACATGAAATTATAGCGCGGATCGTTGATTGCCGAGATGACGCGCATTTTCAGCGAGCGCAGGTGCGGCTTTTCCTGGCGCCCCTCCAGCCGTCCGATGCGTTCGTCGATGAGCGCCAGCAGGTCGGCCATGCGATAGGGAACCGGCGTATCCGCCGTCACCGATGCTTTTTCCGACTGGCGACGCATCAAGGTTGAATCGCTGCCGCGAAAGGCGCGTTTTGCCTCCGGAATGAGATCGCGCAGCGCATCGAGCTCTTCCGGTACCGCCGGACGGCCACGGAAGACGACTTCGCTGAATTCCTCGAGCCGCATCAGCCAGAAGGGCAGGTCGAGCGTATCGGTATCGATGACGACGGAGTGCCTCGGAAAGGCGGCGGCGAATTCGTTGTGCGGGTCGAGGATCAGCACCCGCAGCTTCGGATCGGCGCCGATTGCCTTATGCAGCAGAAGCGAGACGGCGGTCGATTTGCCGACGCCTGTGGAGCCGACCACGGCGAAATGTTTCGACAGCATCGACGGGATGTGAATGGCGGCATCGATGCTTTCGTCCTGCGTCAGCTTGCCGATGACGCAGCTGCTGTCCTTGCCGGCATCGAAAATACGCATCAGGTCGCTGGCGCGGATGCGATGCGCGATGGCGCCGAGATAAGGATAAGCGGAAATGCCGCTTGAGAATTCCTCGCGGCCATCGGGCTCGACACGGACTTCGCCCAGCAGCTCCACTTCGATACGGAAGAGGTTGTCCTGCTCTTCGCCCCAGCCGATATTGCTGGTGTTCATGGCGTAGACCATGGCTGCGACGCGATTTGCCCCCACGCTGATTGAGATCAGCTTGCCGACCGACCAAAGTTCCGTGAGATCGGTGCCGCCATTCTCGGCGACGGCGGCAATGGTCGCGCTGGAGCCGTTGCACGCGACAACGCGACCGAGAAAGCGATTTCCCGGCTTTAGTTTGTCGCGGCGATCAAAATCTCCAGCCTTGCCGGACGTCTGCAGATCATTATTGAGCAAACGGCTACCTCGAGCGTTAGATAGCGGAGCATAGGGTCGGCGGCTTAACAAAATCCTGTCGGCAAGCCATGCTTTTTACTTGGATCGGGAGAGGGCGCGATTTTTTATTGCTTGATGCGTTGACGCTTCGAAATTTTCTGTCTATCACTCGACCCCATGAAAATTTCGACGGTTCTTATCGTGGTGGGAAAGCGCATGGGCAGGATGGTGTAACCATCCGGCGACAGCCACCCATGCGCTAGACGACAGGCTCCCCAAGGAGCCTTTTTTTATGCCCGAAATCGAGATTTCATCTTTCCAAACCTCCAGCAGATAGCGGAACAAACGTATGACCGGCACAGATAATCAGGCGAGCGACAATCGAATGACAGGCGCGGAGATCGTGTTGCGGGCGCTCAAGGACAATGGCGTCGAACACATCTTCGGTTATCCGGGCGGCGCGGTGCTTCCGATCTACGACGAGATTTTCCAGCAGGACGATATCCAGCACATTCTCGTACGCCACGAGCAGGGCGCCGGTCATGCGGCCGAAGGTTATGCCCGCTCGACCGGCAAGGTCGGCGTCATGCTGGTCACCTCCGGTCCCGGCGCAACGAATGCGGTCACGCCGCTGCAGGACGCGCTGATGGACTCGATCCCGCTGGTCTGCCTGACCGGTCAGGTTCCGACCTCATTGATCGGCTCCGACGCTTTCCAGGAATGCGACACGGTCGGCATCACCAGGCCCTGCACCAAGCACAACTGGCTGGTCAAGGACGTCAACCAGCTCGCAGCCGTCATTCACGAAGCCTTCCGTATCGCGCAGTCAGGCCGTCCAGGCCCGGTCGTCGTCGACATTCCGAAGGATGTCCAGTTCGCTACCGGCACCTACACGCCGCCGGAAGCGCATGATGTCCAGAAGAGCTATCAGCCCAAGGTTCAGGGCGATCTGAACAAGATCAACCAGGCCATCGAACTGATGAAGAATGCGCGCCAGCCGATCATCTATTCCGGCGGCGGCGTCGTCAATTCCGGCCCCGAAGCCTGCAAGCTGCTGCGGGAGCTCGTCGACTTGACCGCCTTCCCCATCACGTCGACCCTGATGGGCCTCGGCGCCTATCCGGCGTCCGGCAAGAACTGGCTCGGCATGCTGGGCATGCATGGTTCTTATGAGGCGAACATGGCGATGCATGATTGCGACGTCATGGTCTGTATCGGCGCGCGCTTCGACGACCGCATTACCGGCCGCCTGAACGCCTTCTCGCCGAATTCGAAGAAGATCCATATCGATATCGATCCGTCCTCGATCAACAAGAACGTTCGCGTCGATGTCGGCATTCTCGGCGATGTCGGCAATGTTCTCGAAGACATGGTTCGCCTGTGGCGGGCATTGCCCCAGAAGCCGGCCGCGGATCGTCTTGGCGACTGGTGGGGAAACATCGCCCGCTGGCGCGCGCGCAATTCCTTCGCCTACAAGCCAAGCGACGATGTCATCATGCCGCAATATGCCATTCAGCGCCTCTACGAGCTGACCAAGCATCGCGACACCTACATCACGACCGAAGTCGGCCAGCATCAGATGTGGGCGGCGCAGTTCTATGGCTTCGAGGAGCCGAACCGCTGGATGACCTCGGGCGGCCTCGGCACCATGGGCTATGGCCTGCCGGCAGCGCTCGGCGTGCAGATCGCCCATCCGGAGAGCCTGGTCATCGATATTGCCGGCGATGCCTCGATCCAGATGTGCATTCAGGAAATGTCGGCGGCGATCCAGCACAACGCGCCGATCAAGATCTTCATCCTGAACAACCAGTACATGGGCATGGTGCGCCAGTGGCAGCAGCTGCTGCACGGCAACCGCCTGTCGAATTCCTATACGGAAGCGATGCCCGATTTCGTCAAGCTGGCGGAAGCCTATGGCGCGGTCGGCCTGCGTTGCGAAAAGCCCGGCGATCTCGATGCGATGATCCAGGAGATGATCGACGTCGACAAGCCGGTCATTTTCGATTGCCGCGTTGCCAATCTCGCCAACTGCTTCCCGATGATCCCCTCGGGCAAGGCGCATAACGAGATGCTGCTGCCGGACGAAGCCACCGACGAAGCCGTCGCCAACGCCATCGACGCCAAGGGCCGTCAGCTGGTCTGATCGAATGGCCGGGGCGCGGCAGACGCCGCGTCCCGGACCGTCGAGCTTACCAATGTCGTGTTGGCATACCGAACAAGAACTGAGGAAACGGAACAAGGACAATGAACGCACACCTTCAACCCACGGGCTCCGCCTACTTCATCTCGCCAGAAACGGCGGCAGCGGAGAGCCACACGCTTTCGGTGCTTGTTGACAATGAGCCTGGCGTGCTTGCCCGCGTCATCGGCTTGTTCTCCGGTCGCGGTTACAACATCGAAAGCCTTACGGTTTCGGAGACCGAGCATCAGGCACATCTGTCGCGTATTACGGTGGTAACGCGCGGCACGCCGCAGGTGCTGGAGCAGATCAAGGCGCAGCTTGAACGTATCGTTCCGGTTCACCGCGTCGTCGATCTCACGGTGCGCGCCCGCGAACTCGGCCAGGAGCGGCCGATCGAGCGCGAAGTGGCGCTGCTGAAGGTGACCGGAAGCGGGGAGCTGCGTGCCGAAACATTGCGGCTGGCAGACGCCTTCCACGCCAAGGTAGTGGATGCGACCGTCGAGCACTTCATTCTCGAGATCACCGGCAAGTCGTCGAAGATCGATCAGTTTATCGCCATCATCAAGCCGCTTGGTCTCATCGAGGTATGCCGTACGGGCATCGCGGCGATGAATCGCGGCCCGCAGGGTATGTGATACCTATCCGTCGTTGACCGGTTTGCGGGCGTCGCCTAGCCTTTGCGACGCTCGGGCCGGATCGATGGCCGCATTTGCAGCGGGGTAAGAAGGGTGGCATTCGTCGTCGGGGAAATTTTGCCTGATCTCGGCGAGAAGCATTGGCATCCGCCGGCCGGAATGCGCCTCGGCGCTACCTTCTTCGTGCGTAACGACTTCCCTTGGCTCGGTCACTATTTCGGTTCACAGAAGTTCGCATCCACCCTGTCGCCTGGCATAGGCGGCATCGTTTCCTGGGGTGGCCGCGTGCCGGCCAAGACGGCAGCGGCGATCGCCCGGTTTCGTCGGCTGCCGCACTGGCATCTGGAGGACGGCTTTCTTCGTTCCGTCGGCCTCGGCAAGGCCGGGACCATCCCGCTTTCCATCGTCATTGACGATCTCGGACTACCTGTCGATGCAAACACGTCGTCGCGGCTCGAGCGTCTGATCGAGGGCGCCGGCGAGGCGGGCGAGCTCGGCCGGGCCATTCGAGAGCAGATCATTCTCAACAGGCTCTCGAAGTACAATCACCTGCCGCATCGGCCGCCCCAAGTCGAGCGGACGGGCAAGCGCCGCATTTTGTTGGTCGACCAGGTCGTCGGCGATGTCTCGGTTGGCAGGGCGCTCGGTTCGCAGGCCTCCTTTGAGCGGATGCTTGCCGATGGGCTGAAAAGCGGTGCGCAATGCCTGATCCGCACCCATCCCGATGTCATGGCGGGACTTCGTAAGGGATATCTTACGAATGACGCTGCCGCGAAGGGTGGGGCGGTACTGATCGATGATGCCGTTTCGGTGGCGTCGATCCTGGAGGTCGTCGACGAGGTCTGGACGGTTTCGAGCCAGTTCGGTTTCGATGCGCTGCTGCGCGGCATTCCGGTTCGCTGCTACGCGGCACCCTTCTATGCCGGCTGGGGTGTGACGCAGGATCATTTCGGCGTCTATACGAAAGCAGCGTTGGCAGGCAGGCGCACGAAGCTGCGATCCGTCGACCAGATCGCAGCTGCCGCCTTTTCGCTTTATCCGACCTATCGCGATCCGGCGGACTGGCGAGAGATCGCCGTCTTCCGGGCTATCGATCTGATCGTCGCGCAGCAGAGGGCGGCGGCCTGAGCCTACAGCATTTCCAATGACTTCTTTCGCGATGGCGGCGGAAACGCGGCATCGAGGACGGCCCAGTCCTCGTCGGTAATGTCGAGGTCTACGGAGCCACGATTTTCCTCGATGCGCTGCGGGTTCGAGGATTTCGGAATAGCTATCACGCCATCGCGGTCCAGCAGAAAGGCGAGAGCGATCTGGGCAGGGGTGGCCTGGTAGGTTTTGGCGATGCGGATCAAATCCGGATGGTGGGTCAGCCGGCCCTGTTCGATAGGGGAATAGGCCATGATCGGGATGCTGCGTTCCTGGCACCAGGGCAGCAGATCATATTCGATGCCGCGCCGGGCAAGATTGTAGAGCACCTGGTTGGCGGCGACATTGCCGCCGTTCGGCACGCCTAGAAGCTCGTCCATATCGGCAACGTCGAAATTCGACACGCCCCAGGCTTCGATCTTGCCGACCGCTTTCAGGTCTTCGAATGCTTCCACCGTCTCGGCAAGCGGATGATTTCCGCGCCAATGCAGCAGATAAAGATCGATGCGATCCGTCTTCAGGCGCTTCAGGCTGCGCTCGCAGGCTTCGATAGCACCTCTGAGGCTTGCATTGGCCGGATAGACCTTGCTGACCAGGAAAACCTCGTCGCGCCGCCCCTCGATCGCCTTGCCGACGATCTCCTCCGAGCCGCCATCGGCATACATTTCGGCAGTGTCGATCAGCGTCATACCGAGATCCAGCCCGATCTTCAGGCTGGCGATCTCATCCCGGGCCTGGGCGGCATCGTCTCCCATGTTCCACGTTCCCTGACCGAGTGCGGGAACCGTGACACCGGAGGGTAGGGTGACGGTAGGAATGGGGTCTCGCATGGTATGTCCTCACTGCAGAGAGCGGAAGGATAGTTTCATTCCGCCAGATTTCAATCGACACGGCTGATGTCACCGTGACAATCGCATTATGGCTTTCGGATTGCGCGCGAATTAGTGTCAGGCCAGACATGCGTCGCCATACTCGGCGCGCATGACAAGAATCACGAGAAAAATTTTGGATGCCGCCCTTTGTTACAATACGGTGTCCGGGGAGGCTCCATGGCGCTGGATACATTTCTGGCTCTTCTTCTGTTCGCATTCACGACCTCGATCACGCCGGGGCCGAACAACATGATGCTGTTTACATCGGGCGTGAATTTCGGCTTTCGGCGCACCATCCCGCATATGCTCGGCATCGGCGTCGGCTTTTTCGTGCTGCTGATTGCGGTGGGGTTGGGATTGGGCGCGCTTCTGCACACGGTGCCGCTGCTCTATACCGCGCTGAAATTCGCCGGCGGGGCTTATCTCGTCTGGATTGCCTGGAAGATCGGCACGTCGCGCAGCCTCAGCGAGCGCGAAAGCGGTGCCCAGCCTATGAGCTTCATGAGTGCCGCCGCCTTTCAATGGGTCAATCCCAAGGCTTGGGTGATGGCCGTCACCGCCATGGCGACCTACACCAATGAGCAGCTCTATCTCTTCAGCGTGCTGCTGGTCGGCCTGGCTTTTGCTGCTGTGAATGTTCCGAGCGTCTCGACCTGGGCCGGCTTCGGCTCGGCGCTGCGCGACTGGCTGTCCGATCCAGTTCGCCTCAAATGGTTCAACATAACAATGGCGGTGCTGCTGGTGCTCAGTCTCTGGCCGATGTTAAAATAGCGCTATGGATGGCTTATTGAGCATCAGCCAGAATATGCCGACTACGGAAAAAAACGCGGGAAAGCCGCAGGCGAACCAGACGCGGTAGAGCCGGTGATAGGCTGAAGGCAGCGGCAATCCTGCCGCTGACGCCGACCGTGCGAGATTGCGCAGCCGGATTTGTATCCAGACGACCGGCAACCAGAAAATCCCTGTGAGAACGTAGAGCAGCAGGGACAAGGCGATCCACCCCTCCTGAAGCGACCAGCCGATCGATTGCGCCAGAAGATAGCCTGTTACCGGCTGGAGAACGGCAGCGGTCGCGGTGAAGATGGTATCGGCGATGACGACCGTGCCAGCGACATGTGCAATGAGTTTGGTATCACCGGTGCGATGCGCCATGACCATGAAGAAGGCGATGCCCGCTCCTGTGCCAAAAAGCACGGTGGCGCCGACGACATGCGCGAGACGAAGAAATTCCTCCAGCAGCATCAGCGTTCCTCCAATACCGCAAGTGTGGCAACCGTCAGCAGGATCGACGGCAGGACTTTGACAAGCGGTCCGAGCGGATCGAGCCAAAGGGATGGTTCGAGTAAGGTGCCTCCGGCGAGATAGGCGAGCGTGACCGCGAGCATCCCGTATAACGCCGTGCGCGCGAACGGCCGCACCAGGATCAGCACGCCGAGGGCCATGTCGATGAAACAGGTTGCGATCGTCAGCGTCGTCGCCATGTCCTGAGACATAAAGGGCAGGAAATGCCGGCTCGCGGTGATCGGAGCCAGTATTGGCACAATTCCGGACACTATCCAGAACAGCGCCAGGCCAGCGATCATCAGGGGCTTCAGCAGGTAAAGACGGGCGGACCACACATCCTGAATGCCGGAAGGATTGGCGTCGAGTATCTCCGCCGCCGTCGTCAGACGCTGGCTGAGACGATGTCGCGCACTCCGACGGCTGAGAACACCTTCGGACATCACCGCCATAGCGGTGGAGCGGAGCGGAGAGCGCCATCCGAGCCGTCCGGCGATATCGGCAGCCCATGTGACCGGTCTTGCTAGGCCGGCCGGTATAGCTACGACTGGCACTGGCGCTAGGCCAAGCCAGTTTCGATGAAGTGTGACCAATTCGCGGAGCGTCAACACATCGTCGTTGGCAAGATCGATATCTGCGCCGGATGGAAATTGACCGGCGATTGCTTTTGAGACGGCCGCTGCGACATCATCGACCGAGATCGTTTCCATCGGGCTTTGGGCATGGATGAGCGGGAAGGCAAAGGGCATGGCGGCAAGCGCGCGCAACAGTGCCGTACCACCATGCGCATTACGGCCGAGAACAAGGGCGGGTCGGAGGATCACATGGTTGAGCCCGCTGGCCGCAAGTGCCTCATCGGCGTTGCGTTTTGTCGTCAGGAATGGTTGCTCCTTGCCGCCGCCATCGGTACGCGCGGAAATCTGCACGATGAGGTCGATCGCCGATTGTTTGGCTGCGACATAAAGGGCGTGCATCGCCCTTTCCTGTGTGGCGGCAAGATCGTCCGAAAGCCCGTCCTGAAGCGCGCCTGCACAATTGATAGCGGCCTGATGACCGCTCAGCGGCACTTGCCAGTTCGAAGGATCCGTCATCGTCGCCAGATCGGCTTTGATCCAGGTGATCGAAGGATATTTGATCCGCGCCCGGCTGGGATTGCGGGCAAGACCCGTAACCAGATGCCCTTCCGCGTGCAATCGCGCCGCGACCGCTGAGCCGATGAAACCAGTTGCGCCGAGAATCAGAATGTTCATGACAGGCAGATTAGCCAAAAGCGCTAGCAAAGGCAGTGGGTTGCGGCATCCAGGCGCGGTTGAAACAATGAAGAAGATGCTTGGCGACCGTCTGGCTAAAGCTTAAGCTCGAGTCCCATCCGATAGGGAGATCCATGATGCACGATCATGACGACCACCATCACCATGATCACGACAACAGTTATTCCGACATGCAGGCGCGCGTGAAAGCGCTGGAAACGCTGCTGACGGAAAAGGGCCTGATCGATCCGGCGGCGATCGATCGCATCGTCGAAACCTATGAAACGAAGATCGGGCCGCGAAACGGGGCGCAGGTGGTGGCAAGGGCCTGGAGCGACCCCGCCTTTGCCGACTGGCTGCGGCGTGACGCGACGGCAGCGATTGCGAGCCTCGGTTTTACCGGCCGGCAGGGCGAGCATATGCGCGCGGTGTTCAATACGCCGGATACGCACAATCTGGTCGTTTGCACGCTTTGCTCCTGCTATCCATGGTCCGTGCTCGGGTTGCCGCCGGTCTGGTACAAGGCGCCGGCCTATCGTTCGCGTGCGGTGATCGATCCGCGCAGCGTGCTGGCCGAATTCGGCCTGACGCTGCCGCAGGAAACGAAAATCCGTGTATGGGATTCGACGGCAGAGCTGCGCTATCTGGTCATCCCGCAGCGGCCCGCCGGCTCTGAGCGTCTGGACGAGGCTGAATTGGCCGATCTCGTCAGCCGCGATGCCATGATCGGAACGGCGCTCGCCAGATCCCCGGAGGCAGCGATATGAACGGGCCGCATGATCTCGGCGGGCAAATGGGGTTCGGCCCGGTTGCGCCGGAACCGAACGAGCCGTATTTCCATGCCGAGTGGGAAAAACGCGCTCTTGGCATCACGCTTTCCTGTGGTGCCTTTGGGGCCTGGAGTATCGACGAGAGCCGGCATGCGCGCGAGAATATTCCGCCGGCCAACTATCTTGCCGCCAGCTACTACGAGATCTGGACCCGAGCCATCGACATGCTGCTGGAGCGGCATGGTTTCGCGACGGCCGAGGAGTTGCAAACCGGTCATTCTCTCCAGCAGGGTGCGGTGCCGAAGCGGGTTCTGAAGGCTGACATGGTCGATGCGGCGCTCAACAAAGGTGGCCCTTGCGATCGGCCTGTTGATTCCGCACCGCTCTTTGCCGTCGGCGAGCGCGTGCGCACCAGGAATTTCAATCCGACTGGCCACACAAGGCTGCCGCGTTATGCTCGCGCCAAGGCCGGCGTGGTCGAGGCCGTACAAGGCTCCTTCGTGTTCCCCGATGACAATGCCCATGGCCGGGGCGAGAATCCGCAATGGGTCTATACCGTTGTCTTCGACGCGCTGGAAATCTGGGGCGAGGGTGCCGATCCCTCGCTCACGGTCTCCATCGATGCCTGGGAGAGCTATCTTGAGCGCCTATGAGATCGTCTCGCCTCTGGCGCAATCGCCTGAAATGCCGAAGTCCGATGATGGCGCGCCGGTTTTTCCCGAGCCGTGGGCTGCCGAAGCTTTCGCCATGACCGTGCATCTGCATGAGAGAGGCTTGTTTGCCTGGAGTGAATGGGCGGAACGGCTTTCGGCCGAGCTGCACAAACCGGGCCGCGCGCCTGACGGCAGCGATTATTTCGATTGCTGGGTGGCGGCTCTCTCCGGCCTGCTGGTGGCGAAAGGCATTGCTGATGCGGACGTGATCGCCGAGCTGCAGAGAAGCTGGCAGCGGGCGGCGGAGGCCACGCCGCACGGCAAGCCGATCGTTCTGGAAAACGATCCGCAGCGCTAGAGCAATTCTAGACAGACCTAGGACGAGAACTGCTTGTAGCACTCGTCGGCAACCTGCTGAAGCATCTCGCGGGAGATCTCGCCGGTCACGGTGTAGCCGAGACTGCCATCGATCCAGTAGAAGGTCTCGACATCTCCGCTGCTGGCGAAACGGAAGCTGGTCGTGGTATTTTCGGTATTGTGCCCGACGAGCACGGTCAGGCGCTGGCCGGCTGCGTTTTGATACATGAACATGGCTCCCGGCGTGCCGTTGATCGGCAAGAGCCTGCCGCCGACGAGTTGGAAGCCAAGCACTTGCAGGCCCGGCACTTTGAGGCCGGCGACATTCATGCGTTTGCCAAGCCATGTGGCGAGATGCGCTTCCTGATCCGCGCCGACTTCGACGGGATGGCGCACCTCGCTGGCATAGACGATGAAGGCCGAATGCGCCTGCTGTGGCCATGCTTCCATGGCGGTCAATTGCAATTCAGGCCGCGCAAACAGATCCGGGCCGAAATGGCCTGCGGCAGCGCCGGCAAGGAAGAGCGTCAGCGCGGCTGCGACCGTAGTCAAGCGGCGAAACCGATGCTGCGCTGCCTCGTTTTTCGGCGAAGTTTCCTTGCCTTTCGCGATCAGATCCGGATCGCCGTCCTTCGATATCGCATATGGTTGGAACAAGGCTTTGATGCCCTCGTTCTGGGCCTGCCATGCGGCGACCGCAGCGGCGTCTTCGGGGTTCTCGGTAAGCCATGCCTCCAGCTGCGCGTGTCTCTCCGGCGGCAGTAAACCATCAGCAAAGGCGTGGAGGTCCGCTTCGGTCACGGTCAGGTTGCGTTCGGTCATTTTGGTCTCCGAAGCGTAATGACATTGTCGGCGCTCAATAGGCTGGTCATCTTCTGGCGCGCGCGTGAGAGACGCGACATGACGGTCCCGATCGGGATATCAAGCATGCCGGCGACATCCTGATAGCTGTAGCCTTCGACGACGACGAGCATCAGTACCGCGCGATAGTCCTCGGCCAGGCTGTTGAGGGCCGCTTCCAGCTGCGACCGTTGCAGCGGGTCGTTGTCCGTCTCGGTCGCAGGCAAATGGCTGTTGTCGTCGATGTCGACGAAATTGCGGTTGGCCTGTTGGCGCAATCCGTTGCGATAGAGATTGGTCATGATGGTGAGAATCCAGCCGCGCAGGTTCAGCCCGCGCCATTGGCCGCGCCGCACCAGCGCTTTCTCCACGCAGTCCTGAAGCAGGTCCTCACCGTCGGCGTCGGAGCGGGCGAGGCTGCGCGAATAGCGTCGCAGCGAGGGGAGGAGCGCCAGCACCTCCGCCTCGAAACTATCGGGCGCGGAAGGCATTGCCGCCGCGCCCTTTCCGCTCCCGTCAGGGCTTTGCGACATCCCATACGCCCTTAAAACCATCGCCGGCGACGTCGCCGGACTTTGCATCCTTGACGAAGAAATAGAGCGGCATGCCGTCCTTTGCCCATTGTTTCATCCCATCCTTGCGGGTGATGATGGAATATGCACCTTCCGCCTTGGCTTTGCCATCGGCCATGAGCGGCGGCCAGGCTTTCGCGCAATCACCGTTGCAATTGGACTCGCCCGACTTGTCGTTCTTGAAGGTGTAAAGCGTCATGCCGTTTTCGCCGGCAAGAACCTTGCCCTTGGCGCTTTCGACTGTCTTTACCGGTGCTGCGGCGAAGGCGGCTGTGGCAAAGGCCGATGCCGCGGCGAGCGCAGCCAGGAATGTCACGGTCTTCATGATATCTCTCCTCGGGTGATGGACGGGTATTCGTCCAGGCCTCGCATTCTGCGCTGCCGGATGTGAGACACGCTCCGCCCCGATTTTATTCCCGCCCGCCAGGTGTTTTTTTACGGCTTGCTTCCCGACGCCGAATCCTGCCAAGTCGGCCCATGCAATTCGCGCCGCAACAAGACGAAGCGCTCAAGGCCGTGGCCAAATGGCTGAAGGAAGGGCGTTCACCGCTGTTTCGCCTGTTCGGCTATGCCGGCACGGGCAAGACGACGCTGGCGCGGCATTTTGCCGAGAATGTCGATGGCGAAGTTCTGTTTGCGGCCTTTACGGGCAAGGCGGCGCAAGTGCTGCGCTCGCGCGGGGCAAGCAACGCCAAGACAATCCATTCGCTCATCTATCGTCCGCGCGGCGAAGAGGCCGTCGAGGATGAGGAAACCGGCAAGACCTCGATCGCGCCGATGTTCACCATCAACCGGCAAAGCCCGGTCGCCAAGGCGGCGCTGATCATCGTCGACGAATGCTCGATGGTGGACGAGGCGCTCGGCAGGGATCTGATGAGCTTTGGCACGCCGATCCTCGTGCTCGGCGATCCCGGTCAGTTGCCGCCAATCTCCGGCGGCGGCTTCTTCACCAATGAGGAGCCGGATTATCTGCTGACGGATATTCACCGACAGGCCCGCGACAATCCGATCATCCAACTCGCCATGCATGTGCGCGAGGGCAAGGAGATCATGCATGGCGACTATGGCACCGCGCAGGTGATTTCGAAGAACGAGGTTACGCAGCCTTTGGTGATGGAGGCGGATCAGGTGCTTGTTGGCACCAACCGCACCCGCAAACGCTACAATCAGCGTCTGCGCGAGCTCAAGGGCTTTACGGCCGAGTATCCACAATCCGGCGACAAGCTCGTCTGCCTGCGCAACGATCCCGCCAAGGGCCTGCTCAACGGCTCACTCTGGCAGGTCATGACCTCATCCAGGGAAACGGCGAAACCGGGTATCAATCTTTTGGTGCGCCCGGAAGACGACGACATGGACAGGGGTGCCGCAAAGATCAAGCTGCTGAAGCAGGCCTTCGAGGATGTCGAGGGCGAGATCCCCTGGTCGACGCGCAAGCGATACGACGAGTTCGACTACGGCTATGCCTTGACGGTGCACAAGGCGCAGGGCTCGCAATGGAACAATGTCGTGCTGTTCGATGAGAGTTGGGCGTTCCGCGATACGCGCGAACGGTGGCTCTATACGGCCATCACCCGCGCCGCCGAGACGCTGACCATCGTCCGCTAGAACCGCTTTTTTTCCGTGCAAACCGCGATAGGGCCAGCCTCTGTCCGGGTGTCGCTGGGCGGTGATGGACCGCCGAGCGCTTCATCAATCTTTTGCATGGGTCGATGTTCGAATCTCGTTGGTCTTGCTGTCCGCAATGGCATAAAACGGCGGTATTATCCTCTTCGAAAATCAGGGATTTCGATCATGCCTGCCAAGCTTTCCGTGAACCTCAACGCCATAGCCATGCTGCGCAACCGGCGTGACCTTCCCTGGCCGAGCGTCACGGGGCTCGGTCGGATCGCGCTTGCTGCCGGCGCCAGCGGCCTCACGGTGCATCCACGGCCCGATCAGCGGCATGTCCGCTTCTCCGACCTGCCCGAGATCCGGGCGCTGATCGATGACGAATTTCCGGAGGCGGAGTTCAACATCGAGGGCTATCCGAGCGACGAATTCTTCGATCTCTGTGCTTCGGCAGAGCCTGAGCAGGTGACGCTTGTGCCTGATGATCCCTCGCAGGCGACTTCGGATCACGGCTGGGATTTCCGCAAGAACCGCGATCTGCTGATCGACGTCGTTGCCAAGTACAAGAAGATCGGCTGCCGTGTGTCGTTGTTTGCCGATGGCGATGGCGATGCCGACGCCGTGAAAATTGCCAAGGAGGTCGGTGCCGATCGCATCGAGCTTTACACAGGTCCCTACGGCGGCTGCTACGACGCCCCGGAACGCGCTGCCGTCATTCTCGAAGCGCTCGGCAAAACAGCTGATGCCGCCTTCGCCAATGGCCTTGATGTCAATGCCGGCCACGATCTGACGGTTGCCAACCTGCCTGCGCTCCTCAAGCGGATTCCGAAACTTGCCGAAACGTCGATCGGCCACGGGCTGACCGCCGATGCGCTGGAATATGGCATGGCCGAAACGGTGCGGCGCTTCCGCCGGGCCTGCGGGCAAGCGGTTTAATCAGCGGCTGCAAGCATCGGGATCGCGGATCCATCAAAGCTGGCGAGCGTCGTAATGAAGGCGGTTGTCTTCGATCTGTCCTCGATGAGCTGCCGCCCAATCGGCGAGATGCCGCGCGGTTTCTGACAAGGAATGTCCGAGCGGTGTCAGCGTGTATTCGACCTGCGGCGGCGTGCTATCGCGAACGGTGCGTTCGACCATGCCGTCACGTTCGAGTGTCTTGAGTGTTCTCGTCAGCATTTGCTGCGAAATACCGCCCACCTGCCGCTTGATTGCATTGAAACGCTGTGAACCGGCGCGAAGCGTGACGACCACCTGGATCGTCCACTTGTCGCCGACGCGGCTGAGGATCTCGCTTACCCCCTTGCAGTCAGCTCCTGCGGGCGTGCCGGTCACATCCATCTGACCTGCTCCTAAAAATATGCTTTTGACGGTTACTTCTTGGTCTCATAAATGGCTGTGGTCAACATTGTAGACCTTATTTTCGACCCGGAAATGTCGAGATGGGGTCACCCGCGGAGACCACAATGAATCTCTTCTATTATCCCGCCGCCTGCAGCCTGGCCGATCACATAGCGCTCATCGAGGCCGGGCTTCCCTATAAGCTCCTCAGCATCAACCGCGAAAAAAGGACGGAAGATGGCCGGGATTTTCTGTTGATCAATCCGAAGGGCTATATCCCGACCCTCGAGATGAACGACGGAACGATCCTCACGGAGAACCAGATCATCCTCGCCTATATTGCGGAACAGAGCGGCAAACTCCTGCCCGACGATAGCATTCTCAGGTGGCGGACCTTCGAGGCGCTCGCCTTCATGTCCTCCGAAATCCATGGAAGCTACAACCCATTCTTCAGGGATTTCCCAGAGCCGGAGAAGGAGCGCGCCCGCGAGAAGCTCAAGAAGGCCTTCGCCATTCTCGCCGATCAGATGGGCGACAAGGCATTCCTGGTGAGCAACGAGATGACGATCGCCGATTGCTATCTCTTCTGGGTCCTGATGGCCGCGCCGAGAAGCGGCATCGAGCTGCCGAAAAATCTGCGGAACTGCCTGGATCGCATGAAGGCGATGCCTTCCGTGATCCAGGCGCTCGCAGAGGAGGGATTGAGTTGACCGGGCGACAGTCCGAACGAGCCGCGCATGCCCCGTTGTCGGGCGTACCCGTAATGGCGGTGCGTTTGGCTGGGAGGGGCGCCAGTGAACGAAGGGCCGCAAATGGCGCAAAATGGTCTTCAGGAGCGCCGGGAAACGGCTGGTGGTATTTCTTGTATGATACCGAACAGGTTCTCCGACGCGACGCGGTTAGAATTTGCGTCCAGAGCGTGAAAACTCCCTCGCCCCGCTTGCGGGGAGAGGGCTGGGTGAGGGGCTATGCTTGAGGCTGCGGCAAAAAAGCCTTGCCTTGCCGCTCCGATAACTCAACCGAGCAATGCAGCCTTGTGTTCCTCAACGAAGCTGCGCAGAGTCTGTGGCTCCTTGCCGGTCAGCTTGTTGAAGTCGTTGGTGAGAATGTCGAATTTGCCGGCGCGGGTGTTGGCGTCGGCGGAGACGAGCATGTCGACCACGAATTTCGGCAGGCCGGCGCCGGTCAGGCCCGCGGCGAACTGCTCGTCGTTGACCTGTACGACTTCCAGAGGACGGCCGGTGATCTTGCTGACGACGCTTGCGACATCTTCGATCGTCAGGGATGTGGAGCCCGTCAGCGTATAGGTCGCGTTGTCGGTGGTGTCGGAGGCAAGTGCTGCAGCGATAGCGAGCGCGCAATCGTTGCGGCTGATGTTGCTGGTACGGCCGCCGCCGGTCGCTGTGTACCACTTGCCGACGGCAAGATTATGCGGCAAGCCCATCATATAGTTGTCGAAATACCAGGCGTCGCGCAGGATCGTGTAGCCGATACCGCTCGCCTTGATGGCATTTTCCGTGCCGAGATGGTCGGGTGCGAAGGAGACAAGCGAGTTTTCCGGAGCCGGCATGGAGGTATAAAGGATGTGTTTCACACCAGCCTTCTTTGCAGCTTCGACGGCAGCCGTGTGCTGCTTCAGGCGCAGACCGGGAACGGCGAGTGCGTCGGTGCTGATGATCAGCAGGCGGTCGACGCCGGCAAAGGCGGTGGGCAGCGTGGCGGCATCGTCGAAATCGGCCTTGCGGGTGATGACGCCCTTGGCGGCGAGATCGGCAAGCTTCTCCGGGCTGCGTGTGGCAGCGATGATGCGGCCGGGGGCTACCTTATATGTCTCCAGCAGGTGATGAATGACGCGCTGGCCGAGCTGGCCTGCGGCACCGGTGACGAGAAGAGTGCTGCTCATGTCTTTATCCTTGTTTGACCGCCGCGCATTGCAAGGGTCTGGGTTGCTCTCAAAAAGAGACTAGCACTAGAATAGGAATTGACTTCTAGATGTAAAGGAGGCAGTTTTTCGGCTCCAAGTTACCAAAAGGGAACCGGCATGAGCGCCAGCACCGTCGTCAATCTGCGCAGCATAGATCCGCCGCTGCGCGACGTCGACCTCAGCAATCTCGATTTCAGCAATTGTCCTGTGCGCGATTTGATATCGCAAATCGGCGGCAAGTGGTCGGTGCTGTTGCTGGAAACGTTGGCAAAGCGGCCTTACCGCTTCGGCGAGTTACGCCGTCTGGTGCCCGATATTTCCCAGCGTATGTTGACGCAGACGCTACGCGACCTTCAGCGCGACGGCTATATCGACCGCGAGGTTTTCCCGACAAAGCCGCCGAGCGTCGAATACAGCATGACCGATCTCGGCCATTCGCTGTGTCAGCCGCTGGCACAGCTTTTGAACTGGGCAGAGGCCAATCACGAGTCCGTGCGCGCAGCGCGCGCCCGTTTCGATCAATCGCCGGACTGAGCCTCGCAGTGAAGCCTTTGAAGATCGCCATTGTTGGCGCCGGGCCTGCCGGCCTTGCCGCGTCTCTCTTTCTCACGCGCGCCGGTCATATTACCGACATCATCGAACGCTTCGACAGCCCGGCGCCGGTCGGCTCGGCGCTGATGTTGCAGCCGACCGGATTGACCGTGCTTGAAACACTCGGGCTCGGCCCGGCCATCCACGCAACCGGCAACCGCATCGACCGCTTGTTCGGCACGGAAACCACCCGTGGCCGCACCGTCCTCGACGTGCGCTATAACGCGCTGCCGAGCGGGCGCTATGGGCTCGGCGTCCATCGGGCGGCTCTTTTCGATACGCTTTACGATGAAGTCTCCGCTAGGAGACACCCGATCTTCACGGGACAGAAGATCGTGGGCGTGATGGAAGAGCGTGATCGCAGCTATCTCTCTGTCGAGGGTGCAGAGCGTCTCGGGCCATACGATCTTGTCATCGATGCCAGCGGCGCGCGGTCAGAGCTGGCAGCGGCTTCACCGCTGGCGCCGCGGGCGCGCAATCTTGTCTATGGCGCCTTCTGGGCGACGCTCGATTGTCCGGATGGGCTCGTGGATCAGGCGGCGCTGACGCAGCGTTACGACAAGGCGAGCGTGATGATCGGGGTTCTGCCGATCGGCAGCAGAAAACCGGATATGCCGAAGCAGGCGGCTTTGTTCTGGAGCTTGAAGGTCGCCGATGTCGACGAAGTTCGCAGGCGCGGGCTCGATCGCTGGAAGCAGACTATCCGTGGTTACTGGCCTGAATGCGAGCCGTTGTTGGAGCAGGTGACGGATTGGGAGCAGTTGACGCTGGCGCGCTATGCGCACCGCACCGTGAAAGTACCCTATAACGGGCGAACGGTCTTCGTCGGCGATGCGGCTCATTCCACCAGCCCGCAACTCGGGCAGGGCGCCAACATGGCGCTGCTTGATGTGGCGGCGCTGGCGCATGCGCTTGCGAGCCATGACACGATAGAAACAGCACTTTCCGCCTATGCCGGAGCGCGACGGATGCATGTGCGGCTGTTTCAGCTGCTGTCGCTGGCATTCACGCCATTTTATCAGTCGGATTCGGCCGCTTTGGCCTGGATCCGGGACCGGCTGGTGGCGACCATCGCCAAGGTGCCCCCGGCGCCGCAGATCCTCGCGGCGATCGTTTCCGGCACCTTGGTCGATCCCTTTGCGGCCGCCGGCCTCAGCGAATGCGACTGGCTGCGGGCTTCCGCTCCTCAGCCGTCCTGATCACTTTTCCCGCTCGGTCAGGAAGGCGAGGAGCGCAATCACCGGGAAGGCGATGCCGAACCACGAGGCGAGATTCCAGCCACCGGCGGCATAGGCCCAGCCGCCGAGCGCCGAACCGATGGCGCCGCCGCCAAAGAAGGTTGCCATATAAAGGCCATTCAGCCGGCTGCGATGTTCGGCGCTCAGCGCGTAGATGGCGCGTTGGCCGAGGACAAGATTGGTCTGCACGCCGAAATCGAGCATGATGCCGGAGAGCGTCAGCGTGATCAGTGCCAGCAGCGAACCGCTGCCTGAGACATGGCCGATAAAAAAGGCGACGATGGCGAGCGCCATGGCGAAGGCGGTGGCAAGTTTTGTCCAGCCGCGATCGGCGACCCGGCCGGCAATCGGCGAGGCGACTGCGCCAGCCGCGCCGGCGAGCGCGAAGAGGGCAATGCCGTTCTGCGTCAGGCCGAAAGCGGGGCTGGCCAGCAAGAGCGGCGTCGTCGTCCAGAACAGGCTGAAGGCGCCGAACATGCAGGCCTGATAGAGCGCGCGCCGCTGCAGCACCGGCGTATGCAGGGCGAGGTGACCCATGGAGGAGAGCAGCTGACCGTAATGCAGCCTTGTATGCGGTACCCGGGTCGGCAGCACGACGCGCAGTATGACGGCGAGACCGATCATGATGGCGGCCGAGATGATATAGACGGCGTGCCACGAAAGGAGTTCTGACAGGAAGCTTGCCACCGGGCGGGCCAGCATGATGCCGCAGAGCAGGCCGCTCATGACGTTACCGACGACCGCGCCGCGGCTGGCATCCGGCGCCATATGGGCTGCGAAGGGCACCAGGACCTGCACGGCGACAGATGCGATGCCGATACAGAGCGAGGCGAGCAGGAACAGCGACGGCGACCAGGCGAGGGCGGCGCCGACAAGTGCAATCGCCGCAAGCGCTACCAGCGTCAGTACCAGCTTACGGTTCTCCAAAAGATCGCCGAGCGGCACGATCAGCAGCAGGCCGAGACCATAGCCGATCTGGGTCAGGGTCACGATCAGGCCGGTTGCCGCCGGAGAGAAGCCGAGCGACTGGCTGATGGGACCGGCCAGCGGCTGACCGTAATAAAGATTGGCAGCCACCAGCCCGCAGGCGGCGGCGAACATGAAGGTCATCAGCGGCGAAATGGTCTTCTCAGGGAGCGGCATGCTCTCGGTCCTGGCGGCGGCACTTGCAGTCATGGCTCTATTCCTTGATGGGGGCGGGCAGGAGAGTGGGCTCCCCGAAATTCTAGCGAAAAATCAATCCAGCAGTTTCATGGTGACCTCGGCAACCGCGAGCATTGTTTCATGCTTACGGCCGGTCTTTCCGACTACGCGCATGCCTTTCGTGAGGCAGAGCATCGCGCAGGCGGCGACCTTGGCATCGACATGCTGTGGTATGGAACCATCCGCTTGTCCGAGGTGGATCAGATCGAGGATACGCCGCTCGTCAAAATCGAAAGCGACGCCGACGCGGCCGGCGACCTCCTCGTCGAAGAGCGCGAGTTCTGTCGCGCTGCCGACGACGAGGCAGCCTCTTCTGCCGACCTCGCCGCACGAGGCTTCAGCGAAGAATGTCACCAATGCGTGCAGCTTCTCATAGCCGTTTGTGGCGCTCGCCAAAGACTCGTCGATCAGTTGCTGGCGCACATGACGATAGCGATCGAAAGCGGCCAGGAAGACGCCGCGTTTGTCGCCGAAAGCCTTGTAGACGCTGCCTGCGGTCAGCCCCATGGCCTCAGTCAATTCGCTGATCGAGGCGGCATAATAGCCCCGCTCCGAAAAGACCCGCAGTGCTTCGTCGAGCGCTGCGTTCATATCGAATTCCCTGGGGCGGCCGCGAAGTCTGGGCGCGATATCGATGGTGTCCGTTGTCATGCGACTCTTTTAGGAAATGATCGTTTCCAAATCAAGCGGATTTTTGCGTTGCAACAGAATTGTCGCTCACGATGGGCATCCTACGAAGGCAAATCGCGGGTTTCGTTGCCGCTATTGATAAATGATCGCCATATGGATCGCGTCCTTGTAGTGCCCGTCTATACGCACGGCTCTGCACGCAAGCCCTTCCCGGACAAAGCCGACCTTTTCGTAGAGCGCGATGGCCCGGCTGTTGTCGGCGTGGACGCTGAGTTCCACGCGTTCGATACCGGTATCGCGGGCAGCCTGCAATGTCGCTTCTATGAGCCTGCGGCCCAGACCCTGACCGCGATAGGACGGGATGATTCCCATTCCAAGATGACCTGCGTGGGCATGGGAAGGGAAAGTATGTCGGCTGATATCGCACCAGCCGACAACATCGCTGCCAGCCAAAGCAACGAATTGCGGATTGCCTTTCACGATCATGCCGAGCACGAAGGCACGCGTCTCTTCCAGCGGGAATGCTTCGAGCAATGTCAGGTACTTCCGCTCGCGCGCTACGGTGTCGAGCGCCTTGTGAAAGCCTTCGATGTGCTCGCTGGCGATGGGCTGGATAAGGATATCGGCGCTGGCGATCATGGATGGATATCTCGATGCAAATCAGGGATGTATCGAGGATAGGGCTCAACCCTTACCCTGTCTATCTCCGCATCCGATCGATGCTCACAGGTCGAGCTCCCATGTCTGGCCGTTCAATTCCGGGCCGAACATACGATGTCTTTCCTCTGCGACGAGCCTGAATCCGGCTTTGACATAGATGCCGCGAGCGATATCGAGGATGTCGTTGGTCCACAGCGAAAGTTTGTCATAGCCGGCATCGCGCGAGAAGCGGATGCATTCGTCGACCAGAAGCTTGCCGAGGCCGAGGCCGCGCGCCGCCTTGTCGACGTAGAGCAGCCGGAGCTTGGCGACACCATTGCCGCCGTCGGCGACCATGGCGGAGCCGACATTCAGGCCGCTCCGTTCGGCGATCCAGCACCGGTCCTTTGCCGGATTGAAGTTGGACAGGAACTTGCCCGCGACGTCGGCGACCAATGCCTCGAACCGATGATCCCAGCCGAATTCCTCGGTATAGAATCGCGCCTGACTGTGGACGATCCAGCCGATGTCACCGGGCCGCGGGGCGCGGATGATGGCAGGGGGCGCAGCGGCCTGGTCCGTGCCGAGCGTATCCTGGATCGTCCGCATCGCTTCGACGATGCGCTCGGGCTCGCCGATGGCAAGCCTGTCGAAATATCCCGCGATCTGGGTGCGGGAGCGGCGGACGAACTCCTCGAACTGAGCCTGCCCCTTATCGGTGACATTCATGATCTGGCTGCGCGCATCGCTCGGGTCGGGCTCCGTCTCGATGAGCCCGTCCTCGCGAAAGCGCTTTACGATGCGGCTGAGATAGGCGGGATCGAGATGTAGCTCGCGCGTCAGTGTCGAAGCGGCGACGCCACCGCGAGAGCCGACTTCGAACAGGACGCGCGCATCCGTCAGCGTATAGGGGCTATCGAGATAGGCCCTGTTCAGCACGCCGAGAAAGTTCGTGTAAAAGCGATTGAAGTCGCGGACGGCATCTATGGTCGCGAATTCTGCAGCAACAGTCATGGAACATCGTCTCCTCAGATATAAGAGACGATGTCCATCATCTATTTGACTGAGTCAAGTAAATTGGTTTTCACCTATGCGGCGCGGCTACTGCGGGCGCCTTCCTCCGCAAGAGCAAAATCGACGGCAGCTTCAGCATGGATGGTCGTCGTGTCGAAGCCGGGCAGGATCAGCGCATTCGGATCGAGGATGAGGCAGATCTCGGTGCAGCCGAGAATGACGCTGTCGGCGCCCTCGGCCTTGGCACGCTCGATGATGTCATGCAGCTTTCGGCGCGATTCGTCCTTGATGACGCCGGCGCAGAGTTCGTTGAAGATAATGTCGTGGGTCACCGTGCGGTCTTCGGGGCCGGGCACCATGATGGAGACGCCATTCTCAGCCATGCGTTCGGCATAGAAACCGTGCTCCATGGTGTAGCGCGTGGCGAGCAGCAGCGGCTTGACGCGACCCGCAGCCTTCAGCGCGGCAGCGGTTTCGTCTATAATGTGGATGAGCGGCACGGAAATACGGGCGGCAACTTCCGGCGCGATCAGGTGCATGGTGTTGGTGCAGATGAGCACGCATTCGGCGCCGGCTGTCTGCAGGCGATGTGCGGCATCGCCGAGGCGGGCGGCGGCATCGCCCCAGCGCCCGGCCTTCTGCAAGGCCACGATCTCTTCGAAATTGACCGAGTACATCAGCAGTTCGGCGGAGGAGAGGCCGCCCAGCCGGTCGCGAACCATTTCGTTGATCTGGCGATAATAGACCGCCGAACTCTCGAAACTCATGCCGCCGATCAGGCCTATGGTGCGCATATTGCTGTTCTCCGCTCTTGTCTGTGAATGGAGGAATGGTGCCGCAATTCATGCGCCTTGTGTTTGCAAACTTTGTGATGCCTGCAATTGAATCTGCAATGATTTGCACATATTTCATGTTTTGTGCAAAATGACGGCGTGATGATAGGGATTTCTGCACATGCTTGATGAACGTGACCGAAAGATTCTGGAATTTTTGCAGGCGGATGCCGGCATATCGGTGACGGAACTCGCCGATCGCGTGGCTCTATCAGTCTCTGCCTGTTCGCGTCGCATCCAGCGGCTGGAGGAGAGCGGCCACATCGCCAGGCGCATCGTCGTGCTCGACCGCGAGAAGATGGGCGTACCGACGACGGTCTATGCTATGATCAAAACAGCGCATCACGCCGACGAATGGATAGAGACGTTCCGCAAGGCGATCGGCGACATTCCCGAGATCGTCGAGGCGCATCGGCTGACCGGCAACTACGACTACATTCTGAAGATCGTTCTGCCCCGTGTCGAGCACTACGACGTCGTCTACAAGCAGCTTGTGCGCAGGGTCGAGCTGTTCGATGTTTCGGCGTCAATCTCGATGGAAGAGCTGAAAAGCGGTGCTTCCGTTCCCGTCGGCTATGCGCAGTAAGTTCGCCACAATCACGTGCTGATTTTGCATATCACCTTGTTAAAGGTGTCATGGGGAGCAAGTGCTTTTGGGTTGTACAATCACATTCGTGGTTATGGCCGTGGAGGCAATTCGCAATGAGCAATGCAGATATTCAAAACTACTTTCTGCCCGGTGAAAAGTTGTTGTGGCTAGGCCGGCCGAAACAAGGCCTCATGTTTAGCAAGAAAGACATGCTGCAAGTGCCGTTTTCGCTCATATGGGGCGGTTTTGCAGTCTTCTGGGAAAGTATGGCCATGCGCCAGGCCAATGCTCCGCTCTTTTTTAGATTATGGGGCGTGCCGTTTATATTAATTGGCCTGTACCTCATCATTGGCCGTTTTGCGCTGGATGCGTTTGTTCGCGCCAGGACACAGTATGCGGTCAGCGATCAGCGCATAATAATCTTGCGCGAAGGCTGGTTTTCCAAGCTTCTGACCTTGCCGTTGCAGAGGTTGCCGGCTCTTGATTTGGGTCAGAGAGGCGATGGCACGGGGACAATCAGCTTTGGAAGCGATGCCCAAGTTGGCTATGGCCGCCGCAACGGCATAAGCGCCTGGACTCCCGCGCTTTCAAATGCTCCTCAATTTCTTGGTATCACCGAGGCGCGTGAAACATTCAGTCTCATCCAACAAGCGCAGTCGACGAAACCATCTTAACTTGTATCACAGCTGGCGGCCGCAGGGGTGCCATGCATAAAAGATGATTGCCGCTCATCCTTCGCAACTCTACGTTTTCGATGAACCGTAGACATGAGGGGTCGCCATGCAGGATTATCACGTTGTCATCGTCGGGGGCGGTTTTGGCGGTTTGCAACTCGCCAATGATCTGAAGGGTGCGCCTGTCCGCATCACGCTGATCGATCGACGCAACCACCATCTGTTTCAGCCGCTTCTCTATCAGGTCGCGACCACCTTGCTTGCCACCTCCGAAATCGCCTGGCCGATCCGCAGCTTCTTCAGGGATCGGCCCGAGGTGACGACGTTGCTGGCTGAGGTCGTCGGCGTCGACAGCGAGGCGCATCAGGTGCTGCTGAAGGGCGGCCAGACCATTGCCTACGATACGCTGGTTCTGGCGACGGGGGCGACCCACGCCTATTTCGGCCATGACGAATGGGAGCCGGTGGCGCCCGGCCTGAAAACGCTGGAGGATGCGACGACCATCCGCCGCCGCGTCCTGCTGGCCTTCGAGCAGGCGGAACTGGAGAGCGACCCGGCGGTGCGCGACGCGCTCCTGACCTTCACCATCGTCGGCGCGGGTCCCACGGGCGTCGAGCTGGCCGGCATCATCTCGGAACTGGCAAGGACGACGCTGCCGAAGGAATTCCGCAACATCGACACCAGCAAGGCAAGGATCATCCTGGTGGAAGCCGGGCCGCGGGTGCTGGCGGCCTTCGCCGAAGACCTGTCCGCCTATGCTCTCAAGGCGCTGGAGGCGCTCGGCGTCGACATCCGCTTCGGCAAACCTGTCACCTCCTGCAGTGCGGAAGGGGTGACGATCGGCGATAGCTTCGTGCCATGCCGCACAATCGTCTGGGCGGCGGGTGTCGAAGCGTCGCCGGCGGCGAAATGGCTGGATATCCCGGCCGACCGCGCCGGTCGCGCCGTTGTTGACAAGGAGCTGCGGGCGCCGGGCAAGGAAGATATCTTTGTCATCGGCGATACCGCATCCGTCCTGCGCGAGGATGGCAGTCCGGTGCCGGGGATCGCTCCGGCCGCCAAGCAGCAGGGAGGTTATGTCGCCAAGGTCATCAAGGCGAAGCTGGCGGGCAAGCCGGCACCCGGGCCGTTTCGCTATCGGCATCAGGGCAGCCTTGCAACGATCGGCAAGAGTGCCGCGATCATCGATTTCGGCTGGATCAAGCTCAGGGGATGGCTCGCCTGGTGGGTCTGGGGCCTTGCCCACATCTATTTCCTGATCGGCACCCGCTGGCGCATCGCGGTCGCCTGGAGCTGGCTGTGGATCTATATCAGCCGGCAGCACAGCGCCCGGCTGATCACGCAGAAGGAAACCATGCGCGAGGAATGAAAAAGGGCAGCCACAGTGGCTGCCCTTTCTTATAAGCCGTTGCGCCGTGACGCTTAGGCCAACGATGCGATGTCGATGACGAAGCGGTAGCGGACGTCGCTCTTCAGGACGCGCTCATAGGCTTCGTTGACCTGATCGATATTGATCACCTCGATCTCCGAGACAATGTTGTGCTTGCCGCAGAAATCGAGCATTTCCTGGGTTTCCTTGATCGAGCCGATCATCGAGCCGGAAAGGCTGCGACGGCCAGGGATCAGCGAGAAGGCATGGACCGGGACGGCATGTTCCGGAACGCCGAGCAGCACCATGCTGCCGTCGTATTTCAGGAGATTCAGGTAGGCATTCCAGTCGATGGCGGTGCCGACCGTATTGAGGATAAGGTCGAAGCTGCCTGCAAGTTTGGTAAAGGTTTCGGCATCGCTAGTGGCGTAGTAGTGGTCAGCGCCGAGCTTGAGGCCGTCTTCCTTCTTCGACAGCGTTTGGCTCAGAACCGTCACGTCAGCGCCCATGGCATGCGCCAGCTTCACCCCCATGTGACCGAGGCCGCCCATGCCGACGATCGCGACCTTCTTGCCCGGACCTGCCTTCCAATGACGCAGCGGCGAATAGAGCGTGATGCCGGCGCAGAGGAGTGGCGCACCTGCGTCGAGCGGGATATTCTCCGGGAAGGAGAGGACATAGCCTTCCTTGACGACGATCGAGTCGGAATAGCCGCCGAAAGTCGGCGTCTTGCCGTCGGCTTCGACGTCGTTATAGGTCTGGACGAGGCCAGGCATGTAGTGTTCGTAATCCAGGTCGCGCGTGGCGCAGGTCGTGCAGGAATCGACGAAGCAGCCGACGCCGACGCGGTCGCCGACCTTGAATTTCGTCACCTTGGAGCCGACGGCAGTCACGATGCCGGCAACTTCGTGGCCCGGCACCATCGGGTACTTGGAGAAGCCCCATTCATTGCGGGCCTGGTGGATGTCGGAATGGCAGACACCACAATATTTGACGGAGATCGCGACATCGTCGTCGTTCGGCTCGCGGCGTTCGAAGGTGAACGGCGTGAGCGGCTTCGACGCGTCGGTGGCAGCATAACCCTTTGCGATAGGCATGGGAGACTTCCTTGTTTTTCGGATGGGGTGGGAGTGGAATTGGGATGGCGCACTATGCATCGGGAGCGGACCGGAGCGTTAGAGCGATCCTGCAAGCTTTATGTACGATCCTGCGAATCTAAATGCGCAGCTGCCCTTTCGCAGCGGGCTTCTGTTACCTAGATACGTCTTGATATCTACTCTAAAACAGTTGGTTGCGAATGACACTTCCCTTTAATCCCAATCAGGAACTCGCATCCATCATTGCCCGTTTCGCCACGGAGGACGGAGAATACCGCACGCCGATAGATGGTCTCAACCTATACCGGCAGTCGGCTGCGACAGTATGGCAGCATGGGGCTTATCGGCCTTGCTACGCCATTGTGGTCCAGGGGCGGAAGACTTTGACTGTTGGCGCTGATACGTACCATTACGGTGTCGGCGAGTATATTTTGACCGCCCTCGACCTGCCCGTATCGAGCCAGGTAACCAATGTCGGCAGTGACACGCCGTATCTCTGTTTTAGCATGGCGCTGGACGGTGAGCGCCTGAAGGAGCTTTTGTCGCGCGTCAACGTTCCACGCCAAGCGGTGACGGCGGAGCCCTTGCGTGGGCTTGCGGTCAATGCGGCGTCGCCAGAATTGCTCGATGCCTCGTTGCGGCTGCTCAGATTGCTCGATCAGCCCGAGGATATTTCGGCCATGGCGCCATTGATCGAGCAGGAGATCCTTTATCGCCTGCTCACCGGGCCGAACGGTCCCCGGCTGCTGCAGGTCGCGATGGCGGAAAGCCAGAGCAACCGGGTGGCGCGTGCCGTTGCCTGGCTTCGTGGCAATTTCGAGCAGCCGTTGCGCATCGAGGAACTGGCTGAGCGTGTCGGCATGAGCGTTTCGTCACTGCACCATCATTTCAAGGCTGTCACCGCCATGTCGCCGATGCAGTATCAGAAGCAGCTTCGCTTGCACGAAGCGCGTCGCCTGATGATCGTCGAGCAGCTCGACGTCGGCTCGGCCGGCCATCGCGTCGGTTATCAGAGCCCCTCGCAATTCAGCCGCGAGTACAGCCGCCTTTACGGCCTGCCGCCGCTCAAGGATGTCGAGGCCATGCGCAATAATGCTGTAGCGGCCGAATAGGCCTAGCTGATGGGTGCGCCACAATTGCCGCCGTTCCAAGTGTAGCTGGGAACGGCATCCTGAGGTCCCCACAGACCCTCGAAACGACCGTAGCCGGCATCGAACCGGATCGTCAGCGAACCCATTCCATATTTGTCGGACCAATGCAGCGTTCGTACGGTGCCGTGCGCCGTCCCGATTTCCGACAAGGTGCCGGCCGTTGTATTGCCGTCATCATCGAAACGATAGGTCCCCGATATGTGGCCCTTTGGGTCGGCCTGTAGCGAAGTCTCGACATCCACCAGCAACCCACTAGATAGAAGCTTGCCGCAATAATGTCCGTCGGGTCCGGTAAGCGGCTTTGTCGTTGCATGAGCCGACACTGTAAGGGGAAACAGGGGAAGGGGAAACAGGCCGAGCACAAGGCAGATCCCGACAATGCGGGTAGGTGCCCGCTGTTTGCTTCCGCCCATGCCGCTGCCAGCCGGGAAGCGGTGAGGTGACGTCTCGAAATGAAGGTTGAACGCGGCTTTCATCAAAGGATCTCGAAAGGAAACGGATGTGCCGGTAAGCTCTATCCGCCACGCGCCGGCCATGACAAGCGCGCTCCGATTTTTGGCGCAGTGCAGCAACGAATTCCGCTTGACGACCGCTTCGGCGTGCTGCATAACGCGGCACGAACCGTACCGTACGGTACGCATTTGGGAGTGGCCATCGTGCTGAGCGAAGTAGGACAGTCGAGCGAGTTTTCGCCGCGCCAGAACGCCGTTCTGGAGCAGGCGCTGCGTCTGCTCGTCGACGGCGGCGAAAAGGCGCTGACGACCTCGGGCGTCGCACGCGCCGCCAATTGCTCGAAGGAAAGTCTCTATAAATGGTTCGGCGACCGTGACGGTCTGCTGTCGGCGATGATCGCCTATCAGGCGAGCAAGGTGCGCACCTTCGAGCGCAACGGCGAGCGGCTGACGGTGTCGAGCCTGCATGATCATCTCGTTGTCTTCGCCCGCGATCTGCTGGAAGTTCTGGCGGGCGATGTCTCGCTGGCGCTGAACCGCCTGGCGATCGGCCAGTCTAACCGCGATGGCTCGAAGCTCGGCAAGCTTTTGCTGGAGCGCGGCCGCCGGCAGATCGACCGCCGCGCCAGCGGCTTGATCGACGCTGGTAAGCGGGCAGGGCTGCTCCGTTTCACCGATGCCGACGAGGCATATCACACGCTTTACGGGCTCATCGTTTCCGATCTGCATGTCCGCATGCTGCTCGGCGAGCCCGGTTTGAAGGATTCCAGCCGTCAGGCGGAGAGGGCTGTTACAGCCTTCCTCAAGCTTTACGGCACGGAAAAGGTTTTGGCGGAAGCAGCGGCGACCGTCTGAGACATCGAAATTATACCCAGACAAGCAAAGGGAAGGACAAACAATGCGCGTCTATTACGATCGTGATGCCGATCTCAACCTCATCAAGTCGAAGAAGGTCGCCGTCATCGGCTACGGTTCCCAGGGCCGCGCTCATGCGCTGAACCTCAAGGACAGCGGCGCTCAGAACCTTGTGATTGCGCTGAAGGCCGGTTCGCCGACCATCAAGAAGGCTGAAGCCGATGGCTTCAAGGTCATGACCGTTGCCGAAGCTGCCGCATGGGCCGACCTGATGATGATGGCGACCCCGGACGAGCTGCAGGCCGACATCTACAAGGCCGACATCGCTCCGAACATCCGCGACGGCGCTGCAATCGCTTTCGCTCACGGCCTCAATGTCCATTTCGGCCTCATCGAGCCGAAGGCTTCGGTCGACGTCGTCATGATCGCGCCGAAGGGCCCGGGCCACACGGTTCGCGGCGAATACCAGAAGGGCGGCGGCGTTCCCTGCCTCGTTGCCGTTCACCAGAATGCTTCCGGCAATGCGCTTGAACTCGCTCTCTCCTACGCTTGCGGCGTCGGCGGTGGCCGTTCGGGCATCATCGAAACCAACTTCCGCGAAGAGTGCGAAACCGACCTCTTCGGCGAACAGGTCGTTCTTTGCGGCGGTCTCGTCGAACTCATTCGCGCTGGTTTCGAAACGCTGGTCGAAGCCGGTTACGCTCCGGAAATGGCCTATTTCGAGTGCCTGCACGAAGTGAAGCTGATCGTCGACCTGATCTATGAAGGCGGCATCGCCAACATGAACTATTCGATCTCGAACACGGCCGAATGGGGCGAATACGTCACTGGCCCGCGCATCATCACTGAAGAGACCAAGGCTGAGATGAAGCGCGTCCTGAAAGACATCCAGACCGGCAAGTTCACCTCCGAGTGGATGCAGGAATACCGTTCGGGTGCTGCCCGCTTCAAGGGCATCCGCCGCAACAACGACAGCCACCAGATCGAGGAAGTCGGCGCCAAGCTGCGCGGCATGATGCCCTGGATCGGCAAGAACAAGCTGGTCGACAAGAGCGTCAACTAAGCTTTCCGTACGATGAAGCATTGAAAGCGGGGCCGAGGAGGGAAACTTCCTCGGCCTTTCATTTTCTGCGACCTAATCCGGGCTGGCGAGCTATTCGCGAATTCGCTATAGGGTTGTATATGAACTCCGATGAAACCAATTTGGCTCGAGCGGCGACCAAGCTCCATGGATATTGGCAGGCAGCCTATGCAGCATTTGCTGAATATCCATCTCCTGAAATTCTGGATGCGTCGCCATTGCTTGACGCGGAGAAGATTTTGCTCGAATTGCGTTCTGCACCTTTAGCGAACTTAAGTGGGAACGCTCTGAGTGGCTACGCCACGAGCGCCATGACCACCGTTGGGGGAGTCAAGGAATACAGACATTATCTGCCGCGCATTCTGCAGCACGCTTTTTTGACCCCGAGTGAGCCAGGCTTTGATCCGCTGATAATCTTGTCGAAGCTGGAATATGCTAACTGGCGTAGATGGCCAGTGTCAGAGCGTTCTGCGATCGAGAACGTTTATCGCGCGTCGTGGCACTGGGCACGATTGCAGCATCCAGACGAGTTCGATGCGACGAATTGGTTCGCCTGCGTAATTCGTCTCGAAAAGGATATTGATTCTGTTCTGAAGTCATGGCTGTCCAATCTGACACCGAATTCTGCCCTTCAACTCGCTGACGTCATCAGTCGGTCGGACGGGCTGCCATATGGTCGCTCTTTTTGGGAAGATCTTGATTTGGCGACAAGGCGGACGATCGCCGATTGGCTTTGCGGCGATGGATTGCAAGCTGCCATAGTGGCGGTTGTCGACAATGTAGCCGATAGAGATATGTGGCGCATCGATTCCATTGAGGCTGCTTTGGCCCTTTTGCGTGCGATGCCCTGCCGTTAACGCAGGTTTGGAGTAGCTGGCAGGGCAAGTTTTGCTTGGGTCAACAGAGCCAACTCCAAGCCGCTTGGGGCGATGAGAGCAACAACTAAGTTCAGACCGATTTCTATTTCCGTACGCTAACATAGAGCCATTTCGTCGGCTTGCCGTCGAAGCCACCTCCATCGGCTTCGGTTATCGCTACATCTCTCCATCCGCCTTCATTCAGAAGAGCCCTCAGCCATTCGGCCGAAGGATAATTGTAGTAGCGGCCGAGCGTGTCGTGCCCCTCAGCAGCGCCGGCCTTGAAGCTGCTATGGAAGATGCCGCCGTCCTTCAAAGCACGCAGAATCCGATCGAAGATATTTGGGAGGTCCGATCGCGGTACATGAAGGAGGCTGGCCTCCGCCCATATGCCGTCAAAAGCGGCACTGGCGTCCAGGGTCTCGAACCGCATGATCCGGACGGGTCTGCCAATTAGCTTTTCAGCCTCATTGGCGAGTTCTGCCGAACCGTCTGTCGGCGTGATGTCGAAGCCACGCGATAGCATGTAGGCCGCATCCTGACCGGCTCCGCATCCCAGCTCAAGGATAGACGCTCCGGCCGGAAGGGCGGCAAGAAACGCGTCGAGTCGGCTTCTCGGAAGATTGCGTTTACGCGCGGCATAGAGGGCGGCGTTGTCGGCGTAAAACGATGTTGTCGGATCCGTGCTCATGATCTCTTTTGACTCTGTTACTCGGGTTCAGAAGCTCATTCCTATCAGGAAAGATTGCGATTCTGAGAGGCAATGAAAACAAATTAGGTCAGTATTGTTGACTTATCTTTTGTTGCGTGATCTTGTGCCGGAAAGACCAAAAATTACGAGGAAGCCCCATGTTGAATTGGGAAAATATCTTTGCGACGCGTTCGAGCCGTATGCGCGCCTCCGAAATCCGCGAATTGCTGAAGCTGCTGGAGCGGCCGGATATCATCTCGTTTGCCGGTGGGATTCCCGACCCTGCGCTGTTTCCGGATCAAGAGTTCAAGCAGGCCTATGCCGATATTTTTTCTGGCCCGACCGTCAATGCCGCCCTGCAATATTCAGTCAGCGAAGGCTACAAACCACTGCGCGAATGGCTGGTTGGCCAGATGAAGGTGCTCGGCGTTCCCTGCGAACTCGATAACGTCTTCATCGTCTCCGGCTCGCAGCAGGGGCTCGATTATCTCGGTAAGCTCTTTCTGTCGCCGAAGGATACGGCGCTTGTGACAGCGCCGACCTATCTCGGCGCGCTGCAGGCCTTCAATGCTTACGAGCCGACCTATGACCAGCTGACGCCGAACGGCAACCGGACGCCGGATTCCTATAGCGCCGCTGCCACGAAGGCCGGAGGCAGAGTCAAATTCGCCTATCTCTCGGCTGATTTTGCCAATCCGACCGGTGAAACGGTCGATCTGGTTGCCCGCGAGAAACTCATCGACCTCGCCGACGAGCTCGATATCGCCATCATCGAAGACGCCGCCTATCAATCGCTGCGCTACGATGGTGAGGCGATCCCGCCGATCCTGGCGCTGGAGATCGCGCGCAAGGGGAATATCAACGACACGCGGACGATCTATTGCGGCAGCTTTTCCAAGACCTTGGCGCCGGGTCTTCGCGTCGGTTTCGTCGTTGCCAATGCGCCCGTCATCCGCAAGCTGGTGCTGATGAAGCAGGCGGCGGACCTGCATTCCTCGACGATCAACCAGATCGCCATCCATCAGGTCGCCGAACGCGGTTTTGATGCGCAGGTTGCCAAGGTCCGCAAGACCTATAGCCACCGTCGCGACTGCATGCTGGCGGCGCTTGCGAAGTATATGCCTGAAGGTACGAGCTGGACGAAGCCGCAGGGCGGCATGTTCGTGTGGGTCACCCTGCCGAAGGGCATGGATGGCGCCAAGCTGCTGGCAAGATCGCTCGAAACCGCGAAGGTTGCCTTCGTTCCCGGTCAGGCCTTCTTCGCCGACGGCACTGGTGCGAATACATTCCGCGTCAGCTTCTCCTGCGCCAATGACGAGATGATCGAAGAGGGCATTTCGCGGCTCGGCAAGTTGATATCAGGCGAGATCGGGGCATTGGCCGCCTGATTTACCTTCTCCCCGATGGGGAGAAGGATGGGCTCCGGAGCTTGTCGAAGTGGCGTCGGTTGAGGGGGCATCGCACCGTTATGGTGGACACTGAATGTGCCGCGCCACCTCCTCATCCGCCCTTTGGGCACCTTCTCCCCGAGGGGGAGACGCAGCTTCTTACTTCGCCAGATGTGGGTCGATCAGCGAAAGGTCGGCCTCGCTCAGACGGTCGCTGGCGGTGTTGCGCTGATGCCAATAGGGATACATCAGCGGCGGCAGGCTGACATCATCAAGACGCTTGCGTTCTTCATCGGTTAGCTTCAGTTCGGCGCTGGCGAGATTGTCCTGGAACTGGGCTTTCGTGCGGCCGCCGATGATGACCGAGGTCACGCCCTTGCGACCGATCAGCCAGGCGAGCGCTACCTGTGCGGCCGAGACGCCGCGGCCATCGGCAATCTCCACCAGCGTATCGACGATATTCCACAGGCGGTTCTCATCGCGGATCGGCGGTTCCGTCCAGCCGGCGAACTGGCGCGTGCCTTCAGGCGTTGCCTGGTTGCGGCGATGCTTGCCCGACAGCAGCCCGCCGGCGATCGGGCTCCAGACGAGGATGCCGAGGCCTTGGTCGATGCTGATCGGAACCAGCTCGTTTTCGGCGTCGCGAGCCTCCAGCGTATAGTGGATCTGCTGGCTGACGAAACGTTCGCGCTTGTCACGCTCGCTGACGCCAAGCGCCTTCATGATGTGCCAGCCGGAAAAGTTCGAGCAGCCGATGTAGCGGATCTTGCCCTGGCGAACCAATGTATCGAGCGCTTCCATCGTCTCTTCCAGCGGTGTCTGACCGTCCCATTCATGCAGCTGGTAAAGGTCGATGACATCGGTCTTCATGCGCTTCAAGCTTGCCTCGCAAGCCTGGATCAGATGCTGGCGGGAAGAGCCGACATCGTTGACACCAGGCCCCATCGGAAAGCGGGCCTTGGTGGCGATGAGCACGCCGTCCTTGCGCGGGCCGCCGATGATCTCGCCGAGGATTTCCTCCGAGGCGCCCTGCGAGTAGACATCGGCCGTGTCCAGCAGGTTGACGCCGGCATCGACGCACATGTCCACGAGCTTCTTTGCATCCTTGACGCCGAGATCGCCGACGGTCTTTGCCCAGCCGACCCCGCCGAAGGTCATCGTGCCCATGGTGATGGTGGAAACTTTGAGGCCGGAGCGGCCAAGCAGGCGATATTCCATGGATATGTCCTCCCGGATCCCATCTGAAATTCGAGTGCCAAGAAATAGCGTGAGGCGCCGACGGTCAAGGTTTAATCATCATATGAAACGCATCTTCTTCAAATTCAACTGTCACAATCATGTTAAGCCGCACGTCTAAGGAACCTTCCTACAACCTAGCCGAGGACGTCTTATGAAGACCTTTGTTTCCGCCTTCGCCGGCCTGCTGGCCGTCGCTCTTTTCTCCGGCGCCGCCACCGCCGCCGACCTCGTCCTCTATACCAGCCAGCCGAACGCCGACGCGCAGGCGACCGTCGATGGTTTCATGGCTGCCAATCCGGGCATCAAGGTCGATTGGGTTCGTGACGGCACGCCGCAGATCATCGCCAAGTTGCAGGCGGAAATGCAGGCCGGCGCTCCCGCTGCCGATGTTCTCCTGATTGCCGACACGGTGACGCTGGAGCGCCTGAAGGAAGCCGGCAAGCTGCTGGCCTAC
This sequence comes from Rhizobium sp. SG741, assembly GCF_012275435.1. Lineage (NCBI taxonomy): Bacteria > Pseudomonadati > Pseudomonadota > Alphaproteobacteria > Hyphomicrobiales > Rhizobiaceae > Rhizobium > Rhizobium sp. SG741. The sequence goes on from NZ_JAAZQP010000010.1 coordinate 153,767, forward strand.
AAGTCGCCGGAAGCCGCGAACTACGACGCGTCGCTCTACGATGCCGATGGCTACTATTATTCCACCAAGCTGATCACCACAGGCATCGTCTACAACACAGCCGCTTCGATGAAGCCGGCCAGTTGGCAGGATCTGGTCAAGCCGGAAGCGAAAGGTCTTGTCGCCATGCCGAGCCCGCTTGCTTCGGGTGCCGCTCTCATTCACGCACAGACGCTCGCCGGCGTCGGCAGCCTGGGCTGGGACTATTACAAGAATCTTGCCGACAACGGCGCTATCGCTTCGGGCGGCAACGGCGCAGTGCTCAAGGCGGTCGCCTCCGGCGAGAAGGCCTATGGCATGATCGTCGACTACATGCCGATCCGCGAAAAGGCTAAAGGCGCACCCCTGGAATTCGTTTTCCCGACCGAAGGCGTTTCGGCCGTGACGGAGCCGGTCGGCATCCTCGCCAGCACGCAGCATGCCGACGCCGCCAAGAAGTTCGTCGATTACGTCCTGTCCGAAAAGGGCCAGGAAGGCTTCCTGAAGCTCGGCTATATTCCGGCCCGCAACGGCACGCCGCTACCGGAAGGTTTTCCGGCACGTGACAGCATCAAGCTTTTGCCGTTGAATGCCGCCGCTGCTCTCAAGAATACGGATCAAGACCTGAAGACTTTCTCCACCTACTTCAAGTCGAAGTGATCCGGCCCGGATTTTAAATGTACGGATATGTGCGTAAGGGAAACAGCCAGCCGGCCTGGCTGTTTCCTTTTGTTGTTGCCGTCGTGCTGCTGCTTAGCGTTCTGCCGCTGGCACGGCTGGCGATGGTTGGCATTGAGGCGCTGCTGCGCGGCGGCACCTATGAGCTCATCACCGATCCCGCGCTGTGGCGCTCCACCTGGTACACGATCGAAACGGCCGTGCTGGGCACGATCATTTCCGTGGCTCTCGGCTGCCTCTTCGCATTCCTGCTGACATTGACCGACATGCCGGGCAGGGGCGCGCTCAGCTTCCTCTTCGTACTGCCGATGATGATCCCGCCGCAGGTGATGGCGCTTGCCTGGGTGCAGATGTCCGGTCCGTCGAGCCCGCTGCTGAAGGCGCTGCATATCGCGCCGCCGCTCGGCTCGCCGCAGCCGCTCTATTCCATCGGCGGCATCGCACTTCTCTACGGCGTGCAGCATGCGCCGCTGGTCTATCTGGCGCTCAGGGCCGGATTGATGGCACTCCCACGCGATGGCGTTGAGGCGGCAAGGCTTTCGGGAGCCTCGGGCCTGCGCGTCTTCAGGGATATCATCCTGCCTCTGTCGCTGCCCGGCGTCATTGCCGGTGCGGCAATCGCCTTCGTCTCCTCGATCGGCAATTTCGGCATTCCGGCGATCCTTGGTATTCCCGCCTCGATCTATACGCTGTCGACCCTCATCTTCACGAAATTCTCCAATTTCGGCCCACGGACTTTCGGCGATATCGCCGTGCTTTCGACCATGATCGCCGTCATCGCCGTTGCGGGACTTGCGGTGCAGGCCAAGGCGTTGAAAGGGCGGGACTATCGTGTCATCGGCCTTTCCGGCGCGTCCGCTGCCTTTTCGCTCGGCCGCTGGCGTTATGTTGCCGTGCCGGTGCTCTGGGCGATCCTGTTCATTATGCTCGTCGCGCCCTTTCTGGCGCTGGTTGCAGGCGCGTTGGTGCCGGCCTATGGCGTGCCGCTGACGTTCAAGACGGCGTCGCTGAACGCCTTCGTGGAAATCCTGTTTCGGCAGACGGTGACACGCACGGCCTTTTCCAATTCCCTGTTTCTCGCCGCGACGACGGCGCTCGGTCTCCTGCTGGTGACAATTCTTGCCGCCTATGCGCTGACGCGGCGCAAGGACATGCTGAGCCGCATCGTCGGCGGCCTGATCGAGATACCCTACGCACTCCCCGGCATCATCATCGCCGTCTGCTTCATCCTGGTGTTTGCAGCACCCCTGCCGATCCTCAACGTCACGCTCTACGGCACGATCTGGATCATTCTGCTGGCCTATTTCTCCGCCTACTTCGCCGTCAGCTTGAAGCCGGTCATGAGTGCTTTCCTGCAGCTCGATCCGGCGCTGGAAGAGGCGGCGCGTCTTTCGGGCGCCGGCTTCTTCCGCCGCCTTGCGGATATCATCGTGCCACTGATCGCGCCGGCGGCGGGCGCGTCCGTGATCCTGGTTTTCCTCATTGCCTGCAACGAGCTGACGGTTTCGGCGCTGCTCTGGTCGGCGGGCACGCAGACGCTCGGCGTCGTCATCTACAATCTCGACGATGGCGGCAGCGCCGATCTTGCCTCTGCCATGTCCGTCATCGTCATTGCCATGGTCGTGATCATGATGGTGCTGCTCGAAGTCATGGCCAAGCGCCTGCCGAAAGGAGTGGTGCCGTGGCGAAGCTGATCCTCAACCACCTCTGCAAGGATTTCGGCACGGGCGGCCGCGCCGCCGTCAATGCACTGTCGCTCGACGTGCGCGAGGGCGGTTTCCTGGCGCTGCTAGGCCCCTCCGGCTGCGGCAAGACGACCGTGCTCAGAATGATAGCCGGCTTCGAACAGCCGACGGATGGTTCCATCCATCTCGGCGAGCGATTGCTGGCGGATGCGGCGAACATGTTGCCGCCGGAGCGGCGCAACATGGCGATGGTATTTCAGTCCTATGCGCTCTGGCCGCATATGAACGTCGCAGACAATGTCGGCTACCCGCTGAAGGTGCGTGGCATCTCCGGCGAACGTTACCGCGAGAAGGTGCGTGAAGCGCTCGCCACGGTGCGTTTGGCCGACTATGCCGAGCGCCGGCCCGCCGATCTCTCCGGCGGCCAGCGCCAGCGCGTAGCGCTTGCGCGCTGCCTGGTGACATCGCCTGACGTCGTGCTGCTCGATGAGCCGCTTGCCAATCTCGACCGTCATCTCAAGAAAGAAATGGAGGAGACGTTCCGTGAATTTCATCAGCGCTCGGGTGCCACGATGGTCTACGTGACGCATGATCAGAGCGAAGCCATGGCGCTGGCGACCGATGTCGCCGTCATGTCCGAGGGGCGGCTATTGCAGGTGGCGCCTCCGGCGGAGATCTATGCCCGGCCCGAAGGGCGGATGGTCGGCAGCCTGGTCGGGCAGGGCGCCATCCTGTCGCTGATCCTGCCCGATGGTCGGCCCCGTCTCATCGATTGGTCCGCCTTGAAGAAGATCTGGAACGAACAGGAGGGCGCCTCTGAGCATGCCGATATCCTTGTGCGGCCGGAGGATGTGATCGCCGACGCGCAGGGCATTTCCTGTCGGGTCGTTTCGGTTCTCTATGAGGGCGAGCGTTACGCGATACGGCTCTCGTTGCCGGACGGGCAGATGCTCAGGGCCTATAGCCGCGAGGTGGTAAAGGCGGGTGACGTCTATCCCGTCGCCATCCGCTCGGCCTGGAGGCTCTGATTGTGCGGCGGGAGACAAGATGGTTGTTCGCCGCCGCCGCCTATGCTTGATTTGACCGATGTCACGAATGGGAGTCGCGCATGTCCAGTCAGAGCTTCCCGATTTTCGATCTCGGCGCCTTCGAGGCGGCACATCTCGAGGACAAGAGACGTCTTGGGACCGAGGTGGACCGGATATGCCGCTCGACCGGTTTCCTGGCGATTGCCAATCATGGCGTCGCGGATGCGGTGATTGCGAATGTCTGGGACAAGACCCACAGTTTCTTCGATCTGCCTGCCGAGACGAAGCAGCGAGCCAAGACGCTCTATCCGGGCTATCCCTACGGTTATCTCGGCCCCGGCACGGAAGCCCTCGCGAAATCGCGCAATGTCGACACGCCGCCGGACTTGAAGGAAAGCTTCAATGGCGGTCCGCTCGCCGTGCCATCAGGCATGAGCGATCCGGAGGCGCTCGGCTTCTGCTATGCCGCGACGATCTGGCCCGAGGGACCGGAGGGTTTCACGGAGGCATGGAAGGCCTATTATAGCTCCATGGAGGATCTGGCGGCGCGGATCATGAGGGTGTTTGCGACGGCGCTCGGTCTCGACGAGCATTTCTTCGATACTTACGTGGACGCGCCGATCAGCGCGCTGAGGGCATTGAACTATCCCGAGCAGCATGTGCCGCCGCAGCCGGGCCAACTGCGTGCTGGCGCCCATACCGATTACGGCAGCCTGACGATCCTGCTGCCGCAGCCGGGCTCCAAGGGGCTGGAGATCATTGCACCTGACGGTCGCTGGACGCCGGTGCCGCCGGTGGAGGGCGCTTTCGTCATCAATATCGGCGACCTGATGGCGCTTTGGACCAATGATCGTTGGGTTTCGACCGTGCACCGCGTCGTCAATCCGCCGCCGGAAGAGGGCGGTATGCGGCGGCGGCAGTCGCTGGCATTCTTCCATCAGCCGAACTGGTTTGCCGAAATCGCCTGCCTGCCTTCGTGCCTGAAGCCGGGAGAGGCGCCGAAATATGCACCTGTTTTTTCCGGCCCCTATCTCATGGGTAAGTTCAAATCGACGGTCACCGCCAAGGCCGGCTAATGCGAGCAGGATAAGCCGGCTCTCAGTCTTCTTCAGAAATTGGAATGCTTCATGTCCCTGCGCCTTGCGACCTTCAATGTCGAAAACCTGCTGACCCGTTTTGATTACACCGGCTTTCGCAATCAGTTGCGCCAGGATCGCGTGTTGCAGCTCTTCGATGTCCGCAACGAGAATGTCTATCAGCAGCTGGAAGCTGCCCGCGTGGTCGCCGCGGCTGACGACACCCGGCAGATGACGGCGCTCGCGATTGCCGACGCGGATGCCGACATCATCTGCCTGCAGGAGGTCGACAACATGGCGGCGCTGCAGGCATTCGAATATGGCTATCTCTACCGCATGGTCGGCAATGGCTATCGGCAAAAATTCCTGATCGAAGGCAATGACAGCCGTGGCATCGATGTCGCCGTGATGATGCGCGAGGAAACGCGTGACGGCCAGCCGATCGTGCTTAATGACATCAAGAGTCACGCCATGGTGACTTATGGCGATTTCGGCCTTTTCAATGACGAGTTGGCGGAACTTGGCCTTCATTCGGAAGACAAGATCTTCAAGCGCGATTGCCTGGAACTCCATCTCCATATCGGCGGCGTACCTTTTTCGCTTTATGTAGTGCATCTGAAATCGATGGGGCCGGCGCGGGAGGGCGTCGATGGCCGCCGGGCGACCATACCGATACGCCGTGCCGAGACGATGGCCGTTCGCCGCATCATCGAAGACCGGTTCGGCGCCGGCCATACGGCGACCAAGAACTTCGCTATCTGCGGCGACATGAACGACTATCAGGAGTGGATCGACGTCATCGGCACGCGCCGCACCGGTTATAGTTTCGAGTACCGAACAGAAAAAGGAGAAAGTGCGCTCGACGTTTTCAGTCGCGACGGCTTTATCGAAAATGTCATGCATCGTCGGGAGGAGCTCGACCGCTGGACGCTTTATCATGCGCGGGGGCCGCAGGAGCAACGGCTCTGTCAGCTCGATTACATCTGGCTGTCTCCCGCTCTGGCGCGCGCCAATGCTACGCGCGTCCCCGACATTGTCCGCTCGGGCCAGCCTTTCCGGACCATATTTCCGCCGGGACAGGAGGTGGAGCGCTATCCGCGCGTCGGCTGGGACCGGCCGAAGGCATCCGACCATTGCCCCGTTGTCATCACATTGGATCTCGTATGACCGCCCCGAAATTGCAGAGCAACATGGCTGGCTGGCCGCCGGAAAGTACAGTGTTTCCAGTTTCCCGGATCGATCTCGCCGTGCTGCCTGGCGAGCATCCTTTCCATCTGAGCGAATTGGAGGCGGCAAGAGAGAACTGGATGAAGGAGATCGCCGCCAACCCTGCGCTCTTTGATGGCCGCATGATCTTCCAGCATCGGCTTTCGCTTGCCGATGGTGTGGTGAAGGGGGAAGCCTATGTGACGCCGTTTTCCACATTCCTCTGGTGGCGCAAGCAGAGGGAGCGGGGCGGCTTTCACGTCTTTGCATTTGCGGTGGCGGTGTCGTCCGACGGCGCGATCATCGCGATTCGCATGGCGCCGCATACGGCCAATCCGGGCCAGGTCTATTGCGCCGCCGGATCGATGGATGAAAACGATATCGTGGATGGGCATTGCGATGTCGAGGGTAACATGCGCCGCGAGGTTCTGGAAGAAACTGGCCTGGATCTGAATGAGGCAGCCGCCGAGCCTGGCTATTATGCTACACATGCGAACCGTTCCGTAACGCTTTTTCGCGTTTTCCGCTTCCCATGGACCGCGGAGGAGATGCTGCGGCGGATCGAAGCGCATATGTTGGTCGCCGAGGAGGATGAGATCGACGGCGCGATCGCAATCCGCTCGGCCGATCCCACGGCGCATCGTTACAATGTTGCGATGCTGCCTATTCTCGCCTGGTTCTTCGGCGAAGCGGAATAGCTTGGGCTTGCGCTGGAGTCGCTTGCCGGTATGAATGGTTAAGTCTGGAAACTTGGATGGAGGCCGGATTGGCGCGCAGCTACAGTGTCTATGATGTGTTCACCGACAGGAAGCTGGCGGGCAATCCCCTTGCGATCATCTTCGATGCCGAGGGCTTGAGCGACGAGACGATGCAGGCCATCGCCAGGGAGATGAACCTTTCCGAGACGGTGTTCGTGCTGCCGCCGCAGAATCCGGCGCATACGGCCAGTCTGCGAATATTCACGCCTGGTCGCGAACTTCCCTTTGCCGGGCATCCCACCGTGGGCACGGCCATCGCACTTGCGGAGAAGGCCCATGCCACGCATGGCGGCGACATCGATCTCGTTTCCGTGTTGGACGAACGGGTCGGGCCGGTACGCTGCGCGATCAGGCTGCGTCAGGACAAGGCGAGCTTTGCCGAGTTCGACCTGCCGAGGAAATCGCAGCAGATCCTGCTGCCGCTCGACAGGGCCGATATCGCCAATGCGCTCAGCCTGAAGATCACCGAGATCGGCTTCGAGAATCACGTGCCGTCCATCTGGAGCGCCGGCGTACCTTTCCTGCTGGTGCCGGTGCATGATGTCGGCGCGGCGGAGCGGTTGGAATTCGATCTGCAGCTTTGGGAGAAGACGGTTCCCTTCGTCGATGGCGCGCTGGCCTCGGCCTTCATCTATTGTCGCGGTGGCGTGAATCATGCCGCCAAGTTCCATGCGCGCATGTTTCCCGTGGGAATGGGTATCGTCGAGGATCCGGCGACGGGTTCGGCAGTGGCGGCGCTGTCGGGCGCGATCAATCAATTCGACGCGCTCCCGGACGGGCATCATCCCATCATCATTGAGCAGGGTATCGAGATGGGACGGCCCTCGCTGATTCATCTCCACCTCGATGTCGACGACGGCCTGATCGCCAACGCCCGCATCGGCGGCCAGGCCGTGCGCGTCGGGTCCGGAATTCTTGAGCTTTGATTTTGCTGGCTTTTCGGCGGTCTCTGAAATTATTTTGACAAATAATCAAAGAAAATTCGTCTGGCCGCTGGACAATCAAACCGATCCTATTTATATGCCCGGTCACGCCGCCAGCAAGCGGTACGGGTGATTAGCTCAGTTGGTAGAGCAGCTGACTCTTAATCAGCGGGTCGTAGGTTCGAGCCCTACATCACCCACCATTATCTCCTTGAAAGCGCTGATTTATTCGCGGACGGAAGCCGACATCGGTTTCCGATGCTTTGAATTCAGGTTCCCTTCTTTTTCATAGAAGCGGCGGCCGCGATCTCAACCTGACGTTCCTCCAGCGGCTTCGTCGTGTGCTTACTATCGACGATGAGGCGCTGCACGTGTCGATGGCTACGCCGGCCTCTTCTGCGGCTGCGATGAAGGCATCGCGTGCGTCAGCCGGCTGTCCTATGCCGTGTTCGACATCCATGCAGATCTTGAGGGCAGAAAGAAACTTGTGGCCGTCTGCAACAGGCCACATATCGAGAAGCATCTTCCAAGCCTCCCGGGTCGTGCCGACCTTCAGAGTTTGATTGGTACGTGTGCAAATTACACACACAGGGAAAAGCCACGGTCTATCACTCATCGTCATCGTCCGGAGTTATACGATGGGCATTTTAGAATCCCGGGACCACAGGCCCGCAATAAAGAATGACAAGTGTCGCGGCGATTTGTGGTGTGCAATTAACGATTTTCGTCCTTGCCGCGAGGATCGGGTGGGTGGAACGGTTCGATGTGCCTCTTCATGGCCCGATGAGCTGCAAGTCGATGACGCGTGAGAACGGCGAGGTTCCGCCGATATCGATCCTCATGCCGATGGTCGAGTTGAAGTCGAACCCGGCTATGCTCTCACAGGATATGATCGGAGTTGAGACTTTGACTGCGGCACCGCGCGGCGGTTATGGCGCAAAACAGTGCCTATCCTCAAACGAACTGAATGCCCATGCTGTTGATTTTTCGCCACCGCACCTGGCACGCCCACAGCCTGTTGTCCGAGAGCTGCAAATGGAAGGAGTTCGGTGCGGAAAGCGGGTTCTCGATTTGGATCATCGCACCGGTATCGGACAGGTTTCTGACGGTACAATCGAAGACCGAATGTCCATCATTGAATATGATCTTGGCACCAAAAAACGTCCGCTTTCGCGTCGATGCTCTGCCTTCAGGTGAATCAGGCGAGACTGTCGTCATAGCATTGGCTCCCGTGCACCATGCTTCACTAATTTGGCATATTCTAGTGTCGGAAGCGTTAACGAAATTCTTGGAAACAAACAGCTTACGCGAATCTCAATGGTCCATGGAAAGCTCAAGAGCAATACTGCGGGATTGAGCTCGCCTGCATTTCTGTGGTGTTGCGGCCGCCTTTCTGCAGGCGGAGGCGTCAGCGGAAATGTAGCAGGAATATGGTTGGCGCGCTCAGAGACATCGTAAGGAGGAAAAAGGAAATCGCGTATTTCAGCTTCCGCATCCTGCGTGTTTTTATGCCGTCCCAATCGTATCCCATAAGTATATCCCCCGCTGATTCAAAAAAATCCGATGCAGGTGGAGTATCGCAGGAGTCGTTTGCGTGAAGCTTGCCGAAAACATCATGTCGGCTGGCGCTAAAACCGATCTTTGATGGGGGAAATTCTATTTTTTACAGCGTAATAATTTCAAGCGTAAGTAGAGCGACGCGCTGCTATTCAAGGCTGCATTGGAGAGAAGTGTTGAAATGAAACCGGGCGCTTGGCCGGTTTCAATGGCGGGAAATCGGGGAGTAATTGCGTCTAACAGGAAGCCGGTGTCGGGCAGCACCCGAATTTGACAGCGGAACTGGAGTTCTTCCACTCGATGAGTTTCATCATTCGGTCATATCGAACACGATCACCCGGATGCGCTTGCCGCGGGGCAAATCTCGCCGCCTTAATGGCGTGCGCTCAATGCTTTTTATGTCCGCCTTCCATCAAGCTGAATACAAAGATGACGGCCAGGAGCAGCATCAACGTATAGTCGAAGGGGGTGAGCAGACGAAGTAGTTCCATGATATTTCTCCTCCCACAGAGAATACGAACCAGAACAACTATTAGTATGTTCTTTTATTTGGTGCATGCCAAGTTTTTTACATCTTGCAGTGCAAAAACAATGTTGTGCGAGGCACAAATAAGCGCTTGTTTGCAAAGGCTTATCTGCACCAATTCCACTGTCCGGGTTGCAAGGGGGAGCGTGCGCTCGTCTCGGGATCCTATTGTCAATAAAATTTATAGAGTATATTTTCACTCGTAACGGTAATTGCGATTGATCGGCAGGCGGCGAGTTCGCGCAGCCGATCGATCCGGAAGGAGATGGCTATGACCATTAGCTCTGATCATCAGGCGCGTGATCTGCCAGTCATCGCGATCATCGGCGGCGGGGTTTCCGGAACGGCAGTTGCCTTCCATCTGCTGCAACGCCGGTTGTTGCGGCCCGGCCAGCTTTTCATTTTCGAGCCCCGTGACCGTCTGGGGGCGGGGCTTGCCTATGATACGCGCGATCCCGCTCACCGCATCAATGTGCCGGCGGCCAAAATGAGCCTCCTGCCTGACGACCTCGAGCATTTTCAGCGCTGGCTGCAGGAGCAGGGCGCGCTGGCAGGTGATGAGGCGGCGGTCGCGGCGAATGGCAGCCTGTTTCCTCGTCGTGCCGTTTTCGGAAATTATATTTCCAGCATGATACGTCCCTTCGTAGAGGAGGGGCGTCTCACCCATATCGCTCAAGGGGTCGAACGGATCTCACGGTCGGGTCGCCGCTGGGTGATTACAGGCGAGGCAGGACGGCGCGTGGACGCGGATATTCTCGTCATCGCCACCAGTCATCCCTCGCCCCTGCCGCCGCAATTGCTGCAGGATGCGCTTGCCGATCATCCGCGCTTCGTTCCCGATCCTACGCGGCCGGATGCGCTCGCGGCTGTCCGGGCTGATGATCGCGTGCTGGTGGTTGGCAATGGCCTGACCTCGGCCGATGTCATCGCCTCTCTCCAGCTGCGCGGTCACAAGGGCCTCATTACCGCCATATCCCGTCGCGGATTGCGTTCACGCGGCCATGCGCGGGTGAAACAGGACCTGTTCGGCGATTTCGTCAGTCACCCGTCGCGGACGGCGCTGGATCTCCTACGGCATGTGCGCGCGGCCATCCGGGAAGCGGAAGGCGAGGGGCGCAGCTGGCATGCGGTCATCGATCAGGTGCGGGCGCAGGGGCGGCATTTGTGGCGGGCGCTATCCGTCGAGGAGCGAAGGCGTGTCGTCAGGCATTTGCGGCCCTTCTGGGACGTGCATCGTTTTCGCGTCGCGCCGCAGGTGGAGGCTGTCAGCAAACAGGCGATTGATGCCGGCCGGCTTGAAGTGCTCGCGGCTTCGGTTGCTTCCATCGAGGTCGCAGACGGCGGCATCGATTGCAGGCTCCGCCTCAGCCGCTCCGACCGAGGTGTCGAAAGGCAATTCGATGCCGTCGTTGTTACCACCGGTCCCGGCCATCGCGGGATCCTGCAGTCGCAAGGCTGGATCGAGGGTCTTGCGACGGCCGGATATCTAGCGATGGATCCTACGGGGCTCGGACTTGCTTGCGACATCCAATCGCGGGCGCTCGACGCTAACGGTGCGATCGTGCCGGCGTTGTTCATCTCGGGTCCATTGGCGCGGGGAACCTTCGGTGAGCTCATGGGTTTGCCTGAAGTGGTGGAGCATGCTGTCCTCGTTGCCGAGCAGGTGGCTTCGGCAATTGCCGAGCACGAACATGGGCATGGCGGAGCACATTTGGATAGTAGCGCCGCCTAAATCCAAGAAAAGCCGCAAAATCGTTGCTTCGGCGATACATTTGCCTAAATTTACTCATATAAACTATACAATTTGTGAGTTATTGTCTTGTTTGTCCGGGGTGGCGGGGTTACTTCCGCAATCTCTGATGACAAGATCAGCCGGCTGAGTCCCCATCGAACCGAGCCGGGTTCCCAACAATCGACTTTGCAGTAAAGCGAATAGCGATGCTTACGAAAAAAGGAAAATATGGATTGAAGGCGCTGGTGGATCTGGCTCGTCTTGGGCCGGGCGAAACAGCGTTCATCAACGATATCGCGTTACGCAACAACATTCCGAAGAAGTTTCTCGATACCATCCTGCTCGAATTGCGCAATGCCGGTGTGCTTCGCTCGAAGAAGGGCCCCGGCGGCGGTTATTCGCTGTCGCGCTCGGCTTCGGAAATCCGCATCGGTCATGTCATTCGCACATTGGACGGTCCGCTTGCCCCGATCCGCTGCGCCAGCCGCACGGCCTATGAGGCTTGTGACGACTGTTCGGATCCGGAGCGCTGTCAGGTGCGTCGCTCGATGACGGAGGTCCGCGACGCGATTGCTGAGATTCTCGATAACATGACGTTGGAACAGTTCGTCGCTGGCGGCTCGCAAATCGAGATCCCGGAACGGGAAGACTACCGCGCTTCGAATATCGGCTGAACCCTTCGGCCGTTTCCTTTTTATTGGACCCAGCGCAGCCGACGTTCAGGGCGATGAGCTCTTTGGCGGCTTTATGCCGTTCAGATGATAGTTGCCGACGGCATTGTATGTCCGTCGTGCCGGATCATGGAGCGTATGAATGCGGGCATTGCGCCAGTGGCGGTCAAGATTGAGGCCGATGCGTGCCGAGGACGCGCCCGCGAGATCAAACAGCGTGTTGGACGCCTCCATGGCGATCTCCGCAGTCACGGTCTGTGCCGCCGCCACGGAAAGCGCGGCATCGATCACATGATCCTCGGTGAGATTGATCTGGGCGGCATCGATCTTGCTGCCGGCGCGCTCCACCATCGCCGTTGCTGCTTCAATGAGAACGGCAATCTCTCCCACTCTGGTGATAATAAGCGGATCATCCGCAGCATGCTTCAGGCTATTGTCCGTCGAGGGATGGGCGCGCATGAGCTCGATGGTCGTCGCGAACGCCGATCGGGCTATGCCGAGATTGATGCCGGCATGGGTGAGCTGGCCGACGGAATCGATGACGGAAGGCTGCTCAAGCTTTTCATGATGCGAAAGTACCGCGTCAACGTTGAGATAGATGTTGTGCAGGATGGTTGTTCCGTTTCCGGAGGTGCGCTGGCCGAAACCATCCCAGTCGTCGATGATCTGGACGCCTTCGGTATTCCTCGGCACGACGGCCACGGCATCGGCGATGAACATGACGATCCAGTCGGAGAAGAGAACGCTGGCGGAATGGAAGCTCCGGCCGTTCAGGCGGTAGCCTAGCCCGTCATGTGTCAGTTGCAGATCACTTTGACCGGCTCCGCCTGTGCCGGCATCGGAAGAAACACTGCCGAAACGGTCACCGGCCATGACCCTGGCAAAAAGGGACGACTTCTGCTCCTCACTGCCGCCGGTACGCACCGCTTCCAGCACGTGGAAATGGGTTTGCAAAATCTGCGCGATGGAGGGATCGGCTCCTGCCAGGATGGCGATGATTTCGGCAAGGACGGAGTTGGAAATATCGATGCCACCATGTTCCGACGGCACGGAGATCCCGAACAGGCCTGACTGGGAGAGGGTCTCGATTTCGTCATAGGGCAGGACACGGTTGATATCGCGATCGCTGGCCTGCAGCGCGAAGCCGACGGCCAGCGACCGCGCGATTTCGAGCGCTTCCTCTTCACTTTGAATACGATGCGCGGGTGGCCTGACGCGTTCGTGCAACTGCGAAACAGTCCCCATCCATCACTCCATCAGCCAGCGCCAGATCGGTTCTTCAGGCAGGGCAAATCCGTAAGATCTTAATTTCTATGGATCTAGTATACAATGGATTTTCTTTGCTTATTCGGATGCTGCCTTTCGGCATAATAGGCGGCAAATGGAGAAATTGTAAGCACGCGGCCGGAAGGCGTGGCCGCCTGCATCCAGGAGATCCTCATGGGCGCCATCTTGATCCTTCCCGGCCTGAACGGTTCCGCCGAGGGCCATTGGCAACGTCATTGGACGCGTGATCATGCCTCCGCGACCATCGTGCGACAGGCTTCGTGGTCGAGGCCGGTATTGTCTCAGTGGCTGCAGGCACTCGAAAACGAGCTGGAGCGAGCGGGGCAGGCATGGCTCGTCACACACAGTCTCGGCTGCCTGCTTGCCGCCCATCTGGCCGATCGGCCGGCTGCCAGGCGAGTGAAGGGCGCCTTTCTGGTGGCGCCCTGTGATCTTGAGAGGACCGAGAGGCTTCATCCCGGCGCTATCGAATTCGGTGCGATGCCGACCAGGCCCTTGCCGTTCAGAAGTCTCGTTGTCGGCAGCCGTGACGATCGTTACATGGATTTCGCTACGCTCCGGCGGTATGCTGCCTGCTGGGGAAGCGAGATTCACGATCTCGGAGACGCCGGTCATATCAATATCGAAAGCGGCTTCGGCCGTTGGCGGGAAGGCTATAAGCTATTCTCTTCCTTTGCCGAAACCGTAGAAGGTAGATCGCAAAAAGGCCTGCGACCGCAGGCCGCCTCCTGCGTCATGGTATCATCGCTCTGATCCGTTCCCGGGGTCGGTAGGCAAGAAAGCGCTTGCTAACGGCGCATTTTCACGCTTTCATATACGACTAAATGAGTAGACAATGGGAACAATTCCGTTGCCTGACTATTTTGACGGGCAGCCGTGTGCGTAGCCAGTTGCAGGTGTCCGGTTCTTGAATCCGGGTTTGAGCCTGCGTGTCGCATCTTGCTTCGTGAGGGGAAGGTATTCCCGGCTGAAGGCGATGCGCTGAATTTTGAGAACCGATGCGGCTTTCATGCGTTTTATGAGCCGCAGCGCTCTGGCCGCCAAACATCATAATCAGAGTTTGTGTTTCGCAGGCCGTAAAGTGAGCAAGCCCGAGAAAGGCATGATCGACCACTTCTCGCCCCAGGAGTTGATATGACGGTTCAGGGATTTTTTTCCGCCAAGGCAAATGCGGCGGCCCAGGCTTACGCGATGCCCCGTATCGCCGTTATCGGCCGCGGCTTCTCGGGCATGATGATCGCGATCGCCCTGATGAAGACGGTGCGCAACCCGTTCCACCTGCAGCTTTTCGATCCGAATTCCAGCGTCAGCGGGGGGCAGGCCCTGGCGTCCGGCCACAGCAGCGAAATCCTCAACAGCCGCGTTCGCGACCTTTCCGTTTCAGCCGGAGATCCTGACGACTTCAATGAATGGCTGTGCGGCAATGCTCCCTTCCGCAGCGCCGTCCCGGCGGCCATACCGGGCTTTCAGCAGATCTTCGTTCCGAAGAGCATTTTCAGCGATTATGTCTATCAGCGCTTTTCCGAAGCCTTTGCATCGCGGCGGGACGTGACGGTTCAGGTCAGCGGCGAGATGGTCACAGGCCTTCGCCGCCTGCGCGGCAGCTGCTTTCTGGTGGAAAGCGAGGGTGCCGCCAACGCACCGTTCGATATGGTCGTACTGGCGACCGGCTATGGCATTGCCGACCAGGAATCGCAAAGCGGTGAATCGGTGAATATCCCAACGGCAGTCCGTGCTCGCCGCCTGGTGTCTCGGCCGCATACGGTGCTGCTCGGCAGCGGCTTGCGCGTCGTCGACAGGTTGCTGCAGATGCGCGACGGCGGCTATGCGGGTCAGATCACCATTGTTTCCAGACGTGGATTCCTGCCGCAGAGCCATACGCGCAACAATGCCGAGCCCGTCTTTCCCGCCGACAGGATGCCCAATCAGCTGAGCGAAATCATCCGCTTCATCCGCAGGGCCTGCGAAGATGCAGAAGCGAACGGCCAGAGTTGGCAATCCGTCATGAACGGCCTGCGCAAGCACGCGCGCTCGCTCTGGCGAGCGTTGCCTGCCGGTCAGAAGCAGCGGTTCAACCGCCATCTGCGGGCACTCTATGACAGCCACCGCAACCGACTGCCCGAGGCGTTGCATGTTCGCCTGAAACAGGAACTGGCTGAGGGCAATACGTTGCTGCGGCGAGGTCACTTTATCCGGCGGACGCCGACCGGATTGACACTTAGGCCCGCCGGACAGCAGGAAATCGAACAGCTCTATGCGGATGAGGTGATCGACTGTCGGTGCCAGGCGCCCGATCTCGATGCGCCGCTGCTGCGCAAACTGATCGATGCCGGCCTTGCCGTGCCGGACGAACTTGGCCTCGGCCTTGCCGTTGAAGCAACGGGCGCGCTTGCTGTCGATGGACGAACGACCGACGGAATTTTTGCGATAGGTCCGCTAGGGCTCGGCAGTCTTCCTGACATCGACCTCGTGCCTGAAATCGTCACACAGGCTTATGCGGCCGCGGAGACTATGGCGGAGCGCTTCCATCCGCAGTGCAAGGCGGTCTAGCCGACTTTTCAGATTTTTCACGAACAGATCGGCCGCTTCGTCCTTCCGGAATAGACGTCGCTGTCGCAGGACACGCCGATCGGCACGGTTGCGGCTGTAGTCGGGACGCAGCCTTCATCCTTATTCCTGCGAAATGGTACGAGCAGGGCCGTCCCCATTGCCGGCTGCATTCTTCAGCCTATCTCCGGGCCTGTCTTTGGGTGTAGCCTTCGGAAAGTCAGAACGGCGATCTTCGGCCTTGGGTATGTCCGGCCCGATAAGGTGTGGAACGCCTTTGTGTCGCCTTTCTTTGTCTTACAAGGCGTACGCGTAGAGACTATGAAATCTGCAATCACAGTAGAGGACGAATCTGTCCTTCATGTCCATGGCGATTCTGGTTCAGTTTCCCATGACTTTATTTGCGACGAGGAGCTTTGCTTGCGCCCGCTGAAATTCCGTCTGCGTCTTCTGCCGCTTTTGCTGCTGGGATTGGGCCTTGCCACGGCCGCCGTGCCACTCGTGGGCAGGGATGCCTTTGCGCAGGATCAGCAGCCGTCGCAACCGCCCCAGCAAGCCGAGCAGCCGCCCCAGCTTGCCAACGGCTTACTGGATGCCGCCGTTGCCGATCTTAACAAGGCGAAGAAGGAATACGGCTCCATCCAAGACAGTGCCAAGCAGGCCGGAGCGGACGACGAAGCACTGGTGGCGCTTTCCGGCCAGGTAGACGTTCTCAACCGCTCTGTTGCGGCAATTTCGACAAGGTTGAAACCCCGTTCCGCCGAGATCGATGCGCGCCTGACCCAGCTCGGCGCCGCGCCTAAGGAGGGGCAGCCGCCCGAGGCTGTCATCGTCACGCAGGAGCGAGACCGCCTCAATGCCGAGCGCAAGCAGATCAGCGCCGTAAGTCTCGACGCCGACAATCTGACCGCGGAGACCAATCGACTTTCGATGCAGCTCATGGAGACGCGGCGCAGGCTGTTTACCGAGACATTGCTAAAGCGCACGGAGGTTTCCGCAGGGACATTCCAGGATGCAGCGTCGGCGCTCGTCGACGAGGGCGTCGAATTCCGTGACGCGGTGACGAGCTGGATCGGCTTCGTCCTGAAGGCCAAGTTTGCCTCATTCCTGGCCGCCGTCTGCCTGTCGATCGGCGCGGCCTTGATTTTCCTCTTCGGCGGCTACCGGCTGTTCCGCCGCTATTATGTGCAGGACGAGGCTATCGAGAACCCGCCCTATATCAGCCGCCTTTCGGTTGCCTTCTGGTCGACTTTGATCCGAACGCTGTCATTGGTTGCGTTTCTGGTCACGTCCTTCTTCTTTCTCTCGAACTTCAATGTGCTGCGGCCGGATATCGCTCCGATACTGGGTGCATTCTTCGGCTTTATCGGCCTCGTCTATTTCGTCGGGCGGCTGACCAATGCCGTTTTTGCGCCGTTCAGGCCGCATTGGCGTCTCGTCAAATTGTCGAACAAGGGCGCGCGCTCGTTGAGCTGGTGCCTGCAGGCCATGGCCGTGGTCAACGGTCTGGATTATGTCTTCGACCGCATCAGCGAGTCCATGGGATCGCCCGTCGTCGTAACCGTGGTGAAAAGTTTCTTTGCCGCGCTGCTGATCGGCCTCATCCTGATTGCAGCGTCCTTCGGCTCGCCGATGCTGGCCAAGAACGGCGATCCCGATGCGCCGGGCCGACGCTGGCCGCACGGCATGGCGATCATCCTTCGCGTTCTCGGCGCATTGGTGATCTTCATATCGTTCATCGGCTATGTCGGCCTCGCTCGCTTCATGGCAACGCAGATGATCGTGACAAGCGCCGTCATCGCGACCATGTATCTCGGCTTCCAGCTCGGCAAGGCGGTATCAAAGCAGGGTGTCTTTGCCGAGACGATCATCGGGCGCCTTCTGGAAAACCGTCTCAAGCTTGGCGATGTCGCGCTCGATCAGGGCGGCCTCATCGCCGGGCTTGCGACCTATGCCGTGGCACTCTTGACCGGCATCCCTTTGATCCTGCTCTCCTGGGGTTTCCATATCCAGGATCTTGAACTGATTGCCTACCGGCTGTTCACCGAGATCCGCATCGGCAACATATCGATATCGCTGCTTGGCATTTGCGCTGGCATCCTCTTGTTTGCCGGCGGCTATCTGATTACGCGCTGGTTCCAGCGGTGGCTCGACAGCAATGTCATGGCGCGCGGTCAGGTGGATCTGGGTGTCCGCAACTCCGTGAGGACCGGTATTGGCTATCTTGGCGTCGCCGTGGCTGCGATCATCGCCATTTCTGCCGCGGGCATCGACCTGTCCAGCCTGGCGCTCGTTGCCAGCGCGCTCTCGGTCGGCATCGGTTTCGGCCTGCAGAACATCGTGTCGAATTTCGTCTCCGGCCTGATCCTCCTGGTCGAGCGGCCCTTCAAGGTCGGCGACTGGATCGTGTCGGGCACATCCGAAGGCATCGTCAAGCGCATCTCGGTGCGTGCGACCGAGATCGAAACCTTCCGCAAACAGTCGATCATCGTGCCGAATTCGGAGCTCATCAATGCCTCGGTCGGCAACTGGACGCACCGCAACCGGTTGGCGCGCTCGGAAATTCCAGTATCCGTCAGCTTCGAGTCCGATCCGCAGAAGGTGATGGAAATCCTGCTGGATTTGGTGCGCGGCGTCCCGAAGGTGTTGAGAAATCCGGAGCCGCATGTGGAGTTCCTGCGCTTCGGCCCGTCCTCGCTTGATTTCGAGATGCGGTTCTATCTTTCGGATCTTTCCGACGGCATGGATATCCGCAACAGTCTACGCATCCAGATCCTGAAGCGTTTTCGCGAGGAGGGAATCTCCATTCCCTATCCGCATCAGGAATTGCACATCGTTCGCGATGGCAAGCGAAGCCGGCAGATGGATGCCGCCGGCAGTAAATTGACGGATTCCGCGGACGGGCCTGAAGAGGAACGCGAGGATATTGCAGAGCCTGTCGTTTCTCAGCGCGAGGAGCAGGTTCAGGAGGCAAAGAGCGCCGCCCGCCGTCGCGGCCGGACGGCGGCCGAGTAGGGGGACGGGCCGGGGGACGGGCCGGGGGTCGGCGGGTTCGCCTTGCCGGAGGCCATGCGAAGCGGCCCAGTTCGCTTGCGCCTCGTTCAGCGCAGTAGGGACCTGCCCCGGTCGAAGGCTTCAAAGCGTATTATTCTGCAATTCCAGTTTTTGAAAACTGGGGTATCGCCTATCCGACCGGCGAAATGCTCGTCGATATCTGGCCGTTTCCTTCATTTCTGGGAAACCAGTCGACTTAACAAATATTCAAAAGCTTTGTTCTAGAAACAATAACAGAGGGGCCAATTTCAAAAGCAGGTTTTTATTATGCCATTTCTGGGTGTTTCGGGGATGCAATATTCCGGCGCGTCGCTTGCTGGATCGCGTATTCTTCTTGTTGAGGATTCCAATCTCTTTACTTCGATGATCCGGGCCAGGCTGAGAGAGCTTCTGGACATCGATGTCGAAATCTGCCGCAATTTCGAGGAGTTGCAGCTTGCTTATGACAAGTCGTCGGAGCCGATCCAGCTGGCGATTTCAAACATGAACCTGCCGGGAGCCGAGAAGGGCGAAGCGCTGGCTTATCTGCTTGATCTCTCCATTCCGACGATCGCTTTCACGGGCACCTTTCTGGAAGGCACGCGTGATGAGTTGATCGCCAAGAATGTCGTCGACTACATCCTCAAGGATAATATTTTTGCCGTCGATTTGCTGGCGGAATCGATCTGCCGCTTTCTCACCAACCAGCGCCATCATGTTCTGATCGTCGATGACAGTCCAACGGCGCGGGCCCTGTTGTCCAGCCGGCTGAAACGCTACAATTTTCGCGTCAGTATCGCGGAAGGCGGCGTCAAGGCGTTGGAGATCCTGAAGGCCAATCGCGACATCGGCCTGATGGTCACGGATTACAACATGCCCGACATGGATGGCTTCGAGCTGACGCGGCGTATTCGCGCAGCGACCGGTTCGCACCAGTTGCGCATTATCGGCGTCTCATCATCAACCAATCGGCTTCTTTCGGCACGCTTCCTCAAGGCTGGCGGCAATGATTTCATTCTGCGGCCATTCATCGACGAGGAGTTTTACTGCCGCGTAAACCAGAATCTCGACACGTTACTTCAGATTCAATCAGCGCGGCGTGTCAGCGAAGTAGCATGAAATACCACAAGGCCGGCGTAGCGGCGTCGACCTAATGTGAGGAAAATTCATTTTTATGCAAATGTCTGCAATCTGCGGTTCCAATTTTTCACGAATCCTGTTCAGGATAGGTGTATCGGCGGTTTTAGCAGATGCGAGACTGACTGAGTATTTCGTGTGCCGGATGGCACGGGAGGAATTGAAGGGAAATGGTACTGCATGTGGGAGCCCTCAGCGATGGCAGCAGCTATCGCACTGGCAGCCAGAAGATACTTCTGGTCGAGGATTCGCGCATGTTTTCCGCCGTATTGTCGCATCGATTTGAAACCGAACTCGGTCTTGCCGTCACGCATTGCGCCTCGTTGAAAATGTTGAACGAAGCGCTGGCGGACGGTGGCCGCGGCTTTACCATGGCGGTGATCGATCTAAACCTGCCCGACGCTGCCTATGGCGAGGCGCTGGACGTCGCCGTCAAGCATCAGATACCAAGCATCGTCTTTACGGCGTCTTTCGATACGGCGACGCGCAATCGCATCATGGAGCGCAGTGTCGTTGACTATGTCCTGAAGGACAGCGAGTTCGCTCTCGACAATCTCGTCGCGGCCGTTCGGCGCGCCATCACCAATCGGACGACACGCGTACTGGTTGTCGATGATTTGCCATCGGCCAGGCAGATGCTCATAGACCTCCTGCAGGCACAACAATTCAGGGTTACCGAGGCCAGCACAGGCGTCGAGGCTCTGGCGGCGTTCGAAGAGTTTGATGATATCGAAATTGTCATCACCGATTACAACATGCCCGACATGAACGGCCATGAACTGACGCGCCGCATCCGCCATCGCTATGGATCGGATAGGATGCGGATCATCGGCATCTCTTCTTCAAACGACCGGTTGTTGTCGGCAAGCTTCCTCAAGGCCGGCGCCAGCGACTTCATCTACCGCCCTTTCGTTCCGGAAGAGCTGCAATGTCGCATTGCTTTGAATGTCGAGACGCTGACGCAGCTCAAGCAATTGCGGGCGGCGGCGGCGAGCGACTATCTGACGGGTCTTTACAACAGGCGGTATTTTTACGATCACGCCCCGCGGCTGGTGAATGAATGCCTGCGCCGACAGTGCCCCAGTTCCGTTGCCATTCTCGATATCGACCATTTCAAGAAGCTAAACGACACTTACGGTCACGAAATCGGCGATCTCGTGCTTAAGGCTGTCGCTCGTCGGCTCCATGCGCTGTTCGAAGGCACCACGAGCCTTTTGTCCCGCCTTGGCGGCGAAGAATTCGCCATTCTGTTCAATGAAATGGATTCGCGCGCGGCAACCATGCTTTGCGACGAGGTGCGTATCGATCTCGCCGGTTTGAAGGTCAGCGCGGATGATGAGGAATTATCCGTTACCGTATCGATCGGCGTCGCCGAGATCGCCGGCTACGAATCCTTCGACAACTATCTCAACGCGGCCGACCAGTTTCTCTACATGGCCAAGCATAACGGCCGCAATCAGGTCTATTCCGACTTCAGGATGACCGAAGAAGCGGCCGAATAGGCCGCTTGCATCGATAATCGCTGCTGATTGATGCTGTTTTCAGACGACGATGCCGGTGCGGTTCGTCGACATGGTCAGCTTGCGCTCGGCGCGCTCCTGCTGCGGCGAGCGGTTGTAGAGTTCGCGATAACACTTGGAAAAATGCGAGGCGGACACGAAGCCGCAGGCGACGGCCACTTCGACAACCGGCATGGAGGATTGCACGAGCAGGTGCCGGGCGCGATCCAGCCGGATTTCGAGATAGTAGCGGGCCGGCGAGCGACCCATCTCCTGCCGGAACAGGCGTTCGATCTGGCGTCGCGACAGGCCGGCATCATCGGCAATTTCCAGCAGCGACAACGGCTCGGCGAGGTTGCTTTCCATCAGCTCGATGATCGACAGTACCTTGGCATTCTGCACGCCCAAGCGCGCACGCAACGGCAGGCGCTGGCGGTCATGCGGGCTGCGGACGCGATCGGTCAATTGCTGCTCGCAGACGCGATTGACAAGGTTCTCGCCGAAGTCCTGGCCGATCAGGTTCAGCATCATGTCGAGCGAAGCTGTGCCGCCGGCACAGGTATAGATGTTGCTGTCGACCTCGTAGAGATCGGCATAGACTTCGGCCTGTGGGAAGGTCTCAGAGAAGCCGGGGAGGTTTTCCCAGTGGATGGCGCAGCGCTTGCCATTCAGCAGGCCCGCCTGGGCAAGCACATGTGCACCCGTACAGAGACTGCCGACAGCCACGCCGCGATTATAGGTCTCGCGCAGCCAGGCGTTGACCGACTTGTTGTTGAATTCCTCGACATAAATGCCGGAACAGACCAGCACCATATTCGGGCGGTTTTCGCCGCCGAGATAGCGGCGTTCGTCGGCGAGCGCTGAGTTGACCTCTAGGCCGATGCCGCTGGAGGAATAGACCTTCTGGCCGTCGGTGGAGGCGAGACGCCATGTGTAGGCGGGGTAGCCCAGCATGCGGTTGGCGATGCGCAATGTCTCTACCGCGGCGGAAAACGGCAGCATGGTGAAATGCGGAACGAGGAAGAAAACCAGGGAACGCGTCTTAATCGGAGTCTTGCTCATATCGTGAAAATCCATGCTCCAGGACCATTGCGTATTCCTTGCGTCAAATACGTCGGCTCGATGGTCTATTAGCGACATTGGCATGGATAATC
This sequence comes from Rhizobium sp. SG741, assembly GCF_012275435.1. NCBI lineage: Bacteria > Pseudomonadati > Pseudomonadota > Alphaproteobacteria > Hyphomicrobiales > Rhizobiaceae > Rhizobium > Rhizobium sp. SG741. Next base: position 176,282 of record NZ_JAAZQP010000010.1, read on the forward strand.
GCGGCCGCAAAGGAATATTTGCGTTTGCTACAAAAAATGCCGCGGTGAAGAAAGCAGATGAAGGAGTGCAAGCAATCTACTGAAACAACCAAATATATATGGGACTGATTATCAAGATTAAGTTGGAATGCGCGTCCAGATGCACAAATGTTCGAAAGGCGACACTCGTTGGGGTTGAGTGTCGCCTTCAGATTTTACGATCATTCGCAATCATCGCATAGCCTTGGGAGTGTTGGTTTCGTTCGCGGCGGGCCAGCCCATGTCCTTGCGTACATCATCGGACAGTGACTCAAGCTCGCGTAGCGAACGCCATTGCTGCCAGCGATCCGCGATCTTGGAGAAAAAAGGCATGTGGCTGCCACCCGATGGAAACGGGCTCTGCACCCTGTCTGTATGTCTATAGGTGATCGTTGTCATTTCCAGGTTCCTTTCGGCTTTAGATGCTCAAAAGATCGCAATCCCCAAGCAACAATATGGATCCGACCTATTCATCAATCAAACGAATAGATCTTATATCTGTCATTAGTATTCTTGAACGATTGGGTCTTGCCGGGCTTTCGTTCGAGGGCGGACAGCTATGGCAGGAAAATTTCTCCCATTTCGTTCGGAAGAAATCCGCCCTTCGGAATCAGAATTTTTTCCCTTGTCGCGAGTTTTCAAAGCTTTACGCATAGCCACATCCCTCGCATAAGAGGGGCGGGGAATAGATCGACATCGAAACGGCCGTTAAATGGTCAGCCACGATCAGTCGCAGTAAGCGACCACGACATGCGCATGTTCCCTTCAAAGCTAGAAAGACCGAATGCGGTTTGGCTACATCAGGCTGAAGTTCGAAACGATAACCCGGATCTGCGCACTGGTTTCGTGCAAAGAACATAGCCGACCGACTGACCGGCGTTTGTGCTGCGATGGTTAGCTGTCAGTCTCTTCGGCAGCCCTTCCGCGGTCGGACCCAGCCACAGAAACCTGTCTCTCAGCCTCAGGCTTCGAGAAGCGGACTCCATCACCGACAATGTCGGTCTCTGGCAGAAACAGTATGCCTTTCTCTTCAAGGGCGGCTTGCAGCTTGGCGAGTGACGCAATGTTTTTGGGATCGTCACCCTTTTCGATACGCGTAATCGACGTCCGCGACACACCCGCGCACTTGGCGAGTTCGCTCTGACTTAGGCGCAGCAATCCGCGCGCGGCAACGATTTGCTCTGGAGTTGCAACCATCTTCATAGAACGCAGAAACCAGCTCAATTCTTGCGTTGTCAAATTGAGTCAAAAAGCGCTTTTAAAGACGCAAAAAGATTCTTTGGATGGACATTAAGCTCCATTCCGGTTACGAGTTGGTTATTCAAGACGCCGAATCATGTTTTATGAAGACGGAGGCATTCGATGAGTGAGAAGGGTGTGTACCTTGGTGGCGATCGCGAACGCCTGCTTAAAAAGCTCAGGTCCCTTGTCGACGATCTGGAAGCGGGAGCATATCCCAACGCTTGCGACATCCCCGTATTCCTGGATCGCTGGAGAGCCGCCAGAAGAGATGTTCCGTGCCTCGTTGGAATGGTGCAGGGGCATCCAAAGCTTTCAGACGGGAGAATGTCGGTTTCATCGGAACTCTTTTATATCGATGACGAACGACATATCGCGCGAACCCTTTCTCGCTGGTATCGCCTTGGCACGCCAGCGCAGCCGCAGATTTAAAAGGGCGGCGCGCTCTACCGAGTTGAAGGAGGTTTGCGTCCTCGAAATTCCAGCCGGTGACGAAGACGCCACGTCCTCAGCCTTTGTGGTCGTCGCAATGTAGTCTCGCTGTGCCACCCATCATGCAGGAGCAGCGCGCAAATCGCGCGCGGGAATTACCGCCGGATAGATAGCCGTATCGAGTTCCATCTTTTAGGAGACACCAAATGCCGAGCAACCGATCCGGCAAGCGAACCCGCGTGCCTTGGCGTCGAACCACTAATCCCCGCGGTGCGGCTATCACCATGCCAGTATTCATGGCCTATTGCGCTATCGCGGCGACATTGCGGGCCTGGAATAAGCCCAAGCTGAATTCCATCATCACGCTAAAGGCGCACGAAGACTTCTATTTTCCCGTCTACGCCGACGCAGCGCGCCACTTCGTTTGGGAAATCTGGAAGCCCGACGAAGTGGGTTGGGATGTCTTTGAGTGGAAAGAAAAGTCTTTCCGCGATCAGATGGAGGCGCTCCAGAACGGAAAGGCGATCTTTTTCGCGTCATTTGACTACGAGCTAAAAGAAGATGAGCAACTGCTATCGGACGCCGTTTTTCCATTGTGCGCTCGTTCCGATCGCCATGCGGAAGCCGCACTCCGGCGTGCTGGCCTTCCTGTAACCCAGAGAGACATAGAGATTCTGATCTCGGAACCTTGGCCGCGTCTCTACAAGGCTTTCCAGGAGCGACGCGATCCGTTGAAGTCTCTGCAATTATTGCGGAGGCTTCGAGAGCCCGGGCCGTCCGCGAACGCGACCACCAAGCCTACAGAGCCAGGTGGCCCGACGCTGTCGGATATGCATGGGTATGGCGGCCTCATCGACTGGGGATACGATCTCGCAAAGGACCTGACCGACTATAAGGCGGGTGTCATCCCATGGGGCGACGTTGACGGCGGAGTCTTGATTTCGGGGCCGCCCGGCGTCGGAAAGACCATGTTCGCAAGCGCATTGGCGAATACCTGTCAGGTGCCGATCATATTTGGGTCGGTTTCCAGATGGCAGGAGGCCGGAGCGCTCGACGAGCACCTGAAAGCGATGAGAGCTTCATTCGCTGAGGCCAAGGCGAAAGCGCCCTCTATCCTTTTCGTTGATGAGGTTGATACGTTCGGTGACCGTTCCGAAAGGGATCGCAACGGACTCTACCTGAGGGCCGTGATGACCGGCTTCCTGGAGCAACTGGATGGCTTCGAGCGACGCGTGGGTGTCGTCGTAGTCGGAGCCTGCAATTTTCCAGATCGGCTGGACCCGGCCATTCGGCGTCCGGGCCGGCTTGACCGACATATTGAGGTCACGCTGCCCGACGCCCAATCGCGTAGGTCCATTTTGAAATTTCATAGCGGTATCGTACTCGAGCCTGATCAAGCCGAGCAGTTCGATCTGGCAACAGAGGAACAATCCGGTGCGGACATAGAGCAGTTGGTCAGGCGGGCGCGGCGACTAGCGCGACGGCAATACGAAGACCTCGGAGCTCAACATATTGTTGGTCAATTACGCCCGTTGGCACCGCTCCCCGACGGCTACATCCGATCCGTTGCTGTTCATGAGGTGGGTCACGCGATCATCGGTTCCGAGGTCGGATACAGTCACGTTGCTGGGATCAAAATCTCGTCGTATCGGATCGACGGCGAATATCGGGAAATGGGCTCCGTCGAATACGAGCCGCCAACACCGCAACGAAAGACCAGGGCGCATTACGAGAACTGGATTGCAGTATGCTTGGGCGGTATCGCTGCCGAGATCGAGGTGTTCGGATCATTTGCAGATGGTGCGGCTGGAAACAGTAACTCTGACCTCAACCGAGCCACCGATCTTGCCACGGCCTTGGAAGGCGCGCTCGGCATGGGCCACACGTTGATGGTTGGGCAGCTTGATGAAAGGGAATTCGCGAGTATGCGGACCTATAACCCCGATATCAGAAGGGAGGTTCATAAAGTCCTCGAGAAAGAGCTCGGGCGCGCGAGGTCAATAATTCGGGAACAACGTCATGTCTTGGACGAGATGGTGACGCGACTGATGGAAGCACGAGCGATGAGCGGTGACGAGGTCCTAGAAATCATCCACCGAAATCGTCGTTCTACGGTCAGCCTTGCAAAAACAAACCTGAAGGCAGGCATGTGATGGCAGAGCGAAGCCAGTCGCCTCTAACACGCATCGGTGCAGACGTATGCGAAGTCATCATTGGAAGAACGATTAGCGGAACCGAAGCGGTGAAGTTTCCATGGTCGGCAACGCAAGTCGTCATGGTAGATGCAGCACTGTCGAGTGAACAGTGGGAAAAAATGGAGACCCGGCGGCCGCAAACAGAGAAGGCAATCTCATGAAGCTATGGATTCTATCCGATCTCCATTTCGACTTTAAAGGGCTTGCAGACCTGCATATTCCGGAGGCCGACGTGTGCGTTGTCGCCGGAGATATCTTCACGCATGGGGTCGTTCCCAGCCTGCGATGGCTCGATGACCGCATCGCAGCTCATATGCCGGTCGTCTTTGTGGCCGGCAACCACGAGTTCTATCACGATAGCTTCATAGGAGGACACGCCGCGGCGAGCCGCTTCGAGGCGATTGGAAACATCCACTACCTGGAAAACAAGTGCGTGCAGATCGATGGTTTCGTTTTCGCAGGCGCGACCCTGTGGACCGATTTCAACTTGTTCGGACCCGCCTGGTCACAAAAGGGGATGGAAAATGCTGCCGCTGCGATGAGCGACTTTCGGTTGATCACCTTTGGCGATGAACCGCGGGATCGCTTCAGGCCTATACACACCCTGAAAATACATCAGGAAAGCCGCCGTTTTCTGGAAGGTATGCTCGCCAAATATCGGGATCAAAAGGTCGTGGTCGTAACTCACCATGCTCCCAGCATGCTGTCCGTCGAGGAAAAGTATAAGACCGATCTTCTCACTACGGCGTTTGCATCCAATCTGGAAGGCTTGATGTCCCCAGGCGGTCCGGCCCTTTGGGTCCATGGACACGTCCACCACTTCGTCGACTACATGATCAACGATACACGAGTGATCGCCAATCCAAGAGGCTATCCCCGGGAGGAGTGTTTCCGACAGTTCGATTGGGGCTTCGTCATTGAGGTCTAGCAGTGAAGGAATCCGTCTGTGTCACGACGTGCCGGCCGGCCGTCATCGATGGTTGCTTCGAAGCTCTATCTCGCAAATGCAGGAAAGGTGGGAATCTGATGTCAAAGCCCCCACGGTCACCTTCAAGGGGCAATAGACCAAAAGTGTCCTTGCCCGGTTCGATGGGAGAACCGCTCGACGAAGTCGACTTTCACCCAATCGGACGCCGGATCGCGGTCGGCCAAAAGAGAATACTAAAGAACCCTCTAGTCTCGACAGATTGGGTAGGCCCTGCAATTGAGTTCTTTCTGTCCATTCTGCCGCGAACCCCAACTGGAAACTGGGAGCATCTTCATATCGCCGCTTACCAGCTAGCTTGCCAAGCCTTGGAGGCGCTGGGACACGCAATTGTCGTTGATGGTGGTGCAATACCCGTCTCTATGCCGATATTGCCAGCAGTCCTCCCGCGATGGGACGACATCGCCACCGCCGTGGTCTGGGCGGCAAGTCAATCGCGGCTCTTGCGATACAGGAAGCTCTGGGAAACGGGCAGTGCAAAGGGGCCGACAGGGCGTCGAAGGCCGAACATTCGCCCCGGCTACGGATGCCCACCTGCTTTTCTGGCGGGAAAGGCGTTTTCAGCCTTCCAGGCTCTCGGTCTGATCTTGGATTGCCGCTGGACGCCGGCTGCTGAAACCATCCTTTGGCGCGACTCTCCTTACGAAGCAGGCATGAATTTCGCCAAGGACCATCGTTTCATCGAGGCGCTCGATGCTGCGCTGACAAGCCTTTCTGAGGATGTCGCGGCAAAAATCAAAGACATTGCGACGATGCCCACGATAGAGGCCGCGGAGTTAGGGGAGTTTGCAGAGCGGTACGCATCTCGACACACGACGAAAGACGAGGCCCTCTCATTTTTGCAGGAGTGCAGCCGACGCCTTCTGAGTGAACTATTCGCAAAGCGATGGCGGTTGAGAGACGGATGGCTTTCCGCCGATGAATGCAAACGCACCTTGTTTCTTCAGCTTGATCCGCTTGCGATCGCGATGAGGGGCGAATTCGCGGCTCGTTATCTGCCGGAATTTCCGTTTCTCCATGGACCGAACGTGTAGGTAAGGTTTCGATGAACATGAACTTCTTACGATGGCATGAGAGGCGTAGGGCAGACGCCGTAAGCAAAAGCGACTCCCAATCTGCCCATGAACTCATGGTGTTGCCGTGAAAATATGGGTGATCTCCGACCTGCATCTCGAGTTCGGGGTGCCTTTTGACAACGATCCGCCGAAAGACGTTGATGTCGTGGTATGCGCAGGCGACGTCTTATCGAAAGGCATTATCCCAAGCATAAGGTGGCTGACCCAACATATCGCTCTAAAAGTGCCGGTGGTTTTCGTGGCGGGAAACCACGAATTCTATCATTCGTCCATTCACGAAAGCATCCGTCAGGTGGGGGAGGCCAATAGCCATCCGAACCTGCATTTCCTGGAAAACGATATAGTGGAGATCAAGGGCGTACTCTTTGTCGGGGGGACGTTGTGGACCGATTTCAAGCTATTCGGTCGCGATCCACAGGTCGCGATGTCATATGCCCGAAGTGGGATGAACGACTACAAGAAGATCAAACTCTCAAAGATGCCCTATCAAAAGTTCAAGCCGCTTGATGCTTACCGGAAGCACGTCGAAACGAGAAACTTCATCGCAGGTGAACTCCGTGAACACCCGGGTCAGAGGGCCGTTGTCGTGACGCATCACGCCCCGTCGCCGCGTTCGGTTGACGGCGGGTTTCGCTACGATCCGCTCGCGGCATGCTACGCTTCGGATTTAGAAGACCTGATTTGCGAGACGGGGCCGACGTTATGGGTGCACGGACATCTTCATCATCGAAACGATTACTCCGTGGGCTCAACGAGGATAGTGTCAAATCCGAGGGGCTATCCGGGCGAGGCGACAGGGTTCGACCCCGATTTTATCGTGGACATTTAATGTGGCCAGGTTTTCTTGGTTCGAGGCACCACAGTCATAGCACTGCGAGAGTCGCTGTATAAGAGCCGGTGGCGATCTACACACTGGTAGTAGGTACCGTCACCCATAGCCGGCGTATCGATTTGTGATCATTGAATTACATGCTGCCTTGAAAGCGGCTATCACGCGACACGAGCTAAGAAACGGATGAATCAATATGGATGATCCAATTCGGAAAGTAATACAGGCCGGGATTGTCGGTGTCTGTTTCTCTGACCCGGCAACTGGCGCGAAGCTGAGCCGTTTGGAGCTCCGGCAAGGCGTCGGCACGCGCAGAGCATTCGAAATCGGCGACGGTGCGCTCATATATAGTCGAGAACACGTGAAGGCTCTGACGTTTGCTGGCGTGAAAGATGCATTGCTGGCTATTGCCCAAACTGCGCCTTAGCCCAAGTCGGTTGGATCATATCGGCTTATGCTGAAGGTGAATTAAAGTTCGGCATATTGTGGGAGCTGCCCGCTGGCATTCGCCCCTAAATCGTGGATATCATGGTTAGCTGCTAAGCATTTCGCCGAGCAAGGGGAAAGCCGTTATGGGTGGTATCAATATTCATTGTCCACCGTTCGTCGGACGCGATAAATCCGGGACGCCGTTTGAGGCGGTGTTGGCTGAGATTTCGGAAGGAGCCGGACCTGAAGTCGAGAGTGTTGTTCGAGGAATCGATGAGGCGCTTGAGATAGCGAGCGATGCGGCCAAACTTATTGACCCCCTGCGAGTTTGGATAGAAAGCAAGCCGAACGACCCTCGACCGATGTTCAACGAATGCGCAGAGGACCTGTTTGAAGCCTGTCGAACAGCCGTCTCGAATGATGGACCAGTCGCGCTAGTCTGGTAATGCGCTGTTCTGCGAGGCACGCTCAATCGCGGACGTTTTCATTTGCGGGTTCAGGACCTAGTAGTCAGTGGATGGGGCGATGGCAGCGTCCGGCTCTATTGGCTTTGCCGAAGCCCAAAAATCTCGAACTCTTTCCTACCAGAGAAGCGTCTCAGGTTGCAGCCATGGTAGGAAATCGTCAGGTGTTCCCGGCCGCTGCAGCCGGAATGCCCGCCTGGGCCAGGCAGCGTGCACAGATTACCGATGTCTCGCAAATAGGGCTCGCTGGGCTTTATTGACCGACCCAACATGCCAATCGATTTCGCGCTTCGACGGCGGGACATGGTCCCGTCGATGTTCATTGTCATAGAATAGCGTCCCATGAACGCCGATGGAGTGCATCACGCTTTAAGATCGGGCGATTCCAAATCTGTTCCAGAACGGAACTTGCAGCCTCGTCGCCAAGTCGTTGGATCAAGTCTTCGACCAATTCCATGTCTCGCCCGTCTGGCAATATGGCAACAAACTCTTCCTCCATAGCATCTGCAGAGACTTCTCGACACGGGCGACAGGCGGGCAGCCGTATCGAGCGGCTTCTTAGTCGTCTTGGCGCACCGTTTACTTCTATCCGGCAATTTGCGGGCTGCTTCCGACATTTGATCCATCGTCTTAACCTGCTTAAAACGACCAGCGTCTATGGATGTCGCCAGTACCGTGTGAGGTGGCAGTTGAACGATTTGGCTCGTCGACGTCTGTTGGCTTCATACGCATAGCGAAGAGCTGTCGTCTTCGTCGCGGCTCTGGTCCGACCTAGCTAGACGTCTGCCTTGGGGTCGAGACCCTCTGCTCGAAGGGACAGGATTAGCGACAGCATCTCCCGATTGGCCTCCTTGATATCGCTCCGTTGTTGGCTGAGCGTTTGAATGAACTTCTGGTTTTCCTTTGCAAACCGCTTCCCTTCCTTCACCATGAACTGGCCGACAACCACGGAGATGTACAGCAATGTCAGGGCGTTGATCACGTGCATCTCGTCGAAGTCGGAAGAGATGCCGTGGCAGACCTGGTGACGGTTGGCGACTTTCGCAAACGCCCTTCGACCGCGTTTGCTCGTGTCATATGAGGCCCTATAGGCATAGTCGATGGCAAACAGATTTACGAAGATAAAGGTCTCGGTCGCAAGGAGTTCGGCAGTAACCCCTAACGAGTCGTTCTGGAGGTCTCCTATAGCGAATCTCATCTCCACCAGGCTGGTTATCCCGTCTGTCACCCCGGTTTCGTACATGTACCGACGAGCGACCGCCTCTATTTCTGGATAGATCACCCGGAGTGTGTGAGTAGCGTTGCCCAACTCTGCCAGCGGCATGATTTCCCGAAATATCCTTGCGTCATCGGAATGACCTTTGCTATCCAGCTTGGCAGCATAGTCCCGCGCGACCAGAGCAGCGGTTAGCGCTCCTTGTTCCGTGTGTAAGGCAAGTACCGGGTCCGAGGGAAGAATACCGCGTCGAAGAAGCATGCGTTGCGTCTTGATCCTATGGTCAATCGCGGTGGGCAGCTCGACCAGCCTCTTAAACGCCGCTTGGACCTCCGGTTTCTTCAGCCAACCATCGGCTGCTTTCCAGAACTGGTTAAACGCTTCCCCTATTCCCCAAAGGGTGGTCACCAGATCGGTTTGTTTTTCAGACGTCATTGGTTGCTAGAATCGAACAGCGCTCCGTTCCGACCTCTGCGGATCGGAACAATATGCAAAGCATTTTTCTCTGCGGCCACGATCCGGTCAAGAGGCTTCATGAGAGAGCCGAGGGATGAGAAATTTCCCAGGGAGTATTAGCCGCACCATGGGCTCGGAGTAGGGGGACAACCGTTCCGGCCGCATACGAATGACACTGCCAGTCCTTCCGCCATCAAAGTCTGGCCGACATCCTTTCCATCAACCTTTAGGATGCCGCAGCTTCGTCGGTAGTTGCACTTATCCGTACCTTCCGTCCCGGGTTTACAGGAGCATGCAATCTTGGTCACCTTAGGTGAACCGGACGCGACGAGCTGCCTTACCCGTTCGGTGGCCTTGTTTCCGAGCGCAGCCTCGCTCGCGCATCGGGGATGGAATACCTCGGGCGCGTTAAGGCCGACCAAGCGTACAGGGGTGCCGTCGCCCATGCGAATGGTATCCCCGTCGATGATTGAAAAGTTCTGTGTGGTGAATCCGGAGGCCGTCGGCGTCGCAACGGTCTCCGAAGTCGATGAAGTCCAAAGAGAACTCGGGTCTCCGTGAAGGAAGCGGCTGGCCAGGACCGCCATCAAGGCGACGAGAAAAACGGCTATCTTTACCTGCAGGCGTCGATTGCCGTAGGTTCTCCGCGGCAAATTCCGTGGGGTCGAAACGGGTGAGGCCGAACGCCTGTCCGCAAGCTGGACGACGGAAGCGCCCGAGGGCTGGGTCAGCAGTCTCAGGATCGACAGTTGTTTCTCGGTGAGGCGTGTCCAGGCCCCATAGCGGACGAGTTTCTGCTGGACGTCGTAGAGGAACTGACGCTGCCACCTGGTCGGTCGCCCATTCCGGAGGATGTCATCGATCCGATTTCTGAAATGCGTGATCTCGATCTCGTCCAGCAAGTGCGCCTGGGGCAGCTTGCTTGGCCTTCTTTGATCAAGTCAGCGAAATTGGTGGTGATGGTAAATGTACGTTCGTTTGCCCGAGTGCGATCGAGGTTGGCCTTGATACCCAAGTCCCACCCGACACGACGAAGAGGGCTCAGAAACGCGGTTGTCGTGTCGATATTATTGATTTCGGTCATGTCGAGCGTAAAATTGTAAGCGACGCCAGTACGCCAAAAAATAGAGAGGAGCGTGCCGACTTCACCGGGAAATTGGGCCGGGTTAATTTGTTCCACGCCCGTCGGGCTGGCCGCATACTGTGCCCATATGCGCTTCGTTTCGGGGACGGTCCGGCTTGAGAGATACACCCTCAGGGTGTCTTCCACTCCGGCAATAGTTTAGCACCGAACGTGGTCGGAAATATCAACGGTGTCTACACCCGTGTAGTCCTCTGGCAACGGATGAACAGAACAAGACGACAGCAATGCGGACAAAATAAAGGTCAATCGCCCAGATCTCATGGTCGGCCGCCTTTTTTCCAAAGGTTGAGATCAAATGCTATTGAAATGCGCTTATAACTAGCATTTCATACACTAACCTTCGCGATTATCGAATACCAAGTTCGGGCTGAATACAAAATCAGTATTAATTCGGTGGTTAAGGTTCTTCTGGGTGCACTAACGCTTGCGCGCGTCTGAAACTCAGACACTTTCCTTCGACACCAACAATGAGGTGATCGTGGAAAGTTTGCGATGTCCGGGCAAAGTTGGTTCGATGTTGCCGATTGAGTAGGAATTGAAGGTTCTTGATCGGTTTAGGAACCTGCAATCTCGTTGGGGAACGGCTCGAGTGAAAGATGGGTCTCCAACATCGCCAAGCTTTCGGGGCCAACCCTCCATTCCAAACAATGGCCAATACATTCTTGGACACGAAGTAAGCGCAGTCGTTCTTTAAAAGCCTCGCGGCTGTATGTTCCGCCTAAAAAATATCTTACATCGGAAGGCGAGTATTTACTCACGCAACCGAGCACGACCGCCCAAGCCTGCCCTTTATTGCTGACCTTGATCTCCGCGATGACTGGGTATTTCTCCTTCAGAGCCGAAAGATATGTTCGGAGTTTAGGCACGCACGCGTCATCGACCGAACTGCCTGAACCTGCTAGATCGAATAGCTGTTTTTGGACAACGGCATGCCTTCCCTGGAAGATGTCATCGTAGGTTTCATACAGGTCCGGCAAGCTAAGCCGTTCTCCCCAATACCTTGCTGCATCAGAATAACGATCGTTCCCGTCATCGAAATCATAGGGTGGTTTCTGGAGCCGTCTCAGCCGGCTCGCGGCCCGGCGGGGGGAAAGTTTCAAATATTCATCAAGTGGAAGCATAACGCCAGGACTGCCTGATTTCGACACGTGGTGGGGTGCAAGGTCTGTTCATTCTCAAGCGTAAACGGGGAAGGGGCCGCGATGCCATGGTACCAATTACGGACCATTCGCGGGCGGAATATTGCCGTGCGACGTTGGTCGTGTCCAGTTGAAGCAATCGAACCCGTTTATGTTCGCGGGCAAGGAATCCGCTTGTGCGGCCAACAGTAGTCCGATGTGATAATGCAGGAGGCTGGTCTCGTCTACCGGCGTGTCAGCGAAACAATTTCCGCCGTCTTCCACTATGACGCGTCGGTAGGCCTTTCGTAGGGCGAATGATCCATAGCCGGTTTGCGTATGCAAACCCATCACGCCTAGCAAGTCATCTGGCGACTTCAATCTGACAAAGAGCTTTTCGGGAATGGAGACCTTCTCGTCACGTTTTGCGACACGAAGCGCCTGAATTGCTTCATTCGCCACCTGTCGCGCGGCGGCCGGCGGTCGTCCAGTTTGTATTCTCCTGGGTCTTTCAATCAGAAAGCCTTCAGAGATAGCCACGATGATGTCGAAGTCTGTGTAACTGTAAGTGACCTGACCACCTGTATTGCTGTCATCGATCTCGATAAGAATGATGCCGCCGCCACGACCTGCCTCGACAGGATCGAAACCGTAGGATTCAGCTGCCATGAGATTTGGCCGCAGCAGACCCGTTGATGCCTCCCATGTAGACGTACCGGCGCTCGACAAAACGGCTTTCGTTTGGAACCACAGAGTGTTGTCTCCGTCTTCGACGACGATATCAAACCCGTCGCGATCGACGTCTGGTTCGTAGAGGTGCAAGTGGTATTTGTTGCGAGCCGCGGCGATTTTCAGATCGAAAGATAGTCGATTGAAGAAAATTCTCTCTCGAGTGGTTTGATTTTTAGGCTCAGCGAAAAATTTCCGAAGGTTCTTGCTTTTGCTGTCCATTACGCCTCGAGACATAGCGTGGTTGTGTTTTTCTTGACAGATAAACGTCTAAGGCGATTTCCTAAACGTAGCGTAAAAGAATCGGCTAGGGCTCGCTGATAAAAGCAATGCCGTTTGATCAGTATCGGCGAGCATGGATTTCGACAGTAATGTCCGGAAAATCCAAGGAAGATTACCTCGGTGACATGCTTCCGAACGGTTTTACTAGCGGGCGACCGACTGTTTCTCTGATTGTTGACGGACGGCCACATGTCCGCAGTACGCTGTCCTCAGCCTGAGCGGCAAAGCGCCAACAGCAACCATTGCCTCACCTCATGATATGGTATCGGTTTGGGTGATTCGTTCAGTTTCGGAGAGATCAATGGAGAATACCCGAGAGAAAGTCGCCGCCGTTACGGCGAACCTCCGACGCTCGGGCATTATCTGCGATCTCTTCGGTGGTTGGGCAGAGGAAATTCTAGGTCTCCGCGAGCCCTCGACGCACAGCGACATCGATTTGGTTTATCGTTGCGAATCCTTCGGAGAATTTGACATCAAGCTGCAAAATATTCTGGACTTCGAAGAGATACCTCTAAAGCGTTTCCGGCATAAGCGAGCATTTCGGCATTTTGGCACGCTGTGCGAGGTAACTTTAGTGCAAGAGCAAGAGCGGCCTTTGACGCTTTTTTGGGGCGACGTTCCGTTCTTTTGGGATACGCCCCTTCTGCATGGAGCCTTAATGGATGTTGGCGGGGAGTTGATTTCCATCGAATCTGCCAACAATCTCAAGCGATACCGCAATCTCCATAAGGCCACGCTGCCGCACCGCTTGCGCGACCCAAAGGTGTTAGAACCATACTGATGATGTCCGGTTCGCCGACGCCGAACCAAGATGGCGGTCGTCTGCCGTTTTGGGTATGCGAAGCCAGTGCATGCAAATTCCAGGGAACCAAAATGATAAAGGCCGTCCTCTTCGACCTCGACGAGACACTGTTGGATCGGCGGGCAGCAGCAGTTGAATTCTTGGCATTGCAGTATTGTGAACTGGTCGCCGGACAGTTCGGTGACGCTCTGTCGCAAGATCAGTATGCAGCACGCTACCTCAAACTCGAAGAACAAGGCCTCGTAAAAAAGTCCGACCTTTATCCTACGCTTGTCGCATCATTCGGGCTACCTGGTGAGTTGTCAGGTCCGCTCCTCGATCATTTCCGTTTGCGTTGTCCCGAAATGGCTTGCCCGATGAACGGGGCACGTGAAGCTCTTCAATTCCTCCGGAAGGTGGACCTGTTTTGCGCGACTATCAGCAATGGCGAGGGGGTCGTCCACTTCTCGCTAAAATTCAGACTGTTTTGAAGTCAGCGTTGGGGGCTGAGCGGGTGTATATCGGTCGGTACGGTCAACAGACGCGGTACAGACACTCAATCCGGAGATGTTCGGGATGCCTCTATACACTTCCGAGGCGTGCTTGCGAACAATCTCTTGAACAATGTCGTCCGTGGCCCTTTTAAGCCGGCACCAGATCGCTCGTCGATTGGCGCGAAATCTTCGCAAGGCTGACGGAACTTATTGGAAACATCGTCTCGAACACTGACGGCGAACTGAAGAGATCGCGTTGCACCGCGTCTTGACCGCGAAGGCGCGACCGAATGATATCCAGATAGGTCTGATCCCTCTCAACGAGCACGGACGAACGTCTCAGTCGATTGCACACTGCACCGACTGTCCCCGAGCCAGCAAATGGGTCCATAACTGTCTGCCCCTCCCTTGTTAGAGACAGCACCAGACGTTCGACGAGCTCCTCAGGGAACTGACAGGGGTGCGCGGTTTTCTCCGGATGGCGGTTCTTGACATTTGAGATGTCCCAGACATCACCCGGGTTTTTACCGAGCGGATTACCGCTGAGTTCACCCTTGTTAGGTCCTTTGTAGTGACGCTTGTTCGGGTATTTCTGTGGTACCCGGACGCTATCCAGATCAAAGTGGTAATCGTCCGACTTCGTCGCCCACACGATGGTTTCATGGCGTCCTGAAAAGCGACGGCTACAATGCATACCGTGACCGAACGTCCACACGATGCGGCCCCTGACCTTCATGCCGAGCCGACGCAGGAGCGGAATGATAATACTGTCGATTGGCACGATTTCGCCGGCGTGAACCCAGTTTCCGACCTGCCAGCAAATGGAGCCGTTCGGAGACAACAGTCGGTCGCACTCCTCGATAACGGTTCTTTGAAAGTCGATGTAGTCCTCAAGAGCGGACTTTTTCTCGTAAGCTTTCCCGATATTGTAGGGCGGACTCGTCACAACGAGATCAACTGAGGAATTCGGAAGGCTCGGCAGTATGTCGGCGCAATCGCCATTGTAGAGCGCGCAAAGGTCCAATGCCTCCGCGTATCCGCGAACACTTGATTCATTCATATCGATTTGGTTTTCCTGCTTTCGGGCGGGCCGAAGTTGTTTGATACGACTATGCTGGCGTGAGAATTTGCAGCTAACAAGTCTCGAATTAAACTTTTTTGGAACTCGTTTCCGGCAATCAGAAAACCAAAATAACGCGGGTAGCAGCAGGACTGCCGAGCTCTCAATTCAGTCGACATCCGACGCCGGCCCTGGTCAGATCAAGGCTCTCAAGGAGGGGAGGGTTCAGGCGCTCGTTGCGCAGCAATCCTACCAGGTCGGTGTTGAAGGCGTCGAGCAGGCGCTGACTGTTGATTTGCGCTTCCTAAATTGCATCAAACCTCGCTTGCCAACTCCGCATAGCGACAAAAGGCATTAGCCAGCTGCATCTGCCGGGGCGTCCGACATTCGGTGTCGAATACAAGCGGTGACGCGACAAGTATCGCAATACATTTTGCGCGAGATATAGCAACATTCAGTCGATTTGAGCTGTAGAGGAATTCCATCCCTCGCGGAGCTTCGGCCGACGAAGAAGTCGCCATCGAGTAGATAGCGATTGGTGCCTCTTGCCCCTGGAATTTGTCGACCGTTCCGACACGAGCATTCGGAAGCCCCTTCTGAATCTCCAGGACCTGTGCGTTGTATGGCGTGATGACGAGGATATCTTCCAATGTGACAGATCGAGTGACACCGTGGCGATCGATCCACTTTGTTTCGGTATCGAGAATGTGGTCAACCAGCTCCTTGATTGCGCAAGCCTCTTCTACCGAAACGTTGTTATTTCCGACGTGTGGCACGGAAAGGTAGCGGAGACCTGATCCCGAAATGCGGTCGTCCGATACGATGACCTGCATTCGGCAGCCTGGGACGGAATGCAGTTTTGAGTCATAGAACATCTCGGAATCGAATGCGCAGATATCGGGATGCATTCGCCAGGTCTCTTCAAGGAAGAGACCCTTGTCGGAACCGATCGTCTGTTTACCCGCGAGAATATGCTGGAGCGCGGAAACGCCCGTTCCATCGGGATGGGTTCCCTGAGTAGGCTGATCGAGTTGCTGCGGATCGCCGAGTAAGATCAGTCGCTTAGCGACGTGCGAAACCGCAAGGACGTTGGCGAGCGACATCTGCGCAGCCTCATCGACGAACAGCACATCGAGAACATCCTCCGCGTCTTCGCGCGCCCAGAGAAAGCTGGTGCCCCCAGCCACGTGACAGTCGCCCGATCCCAGGGCAGAGAAGACGTCCTTGTTGTCGCGGGCGAATACCAGATCGTCCGTATCGTCTTCCTTGTTGCCGCTCTCGGGCTTCTGCACGCATCTGACCTGGATGTTCAGTTCCTTCGACGCCTCGATGACCTTGTCGATTAGGTTCCGGATCACCTTGTGGCTATTCGCGGTTATGCCGACCTTCTTCCCGTCCTTGACAAACTGGCAGATCATCCGCGCCCCGGTGAAGGACTTTCCGGTGCCCGGAGGACCTTGGATAGGAAGGACGCCGCTCTGCATGTTCCGGGCTATGCGGGTCGCCGCATCGAGCGTCGTTTCCCCATGGTTCTGGATCATTTGGCCGCAAAGATCCGCTGGCGTCAGTGAGAGGAGGTCGAGTGCCGCCTTATAGCGCTCATCTTTGGCAAAACCGACTTCTGCGACGTGGCTGCCAATCCTCAAAAG
The DNA here is from genome assembly GCF_012275435.1 of Rhizobium sp. SG741. Taxonomy (NCBI): domain Bacteria; kingdom Pseudomonadati; phylum Pseudomonadota; class Alphaproteobacteria; order Hyphomicrobiales; family Rhizobiaceae; genus Rhizobium; species Rhizobium sp. SG741. The sequence goes on from NZ_JAAZQP010000010.1 coordinate 192,878, forward strand.
GCAAGCAGCTTGCTCCTTGGCCTGAATCATGTCGTGGGCGAAGGTAGCGTCAGCGTGTGTCTCGGCTGTGGCTCCTATCTTCTTCACGTCGATCGTCCGATCAGCGGTAGAAATCGCTGCAACGGAACCCCATTTTCCCCCGCCGGGCAAATGAAGTGATTTTCCGGGAAGGATATCGGTTTCCTGCTCGTGAAAGGTATATCTATGCGTTGGTATTCTGCCGCTGCCCAGTACCGCCTCGATGAAAGTCAAGCCGGAGAGTGCCGACTTCTCGTCGATCAGCTCCTCGACACTTAGGTCTTGGAGACGGAATTTCTCCCACCAACCTGCTTTTTCCTCGCGTCGATGCCAGTCGAGGATATTCGCAAGAAGCCACTGGCCTTGCTGAGTGTTGTCCCGTTTCTCGGGGTCGACCGGGATTCCAGCTGTCAGCCGTTCGACTAGCTCGCTGACTCGCTTTTGCTGCTCGGAAATTTCGTCGCTGGGCGCGTCCTGCCCCGGCGCTGGGCGGGGAACATCCTGACCTCTTTGGACGAGTTCGGTCCGCCGCTCCTCAAGCCAATCTCGCAAGGCCTCCGTCGAAACGCAGTCATCCTGGTTGTAACCTTTGACGACTACCTTATCGGCTTCGGTAATTGACGCCACATCGTTAAGCTCGAGGCCCGCGTGAAAAGCGGAGAGCGCCAAATTTGCGGCTCTGAGCTCGACTTGCCTGGTATAGTCGTAAAACTGCTCTAGGCGCTTGATCGAATAGCTTTCCACGCTTGCGCGGAGCGCATTCCTGACTACTGAGTAGAGGTCGATTAAAACGAGGCCTCTGAGCAATACGTCGATCTGGTCTTCGCGCGACGCATAGCGTCCCATGAGCCGTTTGAGAGCGGCAGGCTCGTAGGGAGCGAAATGATAGATGTGGAGGCGAGGGTATTCCGCTCTCCGCTCCATCACGAAGTCAACGAAGCGCTCGAACGCTGCCCTTTCCGAAGTGCGGTCGAAGGCCCAGTCGCCAACGTATGACGAGCTACCGTCTCTGTTCCGATAGTGATACCCGAACAGGAATTCCAGACCATGTTCGCCTACGAAGGGATCGCCCTCGAGATCGAAGAAAATATCGCCTGGATCGGGGACCGGGAGGGCGCACAGGCCGAACTCCGATTGCACTGGTAAAAGCTCATACTTCGGGATACCTCCTTCCGTTCGAGCCTCGGCCTGAAGTCTGGCTTGCTCCCGTACCTTTTCGAAAGACTGGACCGATCCCCTCTGAGGTTTCCAAGGCATTGGCAAAGGCGTTTCAGCGAGCGCCTGCAATGTGCTGATGCCGTGTTCGCCGAGTTCGACGATTTGGTTTCCGGTTATCCCGGCAACGAAGGAGAGATGATCATCGTCGCGGCGGCGCTTGTCGCATCCCTCGGACCACCGACAGATGTCGCAATGGATATTGGGATCGGGATACGGCTCTGACGCCGGATCGGACCGGATCGCCAGTTCCATCGCCGCTTTCGACCTCCGAAAATAGGCCAGATAGTCCGCCATTCTGAAGCGCTCGGGTTCGAAGTCAGACCAGGGAGCGACAACGTAGGCATAGTCAGGCTGGCAGCCCTGGGTCTCCGCGAGCAGATCTGAATAAAGGCATAGCTGAAGTACTGTTCCGCCCTTGGTTTCCCTCGCGAGCTTCGTGTCGATAACCTCGTATGACCACTCGCTGAACCCGCCTGGCTTCGCAACGCGCCGCAAAATGTCGGCTCGACCCGCCCAATAACCGTGGCGGAGCGCTCCTTGGATGATTACATCGATGCCAGCCTTCATTGCCTCGACCGTGGCGGCGACATTGGCATCACTTATGTCGACACCCTCGATCGACTGGCAGGACAGACCGGTACTCTTTAGGTGGTCCACGAATTCCTGCTCATGGCGGAAGCCTCGTTCCCGAAGAATTTCGAGCATCGGGTCCCAGACGTGCGGTTTCGCCAATTCGCCGGAAGCGACCTTTATATCGAGCGCGGTAAGTCTCGCGCAGTTCAAATGCCCGACCAAATCGGAAGCAGTGAGCTGGAAACCCGAGGGGACTTTTTTCATCGAGGGATACCGAAAATCAAGAAGATTGACGCAACCTTCAGATAGCATTCCGTGCCAACGCGAACAACTAACGCGCAAATGTATCTTCGCAAACTTTCGAGAGAAGGCGGGTTGCGAGTTGGGAGCCGCCAACGCCACAAACGGGTGCATCGCGACGCCACGGCCTCACGTCAGTCGGCGAGATCGAGTGGCTCGCCGTAATCTGACCAAACACATTGATGGTGTGAAAATTGAATTACCATCTGCACGCTCTGGCAATACGATCTGGCCGAGTTCAAATCCAGGGGCAACCTTTGGAAGCGCATCGACGGTTGGGACACATTTCACGCTCAAGCGGTAACTTCTGCTTGGCCGCAAAATCTGTCCGTGTATATTGCCCTTCTGCTATGGCGTGGGGCCACCCTTGAAGATTCGGGCGTTATTAAACGCGGCAGCCGCCGCCTGCATGCTGCTTCAGTTTCAGACTGACCCGGTCGATGCCGCCGATCGGAGCCCGCGCGAAATTCAGAAGGCTCTCACCGACCAAGGTTTTAGTCCGGGTGCAGCGGACGGCGTGTGGGGCAAGAAGTCCATTGTCGCGCTGAAGGCGTTCCAAAAGGCGCATGGCCTCGATCCGACAGGGGTGATTGATACAAAATCGATCGAGCAGCTCTTTCACAAACCTATCGTGCCCGCTGTTTCGGATGCGGCCTTTGGCGGAAGAGATGCTCCTCCCGCTGACAATCAGTCCGTCCCGTCGGCTGCAGCTCCGACAGAGGCGATATCTGTCGCACCTGCCGCGCAAAACTTCTCGATCGATCCCGCTCCCGTCAGCCAATCAGCTCCACAGAGTCCCGTTCAAACCCCCGCTAGCGGTTCCTCGTCGCAATCGCCAAGCCTACCTCAGGGGAACCCAACGCCTGCGGCTAATACTCCGTCTTCCCCGACGGAGGTTCAGGATAAGGGCGCGGATCTGGTGATTTTCGAGAGCCTCGTGGCGGCACTTGCGATGGCTGGAACTATCTTCGTGCTTCGCCGAAAGTCGAAACGGAAGTTGCTGCCGACCGGGTCGGAGGAGGAGTCACGGCAGACCCGCCCCCACGCAGGTTTGGCTTACGAAAAACCGACGGCCGCGCAACCTGACGCCGATATAAGCTCGGCGGTTCCGGTCATGGCAACGCATGGTCCCACGACTGCCGCCGAAACAGTGACTGGGCTGAAGACCTCGTTGGAGGTCCATGATGCAGCGGTGAGAGAATGGATTTCCGAACGCGCGTCGAAGCCGACAGCGGCGGAAGTCAGCAGGCCGGTCACGGCTTCGCAACCTGTCGCGCCTCCCGAATCCGAAGAGATTAAGAGGTCCCAGTCCCCGCAAATCCAATCGATGAAAGCGTCGCTAGAAGCACATGACGCCTCGATAAAGGGCTGGTTTGCCAAGCGTACAACGACGCCAAAAGAAAGCTACGAGCCCGCGCATGCGAAGAAAGCGGAGATCGATCCAAAGAGCGGCTGGGTTTCGTCCAGCACCCACGTGACGATCGGGTCGACCGTTATAACTCGTGGACTGATCTATGTCGGTTCCTCGCTCCGCAAACGTGGCAGCGCTGAGGACGAGAACTGTCTCATCAATCCCAAGCTTTCCGTCGGCAGGACTGGCGATACCGCTGGCCATACGATGGGCTACTGGCCGTCCTATTCCGCGATTAGGCCAGAGGCACGTCGCTCCTATATTGACTGGCTCGCCAGCCCGCGGTCGGATCCGAGCACCTATATCGGGTACGTGTTCCTATACTTCTACGGGCTCGAGCGTCGTCTGATGCTGGAGCCCAACGCACCAGACCGTGCGGAGGTCCTCGCCGAGGTTCGGCGTCTGTTTTCGATCTATGGTGGGAACGGTTCATTCCATCGCTATGCATCGGATCTTCTAAACGCGGCGGAACTGCAGAACAGCGAGCCGTCGGTCTCGTTCATCAATGTGGAAGCAAACGGGTACGAAGTCCCTTCGGTTATCCAGGTGGCGCTTGGGCACCGCGTTCGGGATGGACGGGACATTGAACCCGAGCTGCTTTTGAGTTTCGCAATGACGCATCCGGAGACGCGCGTCAGAACTCCGGCGCGGCGTGCGCCCGAACTTCTGAAGGCTCTGTTCGAAGTCGAATATAAGAAAACATACCCGAACGGACTTCGCATTAAGGGATCTAACTTCAAGTCCATTCGCAAGCGCTACCGGGCGTGCAGTGCAAGCTTCGAGATCGATATACCGGTCCACGGCGGTGCCATACCGGACATTACGGGAAGAGCGGAGCCGATCACGACGGCGCGCAGAATTTTCGACTACTGTTCGGACCAGCTCGATGATTACAGCCGGGCACTTGGCCGCCTTCCAGGGCTTACGCCGAACCTCCCTGCGATTTCCAAGTTGCCCGCATCGTTGAGACCAAACGCAGCCGCTTCCCTAAAAGAAAATCCGCTCGCCAAGTTCGATTTGTTCGCACGGGCCATGCAACCGATTACTGTCAGCGATCTGGCGACGCTCGCGGAACATAACGTCGGCGCGCTACCGAGCAAGCCAAAGCTGCGCGAGTTGAGCCAGCTCGTGGCCGCTTTCGGTTACGGTGTGACCTGCGACCCGGCTTTCGCTTCGAAGAATGCGGCTGCCGACGACCACGTGATCCTGTTTAAACTCGCCGACGAGAGCCTCCGGGAACCCGGCGAGGCGTTTCGGCAGGCACAGCTCGGTCTCATGCTTGGGGTGATGGTAGCGCATGCGGACGGGCATTTCCACGAGCTGGAGCGCAAGGCTCTTCAAGAGAAGTTAGCGAAGACCCCAAACATCAATGCAGACGAACGGGCTCGCCTCGAGGCAGAACTTCGTCTTTACGAGGTCGCGCCATCCAAACTCGATGACTGGATGAAGAAGCTCAAGGACATCCCGCTCAACGCCCGTGAGGCGATCGCGTCGGAGCTCATTGCTACAGCTGCTGCGGATGGCCAGGTTCACGCGGACGAAGTCAAAAAACTCGAGTTCCTCTTTAAGCGTATGGGCCTCGATAATAAGGTCCTCTACGATCGGCTCCACGACGGTGCCCAGCGGCGGCTCGCGGATAATGACGGCCTCAGCATGATCATACCGCCCGGCGATCGAGCCGCAGGATCGCCTATTCCCCCTGCACCGTCCGATCGGCCGACGACGAAGATCGACGCCACGCTCCTCAACAGCATCCGAAGCGAGACGCGGATCACCGCGAGCGTGCTGGCAGACATCTTTACAGATGATGATGCCACGGAGGAGGCAATCACTGTCGATTCTGCTCCTGAGCCGGAAATTCGCCAGGACGAGTTGTTCGAAGGGCTGGAGCAGCGTTATGGCTCTCTGCTCAGGATTCTGGTGGACAGGAACTCCTGGTCGCTCCCCGATTTCGAGCGGGTTGTCAAGGAGGCCGGCCTGATGCCGGGAGCCGCGCGGGAAGCCATCAATGACTGGAGCCTCGACCGCTTCGACGAGTTGTTGCTCGAGGGTGACGATCCGGTCGACATCAACGTCTATCTTCTGCCTCAATTAGAGGCACCACCATCCAACTCACAGAACGCAGAAGGCATATCCACATGACAGGCAAGCCCCCGGCCATCAAGCCGCGCGATCGAGATACGGTAATCAGCGCACTCAGGGCAGGGGTGGTTCCCCGCCTTGGGTTGCAGCATATTCAGGTAGGACGCCAGCGCGAGATCGAGGCTATGATCCGCGACATCCAGCGCGTGTCGGACGGTGGCGCAAGCATTAGATTCGTGATCGGCGCGTATGGCGCGGGTAAGACCTTCTTCCTGTTTCTCGTCCGCCAGATCGCGCTTCAGTCGAAGCTGGCAGTATGCCAGGCGGACCTGTCTCCCGACAGGAGAATCCACGCGACCAGCGGTCAGGCGCGCTCGCTTTATGCCGAACTGGTACGAAGCCTTGCCACCCGCACCGCGCCCGACGGCGGGGCTCTCAGAAACATCCTCGAAAGCTATATCCAGAAGGCGACCGAACGAGCGACCGCCAACAGGATCTCGGTTGATACAGCCGTAAAGGAAGGCCTCGGCGATATCCGTGAAATGGTAGCGGGATACGATTTCGCGGCCGTGATCGCCGCGTATGCACGTGGCTACGAGGACGGAAATACGACACTTCAGGATGCCGCAATGCGCTGGCTTCGCGGCGAATATACCACCCGAACCGAGGCGAAAGCTGATCTCGGCGTCCGGACCATCATCGACGACGCATCCTTCTATGACGGTCTCAGACTGCTTGCCCGCTTCGTCAGAATTGCTGGGTTCGGGGGTCTGCTTGTCTGCCTTGACGAGCTTGTCAACCTATACAAGCTCCAAAGCGCGCAGGCGAGGAAGCAGAACTACGAGCAAATCCTGAGGATATTGAACGACGTGCTTCAGGGAACCACCGAAGGCATCGGCTTCGTTCTGGGAGGAACACCGGAGTTCCTGCTGGATACACGCCGTGGACTCTATTCCTACGAAGCCCTGCAGAGCCGCCTCGCAGAAAACAGTTTCGCCGTGAACGGGCTAACGGACTACGCCGGGCCTGTTATCAATCTTCCTAGCCTCACACCCGAGGAATTGTACCATCTGCTCGAGCGTCTGCGAGACGTGTTCGCCGCGGGCGACCAAGGTAAATGGCTCGTGCCAGATGAGGCCCTGACTGCATTCATGGACCATTGTGCGAACCGAATCGGCGAGGCGTACTTCCGTACGCCACGCAATACGGTAAAGGCGTTTGTTGATCTGCTTGCCGTTCTGGAACAGAACCCTGGGACGAAATGGCAAGAGCTCCTCAGCGGCCTGGAAGTACCCGAAGACCGACAGGGCGCATCGGACCATGACCTTGCGGCCGACGGCGAGGATCCGGACGACGAACTTGCAACCCTCAGCCTTTGACCGTCTTTCGGAGCCGGTCCGCAAGTGGATATGGCAGCAGAAGTGGAAATCACTGCGCGATGTTCAGGAAAAAGCCATTCCGGCGGTGTTAAAGGGTGGCGACGTAGTCGTCTCCGCGAAGACAGCGGCTGGTAAGACCGAGGCGGCGGTGTTGCCGCTTCTGACCCGCATCAAACAGCGCGTGGATGCCGAAGGAGGATTTGCGGTCCTCTACGTCAGTCCGCTGAAGGCCCTGATCAACGATCAGTATCGACGTCTTCAGCCCTTGTGCGAGGCCTGTGACGTCATGCTCCATAAGTGGCACGGCGACGTTTCGGCCGACGCCAAGACCCGCGCTCGTAGGCGACCGTCAGGTATCGTCCTTATAACCCCGGAATCCCTCGAAGCGCTGCTCGTCCGCCGGGGCAACGAGATCCGCTATCTCTTCTCCTCCTTGGACGCCGTGGTTATCGACGAATTGCACGCATTTATCGGCACGGAGAGAGGCATGCAGCTCCAGTCGATCTTGAACCGCATCGAGATCGAAGCGGGGCGGGATCGAATCGACCGCATCGGTCTGTCCGCTACGCTGGGCGACATGAGGCTTGCCGCCGCGGCGCTTCGGCCGGGCAAAGGCTACGAAGTCGAACTGGTCCAGGGCGAGGACCAGGGCAACGGATTGAAGCTTCAGATCCGAGGATACTACGAAAATCAGCGCGAGCAGCCCACTGACGGGGCCGAGCCCGAACCTGACGAAGATACTTTGGAGGGACAGGTCGGTCCCGAAAGACACGGTATACCTCACGAACTGGCCGACGACTTGTTCCGCTTCATGAGGGGAAGCCGCAACCTGTTGTTCGCGGGTTCGCGTGAAAGGGTCGAGATGTATTCGGACAGACTGCGGACCATGTGCGAAGACACTCATCTTCCGAACGAGTTTTTTCCGCATCACGGTAATCTGTCCAAAGTCGAACGCGAAGACGTCGAAGTGCGGCTTCGTGACGATCCCCGACCCACGACCGCCGTTGCCACGACGACGCTCGAGCTCGGCATTGATATCGGAGACGTCGAGACGATCGGCCAAATCGGGCCCGGTTTTTCCGTCGCCTCCCTCCGGCAACGGTTAGGACGTTCCGGCAGGCGGTCGGGAAAGCCCGCGGTCCTTCGCATGTTCGTTATCGAGCAACCGCCTATACGTGGTCGGCATCCCGTCGATCGGCTCAATCTAGGTCTCATCCAGTCCATCGCGATGGTCGAATGCCTCAGGGCGAACTGGTGCGAGCCTCCCTTGCCTGCAGGCCTTCACCTGTCGACACTGGTCCACCAGATCCTGGCGTTGATACTCCAGACCGGGGGTACCCGACCGATCCCAGCCTTTAAGACCCTTTGCGAGAGGGGGCCCTTCAAAGCGGTCGACCGTGCCCTTTTCGCTTCTTTGTTGCGCTGCATGGCGTTGCCTGAAAACAAGCTTATCGAGCAATCGCCCGAGGGTTTGCTCATGGTCGGCGAGTACGGCGAGAAGATCACCGAGTCCCATGAATTCTATCCGGTCTTCATGACGGAGCGGGAATACCGCATCATCCATGAGACGCAGACGCTTGGAACATATCCGCTGGAATCGCCTCTCATGCCAGGAGAGACGCTGATCTTCGCCGGGCGTCGATGGCTTGTCCTCGAGATCGACGACGCCGCGCGGGTGATCACCGTGCGCCCGACCCGAGGCGGCAAGCCGCCCTATTTCTCGGGAAGCGGAGGGGTGATCCACGACCATGTGGTCGCCACCATGAGGCAGGTGCTCTTGGGCCAGGAAAGATATGTCTACCTCGACAAGGCCGCCAACGCGATGTTGGAGGACGCGAGGACAGCATATGTCGAAATGGGCCTGGATCGCTCATGTCTCATGCCATACGGCGAGGGGGTGCTGGTTCTGCCATGGCTGGGCACGCGGAAGCTGGATACGCTTGCGCTTGCATTACAGAACAAAGATTTCAAGTGCGTCCGGTTCTCTCACGCCATCGAACTTCAGGAATGCACTCTGAGTGGTGTCGAAACGTTCTTGAACAGCATCGCCGATGGAGAAGTCCCAGCCGATGCGGCGCTCGTCGATCGTGTCGCAAAGCCGATTATTGCCCGCTTTGACTACTGTCTATCGCCGGATCTCATGAGGCTGGTCACGATATTCGAGCGACTTGAGATCGATGCGCTGCCGGCGATAGCCAAAGCGTTAGTAGAAGTCGATCGTTGATGGGGGTGGCGTTTTGGGCGCGTAGTTGCTCCCAAAACGATATTGCGATCAACCAATTTCACGTTGCGATCCCGCCGCGGGTGTTGGGCCGCCAGCAGCGAGGTTGTATGTGGAGCGGGGCAACAGATACATCGCAAGCTTCCGCCCTAAGGCAGCCGGATCGATCCGTCTGCTTCCGAGGACGTGGGTTCGATGCGGTCACGAGCGAACATGCCTTTGACCGCTTGCTCGAGCGGGTTCCCGGCTTCAGCTTTCCGCTCGGATCCGATGAGCTTCTGTAGCTCGGCGACGTCCGCCTGCGTATCGCCCATCGGCCAAAGCGCCGAACTAGCAAGGCGACGTTTCCGCGTCATCAGGCTCTGCAGAAGGCAGTCGAATGAATCCTCCCGGTACTCGGGATGGATAGCCAAGGGCAAATGGATGGAAACTGCCTTGGTCTGCCCCAGCCGATGAACGCGGTCATTGCACTGCTCTTCGACAGCGGGATTCCACCAGCGGGACAGATGGATGACATGTGTTGCGGCCGTTAGCGTCAGCCCGGTGCCAGCCGCCTTGGGGCCGAGGACCAAGAGATCGAATCCGGCATCTACCTTCAGATGTTGCTGGAACCTGTTTACGATGGCTTGTCGATGATGGATCGGTGTTTCGCCGTTGATCAGGTCGACGTGTTTGAGACCGAGCTCTGCCTTCGCCAACTCGATGAAGCGATACTGCATCTGGCGATGTTCGATGAATACGAGCGCACGTTCATTCTTGGTCCTTATCGAGCGGAGTATGTCGATCACGGCGCTCAGTCGCGCCGATGCCTTTATGAAATCCTCGTCCCCGCCGACCATGGCCATATTCGGATGCACCGAAACAGTGCGGATATGATGGAGCATTTTTAATTGTGCACCCAGACCGCCAGCGGCGAGCTTGACCCGCGCGTCGTCGTAAACCGTCGCCTGGTCTCGGGGCATCAAGCGCGGGTGGACTTTCCGGGTCTTCTCCGGCAGGTCTTTCGCCACATCCTCTTTCAGCCGTCTGATCGCGAGAGGCGGCTTGCCGTCGACCGATGCAAACGTCCGCTGATACAGCTCGGTCATATTGCCCGTGTCGGGCTCGGAATATTTGGCGCGGAACTCCTTGAGAGTACCAAGCGCACCGCCAGCGAGTTGATCCATGATCGCCCAGAGATCGACCGTCGCGTTTTCGATCGGGGTGCCCGTCAGCCCGATGCGGAAATTGGCGTTGATGGCGCGAGCACCGACAGCGCGGAGACTGACCGGATTCTTTATCGACTGGATCTCGTCGAAAACGGCCGCTGAGAAAGGGATGCGCGCCAGCGAATGCTGGTAGTTGGTGAGCGTGGTATACGTCGTCAAAATCCAGAATCTGTGGGCACGGTCTTCCGCGATAGCCTCGTGAAGCGAGCTGAAATCCAGCTTGACGTCTCCGTCATCGGTGTCCTTGCCCTTCGCGCCGTGTATCTTTCGCCCGGAAATATTCCCGCCGTATAGCCTGATGACATGGCCAAGGCCAGGGTCGTGCATATGGCCCTTCACCTCTTGCTCCCAGTTCTCAAGCAGCGAGGTCGGCGCGACGACCAGGACCGGACCGCGCGTTTTGGCATCCGGCTGCGCCATGTGTTCCTTCAACCAGGCGAGAAACGCAATTGTCTGGAGGGTCTTTCCCAACCCCTGTTCGTCGGCGTTGAGGATGCCTGGCAGACCAGCCTCCCAGGCGTCGACCTGCCACTTGAAGCTTTCGATCTGATGGGGCTTCAACGAGGTGCGGATCGATTGCGGAACCGTCGGCGATATGGCCGCTGCTCTTGGCACGAGCTTCGCATGCCAGTTCAAGTCGTCGAAATTGACCTCTGTCGCGAGCACGAAAGGCCCTTTAGCCCGCTCGGCGGCCTCCTCTTCCGGTTCAGGCGCTTGTGGCAATTCTTCGCGTTCCGAAATGCGGTCGTCGAGCAGCTTCACCATTTCGGGACGGGCAGGGATATCCAAGTCGCCGAGCGGCGTCGACACACGTCCCGCGGACACGTCGGCCCTAACCTCGTCGCGCAGGGAGATCAACCGCGAAGTGGGCATATTCGCGAGCGCTGCTTGGAAACGCTTGCTGAAATCTTCCGGCAGCCATGTGCTTCCGCTACCCATGTCTACGTCGAGAGAGAGCTTCTCGTAGGCAACGACACCCGTGACACGTTCGGAGAACTCCTTGGTCTCGACGAGAAGCGGGCCTGCAGCGGCCTCGATAGCCTCCTGCTGGGCAATATCGGACAGACCATCAAGCTTGCCGCGCTCCCGGAGTCGGGCTTCGACCGCATCGGTAATCAGAGCCTGGGGATTTTCAATGAACGCTTTCCGCTCTTGGGCGGGCGCGTGCTGCATCTTCGCCATGACTTCCAGCGCGGGCGCTGCGGCTTGGTCGACGACCAGATAACTCCCAGGTGATAGGCGGTAGGCTCCGAGCGCACCGCGGTCTCGCACCCTTGCCTGAAAGGTTTGCAACGCGGACCCCGAGAGCTCGCTCATTTCCTCCGTGGCCGTAAACAGGTCGGAATCGGCACCCTCGTCAGAAAGTCGCTTGCCTGAAAACGGGACGACGTCGAAATTGCCGTCATCCTTTGGCGATATGGAAAAGCTGTCCGCCAAGCAGACTTCCAGACCGCTGAGAAAGTCAGTCATTGACGCACGAGCCGCCTGGCTTTGGACGTGCACCGAGACGCCCGGATCGAGTGCCTGTCGGAATTTCGCCAATGCTTCCCAGTCGCTGGCGTCGCCCTGTCCGGACTGGAAGCCGTCGGCGACATTCAAAGCTTCAACCATCCACAAGGGCAGACGGTAACGGCTCGCTCCAAGCGATAAGATAGAGCCGCTTCGCTTCGGGAAAGTCTTCTGTCCGTTCCGGATCCACTCGTACCGAAGCCGGAAGCTCGATGAGCCGACTATGCCTTCGGCGTCGGTTCTCAGGACGAAGTCGACCGTGGGCGGCATTCCCAAGGTCCTGGCCGTCCCGCCGTTGATCGCGGCCGCCAGCCTATGGGGTATCTGTATCCGGTCCGATGACACGGAAAGGTCAATCCCCATGAGGTCGGCAAGCGCCCGCAGGTCGGCGATCGCGAACGCGACCTCCCGTGCATCAGCCGACAGGTTTGTAAGGTCAACCTTTGTCGCGTTGCCACGCAGACGGGACAACAAGCCCTTTGTTTCGGCTTTTGCGGCAAGCGCTACGCCGGCACTGTCGAACGAGAAATCGAAATTCACTGACCGTTCCTCAGATGTTTTCCATGACCCAGCCCTCCCAGTAACCCAAGTGCGATTTCGCCTTGGCTCCCGGTGTGAGCCTGATTGCCTCGCAATCGTACGCAGGTTGGTAGAGTACCGGTGCCTTTTGGTTCGATTGATCGAAGATGTGGACCATATAGTTGTGGGAGCCCTCGACCACGGTCTTCCGACCGATTTGCAGGATCAGCAGTGACGTGTCCAATCGGCTGCCGCGTGCCGACTGAGAGCCATAACCCGGTCTGCCCGTAGCTCGCGAGCCTGAGGTCCTTTTGCTTGCCTCGATCCAACCTTTGTCGCTGAAGGCAACCCAAGCGGCGTCAATCCGACCCTGCCGATGCAGACCCAGCCAAAACTTGCGTCGTGGCTCCCACATATGGCTGCTCTCGACTGCTGACACTACATCGAGGAAAAACCGGATGTTTTCTCCGGTCAGCCATCGCATGAATACAGCCATCGTCTCTGCCGTGACGCCCATCCAGGCACTGCTGCGCGTCACCCGCGGGTCTCCGTATAGGGAAACCAGATTCTCTGTCAGATATCTCAGATCGTCGGGGGGCGGAGCTTGAAGCCGCCAATGATCCAGAAGACCTTCGATCGCCTCTGAAGCGCCTGAAACCTTGGCTTCGTGCCGTTCCGGCTTGAGCCAGCCGATCAATCTCTCCATCTCGCCGCGGTGCTTGAGGCCCGGTCTGACGTGATCGACGAAGGCGAGATGCGCTTCAGCCATCAACCCCATGTCATGGGGTTTTCTCAGTCCCAATTGCTTCAGCTCGGTCCACGGGTCCGCCATGGTCGACATCAGGCTCGCGACGCCCTCGTGTGCCCTGTAGGGATCGAGAATGATCGGGACTGCATCGATGATCTGCCGCGATCTCGGTCCGAGATGTTCGGTCGATCGCGAAAGAGCCTCGGCCAGTTGCCGGGTATGCTGCGCGCCGGGTGAAAATGTCGACAGATAGACGGCGAAAATCGCGTTGAGGAAGCCGGAACGGGTAGAAGCCCTGATTTCGTCAAAGTAGAATTCCCTCAGCGGCTGCAGATCCGGCCTGGCTCGCCGCTCCTCGTCGAACAGCGCTCGAGCGGCCGAAGTGACGAGATACATCTTCGCCCCATCCCAAGAGTCGGTAAGGACGCGCTCTCGGACCTCCTGAACGAGTCGTTCCCTATCGCTCTCTGGCGGATTGCCGACCGCGTCGGGCCAGCGCGAGTAGATCCGATCGGCAGACGCAAGTAACCGGTTGAGGGCGGGCAGGGCCGTCATTTCGAAACGCGGCGGCCGCAGGAGTTTGTCTCGGAGGCTCAGTTTTCAATCCCCTCCATGTTACCGATGGCCAGGGCTTTCCTGATCCTTTCGACGTCTTCGGAGCGTCCGGGAGTGTACATGATGATGCGGATGTCGACGCGGCGGTTGGTGTCGCGGCCCGCCTTCGTTGCATTGTCGGCGACAGGTCGCATCTGGCCGTAGCCGGCGACGGATAGAACGGGCTGTCTGCGGAGGTTCTGGAAATCGATGAGCCCGGGCTCGCTCTCCGTCATCGCGATGAACGTCGAGTTCGCGCGGTTGGTCGACAGTGTCAGATTGCCAATGGGCTGGCCCGTGCCGTCGGTGTGCCCCTCGATCTGTAAAGCTTCAATCACGACGCCGCCAGGATTACAGTGATCATTCCAGGAAGAGCGCTGGCCGACGGTGTAGCAGGGCAGGATCTCCGACAAGCGCTTCGCAACGCTCGTCACTATCTGTTTGCGGTCTGGCCTTAGCTCGAAAGAATTCGTCGCGAAAAGCCCATCTCCCTGAAAGCGCAGGGCATCCGATTGTTCGCTCAGTTCAACCTTCAGATCCGGAAAATCGATATTGAGCTGTATCTTCAACTTTTCGAGGATCCGGCGGCGCTCCTCACGGGCATCGGCAAGATATGCTTCGAGCGGATCCGCGACATTCAATTTCGCTTCGAGTTCTTTGATTTTCGCCACCAGTTGGGCGATCTCGGCTTGAAGATCGGCAATCAGCTGCTTCTGGGCATCGATCGTCGAGTCCCGCGCTTTTACGAGGTCTGTCAATTCCTGGATGCGAACGTCTTTTTCGAGGATCACTTTCTGCAGATCCTCAACCTTCGCTTCGGCGGCTTTCCGAGCATCCTGTTCAGCCACAAGCTGGCTGCGCGGAACCTTGTCGGTTTCGCTGTACTGGCTGGCGAAGAACGCGAGCAACAGCATGACAATGAAAAGGAAGCTGACCGTCATGTCGGTCATCGACACGAATGCGCTTTCTTCCTCTTCCTCTTGATGGCTCCTCCTAACGCTGCCGCGCATCATGCTCTCCTGGATTGCGGCGAGAATTCTTCCATCTGGGCGACGATGCTGCTCATGGTATCGAGTGCCGGACTTAGCCGTTCCTGGATGTCGCGCACATGAGCGAACATACCTTCCACGGCTTTCGCGACCTGATCGGCGTAGGTCTCGAACGCTCGGCCCAGCTTCTCGTCCATGTCGTCCAGCCTGTCTCCCTGGCCTTTCATCCTTTCGACCACGTTGGAGATCCCGGCAAGCGCGGCTTCGATCGATCGTGCCTCGCTGCCGAGGATCATCCGTGCACTTTCAAGCGCGTTCGCGGCCGATTGCGCGGTCGTCTCCGCGGCTTCCGAAACAGTCGTAGCAGTATCCCGCGTGGTTTCGGCCAAGTGGCGCAGCGACGTTTCCATGCGTTCGGAGATCGTCCGGATTGGCATTGCGGCTGCCATCAGATCGCCCGAAGCGCTCTTGAAGTTCGCGGCAGCGTCGGACGAAGCGTCCGCGCCCGCGCGTACGCCATCAGACATGCGTCTAAGGTCAGAGCTTCCTTGTTGAAGCTTTGTCACCATGTCTCCCAGCTGCTGGGCAATCCTCTCCATCGGAGAAATCACTTCCCTGGCCGCCTTTTCGGAAAGCTCTGCGGCAACGCGGGCAATGTCCGAGCTGGTTCTGGCGAACGCGTCGGCCACACCCTGGCCCACGGTTCCGATAATGCCACTCGCCTGATCGGTCGCCGCCTGCATACGTGCGTGTGCGGCCTCGGTCCCGTCTTTTGCGGCGGCTTCAATTTCCTGGCGGAACGCCGCTGCCGACCCCCGCATATCTTCCGCGGCCGCGGACATTGCCCGTGCGCTTTCGCCTGTGTTGTCGCGGATGCCTTCGAGCGTCTGGTTCATGACAGCCAAGAGCCTCTCCGCGCCCTCGGTGAACGCGCCGCCCGTACTCTCGGCTGTTGCGGACATCGATGCGCGAAGATCGTCGACCGCCTGGGCGACACGCGCGGCAACGGTTTCCATTTCGCTGCCCATCCGGCCCGAACTTATGTCCATGCGTTCTGCCAGGCGGCCGATCTGCGATCCTGCATCTGAGATGCGTTGTGCCGCTTCGGATAACGCGATCCCGACCTTGTCGGTCAACTGGGTCGAAAGGCCCGAAACGAGATCACCGACGCCCTCGGCTCCCATTCTGCCGACACGGTCCATCAGGGGATCCATCGCCTTGCTGATGGAATTGGAGATAGCGGCAGGAAGCTCTTCGCGGAGAGGGCGGCCTATTTCCGCGACCAGTTCCATGCCGATCAGACGGAAATGCTCACGCTGCTCGCGGGTGGCTCTCAATTGTTCTGCAGCCAGCTCTTCCAAGCTGATGTAGGTCAGCTTGTCTTCAATGGCTCGACAAAGGTCATGCAGCCCTTTGTCGACCCGCCCATAGAAGCTTCGGAACACCAGCGTGAAGACGATAGAGCAAAACAGGCCTGTTAGCGACATGATGAATTTGGCCGAGGCGATCTGAAGAAGCGTCGCCATCGTGTGGCTATTGATCTCGCTCGCTGACATCGTGTGCAGCGCGGAGATCAGGCCGAGGAATGTGAGAAATAATCCACCCGTCACAAAGAGGCTGGGAGCGATGCGCCACATACCGGGACCGAAATCGAGATCCTCCGGGTTCATGAAGACAGACGGACGGACGGCGTTCCGTAGAACAACAACGCCATCTTCTTCATGCGCGACGAAGGTCTCTCGGTACTCAGCCCATGCCGTTGCCAAATGACGCCGGGAGCCTGATCGGCCTACGCCTGCTTTGATAGTGTCCGACAGCTGTTCGATGTCCGCACTAAAATCCCGGCTGGTAGTCTTGCCTTTGATCAACAGGGTCAACCAACGGATAGCGCGCAACTGTCGGCCCGTCCGGCTCCAAAACGCTCCGGCGGCCCAAATCAGGATCAGGACAAGCACCAAGGCCACCAGACCCGGCACCCACTCCTGCGTAAGCATTCCCGCGACCTGAAGGATCAGGTCGCGAACGAACATTCCGATTGAAATCACCGCACTCAAGATAATTGCCCCTGCGCCCTTGACTTGCAGACTACCTTTGACGAATGGCTATCGAAGGTTGATCGATTGGAAAAGCCTCGGTATCGCGCCTTTGCACAGAAATGCTAAGATTCCCGATCCAAAAGACAAAAACTGCGGCAATTCCGCGGCGTATCCAGCGCCTCGAAGCGTTAAGTCGCGTGTCAGCGCCAACCCCCGATCATCGTTGGGCGGATTCCATCGCACTCATGCATCAGCTCTGACATTAGTATCAGTAGTTTGACAACTGGTTTATGAACGGAGCCTTTTGCAATCTAAGTTTGGGTGGGTGCGGCGGCTGGACTACCTACAATACTCAGTCGGGGAAACGTCATTGGTAGGCTGCGAGGGAGGTCGAAGCCGGACTCGCCGCAAGACGCCCATGCCATGTCTGGAGAGGGGCTCTACGGGCTCCTCGAAAGAACTCCACCTTGAAGGTCTTGCTCGCTGCGATAACTTGGCGAGGTCAACCGCCATAGGATGACGGAAGGAAACGAAACGGTCGTCCCCCGTAAACCTGCCGTTAGCCGAACTTGGCTGCGAGTGATCGCGTCAACTAAATCGCAGACCTACGCAATGCAAAGGCCGGAAATGCGCCCACCTGCATGATGATTTCAGCATTTATTTTGTTTGAGCCTTATCGGCCAGGCCGGGGGAGTGTTTGAGCTGCCAACGCTAAACTCGTGTGTTTTAGGAGGGCCACCCACGTCGACATTTCAGTGATTGCTAACCACAGTTGGTTCGAACTTTCTCCCGTTCGGTCCACCAATTTTCAGATCACACCGAAGAAGCGATTTTAAGCTCTGAGATCGCCACGCTGAACGAGGTTCTGGACCAATAGTGTCATTGGACTAGCTTTCATCCACAACGAGACGACAATGCTCTGCATCTGGAACTACGACGACAAGCTACATTCCGGGAACTTTGCCACCATGGCGAAGCAGGAATGGGGAGTGGCACTTCGCGTTCTCCAAAATGCTACGAGTTGAGTTAGGTCAGGTCAACGCCGCACATTCGGCATCAATTGGCCCGCCGGATTAGTTTTTCAAAGATATCTGCGCAAAGCCGCCGAGTTGTGGGGCAGTGTGATCATCGGGTTTTGAGTTAGAGAGATTTCCACCGGTTAGCGGGCTAGTGGGCGAATACCGCTTTAGAGGCGAGTTCGAGTTGCGTGTCGATACCGCCCTGCAATTCGTTTCGTGTCAAGGGGCTCCACACGTCCGGCGTTACACCCACGCCTTCGAACCGGCGACCATCGGGAAAATACTCGCGCGTGGTGAACACCCTGTCGAGTCGATTGTCATGATAAACCTGTATTGCGCGTTTGAGTGAGATCGCCGACGCGTTATTCGCGATGGCAGGGCATAGAACGCTCGTTAGTCAACGGACGCTTTGGTCCAGCTCGTGGAATTCGTCGGCGGAGAGCTGGATGCGGGCGGCAGCCACATTCTGCTCGAGGTGGGTTACCTTCGAGGTCCCGGGAATGGGCAGCATAACCGGGCTGCGCTTGAGCATCCACGCGAGGGCGATCTGTCCCGGTGTCGCGGCATGCTGTTTTGCGAGGGAGTCGAGAACGCCTCCCGGGCGGGCGAGATCGCCCGCGGCCAGCGGAAACCACGGAATGAAGCCGATCCCATTCTGTTCGCAGTAGTCGAGGACGTCCTCGCTTCCTCTGTCGACGAGATTGTAGCGGTTCTGCACGGTTGCAACCTTGAAATATCGGGAAGCGATTTCGATCTCGGAGATCGACACCTCGCTGAGGCCCGCGTTGGCGATCACGCCTTCGTCGAGGAGTTGCCGAATCGCCGCGAACTGATCCTGCATGGGGACACGCGGATCGATCCGATGAAGTTGCCAAAGGCCGATTCGCTCTACGCCGAGCTTCTTGAGGCTGCCCTTGGCCCGTTCGATCAGGTATTCCGGTCTGCCGTGAGGTACCCACTGATCGGGGCCTGGTCGACGAAGTCCCGCTTTGGTGGCGACTAGGATATCTTTCCGGCCTACCAGAGCTTTTCCGATCAGTTCTTCGGCGACGTCCGGGCCATAGGAATCGGCGGTGTCGATGAAGTTAATGCCGAGCTCTGGAGCGCGGCGCAGAGTGGCCAGCGCCTGCTCGATATCCGCCGGGGGTCCCCAGACACCGCGGCCGGTGAGCCGCATGGAACCGAACCCAAGCCTGTTGATTGTGTAGTCGCCAACTTTGAAGGTTCCTGAGAAGCTTTCGATCGTGTTGGTGGCGTCCATTTCCAAACTCCCTGTTTTCGACGGCATGCCTCGACTGTCACGTTTTGGTCTACCAGCGGCTATTGCCAGTTCATCGTGTGGGAGCAGACTACGACGAGGCTGATGTTGATTATTGTATCATCGCGCACGGCGCACTTTTCCGAAATTATGTAGCAAATGCCACCAGACGGCTTAGGATGTCGATTGGGCCGTTATTGTTAGGGGCGAGCAAGTGCCGGACAAGACCGCATTAGATTCCCCGTGTTGGTTTTCACGCGGAACTGAGCCGGTTAGGCGCACCGGCTCAGTTCCGCGTGAAAACCAACATTCCCCGGAGAGGAAGCGCCAAGCCGCCGCGGCGCGCGCCCGTTTTGAGAAAGCCACATTGGAAATAGCCTCGGAGCACCGTTTCGGCGGACCCAATGCGGAAATCACAGAGATCGAGATAATGGAAGAAGCCACTCAGCTCGTAAGGGAAGCTCGAGAGGGCGAATAACAATCTGGCGCTTATGACATTTGCTACATAACTCCGCACTTTCCCGCCTCTAGGCTTCCTTGCGCGTGCTCAGAGCTCACATGACCAGCTCCTGCAGACATTTAGCAACGCATAACCGGGCAGATCGTTTCAGCGGAGTCCTGGATCGGATGCCGGTTCCAACAATCACTTGGTAAGATGCGCCTGTGGCCGAGACTGCTTCCGATTGGAAGGCTTTTTTAAGTTCTCGCCGTTGCTGCCGGATCGTTCAAGAAACCCATTCGATACGGAGGCAAGTTCTCGGATCGAAGTTCACAGATTTTGTCTGTCCGGAATGTGGGCTTCCTTGTCAGATCCATGGTGCCGGACCGGAGAAGAGAGCGATGATCAACAATTTGCACTCGCGACGGAATTTCTTGAGGGGTACGGTTTTGGCCACGGGTGGATTGGTGCTTTCGGTCCAGCTGCCGCGCTTCGGGCGAGCCGCAGCCGCCGCCGGTCAGGAGAACCAGAAATCGTTCTTCCCGAATGCGTTCATCAAGATCGATGATGACGGCATCACTCTGATCATGGCTCATCATGAGGTCGGTCAGGGCATCTTTACGTCCAGCGCTATGCTAATGGCAGAAGAACTCGAGGTCGGACTTGATCAGGTCAAGCTCCAAGCCGCGCCTCCAGACCTCTCGAAATATCTCGATCCGCTTCTCTTCGACCAGTCAACTGGTGGTTCGACGTCGACGAGGGCCGACTGGATGCGCTTGAGGCAAGCTGGGGCGGCCGCGCGGACGATGCTGATTCAGGCCGCCGCTTCCGATTGGTCGGTGCCGGCCTTCGAATGTCGTGTCGATCTAGGTGTGGTCCATCACGATGCCACCGGACGATCCATGACCTACCTCGAGGCCGCGCCCAAAGCTGCGGCGTTGCCAGTTCCTGAAAACGTTGTGCTGAAGGAGCCCTCTGAATTCAGGGTGATCGGCACCCGCGCCAAACGCCTCGATACCCCACATAAGGTGAACGGCAGCGCTATCTACGGGATAGATATCATCATTCCCAATATGAAATTTGCGACCCTGGCCATCAGCCCGGTAGTCGGAGGGCGCATCTTGAAGATGAATGAAAATGCGGCTCGATCAGTGAAAGGCGTCCGCGATATCGTCAAGCTGCCGGATGCTGTGGCCGTAATCGGCGATCATATGTGGGCCGCTAAGGCAGGCGTCGATGCACTTGAGATCGAGTGGGAGGCCGGAGCCAATGGATCGATGAACCTCAATTCGATCGTCAAGAAGCTGGCACAGGCGTCGCAGCAACAGGGTGTGATCATCCGGAACGACAAGGATGCCGCCGCGGTGATCTCGAATGCAGCGGTGAAGCTTTCCGCTGTCTATGAATCGCCCTTTCTGTCCCATTCGCCGCTGGAACCGCTCAATTGCACGCTTCACATTCAGGACCACAAGGCAGAGATGTGGGTCGGCACACAAGTTCCAGTCCGGGCACAGAAGGCAGTCGCCGAAGCAACAGGGTTGCCGCAGGAAAGCGTAGTTGTGAACAATCAGCTGATCGGCGGGGCGTTCGGGCGTCGCCTTGATGTGGATTCGATCGAACTCGCCGCCCGGCTTCTCAAGGATATCCGGTATCCGGTGAAGCTCGTCTGGACCCGAGAACAGGACATGACGCACGATTACTACCGCCCCTATTATTATGACAGGGTCGCGGCAGGACTGGACGAGGATGGTCGGCTCATTGGGCGAACGCACCGTGTGACAGGATCCTCGATCTTTGCACGCTACGCGCCCGCTGCCTTCATCAAGGGCGTCGATCCTGATGCCATCGAGTGCGCCTCGGAGACGCCCTACGACGAGGACGCGGTTTTCGTGGATTATGTCCGCAACGAGCCCGACGGCGTCAATACGAGCTGGTGGCGTGGAGTTGGTCCGTCGCACAATCTCTTCGTAGTTGAAAGCTTCGTGGATGAAATGGCCGCGGCGATAAATCAGGATCCCGTTGAATTCAGACGCAGGATGCTGACCAAAAACCCGCGCGCGCTGGCGGTCCTGAACGAGGCGGCGGAGAAGGCGGGCTGGGGCGAAAAGCTTCCAGCCGGAAGAGGCCGGGGGGTCTCCCTTCAGGTGGCGTTCGGAAGCTATCTCGCACACGTCCTCGATATCGAGATTACGAAAGAAGAAGTGAAGCTTCTTCGATCGGTCATCGCGGTCGATTGTGGTATGACGATCAACCCCGATACCGTAGAAGCCCAGATGCAGGGAGGTGTGATTTTCGGGCTGAGCAGCGCCATGTACAATCAGGTCACCTTCACCGAAGGGGCGGTCGACCAGACCAATTTCGATATGTACCGTGCGCTCCGGATCAACGAGATCCCCAAGATCGAAATCTATCACATCAAGAGCCAGGAGAGCCCGGGCGGCGTGGGTGAGGCCGCAACGGCTGCTGCCGCAGGTGCGCTCGCGAACGCCATCTTTGCGGCATCCGGAAAACGCATCCGTTCGCTGCCACTCGCGGAGGCAGCTCTGAGCTAACAACGGGAACTGAGAGACGGCGTTGGCTCAACTGTGATCGCGCGACGTCTCTTGGCTCAAACGAAAACAGACCGCTATCGGTCATGTGAATCGGCAGCTGACCAAAAAGTGGGTCATGCCGTCTCCGGCAGGGGACCACCTGGTCGATACAGAGCGTCGTTCGCAGTTCGTAAGTGCAATCTCTTTCCGGTCCGGAGTTCGGCTGGAAATCGCCGACGACTGCCGTGGAAGTCGGGAAACCCCATGGTTCTGTCGCAAAAATCAACCGGCGTAAAATTCACACCGGATACCGTTGTCTAACCTCTCACCTTCAATCGAGATCATGCAATGAAACTTTACACGCATCCCGGGGCAAGCTCGCTCTCCGTCCACATCCTTTTGCGCGAGACGGGTCTACCTTTCGACCTCGAGGTGATCAATGTCACTGCCAAAGTTCGCGCGGATGGTTCCGACTACTGGACGGTCGCCCAGCGGGGAATGGTACCGCTTCTGGAACTAGAAAACGGCGAGATGCTGACCGAGAACCTCGTGATCGCTCAGTACCTCTGTGATCTCGCTGGGCGTCGTGACCTTATGCCGGAACCGGGCACCATGCCGCGCTACCGTGTCATGGAGTGGCAGAGCTACGTGGCGGCGGAACTGCACAAGAGCTTCGTCCCGATGTTCTGGCCGATCGAAGACGAAATGCGGACGCTCGTCTTGCAGCGTATCCGTAGCCGCCTCGGGTTCCTTAACGAGAGCCTCAAAGGCCCGTTCCTGACCGGGGAAACCTTCACGGCCGCCGATGCGTATCTCTTTGTGATTGGGAGCTGGACGAGGCACTTCGGTATCGCGACCGATGAGTATCCACGAGTGAGGAATTTGCTCAAACTTGTATCTGAGAGGCAGTCGGTACGAGATGCATTGAACGCAGAGGGGCACGGGCTCGTAGTTATCGACGATCCCGATCCGATGCCGTAATACGCGAATGACGAAAAGCTCGGCGGCGATGTTCGACATCGCCGCCGAGCATTCAAGGGTTGTTTGTGCTCAAACCCCTTGGCGCTTGAAGCGCCGGTCAAGGAGCAGCGCGATTATTTCAGCTGCACCTGCTGCCACTCCGATGAGCCAGATGTCGCCGGCACCAACGATGGCCGCTCCTATAGCGCTTCCGATAGAGAAACCCAGATACATCGTCGAGGTATTCAACGAGAGAGATACCGATGCCTGGGACGGTGACGAGGCCTGGATGAGACGCGCCATTTGCGCCGGGAAGAAGGACCAGACGCTGAAACCCCACGCGGCGATCGCAACAAGAGTTGGAACTAATGCAGCTGTTGGCGTCAAGCCCGTCACTGCGGCAAGTGCAACGAAGGAGAGCGCCAGAAGGATCAGTGAAGCTGTAGCAACCTTTCGCGAGCCGAACCGGTCGTTTAGCGCTCCGCCTGTGGTTACTCCAACGGCAGCGGCGATTCCCCACATTGAAACGGTTGCGGCGATGCCGGTCACTCCGAAGCCAAGCTCAGATTTCAAATAGGGCGCTATGTAAGGGTACGCAGTATAGGCCCCGAGAGACCAGAACAGGGTGACTGCGAGTAGCTCAAGTATCGCCGTCTGGCGGACAACACTGACCCGTTCGGAAAGGCTGGCAACGGTCATACCGTCTCCCACCTGACGGCGTATGCCCGCCAGAATGCCGATGATCGCAATGAGGCCCATAAACGCAACAGCTAGGAACGTGGCACGCCAACCAAACGCATGGCCAACCAGCGCGCCGAGGGGCAGACCAAGTGCAATCGCGATGGTCATTCCGCCGCTGACAATCGCCAGGGCACGGCCGCGTCTATGCGGACCAGCGATGGCACCCGCGAGCGCATTGGCACTTGGGACGTAAAGACCCGATGCCACCGCCATCAGGACGCGCGCTACGAGTAGAGTGCTAAAGGTAGAAGAGAACGCAGCGGCAAGATTACCAGCAGTGAACAACGTCATCGCCACGATCAGCGTGTCTCGGCGATTCATGCGTCCGGTGGCGACGGTCGTGATCGGCGAGCTGATGGCCAGGACGAGCGTAAATACGACGACCAGCATGGCGGTCGTCGAAATACTCATCCCCAGATCGTCGGCGATGGTTGGTAGAAGAGGCGCAATCATGAAGCCTTCGGTGCCGATGGCAAAGGTACCGAGAGCGAGGAAATAAGCTGGGACCAAGGAGGGTGCCGACGTTTCCGCGTTCTGCGCGACGTCGTCACTCGACAACCTGGTGTCTTTGGATTTCAGTCGATTTGACATGACGGATTCCCTGCGCAATTTGCCTCCCGGCCGTAGACCGGAAGGCAATGCCGCGATTTTGGAGGCTTAGACTGGGATCGGGTTCGCCGCCAAGGATTCATTGAATCCATGGACGAAGGCATGCTCGTTGTTCCCCGGGTTGTCACGAAGGGCTGCAATTTCCTCGACGTAAACTTCTGGGGCGTCCGTCTCGAGACCCTTCATCGTCTTTTCAATGAAAACATCCAGCGGCATCGCGCGCGGATCGCCGCTCTTTTTGACCAGGTCCGTATCGACCCATGGCGGAGCGATTTCCTGGACCCGTACATTGGTGTCGCGAAGCATGAACCGCTGCGAAAGCGAGTATGAATGAAGGGCTGCCTTTGTCGCTGAATAGACCGCATTCGAAGCGAGCGGCACGAATGCGAGCACCGATGTGTTATTGATGATCGTCGCCTCGGGCTGCGCCTTCAGGTGCTCGACGAGCGCGGAGGTCATACGGATCGGGCCAAGCAGGTTCGTGTCAATGATGCGACGTGATACTTCGTCGTCAACCAGGCCGGAAGCATCGTCGAACGGCATGATGCCCGCGTTGTTGACCAAGACGTTCAGCTTGGGATACTCGGCGATCAGCTTCCTGGCGACGCGATGGATGTCGTTGATGTCGTTGATGTCGAGCTCGACGCCATCGATCCCTGGGTTTGCCGCGGAGACTTCGTCGAGCAAGGCCTTGCGGCGGCCTGCGATGATGACCTTGTTTCCAAGCTTGTGGAAGGCTTCCGCCAGCCCGCGGCCGATGCCGGAAGTTCCGCCCGTAATGAAGATCGTGTTACCTGTCGTTTTCATGGATCGCTCCTGTTCGTTGAGAGACGCGCGTATTTCTAGGCGTATCGGCTCGGCTTCGATTGGAGGATCATGTCCCAAAATGCGATCGTCTCAAATGTCAAGGAAACGGCATTTTAGGACATTATTTGGTCGTCAGCTTGGCGATGGCTTCATCCATTCGTTGAGAGGCTCTTAGGGTCGCAGCACGTCCGAGGACGTCAGCTCTCCACATTCTCCAGTCTAGCACCTCCGATCATTTTAAGCGTGCGACGAACGGCTTGAGGCGGCTGTCCGAATGAGCGAAGAAACGCGCGGCGCATACGGTCCCGATCAGCGAAACCTGTGTCGCGTGCCACGATTTCAACGGGATGGGTTCCGTCTTCGAGCATTGCTTTTGCTGCCTCGAGTCGGAGTCGCTCGACGGCTTTTGCCGGAGAATGCCCCGTTTCGTCACGGAACAGCCGACTGAACTGGCGGGGGCTCAGATTCGCGGTATCCGCAAGCTCTTCGACGCTCAAAGGATTTCGAAGATGCTCCTTGGCATAGATGAGCGCCTTTCGGATGCGGTCGGAGCGCGGTTCCAGTTCGAGTAGAGCCGAGAACTGGGACTGCCCGCCCGGCCTCCTGTGATAGACGACAAGTTTGCGAGCAACCGTCTTCGAAAGCGCGGCCCCATAGTCGTCCTCGATGAGCGCCAAAGTCAGGTCGATAGCGGCACTCATTCCGGCTGATGTCCAGATGTTCTCGTCGCGGACGAAGATACGGTCTTCGTCGACATGAACTTGTGGGAACTTCCGCTGTAGATCGCGTGCGTGTGCCCAATGGGTCGTGGCGAGCCGGCCATCGAGCAGGCCCGCTTCGGCCAGGAGGAAGGCTCCCGTGCAGACTCCCGCAACACGCCTGCTTTCCGTGGCAGCATTGACGATGTATTGCCGAAGTGTCGGTGAGGGCGCACGCGGAACCAGCTCGCCGACGACCATCAATGTATCGGGATACTCTTCCAGCTTCTTGGTCTGGATGCCGATGCTCAAGGACGACCTGACCGTTCCGCCCTTTTCAGACATCACCGTCAGCTTATAGGCCTCTTCGCCCAGTTCCTGGTTTGCGAATTCGAACGCCGACAGCGCCGCCAGTCCCATGACCTGGAAACCATTCTCAAGAATGAAACCCACGCTGCGCATAGTCCTGATTACTCCTGCTGTTTTCAGTGCAATGCCGAATGCGGCACTGCCGACGTTGCTTCCTATCGGAGACGCCGGCAGACCTTGTCTATATGGATTGGCGATATTGCGATTGCCACCGCGGCTTCCGGCTCGCGATGGCTTCGATCGGAGAAGGTTACTCAGCCGCCTGTTTCGTCTCCTGCACCCACTCGTCCTCGACGTGCTTCCTCGGCACATATCGTGACCGCAACAGCACGTAAAACACCGGAGTCAGGAACAGGCCGAATAGCGTGACTCCGATCATGCCGCTGAACACGGCGGTGCCGAGCGAGCGCCTCATCTCGGCTCCCGGGCCCTCGGCGATCGCGAGTGGCAAGACGCCGAAGATGAATGCGAGTGCCGTCATGAGGATCGGGCGCAGACGCAGATGGCAGGCTTCGATCGCTGCTTCCACTGCGGTCTTTCCCGCGTCTTGTGCCTGGCGCGCGAATTCCACGATCAGGATGGCGTTCTTCGCCGCCAGGCCGATCAGAACCACGAAGCCGATCTGCGTGAGAATGTTGTTGTCCATTCCCCTCAAATAGACCCCGAAAAGCGCACCCAGCACCGCCAGCGGAACGATGAGGATGATTGCCGCCGGCAGGATCCAGCTCTCATATTGTGCGGACAGCGCGAGAAATACGAAGACTACCGACAGCGCGAAGATATAGACAGCGCTGCCTCCAGCGTGGGTTTCCTGGTAGGACAGTTCAGTCCACTCGTACGTCGTACCTGGTGGTAGCGTCTTTGCGGCAAGCTGCTGCATTTTTGCGATCGCCTCGCCCGTGGAAACGCCAGGAGCGGCGTTGCCCTGGAGAGGGACAGAGACATACATGTTGTAGCGCTGGACGAGCGTCGGGCCGCTTGTCTCCCTGATATTCGCAAGCGTTCCTAACGGAACAAGGGCTCCAGTCGCGGATTTGACCTTGAGATCGAGCATGTCGTCGCGTTCGAGGCGGAACTGTTTGTCCGCCTGGGCACGGACTTGATAGACTCTTCCGAACGCGTTGAAGTCGTTGACGTAGGCGACGCCCAGATTGCTGGAGAGAGTGTCGAAGATATTGGGGATCGGAACGTTCAGATACTGTGCCCTGTCTCTGTCGATATCCAGGAAATACTCCGGGCTAGATTCCGAGAAGGTGGTGAAGACCCCGGTGAGACCTGGCGTCCGGTTCGCTTCGACCATCATCTGCTGAGCCAGGCCGAGGACGCGCGTCATGTTCGAGTTGTCCTGATCCATAATTTGCATCTTGAAGCCGCCCGAATTGCCGATGCCCTGAACAGGTGGAGGGGGGATGGCAATGATGAAGGCCTCATCGACGCTCTGCAGGTTCTTATAGAGCGCCCGGATAATCTTTTCGGACGTGTCCCCGGTCGCCAGCCGCTCCTCGAACGGCTTGAATGGTGTGAAAATCACGCCAGCGTTCGAAGCGTTCGTGAAGGTTGCACCGCTGAAACCTGCGAATTGCACCGCATTGGCGACACCAGGCGTGTCCTTGGCGATATTTCCGGCCTTCTTGATCACCGCATCGGTGCGGTCGAGGGATGCGCCTTCCGGAAGCTGGACGACCACGATCGCATAACCCTGGTCCATAATCGGAATAAAGCCGCTCGGCACCTTGGTGTTGAGGAACCAGGTTGCTCCGAGGAGGGCGACGAAGACGACAACGGCACAGCTTAGACCGGTTTTCGAGCTGACGATGCTTCGGACGATTGCGGAGTAGCCGTAGCTGAGTTTGTCGAAGCAGTGATTGAATATCTCGGCACACCATTTCCCCAGTCTCGCCAGAAGGTTCGTCTTCCTCTCCGAGTGACCGTGAGCGCGCAGGACGATCGCGGCAATGGCCGGTGACAGGGTCAGTGAGTTGAGTGCCGAAATTGCGGTCGCGATCGAGATCGTCACAGCAAATTGCCTGTAAAACTGGCCCGCGATTCCCGGAATGAAGGCCGTCGGTACGAACACGGCGATGAGAACGAGCGATATGGCGATGACCGCCGTACCCACTTCATCCATCGTAACGTGCGCCGCACGGCGGGGCGACATTCCGCTCGCAAGATTGCGCTCGACGTTCTCCACCACGACGATCGCGTCGTCCACCACGATACCGATTGCGAGCACCAGACCGAAGAGAGTGAGCATGTTCAGGGACATGCCGAATGCCGCAAGGAAGGCGAAAGTACCGACAAGCGAAACCGGGATCGCGACGATCGGCACGATCGCGGTCCTCCACGACTGCAGGAATATGAGAACGACGATGGCGACGAGCACGATCGCTTCGCCGATCGTCCTGTAGACCTCGTTGATCGAATCCGACACGAAAGCCGTGGTGTCATAGATGATCCGATACTCCAGACCGGGCGGAAACTGGCCGGAGAGGTCTTTCATGATCGATTTGATCTGCGCAGCTGTCTGCAGCGCGTTCGTACCGGGCCGCGCGAAAATGCCCATGCCGACCGCGGGCTGGTTGTTCACGTAGGAGTTCGTCACGTAGTCCCGCGCGCCGAGCTCGACCCTGGCAACGTCTTCGAGTTTGACGAGCCTGCCGTCAGGCGTTGACTTCACGATGACGTAGCGGAACTGCCGGGCATCCTGGAATCGACCGTCCGTGCGCACGGTATATTGGAACGGGTTCTCCCTTGCTGTGGGTGGAGCCCCGATGGAGCCGCCGGAAACCTGGACGTTCTGATCGCGCAGAGCGTTCACGACATCGGTTGCTGTCATTCCATATGAAGACAGCTTCTCCGGGTCGAGCCAGATCCGCATGGAATATTGCCGTTCGCCGAAGATCTGGATATCGCCCACGCCCTGCAGGCGGACGAGCACATCCCTGACGCGGTTTCGCGCGTAATTGGACGTATAGAGCTGGTCGTAGCGACCATTCGGCGAGAGCAGATGCACGACCATGAGGAGGTCGGGTGAGCTTTTCGTGGTGGTGACGCCGAGGCGCTGCACTTCCTGCGGCAGTCGAGGAAGGGCGACGGCTACGCGGTTCTGCACAAGGACCTGCGCCTTGTCGAGGTCGGTTCCCAGGGCGAACGTGATCGTGAGCGTCGTTGCTCCGTCCGCGCTCGAATAGGACGACATATAAAGCATGTCCTCGACGCCGTTCACTTCTTGCTCGATCGGCGTCGAAACGGTGTCGGCGATCGTCTGCGAGTCGGCCCCGGGGTAGGAGGTCCTGACCACGATGGTGGGAGGTGCGATCTCTGGATACTGGGAGACGGGAAGTTCGAAGTAGGCGATCGTTCCGACGATCATCAGGACAAGCGATATCACGCAGGCGAAGATCGGACGGGAAATAAAGAAGTGAGCGAATCTCATTGGCCGACCTCCGTTGCCGGAGCGGCTTCCGGTGCGGAGCCGACTGGGTCCTTGTTTTCCGGGGGCAGCGTTGTTTCCTTGGGATCGACCTTCATGCCGGGGTGCACACGCACCACGCCTCTCACAACGATGGACTCGCTTCCGTCAAGGCCGCTGCGGATGACACGGTAACCGAATATTCGCGGGCCGGGCCGGATGGCCTTCGTACTGACCGTATTGTCTTTCCCGACAACAAAAACGACCCGCTCATCCTGGTCCGAGCTGATAGCCTCGTCAGGGATGAGAATAGCCTGATAGGAATTCGATCCCTCGAGCTCGACCCTGCCGAATAGCCCCGGCTGCAACGCGAAATCCGGATTTGCGAACCGGGCGCGAGCGCGAAGCGTGCCTGTCTGGGGATCGACGCGGTTTTCGGCGAAATCCAGGATTCCTTGGAATTTGGTGCGGTTGCGATCACCGAGGGTGACGGAGACCTTGAGGCCACCGCCGCCGCTCTGCAGGACTTCGCCGTTTTTGCGTGCCGTTTCGGCGTAGTTCAGCAGCCTGCGCTCATCAATGTCGAAATAGAAGTCGATCGGATCCAGCATGACGATGGAAGTCAGTAGCGTCTGGTCGGCTTGCACGAGATTGCCCACCGAGATCTGATGGCGATCGATCCTGCCACCGAGGGGTGCTGTGATCCGGCTGTATGTCAGATCAAGGTTCGCGCGGTCGAATGCCGCCTGCGAACCCTGCACACTCGCTAGCGCCGAGTCCAGCGCACGCCGGCGGTCGTCCAGAGTGGATATCGTCTGGCTTCCGGACTTCACCAGCGAATTGACGCGATCGAATTCCGCTTGCGCATAGGTAAGGCCTGCATTGGCGACGGCGAGGTTTGCGCGCGCTTGATTAAGCGCAGTCACGAAGGGACGCTGGTCTATCTCGAAGAGCTGATCTCCCTCCTTGACGAGTTGACCGTCCTTGAAGTTGATCGCCTGCAAGTATCCGCCTACGCGCGCCCGGATTTGGACTTCTTCGGCCGCCTGAAAACGGCCGATGAATTCATCGCGGTCTACGACATCGCGCAGCACTGGCTTGGCCACGACGACCGTCGGCGCGGTACCTGTTTCCTGAGCAACTCCGACCGAAGTCAAAGCGACGCTACAAGCGAGGAGCCAAAGTGAAAATGGAATAGAGCGGTACTTCATCAAAGCCCCCTGTGGTGTTGCGGAAAAGCGCGTCACAGGCCAACGCCGATGCTGCACGTCCGAAAAGAGTGCCGGAGGCGAGCAAAAAACGATTGTAAGATCGGTCCTCCCCGAGGGAACCCGATCGTCCAATATCGACGTCGGTATGATCACTAGGAAACCTCTGATACGAAAGGAGCTCGGGATCGATGAACAAGAAGCTTGAGGTCAGCAAAGAGCCTCTTCGGGACGGTATTGAAACTCTGCCGGAGCTGTCGGACATCACCCTCGAAGTAGGAGACGCACCTGCTTCTCCCGCGGACGCACTTCTCGACGAAGCACTCGAGGAAAGTTTCCCGGCGAGCGATCCTCCGGCGTCAGGCAAGATGGAATGACCGAGAGCTAGGCCGCCGTCCGAGCTTCAAATATTGGTCGAGTGTTTTCGAAGGCGTGGCACGTCGTCCGCGGCCTCACTGCTGGTGGACAAAAGGAATGGACCATGGATAGCGGTTCCCGCGACTATCAGAGATTTCCGACGCTCACTCCTTTGCAGGTAGAGACAGCCCGCAGATTCGCCAGTGAGGGGCCGCTTTCATTCAATCCTGGCCAAGAGATATTTCCTGTTGGCGAGGGGAACGCGCCGGCCTTTCTGGTTCTCGAAGGGCGGATCGATGCGTTTCGGCACGATGGCTTTCGCGGGGATCAGGCTGCCGCTACTCATAAGGCCGGTCAGTTCTCGGGCGAAATCAACCAGCTATCGGGCCGTCCCTCATTGGCGGGCCTTAGGGCCGGTCCAGATGGCTGTGTGGCCATTCCATTTGATGCGGCACATTTGCGAGCACTCATCATCGGGTCCGCGGAAGTCGGCGAGACTGTTATGCGCGCCTACATACTTCGTCGCGTCGCCTACCTTGATACTGGTCTGGGCGGCTCCATCCTGGTCGGGACATCGAGTGATCCGTCCCTACTGCGCCTTCAGGGCTTTCTCGCCAGCAACGGATACCCCCACACGGTCCTCGATGCCGCGTCGAACGAGGAAGGGCTGGTTCTCGTCGAGCGACTCGGCATATCGCAGAGCGAACTGCCGCTAATGATTTGCCCAAGCGGCACGGTGCTCAGAAACCCGACGGAAGGGGAGGCGGCGGCATGCCTCGGCATCACGCCTGAGCTCGATCCGGAGATATTGTATGACGTTGCGATCGTGGGAGCAGGGCCGGCAGGTTTGGCAACCTCGGTCTACGCGGCCTCCGAAGGCCTGCGGTCGATTGTTATCGACCAACGCGCGATCGGCGGACAGGCGGGAAGTTCATCCCGTATCGAGAATTACCTCGGCTTTCCGACTGGAATTTCCGGAGCTGCACTTGCGGGGCGGGCCTTCAGCCAAGCGCTCAAATTCGGAGTAGAGGTTGCGTTGCCGCTGAAGGTCAGGGAACTGACGGCCCCCGAAATATCTCGTGTACGGTCAGCACCCATATCGCTGAAACTCGAAGATGGGCAGTCAATTCGTGCAAAGTCGCTCGTGATTGCCTCCGGTGCGCGGTATCGCACGCCAGAGATCGATGGCTTGCAGAAGATACAGGATTCCACTGTTTCGTACTGGGCCTCCGCGCTAGAGGCCAAGCTTTGCGAGAACTCGGACGTTGCCCTTATCGGAGGTGGAAATTCAGCTGGCCAGGCGGTCGTGTTCCTCGCGCCACGCGTCAAGCGACTGCACATGATCGTTCGCCGCGATCTCTCCGAGACGATGTCGTCATATCTCATCGAACGGATTGCGGCGTTGCCTAATGTCGAAATACATCTCGGCTACGAACTAGTCTCGGTCAGGAGGGACGATGGGCCAAATGTCTCAGGCGTCTTGCAGCATAAGAAATCGATGCAGACGAGAGCCTGTGATTTCGACCACCTCTTCCTGTTCGCCGGAGCCGACCCCAACACGAGTTGGACTGGCGGAAAAATAGACACTGATAACAACGGCTTTGTGCTTACAGGCAGAGGGTTTGCTGAAGACCTCTCGTCTTCCCTCGGGCGGCAATCGTTCGCCCTGGAGACGAGCATACCCAACATCTTCGCAATCGGAGATGTGCGCGCCGGCTCGACCAAAAGAGTTGCCGCAGCCGTGGGCGAGGGGGCCGCGGTCGTCAGCCAGATACATCAGGCGCTGAAGTTTCTCGACGTCACGGGTTGACGGAAGCAGGCGCAGGCACAGTAAGGGCTATTGGAGGAAACGCGTTTATCCACGACATCATGTATTTCATAGCGAGAGACGAAACCCGGCCCGGATGGAGCAGGCGAAACGGACGTCGTACACTCCCTATGCTAACGTACTAGAAAATGGGCTATTTGCTCTTCGAGCACTCGCCACCATCCCCATCCAATGTAGGCGATGACGGCCGTGAGGATTGCTCCGGCGATCGAGTTGAGACGCCTTAAAGGCGACAGCGACAACCCCGTCTCGAGCGCGCTCGGCTCGAAGATCGAAGGAAGTGGCATTTCGGCGACAGGAGAGAGCGCTCTCCTAAGTGCGTCGGCGTGGCGCTCGTAAGCCCCGACCCGTTGCGCAGTCGTCAGGTCATCGTACAGGTATTGTTTCACAGCGCGATTGCGCTCCTCGGGAAGGGAGTGGTCGATGTACAGCTGGATTTCGATTTCAGTTATGGTTGGCATATTATTTGATGCTCCTGAGATGTGTGCCCTTGTGTGCGCTCGCCCGTAGCGGAATCTCGACGAACTCCCTCAGTCGCTCTCTCGCGAGAGGGAGTTCGTTAATTACGAAGCTGTGGGGTATGCCCAAGGCGCTCCCGACTTCCTGGAAAGTCAGCTGTTCGACTGAAGTGAGCAGGATCATGCTTCGGTCGAGTGCGGTCAATCTTCTCAGGGTGCACGCGATCCCGGTATCATTCTCCGGCATCTGTTGGCTCTCGACTTCGTCGATGATCGCGACATCGCTTTCCGCAAGACTATGGATCAGACCGTAGCCTTCGATCCTGAGGTCGCCGAAGCCGAGGAACATCCATCGTGCTTTCAGCTTTTTCAATGCAATCATCACCAGTGCATCGGCCGACCCAATGTCCGCCGCATGCCCGCTTGCGAACCTTCGAAAGGCTGGAACGTGCGGCAACACGTTTCTCGTGAACTCTTTCATGAACGCGGCCAGTCTATGTTTCAGGTCTATTTCGGTGGGATTTCAAGCAATTCCGGTCTTGGAAGCGGGGCAACGAGCCCCGCTAGCGTTATAGGGCGCGGGTGGTTGCCCGCGCGCCCGCTACCTCACGAAAGATGTATGTCCGAAAGATCGATCGATACTACGAGCGGTTCCGGCATTGACTTGCCGTCAGGCTGTCTGGGGAAAATGCGCCGTTCGGTCGGGAACATCAGTCCCTGAACTTCCTTGTAGCCGCCGATGTAGTGGGCACCCGGAGTGTTTCCCGCAATCTCAACGTCGTAGTCGTGCCGCTTGAGGAGACCGCTGTCGTCCACGTAGAGCGTCTGGACGGTGCTGTGCGTTGCGATATTGGCGGGGAACGTGACCTTCAAACGCTGCCACGTCTCTCCGCTTTCCGTCCACTCGCCGACATCCTCACTTTCGACCCCGGGCGCTGCCAGCAGGAACGGCATGTTGAAGTAAGTCCACATTGCGATGCCTGCGAAATAGGCAAGTTGTAGGTCGGACCAAGGAGTTTCCAGCGTGTGGCCGGTGAACGACGTGCGGGGATGCTTGAGCTCTTCGAGGACCTTCCCATGTGCATCCTTGATCTGGACCAGATCAGGCTCGAACCGCGTCACTTTTCCTTCGGCGCTGAAGGGGTCGTGGGAAGCCCACTCCTCGCCGAGGCCGACCGAGACGTTGGTTACGTCAAGCTGGCCGGAATGCCCCTTGAGCGGCCACAAGACGCCACCTTGCTTGAGGTGGGCTGTGAGACGTGTGTACTTCTGCCAGGTTTCCAGGCCACCATGAGCGGCAATAATTTTCTCGACGAGGGAGTGCATTTATCTTCTCCGTAGTTGTTTTGTTTAGCTGTTTAAAAAGTGCTGGACGTGCGCGACGAACGTTTGGGGATACTGGAAAAGTGCGCCGTGACCGGAATCAGGGTATAGAACGAGCGTGGCGTTCGGCATGTTCTTGAACATCTCGTACGCGTTGATGGAAGGAAACATCGTATCGCTGCTGCCATGTACGATGAGCGTTGGCTGCTTGATCGCCTTCAACGATTTGTGGTCGGGGTCTTTGTCAGCGCACCATCCGATGATGGAGGCTGCCTGCGGATTGCTGACGGAATCCGAACTTTCCGGATCGCGCTGATGTGTCCGAACAACGGCACGATTGATGAATGCCTGTCCAGCAGCCTGGCTTGCTTCCGACGGAGTGAAGAAGAGGGGAAGGCGGACGTCCTCGGCATTTCGCGCGAATGCTTCCTCGACGACCTGCATCAGGTGCTCTTCGCCGCCCTTGGGCGCTGTGCCTGCGAGTACGATCTTGCGGACCTTGACGGCCGGGCGAGCAGCCATAAGCTGTGCGATGAACCCGCCGAGGGAGAAGCCGAGAAGATCAACCTCCTCGTAACCGAGCGCCGCGATGAAGCTCTCGGCATCCGTGGTCATCTGATCGACCGTGTCGGGAGTCTTGCCTCCCGATGTTCCGACGCCGGCGTTATTGAAAACAATTACGGGCCGATTCACCGCGAGAGCGTTCACTACGGCCGGATCCCATGAATCCATCGTTCCGGTGAAATGCTGCAAAAAAACCAGGGGGGTCCCGGTTTCACGGCCTAGCCGACGGTACGCATAGCGAATTCCGTAGGCTTCGACATATCTTGTTTCGGCTTCCTCAAGTTTGACGGACATCAGGCATCCTTTCCTTGTCATCACGTCCATGTTGGTGTGAAGGAAAGTGCCGATTAAGGTGCCGTTATGCGAGTTAATCGGTGTTAAGTTGGTTTATCGCTCGAAACAGAAGTCCCGCCCGCGGACTTTGATCATCCGCAACTGACTTGATCTCTACCTACGTCGGATTAGGAAGAGGAAACGTTCGCTGGCGCTAGGTCGCTGCGGCAGGGAGCCGATCGTACCAGCTCTATTGCCGCGCTGAGATCCACGGTCTTGCTTTCCGGTTCGAATTTGGCGATCGCCGCTTCGATGTCATCGACAATGGTGGGTTGGTCAGAACGCGGCGAGAGTTCATAAGCGGTCATCAGGCAACGTAATTCCCAGAACACCGCCCTCATCTTACGGGAGAGCGCAACCGCTTCAGCGGCGATGTTTTTCGCTAGCTCCGGATTTGTCGGGAACTTCGCGACCGCCAGCAGGCGGAGCAATTCTGGACGACACCAACCGGCCTCGCCCTGAAGTGCGCGTTCGACATGAGCTGTTGGCGTACGCGCTCCGCAGATAATCAGGAAGTATTCCAGCCTCAGTGCAGCCAGCCCTGCAAGCGCCTTCTCCAAAGCATCGTGGTTGTCTGCTTCGGACAACCCGTTCCGGTACGACGAAATCCACTGTTGCCAACGGATCAATCTTTGTTGTTTCGCCAGGCCTTCCGCTTTGTTGAGGTATTCATTTGCCTGGCTGTGTCGTCCCACAAGCGAAGCCATCGGAAACGCACTCAGCATGAGAAGGAGGCATGAAGCGATCGAATACCCCAAATCCTCCGCTTCCTGTACTGACTTCTCGAGGCGATCCATGGCGGTGGCTATGTTGCCTTCGAGGAATTCTACGAACACCAGGACCGCCAGGCCCGTGATCCGTTGGTCGAAACCCAGTCCGGGATTCGCGGTCCTCCTGATCGACCCGCTGCCGTCGTCCAGCGAACCCTCAAGTTCCTTTCTCGCGTGCGCAAGATCGCCGTTGAAGAAGTAATTGTGCTCGAGCATGGCACTAAACACATGCGATGGCGCTTGTGGATTCTCGTCCCTGAGCGCGAGCGTGGCATTAATCGCGTCTTGGTACCTGCCATGCGAGCAGAGGATGGCTGTTCTCGCCGCATTTGCGTGGATACGCTTGCTTACATTGCCAATCGCTTTCGCTATTTCGATCCCCCGATCAATTTCGTGGAGTGCATCGCCGTCTTTCGAGTATCCCTGAACGTGGTATAGCGCGCTTCCTTTGGAAATTCGGAGGTCGAGTTCGGTTTCCGTCCCCTCATGCGCCGACCCAGGGATGCGTTTCAAAGCTTCGTCAAGGACCTGTATCTGCTCGTTCATCAATCCGAGCTGAACCCAAAGAACTTTGGAATTGGCAGCGAGGCGCATTCCCAATTCTTCCGATTCGACAGACTCGAATGACCAATGGATCGCGCTGCGGATATCGTGGATCAAATCTGAATAGAGCCGCATCCAGTCGGCAGTCAGAAGTGTTGGCCAGTCACGCGTGGCGCTGGTAAGCGCCTTCTCGCAGTAGTCGGCATGAGACGCGTGTAGCCGGTGGGCCTGGTCTCCTCTCCTAACCTTCTCCAGAGTGTAGCTTCTTGTCGTCTGAAGAAGTCGATATTTCCCGTCGCCGCTCACCGAGAACAGTGATTTCAGGAACAGGCCATCGAAGGCCTCGTAGAAATCCTCCTCCGCCATCACGCCCGCACTGAGCGTTAGGGCGGCTTCGGTTGAAAAAGCGCCGGCGAACATCGCGCAATATTCGAACAGAAGGCGTTCCTTATCCGTCAGCCCATCAAAGCTCCAATCGAGTGTTGCCCTCAGGGTTTGCTGCCTCGGAGGCGCTGTTCGCCGTCCCCGACGTAGAACGGCGAGCGGGTCGCTTAGCGATCCGACGAGGTGGATAAGTCCGAGGTTGGCGACGCCGGATGCGGCAAGTTCGATGGCCAGTGGGATACCATCCAGACGGCGAACGATAGACGCAGCCGCCGTCAGCGTGTCCGGGTTGTTGAAGTCCTCCAGTTCTGATGACAACATAACCCGGTCAACGAAAAGCTCGACCGCAGGATATTTCAGTAGCGATGATTGGGGGCTGTCTTCCGGAGGCACAGGAAGGGAAGGTAACTGTCGTATTCTTTCCCCCGCAATGCGCAGGGGTTCGCGGCTTGTGGCGAGCACAGTCACCAGCCTCGTGGTCGCCAGAATGTCCTCGACGATAACAGCCGCTTTCGAAATTACGTGCTCGCAGTTGTCGAGTAAGAGGAGGAGGTCACGTTCGGCCAGAGCTTCCAGTACTGCATGTTCCGCGTTGTCGATGACGACACTTAGTCCGAGCAGGCTCGCCAGCGTCGGTGCGATCTGCTTTTCGTCACTTAACGAGGCGAGATCGACAAACAAGACCTCGCGAGCAGCGCTTATGATTTCGGCAGCCGCCAACGCGACGGACGTCTTGCCAACGCCGCCTGCTCCCGAAATCGTCACCAGACGATGCGTCGAGAGCAAACCTGCGGTTTCGGCCACGAAGTCGTCTCGACCTATGAGGCGTTCGGTCAGCCGTGGGAAACGCTGCTGTAGAACCTGCGGTTTGGCCTCTGCCTGATTGAGGGACTCGACTCCGGAGCCCTCTACCGGCATGACGAAAACGTAACCTCTGCCCGGTATGTTCTCGATGTATCTCCCGCTCGTGCGGTCACCCAGAAGCTTTCGGAGTGTGACCAGGTGCACGCGGAGCGCGCCCTCTTCTACGGTCGTATCCGGCCAAACCGCTGCAAGCAGGGTTTCCTTGCTGATCACTTCGCCAGCCGAAGTTGCAAGTACGACCAATATGTCGAATGCTTTGCCGCCGAGCCGAAGTACGTTGCCGGATTCGGTCAGCTTGCGTTGGGCGGTATCCAACTCAAATCGTCCAAACCTTAGTACGGTCATTGGAAGCATCCGGCCGGGTTAGAGCCGCGATAACACGCGAATGATGAGGGGTGATTGTCAGGACAGCCGAATAGGGGCGCGGTCGCCCACGTTGGCGCGGCGCGCAAAGCTCCGACAGGAAAAATTCGTAAGCGGTCTTGTCCCACGTCAGGCTCGCCTTTGGTCTTGCTAGGGAGATAGACCAACCGGTCAGTTTATGCAACGGACCATTGAGCGAGCGAGATCTGAGCTTGTCCTTATGCGTTATATCCGCCGTCGACGTTCAAAACGCTTCCGGTGATGAACGAGGAATTCGGCCCGGCGAGGAAGAGTATCGCGTGGGCGACTTCTTCAGGCGTTCCCAGTCGCTTGAGGACGTTTGACTGCTTCTCGGCTTCAAGCATCTCGCTCGAGGCCTCGGAGAGCTCGGCCTGAATCGACCCGATTTGGACCACGTTGACATTGATCCCCCGCGGCCCGAGGTCGTGGGCCGCGCCGCGACAGAAAGCTGTGATTGCCGCTCGGGTGGCCGCATAGTCCGCCAGCCCAGGTGCTCCAACCCGGTCCGCGAGGCTTGCGCTGAGCGCGATTATCCGTCCTCCGTTTTCCATGAACCGGACGGAGGCGCGGATAAGCGCTGAGGTCGCCATAAGGGTACCCGAATACTGCGCCTCGAGCGCGTCCTCATCCATGTCCACGTCATCGATCTGCCAATGGGCGCGGTGATGTGCATTCGCAATGAGCACGTCCATTCGACCCAGTGCCGAGATGACCTTCCGCGCCAGTCGCGCGCATTCCACTCCCGATCCGTCGTTTGGCCAGTCAAAACTCATAACTCGACTGCCAAACTGCTGAAGTTCGACGATGAAATCGGGAGAAAGTTCGCCGGCATCGACCGTTAGCGCCAGGTCGGCTCCCGCAATGGCAAGCAGTTTTGCAGTGGCACGCCCTACGCCCTTGTCGGCGTTCGTTAGTAGCGCCACTCGGCCTGCGAGCGGGCGTAGGTTGTCGTGGGGCGATTCTGGCACAGGCATTTCCTTCAGAACTACGGCAACGAAGCCTACTCCCAGCTTCGCCCATCGCTCCACCGTACGGGGAGGGTCGATACCCGTATTGTAAAATTGGGTAGCAAACCTACGCAGCGCAAACCGTAACACTGCTAACCAGACTTAACATCGCTTAACTCGCTTAGCGCCGAATGCCGAGACTAGGTTCCAAGGCATCCGAAGCAAAGAGTTACGCCAATGCAAAACCAAGTTTCATCCGCTCAGCTACGTCTAGCAAATAATCAGGCGGTGGTATGGAGTTTGAATACTCACGGCCTCACGGCGCATTTTCCGACACCCGTATCAGCTCCGACGAAGACACCGACGTTTCCTCGCGGCAGGACGGTTGCTGGCCTCGCCGAATGGCAAAAAAACAAGATCGCGCGCTACATCGACGATAATGTCGAAAGCTGCATAAGGGTGCAGGAGCTGGGGGCTCAGGTGCGGCTCAGCGTTAGCCGTTTTTCGAAGGGATTCAAGGCCTCGTTCGGCAAGTCTCCCTATGATTACGTCCTCGCCCGACGGATCGAGGCGGCCAAATTCCTCATCGCCTCTACCGACGAACCATTGAGTCAGATTGCGCAGGCATGCGGGCTTAGCGATCAGGCCCATCTTTCGAAGGTGTTCAAGCGACTCGTTGGGGTTACGCCGTTGAATTGGCGGCGACGCCACGCAAACGGATCGACTATCACGACCGCATCGCACTCATGGTCAAGGCTTGCGCAGTCGTCTGAACGTGCCATCGCGGTCTAAGGGGATGGTACTCATTCAAGCTACGCTTTCGCAAGGCGAGGAGTGTTTTGCTACGCTACGGCGTCGGCTGTCCGATTTCGAAGTTCGAGCATGCAGCCCATGGCTCGGTTTGCGAGCGCCCGGCGAAGCAATTCAGCTCCGCCGGGTTGTCGCACTTTCAGCGGAGGGTACTGTGCGGAAATATCTCTGTCTTTTGGCGCTGGGCTGGATGGCGATCGCGCCCGCAGCTTCGAACGCGTGGGCCGATGGCGATCCGGATAGGGGACAGAAGCTCTTCACGCGCTGCAGCGCCTGCCATGCTGCAACCGAACAGAACAAGGTCGGCCCCGGGCTCCTTGGCGTGGTCGGACGGGCCGCGGGAACGGCGGAAGGTTACAGCTATTCGGCCGCGATGAAATCATCGGGCATTATCTGGGACGAAGGAACGCTCGACGCATTCCTCAGGTCGCCCTCGGGCGTCGTCAAGGGAACGCGAATGGCGATCTTGGTCCCGAAAGACCAGGATCGCGGCGATCTCATCGCCTATCTGAAAACACTCACCGCGCATTAATTCGGCACTAGAGGAGCGAAAACATGAAAACTCTCATTATCAATGGCGAGACCCACCAGGTCGATGCTCCGGACGACATGCCACTCCTTTGGGTGCTTCGTGACATCATCGGCATGACCGGTACCAAATACGGATGCGGCATTGCCCAGTGCGGTGCTTGTACGGTCCATGTCGACGATATGGCCGTCCGTGCATGTCAGACGACGATTGACATGATCAATGGTCAGAAAATCACAACAATCGAAGGTATCGGAAAATCGGAGATCGGTGCGAAAGTACAGGCCGCTTGGCTTGAGAAAGAAGTCGTGCAGTGCGGCTATTGTCAGTCGGGACAGATAATGTCGGCGACGTCCCTGCTTGCTGCCAATCCAACACCGACTGACGCCGAGATAGATGAGGCGATGGCGGGCAACATTTGCAGGTGCGGCACATATGTCCGCATCCGCGAGGCGATCCACTCAGTATCGGCCTGAGACCCCCCTGATCAAGAACCTGCGCTCAAGATGGATATCCGGAAAGAGACCATCCTCAGTGCGGGTGGTCTCCGTTGGCTATCCAATGGCTGCACATCTGCCAAGTGGCCGTAAGGTTATGGACATGAACACCGCCATCGTGGCTCTGACCCATGGCCCGAAAAACGACGACCCATCGAGAACGCTCTGCGAAACAACAGTCTCTAAATCGTCGTGCCTGAAAGTTCGAGAACCCATTTCCCACGGATGCAATGTCCGAGGGCGGCTGCTTTCGATCAGTCGCCCCTAAACCGAAGCCGCGGGTCGATTAGTCTCGATATCGGGACGAGGAAGTCGGGAGAAGTCGCCGTGACCAAAGTACTGGGCATCAAACCCTTTTATAACCACCGGAAATCCAAGCCGATACCAGATCGGCGTAGTGGTCTGCCGCATCCTCCCAGACGAAGTGTCCGGCGTTGACGATCTCGGCGCGGCAATGCGGAAGCCTATCCGCAAGGAACTGGCCATTCGCAGGTGGGACGATCGGGTCGCTCTCGCCCGAGATGACCAGCGTTGGTGTAGGGATCGACGGCAGAAGGCCGGCGAGAATCGGGAGATCTCGCTTATAGGCTCGAACAAATTCGGCAGCTTCGTTCCATCGTTGATCGCTGGAGGAGCTTTTGTAGTCTTGCAGGATCGCCTCGGGAATCGAAACACGAACTGCGCTTTTTACCAGCTCGTAAACGCGTTGGCCGCTGTCGAAATTAACGAAGTCACTTTTTGACGACGCCGCGATCTGGCGCAGCGAATCTCCGAAGAGTTCTTCGCTTGTGCCGCCGCTGCCCCCCACGATGCTCTCGAAGCGATTCGGATGGCCGCTAGCAGCGAAAAGTACGGCAAGCGTGCCGACATCAGGTGCGACAACATGCGCCCGCTCGATCTTGAGGGCGTCCATGATGCGAATGAGGAAGTCTCCCATTGCGTGGGGCGACATCAGATCCGCCCGGCTTTCGGACATGCCAAAGCCCGGCAAGTCAATGGCGATCAATGGTCCCAGTTTGCTGATACCACCCCATACGAGATTGAACGCAAAGATGCTTTCAGGCCACGGGGCTGTGAGGAGGACGGGAATGCCCTGAGTTTCGTTCGTCCGGACGGTTCGCACTGCGATGTCGTCGACAAGTGTGAACGCTGCCGCTTCAGGCATGTTGAAACCGTTTGTCATGGAAATAGCCTCCTGATCACCCGCCGCTGCGGCGAGGTTAGGTGTCAGATTAAGCTTGGAGCGCGCACAGATCTTTGACGATCCAGCTCCCTATCAACTTTGCGGGCGGCCGTATCTTACAATATCGGGATGATGTCGCGTGGTTCCATGCCGCCAAATCAAAACTGCGAGGCAGCAATGAACGGCATTGAACAATTCGATTTCCTTATCTTCGGTGGCGGGAAGGCCGGCAAGACGCTGGCAATGGATCAGGCTAAGGCAGGTAAAAAAGTTGCGGTTGTAGAAGCCGGCATGATCGGCGGTTCTTGTATCAACGTCGCTTGCATTCCCAGCAAAACCCTCATTCGTAGCGCCGAGGTTGCGCACGCGACCAACAATACCGCCGAGTTCGGGATCTCCGTCGATATCGTTCGTCATAGCTTCGATCTGGTGAGAGATCGTACGGCAAGGGTTGTAGCCGAGATGGTGGAGACGAACCAGGCGGGGTTCAACGCGAGCGGGCTCGACCTCGTTTTGGGCTGGGGTCGCTTTGTAGCGCCCAAGACCATCCAGGTTGAAACCGAAAACGGCGTGCGGACGCTCACGGGCGACAAAGTGTTCATCAATCTCGGGACGATCGCAGACATTCCGGATGTACCAGGGCTCGCCGAGG
Organism: Rhizobium sp. SG741; assembly: GCF_012275435.1. Lineage (NCBI taxonomy): Bacteria > Pseudomonadati > Pseudomonadota > Alphaproteobacteria > Hyphomicrobiales > Rhizobiaceae > Rhizobium > Rhizobium sp. SG741. The sequence continues at coordinate 236,160 of NZ_JAAZQP010000010.1, forward strand.
CGAACCCGATTACACATGTGGACGCCTTGAAGCTGGGCGAGTTGCCTACTCGTCTCATCATAATTGGCGGCGGGTACATCGGGATGGAGTTGGGGCAGGCATTTCGACGTCTCGGCGCGGAGGTCACTATCGTTGAACGCGGGCCGCGGCTTGCTCCGCGCGAAGATGTCGACGTCAGCGAAGCAATCCTCAAAATCCTCAATTCGGAAGGCGTGGAAATAGCTCTCAGCGCTTACGACCTTGCTGTTTCGGGTCGCTCCGGCGATCGCGTCACGGTTCGTTGCGCCGATGGCCGATCGTTCGAAGGTTCGCATATCCTGGTTGCATCGGGTCGAAAGCCAAGGACGGCCAACATCGGGTTGGAGCTTGCCGGGGTCGAGGTTGATGAACGCGGATTCATCAGGGTCGACGAACGACTGCGCACGAGTGCTCCGGATGTCTGGGCGATGGGTGAAGTTGCAGGAACGCCGATGTTTACGCATGCCTCGCTCGATGACTACCGAATCGTCAAAAGCGCCACGAGCGGCGGGGACCGCACCACCAACGATCGGACGATCCCGTACTGCGTGTTCATCGATCCCGAGTTCGCAAGGATCGGCAAGAATGAAACCGACATGGCAAAACAGGGTATTGAATACCGGGTTGCCAAGCTTCCCATGGATGTCGTTCCACGAGCGAGAACTCTATCGCTGCGCAAAGGATTCATGAAGGCCATCATTGCCGGCGACAGCGACACGGTTCTTGGGTTCAGCATGCTTGGTGTAAACGCTGGCGACGTGATGAGCGTCGTCCAAGTGGCCATGCAGGGTGGATTGCCCTTCACTGCTTTGCGTGACGGCATATTCGCCCATCCTACGATCGCTGAAGGCCTCAACATGCTCTTTGCAAATGTCGGCGCTCCGACCAAGGGCAACTAACTAGAGTTCGGAGATTAGATGATGACCATAGCGAATGCTTCGACAATCGAAACCAGCTACGCAAACCTTGAAGGTCGTACGCTTGCCTACCGCAAGTTCGGAAAGGGGCCGCCGCTGGTTCTGGCCGTCCGGTTCAGAGGAACAATGGACTCCTGGGACCCGCTGTTCCTTGACGAGCTAGCCAAGAATTTTACGGTGGTGATCTTCGACTACACGGGGCTCGGTGCATCGACCGGGACACCTACATACGATCGTGCCTCGCTGGCGAAGGATGTGGGGGATTTGATCGATTTCCTTGGCTTTGACAAAGTTGTCATGGGGGGATGGTCCTTGGGTGGGGTCGTCGCGCAGGTTTTCGCAGTGACCTATCCGGACAAAGTTTCGCAGGCAGTCTTGATCGGAACGGCCCCTCCGGGACATCCGAAAGTCAGCGCAGAGCCACTTTTCATCAAAACCGCTGTGAACCCGGTGAATACGCTTGATGACGAATTTATCCTGTTCTTCGAGCCCGCATCTGAGGGTAGTAAGGCGGCCGCGAAGCGCTCCCATGATCGGATCGCCGAACGCCAGATCGGCAGATCTCCTGCTATCCCGGAAGCGACATTCATGAAGCTCCTCAGCGAGGCGAAAGACAGGTCGACCATCTACTCGGACCCCGAAATGGCTCATATGAAAAAGCTGTCGGGTGGCGATGTGCCGCTATTGGTGATTTCGGGCGATCATGACATCGCATGCCCTGTCGAGAACTGGCTAGAGCTGGTGCGCGACTGGAAGTCGCTTCACTTGGTCACGCTGCCGCAAGCAGGCCACGGACCGCACCATCAGGAACCGCACTATTGTGCTGACGTGATCGCGTCGTTTGTCCGCAACCATCAGGTCAGTGGGCGGCCGTAAACGGCCTTTCATACATTCGAATTCCACCTTTCGGGAACCAAGACATAGTGAGCCTCTCTCGCCTCATTCATCGCGGTTTCTGCCGATGCTGCGTGGCTGCGGAACCTCTCGCGGCCGCGGCTGCTCCGATGCTGATACCCGCGGGGTTTATAGGAAATCGCGCGGGGTCGACGCCGCCTCGTCTCGCATTTCGCTTCAGGCCGTGCCCGGCATGTTTACCGCCCTAGAGGGGCCAGATGGCAACATTCTTGCTGGCTTTGGCAACATCGGAATGTTCCATATGGACGGCAGTATTGCGCGCTGATATCCGCAATGACGGTCACTGAGAGCACGGCTTCACTCGTGTGCAATATCAGTCCAAATGAGGCTGAAGCCGAGTTCATCAGCTAAAAGAACGATGCAGATTCCGCTTCAATGCCAAGCGTTATAGGAGCGCTCTCGCTTCCACGAGGTCCGCAGTCGCAAGTTCTCCGTCGAATAAGCACAGCGTTCGGTCAAGGCGACTCTTCGAAGCGCCGAGGGATTCCTCTGACGCAAACCTGACCATACTTGTCGCGCAACGGAGTTCCCAGAACTTCGCTCCTTGTTGGGACGAAAGCAAGTATCCTTCCATGATAAGCTTCCGGGCGGCGTTGGCGTCTTCGTCAAGGAGCTGCAGACCTTTAAGACGGTAGAGCTCCGGCCGGCACCATCCGGCGTTTTTTGATAGCGCGCGGTCTATGGTTACCCGGTCCGCAAGGTGACCGCCTACAATCAGGCAGTTCTCGAACCGCGCGCCCCTGGCATTTGCTAGCGCCTTGTTGAAGCGCTCCTTGTCGTCGGATGCCAAGGACATGGAAACCTGCTCGAACGTGAAAGCCCATTCCTGCCAACGGAGCAGGGAGTTGTTGCCGGCCTTTTCGATGAGGAGGCGAAGCAGGCGCTCACCGAGTTCGAATTCTCGCATGCCAAAGGCGGTGGGACAGGCCGATACCGCAAGATAGAGACAGGTTGAGATAGCATGGTCCAGGTTAATTGCTTCGGCCAATACGGTTTCGAGCTGCTGCATCGCCGCTCGTAGTTCGCCCTGGACCCACAAGGTCTTCACGACGGTTGAAAGAGCACTGAGTCTTTGGTCGTAACTTGCTCCGTTATTCAGTGTTCCTCGGACACCCACTTTTGCCATGTCGAGGGCTATGTTGGCATGTCGCATAGCGCCTTCGAAATCGCCAATGTAGTGGAGGTTGTGGGCGAGCATGCGGCTCACGGCGTTCGGCAGTTTTGCGCCGCAAAGGTCATCGAACTGACGAGCAACGCTGATCGCATCAATGTAGTCCGCATTCATTGTGTGGATCGCAGTTATGCCGCCGCTCGCCCGAAGTATGCTCATATGATCGTCGAGGTCTTTAGCGATCTGGATTGCTCTGTGGTATTCGGCAAGCGCCTGCGGATCCCGCTCGGAGCTTTTGATGTGATAGATGGTGCCTGCATGCGACAGCCGCAGGTGCATTTCGTGACGTGGATCAAGTGCTTCGGAGGTAGACGCCCGAGCGAGCGCGGTTTCGATCACGGCAAGCTGTTCGGTCATTAATCCCAGTTGCGTCCAGATAATGTTCGAAGTTGCGGTAAGCTCTATTCCGAGGGAATCGTCGCCATCGGGGGCAAATGCCCAGGCAACGGCTATGCGCAGATCGTGGATGAGGGCACCATGCAGTCTCAGCCACTCATCTGTTTCAAGTTTAGTCCAATCCGTCTCAGCCTTTTTCAACCTCACGGAGCAATGGCGGGCATGTGCGTGCTGGGCCTCCCGTTTGAGGGGCGACGACGCGAGTTTCGCTGAGGCGTAATGGCGTGTTGTTACGAGAAGCCTATAGTTTCCGCCCTCGGAAGCGACGTTTAGGAGGGATTTGAGAAAGAGGTCGTCGAACGCTTCGTAGAATTCGTTATCGGAAAGATGGTCGCCTGCGATGGCGCGGGCATCCTCGGCGCTGAAAAGTCCAGCAAAGGTTGATAAGCGGAGCAGCAGCTCCTTTTCAGCCGGAGACAATGTTTGGAAGCTCCAGTCGAGGGCCGACTGCAAAGTCTGTTGCCTTGCGGGAGCATTTCTCCTTCCACGACGAAGAACTGCAAGTGGTCTTGCCACGGAGCGATGCAGCTCGCTGATGTCCAAGTCGAGGGTTCTCGACGCCGCAAGTTCAATGGCGAGCGGAATGCCCTCCAATTTTCGCACAATGTCGGCAGACAATTCGATTATCTGGGGTTGCCTCAGCTCTCGCTCGTCTTTGAAGAGACCTGCCATTCTATAAAACAAGTCCAAAGCCGCATAGCCTAGCGCTTCTTCCGCGATTATCCCCTCTGGCGGGACGGCGAGGGGTGGCAAGCGACGGATGCGCTCGAGCTGTATCCTAAGTGGCTCTCTGCTGGTCGCGAGAATCGAGGACGTTGGAACTTCGAGAAGAATCGATTCTGCTGCTTCGGCTGCTGCTTCGATGACGTGCTCACAGTTATCGAAAACAAGAAGCGTCGGAGTTTTTCGCAGTTCTGTCGCCACAGCCTGGAGCAGTTCCGAACCATAGACGCTTAGGCCGAGCTGACTGGCGAGCGACGGCATTAAGCTTGCGTTTTCGGACAGAGAGGCGAGATCGATGAACAACACTCTCCTTCGGCCTAAGAAGCGTTCTGCGATGGCGATTGCGGCAGACGTCTTTCCGATGCCTCCCGTGCCCGTGATGGTAATCATGCGCGACTGCTGTAAAAGGTCTGTTGTTGTTTCGATGAACTCATCGCGGCCGATGACCTTGTTCGGGAGGCGTGGAAGGTCCGCTGAGGACATGCTGGGCTTGGTCGTGACGGACGCGGCGCGGTCGATGCGAACCGGCGGCACGAAAATGTACCCCTTGCCGGGCACGTTATCTATGAAGCCACGGGCACGCTCTCCCAACGACTTGCGGAGCGAAACCAGCGATACACGCAGCGTACCTTCTTCGACTTGGGCGGTCGGCCAAACCGCGTCTAGGAGCTCGTCCTTACTGATCACCTGGCCGGCACGTTGAGCAAGAATTGCGAGGATATCGAACGCACGGCCACCAAGTCTAAGTTGTTGACCATCCTCCATTAGCTTCCGATTTTGAATATCCAGCTCGAAGCCTTCGAAATGAAGTACGGTCATGGGGTCCCCAACTCTTGAGTGTTCCTCCAAAAATTCCGACGACGTCTTCCCCCAAAGACGATCTGATTTAATCTTGTGCGATCCGTAAGAGGTACTGAAGCTTACGACCGAAAGAGGTCACGAGAGTCTTCCTGACTTTTCGGGCATGGGCCTGCGTAGCACGCGGATGGCGACGATTATTGTCAATATCGTTCCCGGACGCACCTTCCCACACATCGAAACCAGATCATCCAAGATTTGATGTTGCGAGCCATTATCCTCGTGTCCGAATAACTCGCGTCCTCCGGATTCTGGACCGCGGGAGCAGCATCAAAAGAAGAAGGATAAGGCTTTGGCGCGAGTTCTCGTCCTGTTCGCGCACCCTGCGCAACGGCCGACAAGCATCAATTTATCGATGGCGAGGCGCGCCGAGCAGGTTGCTGGGGTCACGTTTGTCGATATCTACGCCGAATACCCTCGGTTCGACATCGACGTCGAACGTGAGCAGAAGCGGTTGATCGATCACGACGTGATCGTGTTTCAGTTCCCGCTGTTTTGGTACTCGACGCCCGCTCTTCTGAAGCAATGGCAGGATCTGGTCCTAGAGTATGGTTTTGCACACGGGCCTCACGGGAAAAAGTTGGCCGGCAAGCTGGCGATCGCTTGCATAACCACCGCTGGCAGCGTTCAAGATTACTCATGTGACGGTGGCAACAAGCATCCGTTTTCCGCGTTCATTCTACCGCTACGACAGACCGTTGAACTCTGCGGAATGACCTTTTTGCCGCCGTTTGTGCTCCACGCGGCCAACCACACGGACTCACATTCCGCAAGAACCCACATCGAGTCTTATCCTTTGCTCCTTGGGGCCTTGCGTGATGCGACATTGGACGTTGGCGAGCTCGGACGACGCGATCAAGTTACCGCAGCCGACCTTGCCGCGCTCGTAGACCAGCAGGGAGTAGATTGATGTCTGGCTTTCTCTTGCCGGCATTCGCCTATCTAGCGTCCTCGGTTTTCGCTGTCATCGTCTCACGGAGGCTCGGCCTCGGTTCGGTCGTCGGGTACATTGTCGCAGGTGCCTTGATGAGCCCGGTTCTGCAGCTCTCGGAAGCCAATACGAGCTATCTCGAACAGCTCTCCGAATTGGGCATCGTCATGATGCTGTTTTTGATCGGACTGGAAGTCGATCCAAAGATGGTCTGGCGTTTGCGTGCAAAGCTCGTCGGATTGGGTGGCTTGCAGGTGGTCTTGACCGTCGCGGCCGTTACCGCGCTCGGTGTGCTACTTCATATTCGTTGGCAGCAGGCGGCTCTATTTGGATTCGTCACCGCCCTGTCATCGACGGCAATAGTCTTGCAGACCCTGGAGGAAAGGGGGGTGCTGGAATCGGACGGAGGTCAGGCGAGTTTTGCGGTTCTCTTGTTCCAGGACCTAGCTGTCATTCCAATGCTCGCGTGCCTTCCGCTGATGGCACCCGGCGGCCAGACGTCTGGAACCGACGATGGGGCAACCTGGCTCTCCACTGTTCCCGGCTGGGCAGCCGCACTCCTGACACTGGGCGCAGTGGCGGCGGTCGTAGTCGGCGGCCATTATCTTTCGCGTCCGATCATGCGCGCGATCGCGCGAGACCGACTTCGCGACATCTTCACGGCGTTCGCATTGCTGGTAGTGGTAGCAATCGCTCTGCTGATGTCTTTGGTCGGACTATCGCCGGCGCTCGGAGCTTTTCTTGGAGGGCTCGTGCTCGCAAACAGCGAGTTCAAGCACGAACTTCAAAACGATATCGAGCCTTTCAAAGGGCTGCTCCTCGGCCTCTTTTTTATGACGATCGGCGCGAAAATCTCTCCTTCCGTCTTGGTGGGTAACTGGGATGTGGTGCTCGAAGCAACGGCTGTGCTCGTGATCATCAAATTCACGGTCCTGTTTCCGCTCGGTCGTTTTTTCAAACTGAGGGACGCAGCTACATGGCTCTTCGCGTTAGGGCTGGCACAAGCGGGCGAATTCGGATTCGTTCTCCTCTCGCTCGGTCAGAGCATGGGTCTGATAACCGGAACCTCTGCATCCATCGGCGTGCTCGTCATAGCCCTGGGAATGATAATCACGCCGGGGCTTTTCATGCTCTTCGACCATATGGTCGTGCGGCTTGAGAGAAGAAAAGGTCCCGCGGTAGAACCAGAGCGGCCCGGCAGCGGCAAGGTCATCGTCGCGGGCCTTGGCCGTTTTGGCCAGATCGTGAATCGCATGTTGCTGGCCAACGGCTTCGTGCCCGTTGTCCTCGACTACCGTGCGGACGTGGTTGACGACCTCCGCAAATTCGGGGTGAAATCGTATTTCGGCGACGCAGGGCGTCCTGATCTGCTTCATTCGGCTGGTCTAGCCGAGGCGGTACTGCTTGTGGTCGCGATCGACGACCCCGACCGCACCATACAGATCATCGAGGCGGCTCGCCGGGCGAATCCCAGGATCACGATTATCGCTCGCGCTTATGACCGGCTGCATCATTACCAGCTTGTCGACGCGGGTGCGGATCATGTTGTCCGCGAGATTTTCGGAAGCTCGGTGGAGGCAGGCGGCCTCGCTCTCAGGACAATGGGCATGCATCCCTACGAGGTTGAGAAGCGAAAGAGCGTGTTCGTCCAACAGGATCTCGCGGGCCTCGCACGAATGGGGGCGCTGCTCGACGAGACGACGCGCGTGTCCGACAACGAGCGCTTTGTCGCGGGTTTCAACGACATCGGGCGCGTCATCCAGGAAGCCATGCTGGGACGGCGTGAAAAATACGATGAGATGGTCCAGCGTGGTTGGAGCCCGCCGGAATTGGAAAGCAGCCTCACCGCGCAAAAGCCTGAAATAGACGAACGAGCCTTAGGAGCCGGGCAATGAAGTATTCCGTGAAAATTCTGTTGAGCCTGGGCTTCCTAGCCGTGGTGGGGGCAGCCGGAGCCGGACTGTTCTTCTTCTACCCCCATTCGCTTCCGGAGGTGACTGCGAGCGCAAAACAGCCATCTGGGCAGGAGTTGATCGTACGCGGTGAATATCTGACGATCGCTGGCGACTGTGCCGCCTGTCACAGCGCGAAAGGTGGCAAACCGTTCGCTGGAGGGCTGCCATTCAAGCTTCCATTCGGAACTATCTATTCGTCCAATATCACTCCGGACAAGGAACACGGTATCGGCGCTTGGAGCGATGCGGAATTCGTGCGCGCAGTGAGATCGGGCGTCGGCAAGCATGGCGAGAACCTTTATCCCGCGTTTCCCTATGCATCCTACGCTCTGCTTTCGACCGACGATATCCTGGCCATTCGTGCCTATCTTAATACGGTCACGGCGGTCTCGGACGCTGCGCCCGAGAACACGCTCGAATTTCCGTTCAACCAACGCTGGCTGATGCGCGGTTGGAACCTCCTGTTCCTGCCCTCGCATCCCTTCGAAAACGATCCTTCGAAGGATGAGCGGTGGAATCGTGGCGCTTACCTTGTCGAGGGCCTGGCACACTGCGGGGAGTGTCATACTCCTCGGGGTCTCATGTTCCAGAGAAAGCAAGGGCAAGCCTTGTCGGGTGGCGAAGTGGACGGCTGGAAGGCATGGAATATTACAAGTGACCCCGACACCGGCATTGGCAACTGGAGCGATGAAGACCTCAAAGGATTCCTCGCCACCGGTCACGCTAAGGGCCACGGCCCTGCGGGCGGCGCGATGCGGGAGGCGGTCGACCTCTCATTCAGCAGGCTCCCACCTTCTGACATCCAAGCAATCGTGGCTTATCTGCGAACAGTTCCGGCTGTTAAGACCGATCCGGGATCGAAGGTGGTTCCCGCAATGCCGGAGGCATCTACTCGTCCCCCCGAAGAACTCGGCGCACGTATCTTTGCAGGTGCTTGCTCCAGCTGCCATGGAAAGGACGGCAGCGGCCTTGTGAACGCCCGGGCATCAATTCAAGGTTCGCACGCGGTGAACGATCCCCAAGGTAGCAATTTAGTGAGGGTGATCCTTCAAGGTTCGTCGAACTCGGCGCGTCTACCGGGCCAGACGATGCCTGCGTTCCATGCGATCTACTCCGACGAGGAAGTCGCCGCGCTCGCCAACTACGTGACCGGGCTGCTGAGCGGAAAGAACGGTAGAGTAACGGCGAAAGATGTGGCAAAGGCGAGGGAGTGAAGGTGTCCTTCGCAAAGTCATCGTTGAGGCAAGCCATTCAATTCCCGTTTTCGAGACATCGATAATCGAAAGGTTTGCCACTGATGCGGATCACGCGAGCATACTGCGTAGAACTTGATGACGTTATCACTATCGACGCAGCTCGGAGAGAATACCTGTCCTGTGATCCGCGCCCTCGCCGGTTCCGATTCCTATGTTCAAGTCCAGCTTGCAGGGCGGCTGAGGTGAAGGTCACCGCTGTCAACTACATGTTCAATTCGGAAGAAGGCACCAAGCAGGTGGCGGCCCACTTTCGCGAGAACCCCGCCCACACGCACCTGCAGGGTTGCGAATGGGTCTCGTTGATGCATACCGAGCAAGCACAGGTGAGGCATCCTCACGAAACAGATGAACAGACCGTACAGCGGTGGCTTCGGAGAAAGCTTACTGATCTCGTCACGGGTTTCGATCCCCGTCTTGCGGACGACAGGGCCATCGCGACCGGCGAGGGAAATGGCGTTGAAGGGCGCATTAGGGCCAATAGCGTTCCAGGCGCACAACGTCCCGATGTCGATCGACAAGGCGACGTTCGAACACGCGACTTGCACCGCCTCGTCGAGACGTTTGTGGAAACTAGAGAGCGGTTAGCTTCTGAGCAAAGAAACGAACTGATGCTGAATGTGACGGGTGTTGGAACGCTCAAGCTAGTTGACTACTTTAGGCCGCTTCAGTTTTGTGACCCCTATACGCGTGACAGGGTGATATTTGGCGGAGCCACACTGGAAGGTCGATATGGTGTTGGATTTAAGTTGCGCTTCTACGATCGAATAAACGAACTTCGCGTTTATCTCTACGTAAGCCCGCAACAGATAGATGACTACCGCTTTGGGCGATACATGAGAGGCATAATCGACGACGGAGCACTGCGGAAATATTTCACTGTATATGCGCTTGGTCGACTGGAAATTGGTCCAAAGGGCAGGTCAATGAACTTGGTTGTGGAAGACTTGCGGCATCTCGTAATAATGCTTGGCCCTCTGAAATAACGTCAAACACCAGCGAGTCTGCAAGGCGAGCGCATATCAGCCTCGCCGTGGCGTAATCTCTGACCGAGAATTCAAGCTCGAATTCGTTGGGAGCACTGCCTAGCTGACCCGCCGTAAACTCCGCAGCACCAGGTATGTTCGTTTTTCCGTCAGGAAACATCGTTAGACTTATTGATCCTTCGCTTCCAGCAATGTCGCAGGCTATGACACTCCCGCCTCTTGCCTCGTATGCCTTGATACCGGCCGCTGTTACAGAGCCGACGATAGCTGCTACACGGTCACAAAAAGACGAAATAGAGCCCCGATCGTATATGTCTCGCTCTGCTTCAACTTTGGTCTGTTGATTTGTTTCCATTGTTCCGATCCACCTCGTTACAGTGACCTTCAAAGTTTACTGCGCAAGGCACAACCTGCTACCCTTGAGAACTTTGGTGACCCGCCCGCCAGCTATGATTGCGACAGCGCGGCGTGCCACTGACGGCCGAGGGACGAGTTCAAAGGCACCAGGATCATGCGCCAAGATGACCGTCTGCAGTGCGATTTCTGAGCTTCGTGGGTGGGGTAACGCGCCGCAATTTTTCGACTGGTTGACGAGCTGAGGTCGGTTCAAGCTAGGCAGGTCGTTATACCTGCCACGCGCGTCCGCGAGGGCATCGCCTGCCGCGATACGAGATATCGCACGGCCGCTCGGGCTGAATCGCTATTTTCGTCTTGGATGATCTCGGAAAACGTTCCGGCCTCCCAGCCCGCGCTGGTCGATCGCAAAATCTTGGCTGGGCTGCGATTTGTTGTTTCTAGGTCAAAGTAACCGGACAAACTTCGTCCGAAGGACACTGCGACGATCCCTGACTACGCAATAGCCCATCCTTGTCTGCCGCCGCGACACTTCTGTCTGAGGTTGTAGCCCTGAGCAATTGCGATCTTTTTCGACTATCTTCGGCAAAGGGCTCTATTTTCAGCGGGCAACCAGGTGGTGTCCAAGTGCTACGGCTTGAACTGAATATGCATTGACGTCGGTGTGGTCGCTACGGACATCTACGGTCGCGCAGGCGAGGGCCGATACTATACCCAGGCCATAAAGGCCGAGTACGAAAAAGAACACTAAGCTCTCTCGGGATTTTGGGAGTCGCATGGAGCACCTTCGGGCAACCGGGCGCGGGAGCATTCACGTTAAGTCAACCGTTGGCGGGCTCACCTAGCGCTCGTCTTGGTGTCAGGGCGGCGGACATGCTGGCCGCCGCTGATTGATCGCAGGTTGAAACGTCAGCCTTTGATGAACGCCAGGAGGTCGGGGTTGATGACATCTGCATGCGTTGTCAGCATCCCGTGCGGATATCCTGGATACACCTTGAGAGTGCCGTTCTTGAGCAGCTTGACTGAAAGCTTGGCCGAGTCGTCGATCGGAACGATCTGGTCGTCGTCGCCATGCATGACAAGCGTAGGCACAGTGATCTTTTTCAGGTCCTCGGTCTGATCTGTTTCGGAAAAGGCCTTGATGCCGTCATAGTGGGCCTTGGCTCCGCCCATCATCCCTTGACGCCACCAGTTCTGGATAGTGCCCTGCGAGATCGCTGCGTCAGTACGATTGAAGCCGTAGAACGGGCCGGTCGGCAGGTCCAAGAAGAACTGGGCGCGGTTTGCCGCCAACGCGTTCCGCAATCCGTCGAAGACGTCGATCGGCAGGCCACCGGGGTTGGATGCGGTCTTGAGCATTAATGGAGGGATGGCGCTAACCAGAACGGCTTTGGCGACACGGCCCTGAGGCTCGCCGTATTTCGCGACATATCGTGCCACCTCGCCACCGCCGGTCGAGTGACCGATATGGACGGCATTCTTGAGATCGAGGTGCTGGTACACCGCGTCGGCGTCAGCGGCGTAATGGTCGAGATCATGACCATCGGCGACCTGGCTGGAGCGCCCATGTCCGCGACGATCGTGAGCGACCACACGAAAACCGTGCGCCAGGAAGAAGAGCATTTGCGCATCCCAATCGTCGGACGAGAGCGGCCAGCCATGGTGGAATGCGATCGGCTGGGCATTCTTCGGACCCCAGTCCTTGTAGTAGATATTCACGCCGTCCTTTGTTTTAACGAAACCGTCGGTCATCCGAACTTCTCCATTGTGGGGGATTTGAGATTGTTTCTGGGCTGCAAGGCCGGGTGCCGCCATCACAAGCGACGCGGCAGCGCCTGCTATCAAGGTCTGTCTACGAGAAAGGGGTAGGCTGAAATCGTTTGTCACCGGAGACTCCATCTCGGTCAGTGTTGATGGAGTGAAGGTAGTGGCAACGGTTATGCGGATATTGTCACATCCGGCCGTATTGCGGTTTCATTACAAGGGACATCCGGCACATCGGCTTGCTGGTGAAAAATGGACGTTCCTACGAGGAAGCGCTCGCGGATATGTCGAGCCTACTTTGCATTCAATTGGCCAGCCGCCAACAACGACATCGCGATGATGTAGAAGTTTTCAAGCGGATGCTTGGTGTTGGTCAGCTTCATCCTCAAGAGCGACCCCTCATAACCATCTATCAGGAAGCGAGAGAGCTTATCCGGCTCATGTTTGGTGTTGACTTCTCCGCTGAGCTGGCCTTCCCGGATGGTATCTGCGAGCAAATCAATCCACTCCGTCAGCGATGCATTCAAGGTATCGCGAAGCAAGGGGATACTATCGGACGTTTCCGCAGTCAGATTGACGATTAGGCAGCCCCGGTTGTACCGGTTTCTTTCGTGGCTCTCCAGTAAGTGGCTGAAGTGCTGGGCGATCCGGTTGAGCGGAGTGACACTCCGGTCTTTGAGTATGTCGCGTCTTGTCGATGCGATGTAGTTCGTGACGACCTCGACCGCGAAGGTTTCCTTGGTTTTGAAGTGATTGTAGAACGTGGCTTTCGGGACACCTGCTTGATCGACAATGTCCTGTACACTGCAACCGGAGTATCCCAGTTCGTGGAAACGATCCGCCCCCGCGTTGAAGAGCCTTTCTTTCGTTGTTGGCATCATATGCGTCTCCTTCCCGCAGTCATTAAGCATCATCGGTATAAATAACAGTGCGCGGAGGTGCGAAATGCTTGCCCTAGTGTTCGATGCGCAGCCGATGCCTTCTCAAAAAAATCTCACCGTTCCAAGAAGCGCGGCGAGCCGTCAGGCGCAAGTAAATTAGCGGACGCTTGGTGATTTGGTGAAGCCCTCGCGCCACCACGGCTGAACGCTACACACGCCCCATCGGATGCGCAAACACAGAAAACGCGATCGGATCGTTTAAAATGCCGGATTATACAATACTTGTGCGAGGCGGCCTGTTCGCTTGCTGTCCGGTTCACCGTGAGGCCTAAAATGAAAATCGGTTCGATTAAAATCACAAGGATAGAGGAATATCGTGGTCCGGCTTTCATGCCCAACGACCTGCTCCCCGATTGGTCTGCCGACGCTGTAGTTCCGCATCTCAATTGGCTCGAGCCGCGTTATCTCGACCGGGAAACCGGAAGGCTGGTGATGTCGTGCCACAGCTGGCTAGTAGAGACGGAACATCACAAGATACTGATCGACACCTGCACGGGCAACCACAAGCAGCGACCAGGCGGAGCTCCCTTGTTCGACATGCTGAACACCCCCTATATGGATAGGTTTGCGTCTACCGGAGTCCGCCCGGAAGAAATCGACTACGTCCTCTGTACTCATCTTCACGCCGATCACGTCGGATGGAACACCTTCCTTTCCAACGGGCGCTGGGTTCCGACGTTTCCCAACGCGAAATATGTGATGTCGAAAACCGACTATGAGGCGCTCTCGCCGGAAGGTGGCAGCGGTTCATTCGCGGCTTGGGGTTCTCTACTTTATGAAGATAGCATCCTTCCAGTCATAGAAAATCGCCAGGAGCTCCTTGTCGACGGCGGTTTTCAGATCGGAGATAACCTCTTCGCAGAAGACTCTCCTGGCCATTCCCCTGGCCATCTTCTTTTTGCACTACGCGATAATGATCGGGAAGGGCTCTTTGTTGGCGACATCGTTCATCACCCGATCCAGGTCTATTACCCCGACTGGCACAGCGCGTTCTGCTTCGATGCTGACCAAGCCACGAAAACGCGTAAGGGTGTCCTTGAGCGTGCATGCGATAGAGGCAGCGTTTTGTTGCCTGCGCACTTCGCAGGACGTGGTGCATGCTGTGTTTCCCACAGCGCCAAGGGTTTTGCATGCATTGGTCTTGGCGAGAGCTCGTCAACGATTTCCGAAGCTATACATAACCAGCTGGCTTAGATCCTCACTCGGAGATGCCAGCTGTTATAAGGCGAGCAGGCGCTCTGCGGTTTGAAGCTCTATTCTCGGCGGTGTCTCCGGGAACGCCTTCAACGCTGCCTCTATCATCCGCTTGGAGGTCGACGGTCCATCATCCTGCAACCATTCAGCATTACTGTTGGCGGCTCTCAGCTGCCACAACGGCGAATTCTGGGCGATCGCGCTAGCGATTGCCTGAGAATATAGGTCGCGGGCCATTGCGGGATCGCTGTGGCGAACGATGTCGCCTTTTATCCTGAGGAGTTCCGGACGGCACCAGCCGGCATCTCCGGCGAGCGCCCAATCCACCAGATGGGCTCCGCAACGCTCTCCTGCGAGCGCAATCACCGTCTCGAGCCGAGCCCCGTTGGTGTCTCCAACGAATGCAGTCTCAAACTGCCTTGTCGTGGCGTTTGATTCCGGGAGCAACAGCTCGAAGGCATCTGCCCAAAGCAGCGACCTGAGCATCGAATGTTTTGTCGATAGTTCTCGAAGAAGCGTGAGGTGATGTCGTGCAACTTGAAATTCGCCCAGACCGAAATACACCGGAAATGCGGAAACATATATCGCAAGGCATATTGATATCGCATCGTCCAAGTTTAGGGCTTCGGCGATAGCTTCGTCCGCGAGAGAAATCGCGCGTTGCGAGAAGCCCTGGATCCAGGCGGTTTTGGCCATCAACATCAATGCGACCGTTTTTTGATCATATCCCGCACCACTCGTCAGTGTGCGGCCGATCGGCACCCGGGTGGCTTCGACAGCAACAGTGCAAAGATGGTTCGTCTTTTCATGCTGCCCAAGGAAGTGGGTGTTCATGGCAAGGATTCTGCTGCTTGCACCATGAGCGAGCTTGCCAAACTTGGACTCCAGCTGAAGCGCAATATCAGCAGCCTCCGCGTATCTTCCCTGCGTTGTTATGATTGCGCAGCGTCCACTGTGAGCCCTGACGATCTCTACGTGGTCACCGGTCGTCTCTGCGATCTCGGCCGCCTTTTCGAATTCCCGGATGGCTTGTTGGTCAGCACGCAACCCTCGCACATGGAAGAGCACGAGGCCGAGGGTAGAGCGAAGCTGGGCCTCGATCAGAGGGTCGACGTCGGCCGTTCCCTCCATTAGCGTCATAGCCCGCTCGACGATCTTCAGTTGCTCGTTCATCAAGCCGAGTTGTGTCCAGAGGATATGGGACGCAGCCGTAATTTCGAAACACAACTTCCGTTGACCCGTGTCGAAACACCAGTCGAGCGCTGCGCGGACATCGTTTATGAGGTTCCCGTGCGCTTGAAGCCACTCGAACTTATCGAGATTTCGCCACTCAGCTTTCGCCTGTTCGAGTTCCGCGCAGACCCAACGAGCATGTGACAGGCTGCAGGATTCAGCGAACTCGCTTGCGCTAAGCTGCCTGCGAGCGAAGGCGCGGGTCATTTCCAGTAGACGAAGACGTCCGTCGCCACGGGACGTCGAGACTAGCGACTTCGACCGTAGGGCGGAGAGCGCGTCTGAGAACGTTTCTCTATCGAGAAAATCCTCGGCTATCGACCAAGCCGCGTCGCTTGTAAACGATCCTGCGAAAACCGAAAGGCAGTTGAGTAGAAGCTGCTCCTCAATCGTCAGCAGATTGTAGCTCCACTCTATTGTCGCTCTCAGGGTCTGCTGTCGGGGAGGGGCAGTCCTGCGACCGCGCCAGAGGGTGTTGATCGGATCGCTGAGGGAAGAAGCCGTGTTTTGAAGGCCGAGCCCTGCAACGCGTGATGCCGCCAGTTCGATCGCGAGGGGGATTCCGTCCAGTCTGCGTACAATATCGGCGGCAACCGAAATGTCTTTTGTTTCGGTAAGCCCGTTCTGGCCCGTGGCGAAAATCAAACGCTCATTGAAAAGTTCCAGTGCGGAAAAGTCATTACAGGCGGACGGCAGATCGTCTTTTTTCGGAACGTCCAGGCTAGGCAGGAGCCGGACCTTTTCCGAAGCTATCCTCAATGGTTCGCGGCTTGTCGCGATTACAGAGGTGGCGGGTGTAAGTTGCAAAAGCCTGTCGACGACGCCGGCACAGTTATCGATCAGGTGTTCGCAATTATCAAACACCAGAATGGTGCGCGAATTTCCCAGCGCCTGAACGATGCCAGGCATGGGGTCCGACGAAAAGACACTTAGACCAAGCGACGACGCCAGGTGCGAGACTATTAATTCTCCATTGGACAGGGCTGCGAGGTCAAGAAAGACGACACTGGTGTTCTCTGTGGCCAGGCAGCGGGCGATTTCGATTGCTGTCGAGGTTTTTCCGATGCCTCCTGGTCCCGTAATCGTCATCAACCGCATCGAGCGCATCAATTCTACACTCTGGGCGATGAACTCATCTCGCCCGATCAAACGCACGATCGTTGTCGGCAGGCCGTAGCGAGTCGTAGGCGCTGGACTGGCGGAGGAATCATCGATGATCGTAGACACCGGCTTTGCAAATTTGTAGCCAAGCCCCGGTACGCTTTCGATACAGAGAGTTGGCTCACCGTCGTAGATCGCCTTGCGAAGGGCCACCATGTGGACGCGCAGGGAAGCTTCGTCGACATATGTGCTCGGCCAGACGGTCTTGATGATTTCTTCTTTCGTTACGACTGTTCCCGCCTTCTCGACCAGGCATGTCAGCACATCGAAAGCCCTCGCACCGATACGTACGGCTGCTTCGCCCCTGCTTAATCGGCGCTGACCGGGATCCAGTTCGAATTCGCCAAAACGATAGACAGTCACATTCACCTCGGGACGGCACGCAGAGCAGGAATTAATTCTTTCGGGATATTTACCAGTAAACACTTGGGCAAATTCTGCTGGAATCGCAATAGCTGAACCCGCAGTCGAAAATAAGGAGGTGTCCTTAATGTTCATTTGTGCCAATATTTCACCCATTTTTGCAATTTCATCGCGCCTGGCTTTCGCGAATTTTGTGGTCGGCCACGAGGACAAATGACGTGTCGGGTTTCACGTGTCTCGAAGTCTGTGAATAACTGCAAGTTGCCGCTATCTGATGCGACCGCTGATTGCTACGTCTTTGAGCACGAGGTCTCCCCTCGCATACGCGCTGTCGTAACTGCGGCGTAAGAGCTCAAGTCCTAAACAAGATCGTTGCGCGCCACACTATGCTCTGTGCACCTGGCGTGATTGGAGGGAGACCTCGTGCCACATCCATTGACCGTGTTCGGCGGCGTGAGATTTCGCGCGACCATTCCTGCGGCGTTGACCAGCGAGGGCGCGCTTCTTCACCATCTTGGTGTTTCGGTTGCCGAGTTGAAGAAGATTTGGTGGTTCCGTCACCGGATGTACAGCGATTTCGAAATCGCGAAACCGTCTGGAAAGAGTAGAGTGATCAACGCGCCGGATGATCGCCTCAAGATGCTCCAGCGGTACATCGCCAACTTGCTTGACCAGATTTACAAGCCCCGCAATCCGGTTCACGGCTTTGTCCTCGACCGGTCAGTGCGAACCAACGCTTCGTCGCACCTCAGAAGCAAGTTCGTAATAAATCTGGATATCGAGAACTTCTTCGGTTCGATATCCGAGAACCGCGTTATCGGACTTTTGAAGGCCCTCGGCGTCGACGAAGGGGCAGCGGAAATCGTCGCTCGGATTTGCTGTAATAAGGGACACCTGCCACAGGGAGCCCCCAGCAGCCCCGTGCTCTCGAATATGATCTGCTTCCGGCTAGATAAAGACCTCCAACAGATCGCGAAGAAGGTGCACTGCATCTATACTAGATATGCGGACGACATCACTTTCTCGAGCTACCAACCCTTGTCTTCGCTATTCGAGGCAGCGGTACCTCCAGCGGGAAATTTCGATTTCGATATGTTGGTGCCTCATCTGAAGCAGTCGTTCCTTAACAACGGCTTCAAAGTCAACGCCTCTAAGGTTCACTATGCAGACAGGAATTCGAGGCGGATCGTTACTGGCCTCAAAATCAACGAAGGACTCAATGTTGATCGCAGGTTTATCCGGGACATACGGAGCGCGCTTTTCTCGGTCGAGAAGGACGGCTTGGCAGTAGCCCAGCAGAAATACGCCGAGAAATACGGAGGAACGAGTTCAATCGACCTCTACCTCAAAGGAAAGATTTCGTGGATCGGAAGCGTGAAGGGCAGGTCCGACCCTGTTTTCCGTGGTCTCGCATCGAGGTTCAACCTCTTGTTCTCGTCCAACCGTATCAAACTCCTGGCGACTCAGGCCGAAATCCGCGAGCGTGCAGTCTGGGTGCTCGAGCATTGGGAAGGGAACGGCGCGCAAGGGAGCGCTTTTTTTCTCGAAGACGTTGGTCTCGTAACGGCGTGGCATTGCGTGGCCGAGGCAGCGAACAAAGGGGAAATTGATGTGTACCACCCCACAAAGCGCTCGAACGTCTTCAAGGTGAAGGTCGTCTCGTATTGTGCCGTGCGCGATCTCGCTATCCTCGAACACAGCATTCCCGGCAATGAGTTTTACGAATTGCAGGCCTCTACGCGTGTTGCCGGCATTGGCGACAGCGTCGCGGCGATCGGCTATCCGTCCTACGGCCCGGGAGATGGGATCAATGTTCGATCGGGCCAAGTGAGCGCACTGCCAGTCAAAAGTGCAGTGCAATTGGTCGAGGTGACTCAAAAGCTCTCACAGGGAATGTCCGGCGGCCCCGTTTTGGACGACGAGGACAAGGTCGCGGGCGTCATCCACAAGGGCGGACCACACGAGGCGCGCGACTTCGCCGTGGGCATCAAAGCGCTTACTGACCTGGCTGCTGGGAAATAGCTTGCTTTCGACGCTGGTCAGATTCAGGGTGCGTTTGAAACGAACGTTGCCATAGGCGGTAGATCTCGGACGAGACCGCCTGAGGCGGTTGTCGATTGCATCGTCATAGCTGACCATCGACACGGCTGAACGCTCGCGCAAGATTGCTGTGGTTATCGTGGACAGTGAGAAGGGAATCCGAGATTCCCGTGGACAGTAGTAAGGCGCAGTGCTTTTGGAGCGGCGGCGAGAGGGCAACATGCAGCGGTTCTGGGTAAACATTGACGGCAACATCGAGGAACACACCGTTCCTGAGAGCATTGATGAAGTCGTGCCCGGCGTGTGCTGGGGCGGCCCGGAAGAGCTTTTCACACCGGCCTTCTGGAAGTATCAGTCCGAGGCGCAGATGCGCCGCAACCTATACCGCGATCATCGATTGGGTGAAACACTACTTGAGGAAATCGCAGTATGCCTCTTGGGTGGCTACGGAATTCCTGCGGAAATGGGAATGATCGCGTTTCAGCGCCTTCGTGACGAAGGCCTGCTAGACGGCCATGCCAACGAGCAGGCCTTGCACGACAGGCTCATCGAACCCTTCGCGGTCGGCGGGAAGCAGCGGCGCTACCGCTTTGCTCGCCAGAAGGCTTCATATCTCGCTCGCTCGCTAGAGAGAGCGCGAGATTTCTCCGTCGATGTACCGGAGCGTCAGCTTCGTGAGCAGCTATTGGTATTGCCGGGCATCGGCCCAAAGACGGCGTCATGGGTCGTTCGAAACCATCTCGATTCCGATGAAGTCGCAATCATCGACGTTCACCTCCACCGGGCCTGCGTGATGATGAATGTCTTCGAGGCGGATTCCCATCCCGCCAAAGACTACTTTGGATTGGAGGACCTCTTCCTGAAATTCGCCAATGCGATCAAGGTCCGCGCCAGCATTCTCGATGCGGTCATGTGGGACTTCATGAGACGCATCGGTCCGACTTCGAAGCCGATGAAGGTCGCAGCTCCCGCGCAGCTTCAGTTGGCCTTGTGACGTCGCTTACTCGGAAGCGCTCCGGCCGATTACCGCCACGCCGACCCCTAAGAATTGATGGTCTACGGGAAGTAGGGCGTCAGCGAATTCCTGTCCGAGAATGCCAAGCGGACAAAAGCCGAGGTCGAACGCCTCACTAACAAGCGCCAACGTTTGCAGGACTGCGCCGGCATCGCGCCATAACAGTGAGTCCGGATTGGTGTAGACGGTAGACGGCGCTCGAACATCCGCTAGCAGACTGATGACGTGCCCATGCGCGGACGGAAGAACCGCCGCGCATTTCGTCATGGCCGCGGCGAGCAGGTCAGGGTTTCTGGGTTTGATGGCAAGGAACTGGTCGGTGTCGTCATCGTAAGTGATCGCAAGGCCGTCGGGATCGATGACGACGCACTTCACGGGGTGCAGCGCTCCCGCCGATATTACGCGCTTCCGCTTTCGACCGAGATGCGACCCGCTCCCGAGAAAATCGGCCTCGAGCGCCTCACGCACAACGGCCGCCGCCTCGCGAAGCGGAGCCAATTCCAGAGCACGCGTGGAGCGCCTCGACCGTAGTAGGTCTAAGAAGTTTCGTGTTGGAGCGATCAGGCGCGGGAGGTTCAACGCCTGGGGGGCAAGCCATTCCGGCGCAGACGAGGGCGGCGGGATTCTCGTCGGGCTTGGATCAATATGGCTCAACGCCGATCGCCTTCATCGTGATATAGTGCTTCTCGCATCCTCGGCAGTAACCACAAGCGTAATCGCTCTTGTGGCAGGAGTGGGACCACGCGAGGACATCCATCGTAATCTCTGACACCTCGACGAGTTCCTCGGCGGAGTAGGCGGCGGCGGGAGCCTCCAGCCGCAGTCCGCCTTCCTGCATGGAAAGCAGGGCGCTCAGCGCTTCCACGAACTCCTTGCGGCCATCAGCATGAAAGCCGTCGGTACGCAGTGCGCCGATCTCCAGAACGTCGATCTTGTGCTTGATGCATTCCATCGCCGCGATCGTGACCAGCATCTGATTTCGATAGGGCCACCACTCGCTTGCCGGAGCATGCGGGTTGGCTTCTGCTCCGGCGAGATCGCCACTCCCCAAGGCAGATAGATCGCAATGGATGATTTTGTGATCGATGCCAAGTGTCTGGCAAACAGCCGTGGCCGCACGAATTTCTC
This sequence comes from Rhizobium sp. SG741, assembly GCF_012275435.1. Classification (NCBI taxonomy): domain Bacteria; kingdom Pseudomonadati; phylum Pseudomonadota; class Alphaproteobacteria; order Hyphomicrobiales; family Rhizobiaceae; genus Rhizobium; species Rhizobium sp. SG741. The sequence goes on from NZ_JAAZQP010000010.1 coordinate 257,476, forward strand.
CGGCGGCAGCCTTGTGTCCGTAGTCGATGGTGATCGCAAGATCGGGCTTGCGCCAATAAGCAAGACACGTGGAATCCATGCCGCCTGAAAGCAGAAGTGCCCGCCTCATGATCGCCACGCTATCTGAAAGAGGGCGCTGACATAGTCGTCGTGGAGATGGGCACCCGATCCCCGTGGAAGCTTGAGATCGACTTCGCGCATGTTCTGTGTGACGCAGAAGACAGGCTTGCCGAGCGCTCGCGCGTATCCGACTTCGAACACAGTGCCCGGGCTGCTGCCGTTCAAGATCGCAAAGACCGCATCGCATTGGTCAATTGCAGCAAGGTCCTGCTTGACGACGATGTCCGCCGATCCGGGGCCGATGTCGTGAATCGGGCTGAATACCCTCATCCCCAAGCCGGTAAGCTGGTCGCGGGCGTCATCGATCATCATTCGCTGGCCCAGCTCCCGGAATGGGCCTGCGAGATAGATGTCGCCGCCAGACTTTGCCGCCGGTTTTCGCGTCGTTTCCGACGAAACTGATTTGATCGGCAGCGCGCGCGTTTCGACATAGTCTGCTGTCGAAAGGCTGGCGAACTCGGCAGCCTTGGCGGGCAAGTGCTTCTGAATTGCCCAGGCCAAGGCAAAAGCCGCCACGAAGACATCGCCGGAACCGATGCTGAAGACGTTCTGTGTCTCGTATGCGGATACATGCTGGGCGTTTCCGGGCTCATAGACCGTTGCGCCATTGATGCCGTCTTTGACCACGATCACTTCCGCATTCTCGGTCGCGAAGAGCGTTCTGATCGCCTCATCGACCGAGGAAGTGCGGGCCATGCCGAGAATCTCGCCGCGATTGGCGATGATGGCCAGGTGCTTGGCCTCTGAGCCTGAAGCGGAAAACCCGCGTGGATTGGAGGACGATTGAGGATCGTAGACGACATGGTCGGCCGATACCTTGGGGTCGCATTCCAGCATGCCGAATTTGACGACAACATCGCCTTCGACCGCTGGCATACTGACCGGCTGAATGTGGCGTGGCTCGATCTTGGGAACGGAAAGACTGTGGAGGTACTCGAAGGCGATTGGGTGTCGACGAGATGTGATCTTGAGGTCGATCGCTTCGTCCGCAAAGATAGCGTTCGCGCTCACGAGCTCCTCATCCGCGAGCGCGCTGTGGAGGCGGATGGTTCCGACATGGCCGGCTAAAGCAGCTGCTGCACGGCCTGCTGACCCGTATAATTGGTCCCAATACGGGAAGGCGCATTTCTCGCGGTAGATGCCGCCGACAATATCGATCTGGCTCATATGGGATAGATTTCGACCGTGACCGCGCCGCCGCTGATCTGCGTCACCCGAGCTGTGTATTGCTGGCCAGCATTCATGCACTGGATGATTTCGGGCAAGCGTGCGGAGGTGATCGCTCCGGCGATGCCGGTGGCGGCTTGGGCAACTACACGGGGGCCGGATTGCACCACGGTCATCAAGGTGTTGACCGATAGGGTGTTGACCACCGTCATGTTAGGAGAAGCAAGAATCGTCACCTCAGTGAACATGCAAGGGTTTGGTCCGGGATCGCCGCCACCGCCGCCTTGTACGGGTGTTCCGGTCGTCGATCTCGGCGTCCATCTGCTTTCGTTGTTGTTGGATTTTCGATCGTCACCTGGCCCGGACATGTCATAGCTCCCCCACTACGTGTAAAGCAGAGTATTATTACTTAAACGATAGTCAATTGTCAGAAGTTGCACTTCAACAACCAAAGTTGTGGTGTTGATCCTGCTTTCTGAATCAGACGAAGTCGGGCGTACGCATCGAGTTTTCAGGTCAGAAATGGGCTCGAAGGCAACCAATTCTCGTGGGCCGGAAGCCTTACGGCTTTTCGCGAACGGATTTGATGTACGTGTAGGCGATCTCGATCCATTGCGCACCGGGTATTTTCGCGATGATCGGAACCATAGTCGCGGCATAGACGAGCAGCCCGCCGGCTATGGCGCTAATCACAAGCTTTCGAGTGGCGGCAAGAGTGTCTTTGGCGAAGGAAAGCGTCTGTTTGACCACCGCGGACCATATGTTCTCCAGCGTTCGACCCAGCGACAGCACGTCACGCTTATCCGGTTGTTCCTCGTCCTCTACCCAACTGACCACGGTTTCCAAAGCGTCCGACACAGCCGGGTCGACCGTCGGAATGTCCCTAAGATGCTTCACGAGACGAGCGGCGCTCTCCGTCAGCTGCTTTATCGATCCCGGCTCCAGATGCAAACCATAGGCGTTCTCACAATACTCTCTCCAATTCTGGAATTGGGAGAGTGCAGCGAAAACGCTTTCCAGATGACCGATCAGCATTCCTGCTATCGACGATGAAAGCTCTTCGGCTTCCATTTGCACGTAGCGACTGCAGATTTGAGCGCCAGCTCCGATCTGCACGATGTTCGTGTATGACGACATCGTCGTTTGAAGTCTTGCGAAGGCGTCTCTGACCCGCGGGGAAACGTTCGTCGCCTGCAGGTCTTCATTGACATAGATGCCGTTCTGAATGGCCGCTTCCAGCGCGGCCATTGCTATATCTTTCTCACGCTCATAGGGTTTGATCGGCTGATCGACGACTTTTAGCACTTCGCCTTCGTACCCGAATTGGAAGGCTGCCAGTTTTTGTCCGGGCGTGGCGTCCAGGATATCGTCAGGGCCTATCTGATTGAGGCCGATTTTCAGGCCTGCAATAAGGTTGATGAATCGTAACCGGTCGCCCTCATAAGGGAGGTTCGCGACGAGCTTCTCGAGCCCGCTAATGTCGGCAATGTTCACCTTATCAAGCTTCGCGCGGCATCTTCTGACAGCCGCCTTGAGCGCATCCAATTCCGGAGCGCCGGCGTTCGAGGATGCTTTTTGGGTCCGCGTTATCCGCGTCTCCATTTCTTCCAGAATGTTCCCAAGTCGATCCGGCTTCATGATCCAACCCGCGTCAGTCCAAGGCAAAGTACACGGGTTGCGATCTAAGAGCGCTCCTTCCCGGGGCGAAGGGACAGTTATCCACAGGGGTGTTCGGTTGAAAGCCGCTGCTACACCGCGCGTTCGCGGGATTTCCGCCAGTCGGCGGGGGGGCGCTCAAGGATCGGACGGCCGATCGCGATGAAATCGGCCCGGCCGTCCACGAGAATGTGTTCAGCCTTCTCGATGGTCCGCATAAGGCTCACTGCTGTTCATTTGTTGTCGAGATTTTACCCAACTTTGTATTTCATAGCGATCCTACCTGAATGTCGATATCGCAAATTCGTCAATCGGCTCTCACACCGCGCACTGCGTCCCAATGGCGCGATGGCATGGCAGGTGGGCAACTACGTTCATGCCGGGGAGGTTGTCCCGATCGACTCCATCATCATACCCATTTTCCGCGACCTGGGGATGAAGATCAGAAACCGGATCGTCTGGACATCCGGCCATGGGCTGCACTGCCGGAACAGGTTGTCCGGACGCCACGAGACCATCGTCTGGGCGACCAAATCGGACAACTACACGTTCGATCTCGACCCTATTCGGGTGCCGCAAAAATATCCTCAAAAACGCCACTACAAGGGACCCAAGAAGGGCGAGTTGAGCGGCAATCCCAAAGGCAATAACCCTGGTGACGTATGGAGTGATATTTCGAACGTCAAATACAATCACCCCGAGGAGTTGGATCACCCCTGCCAGTTTCCAGAGGCGTTGATCGACCGCCTTGTTCTTTCGTTGACGAAGCCAGGTGACCGGGTACTCGACCCGTTCGCAGGATCGGGAACCGTCGGGGCAGTCTGCAATCGCCTCGGGCGTTCAGCAATCCTGGTCGAGCGCGAGGAGTACTATGTGCGAATGGCAGCGCGTCGCCTTCGAGTGGGGTCGCAAGGTTCGTGAATGGGGAGGGTTTCTAGGGACGAGCAGCGGGAGTTTCTCCATGGAGAATACATTGGAGGTTCTCACGACCAGGAAGTCTGGACATGAGGTTCACCGGCATTGGCCGGACGAGGTCAAGGCGCAAATCGTTTCGGAGAGCCGTCGGCCCGGCGCGATGGTGAATGGGGTCGCACGGCGGCATGGCTTGAAGCCGAACCATCTGTCGACTTGGCGAACAATGGCACGGCAGGGCAAGCTTGGCCGCGCCTGAGGATGGGGTGGTCGGTGTGTCGGAGCGTGGTGATCGGGTTCCTGTGCTCGCGGGCGGGGATGTAGCGCAGCGTGAAATGGATATCGATCGACGTTTGGACATGCTGATTCCCTTTAAATTGGAGACGCGTGGGACCTTATGGGCATTGAGATCATAGTCCCGAACATGACCTCCTGAGGGTCTACGGATCGGAGCAACTTAAAACGAGCTGCGAAATTCCTCTTACTATAGTGTCCCAAAAGCAACATTCGACTCGGGCTGAAGGTGGGCTAGGAAAAAATCAAGCCGTAATTTTATGACGGCGATCCAGTAGCGTTTGGATGAATGGGCGCGCTGCTACGCGCATCGGCGCACCGCTGTCGAGCGGCAAGACCCAGACGTAAACACCGAGCTATCCAACACGAACCATTACTTCCTCGCGTCGGGAGAAACATCTCTGACGCGCACCTTTTTCCATTCCGTCCGGGAATATTTCAAGGTTCCGATTTCGCCTCTGCCAAATCCACCGATCGCGAGCAGAGATAGCTCGTCGTTCGGCTCCGTGCTGTCGAACCCACGTCTTGAATTCACTTCGTTTTGGCTTGGTGAAAGACTTCGATCAATGCCGAAGTCTTCTTGGCGGGCGAAGCGAGGCCGAGTCAGACGTCTCCCGTGAGCGGGGAGTGTTCATCGTTTTCTGCGGGTGGATTGAAAATCGGCGTCTGCAATTTGGCCTGAGCGGTTGGGAATTGTGCACGCCACCGGGAGGTCTGGAAAAGGTGGCTTCAGTAAAGTTCGGTGCCGCCGCGTTCAATTTTTTGCGGTCACTTCCAGCGAGTTTCGATAACGATCGAAAGTTCGATGTCGTGTTGCAGCGCCGACTCGGAGGTTAGTATGCGAACTCCTTTCAGCCATTTGTAAAGAGGACTTTTGGACCGCCATTCACGCAAAACGCAATCGACATTTACCTCGGAAAGAGGAGCTTGAAATTGACCGCGGATGGAGTTTATTTCCACGTGCCGAACGTCGGTGAGCACCCCGCTCACGGCGCGATCGGCTCAAATGAGAACGCACCGCATTGGCGTGCGGTGCGTCTCGATCGGTCGGCAAAATCTGTTCACGCAGTTTTGCCGCAAATGGCCTAGAATAGGAGTAGACCATTGGCATCTTTCTATACCGAACATCCCTCCGAAACAACCGGGGAGCATTGGCTATCCGGCTTCAACGCGAAAAAGTCGGTGGATTGGCCAAACTGCCACACTTCGGCAGCGGAACCAGGCTCTCAAGCGAGCTGAATTATGCTCGTTCGGCTTGATCGCTGGCGCAGCTGCAGCTACTGCGCGTAGCTCGGCCTTTTCAATGAACCTCTATGCAACAACGCATGGTCCGCGACGTATTCGCCGTGACCTCGGTTAAGCACGCCGTACCCGGAAGGGAGCGGTCAATGGAGATATTCGAATGAAGCCGTTCAACAACCCGCCTGCCAAAGACATTCCAGTGCTCGTGCGCGAGTTCGACCTGCAACCGTTCAACGACTCGTATGAGGAATTGGTCGACACGCTCCGCTCAGTATTTCTCCGAAGGATGGATCGCATCGGTCAGGATAGCGACTAGTCCACGTCGTTTTCCCCAGCTTGATCCCTTGCGATTAAGTACGGAACCCGCATTCCATCGCGGTCGCCCGTGTCTTTGGGTCAGCGATAGGCCGTGGATAACCGGGGTTCGGACGTGTCGGAGGTCTACGTCGCAGAGCGAGAGCCAAGGCCCGTCTTCTGGCGATGAAAGTACACTTTCCCCGGCGTGATGACCGCGCCGGGGAGATTTGGCCGCGGCTGCCCAAGTTCCTGGCTTTTCCTTCAGTGTCCTGACTTCGGCGCGGGTATTCCTGGACCCATCTGTGGGCCACGTAAGGAGTTTTGCGAATGAAATCAAAGATGCGAATGCCGCCTAGTAAGCGCAAAAAGGAATTATTTTAGGAGGAAGAAATGATCCAAGATAACGGAAAGCGTCGCGAAACTTTTGCGCGGCGCGGGCATCTTACCATATTCAAAGAAGCCGCTCCGCTTCGCTTGCTGGGCATACGTCGATCTGAGTTACTTCCTGCGGTTTGGCGCTCGATACCGCTTCGAAGGAATGAGGTGGTCGGCAATTGGTTCACCCGTGATCCAGTAGCCTTTTCCCAGATACTCGAACTCCTCGGCAGCCCACAATATCTTCCCAACGCGTTGCGCCGGACTCCGCCCGGGCACGCTTATGCCATCCTCAATGAGCTGTGCGAGTATTTCGGTTCTTCCAAGTGGCTTTCCGGCAGCCTTGAGGATGATTTTAGTGTGCGCCCGGATGCGGGAGGCCAAGTTTTCCGCGCGAGCGAGTTCCCTTGGCAAGGCGCGCGAGCGCGATTTGATCGACACCTCGGTCGTTTCGACCTGTTGAAGCAGGCCCCGAAGTGCCTTGGTTTCGGCGTCAGCCTGCTGCGCCATTTCCAGCATTACGTCCGCCCGCGTTCGCAACGAAGCCGCCCGACTGCGAAGGACGGCAGTCTGCTCTTCGGACGTGGCGATCTTGCGTCTCAGTTCGCCGGCCCAGCCCGCAAGGTCGAGCTGCGACTCTTCTGATTTGGAATCTTTCTGTTGATAGAAAGGATTCCCTTCTTCTGCTTTGTCTGGAATCATGTCTTGTTTCAAATGTCGCAACTTGCGCATCTTTTCTAAGTAAGCGTTTTAGTCTCGGAAGTTAAGTCTATCTTTTCGTGACCTTTTTGTCATGCAGGCCGGAATCTGTCTTTTTTCATTCCGGACTTCGAACGGTCACAGCCGACAAGGAGTCTTGATGCCTAACGATGACGATCCATACGTACTCGATTATTTCGCCTTCGCCCGAGCCAAGGACGACACACCAGTTAGATGGGTGGCAAGCGGACGTCGAACACATCCAGTTGGTCTGGTGCCGTTGAATAAAAGTAAACACTTCGGCGTGCCGTGGGAAAGTCGCAACGTCGAGCGGAACGCGCTGAGGATGCTCTCCGCGTGTTCGCGGGTGGTGAGGATCAACTCGCAGCCCCATAGTCTGTTTTTTAAGGTGCGCGGGATCCGATGGCAATTTCGTTATACGCCGGACATCGAAGCCCATGTTGAGCGCAGCTTCCTTGATGACCTTACCATAGGCAGGCCGTTGTTCGAGGCGGTGGCCGATCCGTTCCACGGCCCGATCGCGCCCAACGACGCCGTGCCAATCGTCCTTGAGATGAAGTCGACGAACGACAAAAGCCTTCAAGAACCGTCGAACAAAACGAAGATGAATTTGGTGAAGGCGATCTATGCTCACGTTGGCCAACCTTTCTTCATCCTCTCCGAGCGGCCACATATCAATCTCGAGCAGATGCACATCATCACTCACCTGGAAGCCGGAGCCAGAGATGCCGTCGGCGACCTCGAACGGTCCCGTTGTTTGTTCGCATTCGGACGAGAGCGGTGCCTGACCTACGGCACTCTCAGTCACGAATTGGGAGGGCAGCCTAAAGGTGAACGGCTCGTGAAGGCGCTGCATTTCAAGCAATTCGTGTCGATCGATCTTCGAAACGGTCTGGTGCCGGACGCCCTGGTTTGGTTGAGACAGCAGACGGAAATCGCCCGAGATGTTTAGTATCTGCCTTAGCGACAGGTTCATGCTGCTTTCCATCCCCGAGCCCGGCGACTTCTCGGTCGTCAGCTTGGACACCCAGGCCGTAACGCTGCAACGGTATCCCAACGGTGAAGTTCTCGTCAAAGACGCGACCGAGTTCGCGTTGGAGTACGCGAACGGCGACATCTGGCAAACTGCCCAGGCGGGACAAGAGCTGAGGGCATCGACGGCTCGGCACCTTCTGGCTTTGGTCAAGCCGGAGGGACGGATGGTGACCGTTGGCGAGATGGAGGACTGGGAGAAGCAATGGGAAGAGGTAATCCACGCACGGACCAAACAGTTCTATGGAAACAAGTACATCGATCAGCGTAGCTTCAATCTCGACTACACAAAAACCGAGGACGATCTCGCGGAATTCATGAGGGATAATCACGAAGAAGCCGGAAAGCTAGGCCTCGGCAAATGGACACCTTCAGCGACAGTCATTCGGGTGCTTGTCCGCAATCGGACGAGGCATGTGAGCTTGGTCGACTGCATGAGAAAGGATCCCGCTATAAGGGCACGGGGTATCTGGCCGCAGTGGACTTATACCTTGGCGCACGAGGCGATCGACAGAGTCTTCCGCCGCGAACTTCCAAGCTGCGCGGAGGCATACAAGTGGTTTTTTGGACAATTCTACTTGGAGAGGGACGATGGCGTCGGCATCGAGGGAAAGCGTCCCGATCCGCCCACGGAACGCGTTTTCCGCAATTGGTTCAGCGAGGCGTCCAAGAAAGCTAACCTCGTACGACTTCACGGAGCTCGTAAGGTCAACAAGAGCCTGAAGGGTGTGATCAAACCGCAGGACGCCGTGCGTCCTTTGCAAATCGTGATTATTGACCAGACGCTCGGCAACATTTGGTCTGCTGTTAAAAGCCGCTCCGAAAGCTTGGTCAACAGGGCGCTGCCGCGTAATCCAGTCGATCAGAATGCCAGTTCGCGTGAGGAAGAGCCAAAGCTTCTTACGACGAAACGACCGGAGATCGTTTACGCGGTGGATGTCTTTAGCAGAAAGACCCTTGCCTTCATTCTTACTTTCGAGCCGCCATCCATTGCCACATTTATGGCGTGCCTGAGAATGGTGATGACGCCTAAGATCGATTGGATGAGGCGCTATCCGGATCTACCAGACGCGACAGCAGGGCATGGTTCTCCAGAAACAGTTGTACTTGACAACCTGAGAGTTCACGTCACCGACAGCGTCCAGCTCGGTTTGCTGGCGATGAACATTGCCATCGAATACGCCGCGCTGGCGTCGCCCGAGTGGAAGGCGATAGTTGAGCGTGCCATTGGAACCGTGAAAGGAGTTATGGCGGTTTTGCCAGGAGGGTTCCCAATTAACCAGAAGGACATCAACTCGTCTGATTACCGGAAATACGCTCGGCTTGATCTGGATGAGATTGATGAACTCGTAACGCACAGGCTTGTCACCGAACATCATACGAGACCCCATGCCGGTACGAACGAACCGCCTGGTTCCCGGTTTGTGTCCGGCTTGGAAAGACACGGAAGAGGTGTGCTCAACGATCTGCGCCAATTGGACCTTATGCTCCGTCGTCGAAAACCGGGGGCAACGCTGACAAGGAATGGGGTCGAGTTTAAAGGGCATCGCTACCATGACGAAGGTCTCGTAAGTCGCCTCCTTGAGGAATTCTCGGCCAAGACGAAAGGCAAGCTTGGCCATCCCGTCAGCGTGGAGATCACAATTTTATGGAAGCTCCGCGACTGCAGTTCGATCGGCGTGATTGGTCCTGGCGGAAAGGAGCCAGTCGAATTGAGAAATGTGGATCCACTCTTTGCGAATACCCCGGTTTCGTTCGACTTCGCCGCCGCCGCGAAGAAGGCCAACGCGAAAATATTCGAGCTGAAGTACCCGCCCGAGAAACGAGCAAAATATCTGAGGGAATACTTTGAGCGGCTTGAGCAGTTGTTGCCCAAACAGACCCATAAGGCTGGGAAAACGACAGCTAGGCTGCTGGAAGGCGGCCGGCCGATCGTCATCCCGCCGGACGTGCGCCGATTTGATATCACTATTCCCGTCACCAACCTGGGTGTCTCGAACGTTGACATCCCGTTCGCTTATGCGGCCGACGAGGGCCGTGAACCACCCACTACGCCCAAGAGAAGTGCCCCAAAAGCGAAATCCAAGCCCCCAGAACCAAAGTCGCCAGATCCGCAATGGCAGCCTCCGCCCTCGCAGCCGTCTTACGTGTTTTCGTCGGCAGCGGAGAGCGAGGCTTTCCTCGACCAGCTGGAAGCTGAAATGGCTGCGACACGTCACTGAAATTGAAAAGTGGAGCCCACGCAAGATGAAACCACTGCCAGATATCTCAAATGAGTTCCGTCAAATGCGTATACCTCTTCCCAAAGTTGACGAAGCGCATCAAGCGATCAATCGCCTCAAAAACAGTCGCTTGGCAGCTCTAAACGACAATCGCCCGACACGCGCAGAGGCGGGGTGCGTTACGATTTTCGCTCCGTCACACGCTGGGAAAACCACCATCATAAGCTGGTACGTGGAAAAGTTTCTGGGCGGCAATTACAATGTCAAAGAAACGAAAGTTGCCATCATAACTCTAAACGGCGAGTCGTCTCAAAGCGCGTTCATGCCTCAAGTTCTCAAAGGACTGGGCGATCCCTTGCCCTTTCTGGGCAAGCCCGCTGAAATGTTGGATCGACTCCACGGTTTAATAGCGAAACATCCCATGCACTTGATAGTGTTTGACGAGTCGAACAACCTGAGAATGCGAAACGCAAACGATAAAGACGCAACGAGAACACACAATACTCTGCGCGGTCTCGCAAAATTCGCCGGTTGCCCAATTGTGGTCGTCGGCACCGATGAGGCCAAGGCGAGGATTGGTAGTGACGGGCAGATTTGCAGTATAGATTTCCCGGTCCTTCTCGAGCCATTAAGTCTCACCAAGCCAAAAGATGCGGCCGTGCTTGTCCGATACTGCTCAGCCCTTGGGATTAAATTGAAGGAGCACGGCCTGTTTGAGTGCCGAAGCAATTTTGTGGTGGAGAATACTCTCGCATGCTTAGTGGAGGCTGCCGGTGGCCTTCCTGGACGAATTTCGCGCGTGGTGGAACGCGCGGCATATCTAGCGCGCGACGAAGGAGCTAATTGTGTCGACGTAAGACATCTGGAGGCTGCCACCGACCTCTATGCCATTCCCCACGGCTTCGTAACATTGAACCCATTCACTAGAGAACGGGAGGCAAGAGAGAGAGCAAAGGCCAAGACGGCGCGACAAAGTGCCTGAGCATTACCGGACAGATGGGGCGGCGCACGATACCCAGTGCCAGACTGCGACTTTGGCATTGGGTATCGAACTCGGGAGTGGGGAAGGTATGAGGGAGGCTCTCCATCGCGCCTCGTTATGGAATGGATTTCCTCGTCCTTCAGTCATCATTGAGCTTGCGGGTTGTACGTCTGTTCGAAAGGTCTCAGCGCTTGGAGTTTGCGATAACCGAGGCGACATCGCGGAATTAGCTCGAGTTCTCAGCATTGACCCAACCGTCCAGGACAGGTTCATCCAAGAAAAACTCCCTGTCCACGCCAGCCGAGATTTTGTCATGTTCTTCGGTCACGCCGTGCGACGTGCTCACATCTCTAGTGCCCGCCGTATCGCTCCACAGACGCTGGCCCAAGGCGGGAGTATGAAAGCAATCTGGTCGCTGAAACCTTTAGCCTTGGATCCGGTGAGCCGAGAGTATCTTTGCGATCGCTGCCCCTGCGATGCGCTGCTCGGGTGGGAATTGGCCGTTGACGCTTGGACTTGCGACCGATGTGGGGCCGACCTTCGAGATGGTCCGCTTAGGATTTACGAGCCCCGCGACGAGCGGGCCTTGGATTTCGCTGCTCGCATCATCGATCCCGAAGCTCCGGATGGGCGCTTTTCGCTTCCGGCCGGATCGCAGCTCGAAGACGAGCGCGTTGGTGACCTATTTCAACTGATCGTGCGCATCGCCCAAACTTGCGAGCGTGTTGAGTCCGCTGATCACCGAAAAGCGATCCAACCCCATAATCTCGAAAGAGCGGGTAGGGCCGTTCTCGATTGGCCCAATGGCTTCATAGAGCTTGTGGAAACTGTTACTGCCCCGACACCGGAAAACAGAGAGCTTGGTTGGTTCGATAGGAAGCCGCTCCGAAGACTACAGTTTGATCCAACAGTGCCCGCGACGATCAGGGCAAGAGTCAAAGACCTGCTTGATGCAGTGCGGCGCATTGAGGCGTTGAATTCGCGAGGACCTACGTCGTCGAGCTTCGCGTATCCAACTAACTTTGCAGAGGCAAGCCGATTGAAGCGCCCAAGAGAGGCTGTGCTGAGTCTGATCCGGAGCCGAGGCGCTCAAGCGGACGATTGTCTCGCAGGAAAAGGGCACTTCAACCGTTACATGACCGCGTTGCGAGATATCCGGACTGTTCACCGTTTTTCGGAGGACTTAGGCGTGTCGATTCCAGTAGTATGCGAGCTACTGAATCGCGGTTTGGCACCTGAGTTGGCAACGGATGTCGCCCACCTTGGCCCGGTTCCTCTCCCGACTATCGAGGGCAGTTTGATCGCCGGCGTATCCAAGGTAATCCGCCCCGGCACGATAGCCGGCGCGCTAGGGCTCGTATCCTGTTGCTTTGCATTGGACCCATCGCTGACATTCAGCTGGTCGTCGATTTTGCGGGCGGTGCTTGAGGGCCGGCTTGAGGTGTGGCGCGGTAGGCGGCCAACGCGCGGCCTCATGTCGGAACTTGTCGTGACTGACATTTCACTGCTTCGCTCACTTGTTGAGAAGCAGCGAACGAATGATGAAAACCGGAACGCTCCCATAAGTCATAGAGAGATCTCGATGGCTATAGATCGATCACAATCTGTCGCCGCCAACATTGTGAACTCCGGGCTGATGCAAGGCGTGTCCACACTCGGAAGGTTTGCGCAATTGCGGCAATCGTGGGTATTCATCTTCGAGTTGCATACCCTTGCAGAGATGAGCCGCCGACCGGCCAGAAATCTCTCTCGGACCTTGAAAGCGTTCGATGTTAAATGCATGAGGTCAGGAGACGTGACTTTTTGGCAGCGCGATGAAGCGCTTTCTTGCCTTGGACTGCAGTTGTCCTAGCTTGACGATCTGCCGCTTGTTCCGAGTTCCAAGTTTAGTTTCTCGATGTCTGATCGATTAGCCTGTATCGAGTTGCAGACCGAATTCGACGCCAGAGCGGTGCTGGCGTCCGAGGTATTACCGCTAAGCGATCCTTTCTGAAACATAATCCGACAGGGGGGGCTGTTGCCCAATACCCGGCAAATCGTCGTTTCGCGTCACTACGCGATCGGAAAGTAACGGACGTGAACGATTTCTTGAAGGAGACGCTGTGAGCAAACTTCTCATGGAAGCAAACAAACTGGTGTCCACTCCGATGGACATTCCTTCCTTCGCATTTCCCGTAGAGCCAAGACCTGGTGAAGGCGTTCCAGACTTGCTCATGAGGGCGACATTTGAAAATGGCTTTAGCGGCATGCGAGCAATCAATCTAATGCTGGGCTATGCCGAAAATACTCAGTGGTCGCACAGCGCTATGACGGCCCGGACCATAGACGCGGTGGCTATCGCGACAATTTTAGGCGTGAGGGAAGAAAGAATTCAGGAGCTCCTGTACGGACGACAGCCCGGGCCGATCAATTTCTTCGGTGCCAAAATATCGCCCTTCAGCTTCGGTCGTGCGAGGAAAGTATCGCCGACCTACTTGAAGCAAAAAGGATATCAAAAAGCCATTTGGGGTCTTCGTTGTTTTTCGTTCGATCCGGACAATCGCGAGAGGCTCGTGGATCAATGTAGCTGCGGAGCACGTCTCACATTTGAGAGGAGCGCCGTACTAGCGTCTTGCAACTATTGTGGCGCGGATCTGCGAGAGCTCGAGACATCAAACGTAGACATCGCCGATGAGGCGGCGCTCCAGTTCTTCCTTTCTCTCATTGATCCTTGCGCAGATCGCTCGATGCAGTGGAATATCGACGACGGTTTGAGGCAGTTCTCTCGGGGCGAATTGTTCACGCTCATTGTGGACTCTGCAAAACTGTTGAACTTGCAGGCGACAGGCCGCAAGGACACCAAACTGGGTGAAAACTATATCATCCCGCACGATTTCATTCTCGAGGCCGCCAACAGTGTCCTCAACTGGCCGAATGGGTTCCTCGATATGGCGATCTCTATCGAAGACAGCAGGGTGACGAATTGTCGCCGCTCAAAAACACATCCGGTGGTGGCGAGCATCCCGCGAAATTTCAAAGACCTCAGACGCTTTCTGAGAAAGGAGCTAAACATCCTATTTGGAAGAGGGAAGCGAGTGCGATTTCATTATCCGGGCACGAGCATTGCTGAAGGTGACCATCCGCCGATTTTCTATCCAAAAGCCGTGAAACTGCAGGGCAAAGAGTTGGGGCTGCCATTATGCGAGGTGTTGAATCTATACCAGATTGGGTCCGTCCAGTGCCCCGACCGGTCGCTCGGGCTGCTGTTGGGCGCACCCGCGAACGCACCGCTGCTCAACACCGAGTCCTTTAAGCGAAGGCCATCGGTAGAGGCGAGAGGCCTACCTATCTTCGAGCTGGTGCATGCCTCTCGGAGTTCAAAGCATCCCTGGGCGCAGGTTTTCGCAGCCATCCTCAACGGCGAAATCAAAGTAAGGTGGCAGCCTTCCAAGGGGAACAGCAACTGGTTCTCAAAATGCTTGTTCACCACGGACGAAGCCCGAGTGAGAAAAATCTGTCAGTCACGCGGGTCAACCCTTAGCCCTGACACCGAGATATCTATTGACGACTTGCTATTCTACTTTCGAATGATGCGCACCTCGCGAGCGATTTTGCGAGGCGCGCGCGTGATCCCTCGTGGCAGGCTTACCCTTAAGATCCTGTGGGGCCTGCAGGAGCGCTACATGACCTTTCAAGACATAAAGGCCCATCTTTTCGTCAACGGCATGCGGCAATTCCCGAGTATTCTGGGGCGGGACCTCGATAGCTCTGGCCTGCGTCGGATTGTGCCAGAGGTCAGGCTCTACGAAAGGGGGGAGGCTGAAGCCTATTTGAGGGCGTTTCGCCCTGGCGTTCGCAGTGTTTAGCGCGAGGAATCAAAATAACTTCCATTTCGGGAATCAAGTAATTTTTCCGGCCATAACAGCGTCCGATCCGGGGGGAGGCCGCGCGCATTGACGTCGTCGATCAGGTGAGCGGGGAAGCGCGCTGCAATCTCGTCGAGCGTATGCTGCGCCATCCGTTGAATTTTTCGGATATGCAAAAGGGTGAAGATGCGAGAGGCTTCGCCGAGTGCCGTGCCAGCCATGGTGTTTGCTCCTTTGCAGCTGTCTGTATCAGTTTCATTAGGGCTAATATGCTGCTTCGTTGACAATCAGACAAATGAAATGATATGGTGCTTAGGATCAGAAAAATTGAAGGTTGCCGATATGACCGTACCGTTCCGCCGGCCCATACCGTTGCTTGACAATGAAGTTCTGCGCACCTTTGTAGCCATTGCCGAGACCGGCAATTTCTCCACCGCCGCCGATGCGGTCTTCCGCACGCCGTCCGCTGTTTCGATGCAAATCAAGAAGCTGGAAGAGCAGCTCGGCGTGACGCTGTTCCTGCGCGACGCGCGCTCGGTCAGCCTGACGCAGCATGGCGAGATGCTGCTCTCCTACGCGCGCAATATCCTGGCCTTGTCGAACGAAGCCGTATCGCGTTTCATCATGCCCGAGCTCAGCGGCGTGGTGCGGCTTGGCGCACCCGATGATATCGGCGAGCGCCTGCTGCCGACCATTCTGAAGAGCTTTTCGGAGAGCTATCCCGGCATCATGGTGGATGTCGTCGTGGATATGAGCCTCCAGCTGAAGAAGCGCATCGAGGAGCAGCGACTGGATCTGGCGCTGATCAATTGCGCGACGCGGCCTTTCCCGACGGAAGGCGAAGTGATCTATACGGAGCGTCTCGTCTGGGCGGGTGCCAAGTGCGGTACGGCCTATCGGCGCGACCCGCTGCCGATCTCCATCTGGGAAGACGGTTGCATCTGGCGGTCGGAAGCGTTGGCGCAGCTGGAACGGCAGAAGCGGCCTTACCGCGTTTCCTATCTCAGCGCCCACACGATGGCGCAGCGCGCCGCTATCGTCTCCGACCTTGCGGTCGCGCCGTTCCCACGGTCCTACATTGGTGAGGATATGGAGATCCTCGGGCCGAACGAGGGGCTGCCGGAACTCACCTCCTTCGACATTCGCCTGCTGACGGCATCGCAGATGACGGGGCCGATGAAGGCCGTTGCCGATAGCATCCGGCAGGCATTCATAGAGATCGGGCGAAAAATGGCCGCGTGAGCCGCCGCCGGTTAAGCGTTACTCGCGGCTGCGCCGCCGTCTGCGGCCGCCGCCTTCGCCGCCGGCATCGTCGCCAAGCTGTTTGCGCTCCGGCAGTGTCACCACCTTCGCCAGTTCCGGAAAGGCATCGACCTTGTTCGGCAGCGCCATGGCGTAGACGAAATGCTCCTGAAACTTTGATTCAAGCGCCGTCTCTATCTTCTCGATTTTGCTGACAGTTTCCTCGATCTCGCGGCGATGGCCGCGATTGAGCAATGCCATGCGCGCGCCGGTGCCGGCCGCGTTGCCGACTGCCTTCACCTTGTCGAGGGTGCAATCCGGGATGAGACCGAGCACCATCGCGTATTTGGGATCGATGAAGGTGCCGAAGGCGCCTGCAAGGCCGATGCGATCGACATGCTCGACACCTTGCTTGTCCATTAACAGCTTGACGCCGGCATAAAGGGCGGCCTTGGCAAGCTGGATGGCGCGGACGTCGTTCTGTGTCACGGTAATGCGTTGTTCGCCGTCGCGCAGCAGGTAGGAATAGGTGCGGCCGTTCTGCAGGATACGCGGAGAACGCGCCATCATGCCGCCGTCGACCACGCCGTCCTCGGAAATGATACCAGTCAGGAACATCTCGGCGACCACCTCGATGATTGCCGAGCCGCAGATGCCTGTGACGCCAACGGTGGCGGCGGCTTCGTCAAAGCCGGGCTCGTCCGACCAAGGCTCGATGCCAATGACGCGATAGCGCGGTTCCAATGTGACGGGGTCGATGCGGACACGTTCGATGGCGCCTGGTGCTGCGCGCTGGCCGCTGGAAATCTCGGCGCCTTCGAAGGCAGGGCCCGTCGGCGAGGAGGCGGCGACGACGCGCTGACGATTGCCCAGCACGATTTCGGCGTTGGTGCCGATATCAACCAGCAGCATCATCTCATCCTGGCGGTGAGGCCCTTCAGCGAGGGTGGCGGCGGCGGCGTCGGCTCCGACATGGCCGGCGATGCAGGGCAGCATGTAGACGCGCGTGCCGGCATTCATCGGCAGGCCGATCTCGGCCGACCTCAGGTGTACCGCGCCTGAGACGGCGAGCGCGAAGGGTGCGCCGCCAAGCTCGGTGGGGTCGATGCCGAGGAAGAGGTGATGCATGATGGGGTTGCCGACGAAGACCGCATCGAGGATGTCCTGGCGCGACACGCCGCCGTCGGCGCAGACCTTGTCGATCAGCCCGTTCAGCGCTTCGCGCACGGCATTGGTCATCGCGACCCGGCCGTCCGGGTTCATCATGACGTAGGAGACGCGGCTCATCAGATCCTCGCCGAAGCGGATCTGCGGATTGGAGGTGCCGGCAGATGCCACCGTCCGGCCCGACAGCAGCGAGGAGAGATGCATGGCGATAGTGGTCGAGCCGATATCGCAGGCGATGCCATAGGCCTCGTTCTTGAGGCCGGGGTAAAGCGCGATCAGGCGGGGATGGTCATCGGCGTGATCCTGATGGATCGCGGCGGTGACTTTCCATTCTCCCTTGCGCAGGATCGACTGCACTTGCGGAATGATGTGAAAATCCACGTCGAGATTGTCGTATTTCCAATCGGCAGCCAACGCGGCTTTCAACCGGTCGAGATCGCCCGAAGGCTTGTGCATGTCCGGCTCCTCGACCTCGACGTAGCACATATGCACGGCCGTATCGCGGATGATGACGCGCTCGTCGACGGCTTTGCGCACCACCTGCGCATTGATCACCGTGTCCTGCGGCACATCGATGACGAGATCGCCCTGGATCAGGGCAGAACAGGAGAGGCGGCGTCCATCAGGCAGATCGCGCACCTCGGCGTAGCGTCTTTCCTTGGGGCCGATGGGCGAGAGATGGTCGTTGGCCGAGACGATCTTGTGCTTGGCGAAATTGCCCTCCTGCACCGAGACCTGGCAGCGCCCACAGGTGGCACGGCCGCCGCAGACGCTCTCCACATAGACGCCAAGCTGCCGCGCAGCCTCCAGCACCGGCGTTCCCACCGGAAAATGGCCGCGCTTACCGGAGGGCATGAAGAGGACGAGGGGATTCGCGCTGTCGCTGGCTTGGGCCACGGATCAGTCTTTCTGTTTGCTAAGGCGGCGTACGTTCGAGCGAACGCGCTTGCTATACGGCTTGACCATGGCCTGGGCGACGGCATCGACGGCGCGATGCGATAAGGCGTTGCCCCCCTTTGTCATTGCCGCAATATTCTGCTGGGTCATGGCGATATTGGTGGCAACGGCACTTTCGGCCGCGGCCATCATCTTTTCCGAAACCATCTGGTTGAATTCCGTCATGTTGACGCCGCCGCCGGTCATCGCTGTCATCCACATTTGCGACAGGCGCATTCCAATCACCATTGGCGCCTGGATCCACAATGTGGCGAGATCATCGGAAAGCTTCCGGCTCGGATACTTCATCTCTATTCCCTCGCCGCGCCGGCACCGGCTCGTGCCGCGCGCCCACCACGCCGGCCGCCGCTGCCAGCCGAGGGGGCCGCTGAAGCCGGAGCGCTCGCTCCGCCTTCGGCCGGTTTGTAGTCGCGGTAGGTCATGATCCAGTTGGTGCAATTGGCGTCGGTGCCGTTCAGCACGTTGGCGGCGCGCACCGCCTCCATTTCCTGCGGGCGGCAAGGGTTCATGATGGCCGAGGTCATGCCGGCGCCGATCACCATCGGGATGAAGCCGGCATTGATGCCGTGGCGGTGCGGCAGGCCGAAGGATATGTTGGAAAGGCCGCAGGTGGTATTCACCTTCAGCTCGTTGCGCAGGCGGTGCAGCAGCGCGAAGACCTGGCGGCCGGCGTCGCCGAGCGCGCCGATCGGCATGACGAGCGGATCGACCACGATGTCATGGGGCTTGATGCCGTAGTCCATGGCGCGCTCTACGATCTTCTTTGCGACGGCGAAACGCACGTCCGGATCCATGGAAATGCCGGTTTCGTCGTTGGAGATGGCAACGACCGGCACGTCGTATTTCTTGATGAGCGGCAGGATGGCTTCGAGCTTTTCCTCTTCGCCGGTCACGGAATTGACCAGCGGTCGGCCCTTGGCAACCTTCAGCGCAGCTTCGATGGCGGCCGTAACCGAGCTGTCGATCGAGAGCGGCACGTCGACCAGGCCCTGGACGATTTCCAGCGTCTGCACCAGCAGGCCAGGTTCCGTCTCGTTCGGGTTGACCGAGGTGACGCCGGCGTTGACGTCGAGCATGGTCGCGCCCGCGGCCACCTGTTCCAGCGCGTCCTTGATAACCGTATCGAAATTGCCCTCGATCATCTCAGCGGCCAGCTTCTTGCGCCCCGTTGGGTTGATGCGTTCGCCGATCACGCAAAAGGGCTGGTCGAAACCGATGATGATTTCGCGAGTGGCGGATGCAACGATGGTGCGCGTCATGTCTGATCCTCTGGTCAGTTGGCCCGATAGATCTGGTCTATCGTGCCGGGATGGGGGTTACAAGCCGTCCGGGCTCCTCCGCCCGCTGCTCGATTTCAGTGCGTCTTGTGTGGCGGATGATGAGCGGCGGCTTCGGCCATTTCCTGCTGGTTCTCTTCCTTGCCCCCACGGATGTGTTCCAGGCGCTCTGCGATGAGCGCGTCGGTTTGGTTGGCCTCGTGCTTCCAAGGCTGGCGGCCCTTCAGCACGCCGGATTCATGCACCATCTCGGCGACATATTCTTCCTGGCGGTAGGCCATGACATGAACACCGGAAACGCCCTCGATCTCCTTCACCTCGTTGATGATGTCGATGCAGAGCTGCTTGCCTTCCTTCTTCTGGTCCTGTGCGCCTTCGATGCGTTTGATAACGGCATCGGGAATGTGCACGCCCGGCACGTTGGAGCGCATCCAGCGAGCGGTTTTCGCTGAGGCGAGGGGGCCGACGCCGACGAGAATGAAGCATTTCTCGTTCAGGCCGAGGTCGCGCACCTTCTTCATGTATTCCCGGAACATGGGCACGTCGTAGCAATATTGGCTCTGCACAAATTGCGCACCGGCCTCGATCTTCTTCGCCAGCCGATAGGGCCGGAAGTCGTGGGGCGGCGCGAAGGGATTGATGGCCGCGCCGAGAAAGACCTTCGGTGGCGATGTCAGCTTGCGCCCCGACAGGAATTTCGCGTTGTCGCGCATGATGCGCACGGTTTCGAGCAGCGACATGCAATCGAGATCGAAGACCGGCTTGGCGCCCGGCTGGTCGCCGGCCTGCACGCCGTCGCCGGTCAGGCACATGATGTTGCATACGCCCATGGCAGCAGCACCCAGCACGTCGCCCTGAATGGCGATGCGGTTCTTGTCGCGGCAGGCGATCTGCATGATGGGCGCATAGCCCATGCGCGTCAGCAGCGCGCAGATGCCGACCGAGGACATGTGGCAATTGGCACCCGAGGCATCGACCGCGTTGATGCCGTCAACCCAGCCGGAGAAGATCGCGGCGCGCTCATAGACTTCTTCGGGGTTGGCGCTATCGGGTGGGTTCAATTCGGCGGTGACCGCGAATTCGCCGCGGCGCAGCACGCGCTCCAGCCGCCCGAGTGATGAATGGCCGGGTAGAGGATCGAGCGGCAGGTGGACGCCGAGCGGATTTTCGTCGATATGCGC
The DNA here is from genome assembly GCF_012275435.1 of Rhizobium sp. SG741. Classification (NCBI taxonomy): domain Bacteria; kingdom Pseudomonadati; phylum Pseudomonadota; class Alphaproteobacteria; order Hyphomicrobiales; family Rhizobiaceae; genus Rhizobium; species Rhizobium sp. SG741. The sequence continues at coordinate 278,164 of NZ_JAAZQP010000010.1, forward strand.
CATCGATCACGCTTCCTTTTTCGCTGCTTCACGGGCAGCGGCCGCTTCCGCAGTGACGCGCAGCCAGGAGGAAGTTTCACGCAGCGATTGGTTCACCGGTTTCTGCACCTTCAGGATCGCATCGCCTTGGATCATGTTTCGCGAACCGTTCCAGGCCTGCACCCAGACACAGGGCATGTCCGGTTCGACCTCGCAATTGCCATTGGCGCGTACCCCGCCGCAAGGGCCGTTGCGCAGCTGCTTCGGACAGTTCATCGGGCAGGACATGCCGGTCGACGAGAGCGCGCACTGGCCGCACATGCGACAGTCGAACAGAAAGCCCTTCACATTGCGCTCGACGAAAGTGATCGGCCGTTCGACGCGCTCGTAGCCGATTTTCTTCCAGAGCGGATGAAGGAGGAGGAAAGCATCGGCGAAGCGATGATAGAACCATTCGAGGAAGCGTGAATGGCGCACGGCCCAGAGACGGACGGTGTATTTGCGGCGGGCGCGGCGGTTGGGCGAGACGCCGGCGGGCGTATAGGCGCCGCTAGCGGCCTTCGCTCCGGGCGTCGCGTTGCCCGGCTTCTGGATGGCGTCAGCCATTGTCGCGGCCTCCGGCCTTTACCAGAGCAATCAGACGCTCCCGGTCAAAGGCTGCTTCGAGTTCGCTTGCGGCCTTGTCCGCCTCGGCTTCCAGATCGTCGGAGACAGGCACGGGATCGGCCTTGCGCCATTCGGCCAAGTAGTCGTCGGTCTCGGCCGCGCCGGTGCGCATCGCGCACATGTCGATCGCCTCGGTGAAGCGCAGCGAGAGCTCGCGCTTTGCCGTCTGCCGCCCCTTCTTGATGATTACTTGGGCCGGAATGTCCCGCCAATAGACGACAATGCGATCCGCCATGCAAAATTCTCCTCTTTAATCAAGAATGCACGTCCATCGACCCGGAGACTGCGCTCGCCACGACGCGGCCTATGCCAAAAAACGACGCGGCGCGGAAAGCACATCCCGCAACCAGCGGCAAACTTCACCGTCATGCCGAACGCCCGAGTTTTCCACCGCGATTCAACGCTTTCAACGCGTTGCAACATGGCGGAGCCCGACGTTGGCGGCAAGCAATGATATGGGGTGGAATGTCGTAATCAGACGGTCAGCAATTCATGGGCAAGATCGCCATACGCGGTGAAGCGGTATTCGTAATCCAAACCGAGATAGGCAGCCGCTGCTTTTGCTTTTTCCTGCAGAGCCGGATCCTCCTCCTGTGAGAGATAGACGACCTTGCGGTAATTGCCGAAATACATGTCCCGCAGTTCCGGATGCCGGTCGAGGCCGAGCGGCACGACGACGAAGGACTCGAACTGCCGGGCGAGAAAGTCGGTGAGGAAAAACGAGGTGATGTCATCCTCGCGCGCTGCAAAGGCTTCGTTGCCGCTGAAGAAGGAATAGCAGTGCGGCCCCGAAAGGCGCTCGATGCCCTCACGCTCACAGATCTTGTCGATCATGCCGCCGGTTCCGCAATCGGCATAGCCGATGAAGATCCTCTCGAAACCCCGCGCGCGCGCATTCGCAATGGCTTCCTCCAATGCGGGCGCGATCTTCTGAGGGTAGGAGTGATAGATCGCGGGAAGACAGTGCAGATCGATGTGGTCGAGCTGATTTATTCTGGTGACCGCCAGTATCTCGCGCGCGATTGCGCCGCACGCGATCACATGAACTTTTCGCGTTGTCATGCGTTTATCACGCGGAGGATTTGTCTCCGCTTTTTGTTGATCGATATCCACTCAGAGAGGGTTCCAAATCATGACTGCACCGACATTCAGCAAAATCGCCGCCGCGCTTGCCGTCCTTATGGTACTTGCTTCATGCGCCAATACAATTCGCGGCGTCGGCAGGGATACGGCCAATGCCGTCAACGCGACGGAAGACGCCGGTCATACCGTCAAGAAGGCTGCCCAATAACCAATTTGGGATGCCAACGGGTCGGCGACAACCTTTCGGTTGTCGCCAGTTTGGAATCCGCTGCAATCAGGCTTGTGCAGCCAGGCTGTTGTGCTTGCGCTTCATGAAGTCCTTGGCGGTCTCAACCGCTACGGCCGCGTCGCGGCAATAGGCATCGGCGCCGACGGCCTTGCCGAACTCCTCATTCAGCGGCGCGCCACCGACGAGAACGACGTAGTCGTCGCGCATGCCCTTTTCCTTAAGCGTATCGATGACGACCTTCATGTAGGGCATAGTGGTCGTCAACAGGGCCGACATGCCGAGAATATCAGGCTGTTCGCGCTCGATGGCATCGAGATAGTTCTCGACGGGGTTGTTGATGCCAAGGTCGATGACGTCGAAGCCCGCGCCCTCCATCATCATGCCGACGAGGTTCTTGCCGATGTCGTGAATGTCGCCCTTGACGGTGCCGATCACCATCTTGCCGAGCTTCGGCGCGCCGGTCTCGACCAGGAGTGGCCGCAGGATAAACATGCCGGCCTTCATCGCATTGGCTGATAGCAACACTTCGGGCACGAAGAGAATGCCGTCGCGGAAATCGATGCCGACGATGCGCATGCCTTCGACCAGCGCTTGCGTGAGAATGTCATAAGGCGTCCAGCCGCGTTCGAGGAGGATATTGGTCGCTTCCTCGATTTCCTCCTTCAACCCGTCATACAGGTCGTCATGCATCTGCTGCACGAGTTCCTCGTCCGAAAGTTCCGAGAGAATGATTTCGTCGTCAGACATGCGCTCCATCCCGTTTTCGTGCAAATGCATCAGAGGCTTGTATAAAATACTGCCTCAATAAGCGATAAACCTCAACGATGACAAAATTCTTTTTGAAAGCGACGTCGCGCGGATTAATCGCGACGGACGGAAATGAGGCGATATCGTCGCGGCCATGTCTGTCCTATGCTAATTGCTGGCGCATTAAGGAACGTCCGGCCGACGGAATCGGCTAGCATAGAGTGAGGATAGACGCATTCATGCGCAGGAGCGAGGAAACATCATGGACGATATGAACGAGCAACCGGCTGCGGGCGGCGATGGCGGCGGACGACGTTCGCGCGGTGAGGGCAGAGGTGCAGCGGCAAGGCGCGCGTCGCGCAGCGGCGGCGGGCCGGGCCCTTCGCTTCCTTATATCGTCCGGAAGATCGGCGTTTACGAGGTGCTTGACGAAGAGGGCCTGCAGCTCATCGAGCGCAATGCCGATAAGGTTCTGGAGGAAATCGGCATCGAGTTTCGCGACGATGCGGAGGCCCTGGCGCTCTGGAAAGAGGCCGGCGCCGACGTGCGCGGGCAGCGCGTGCATTTTCCGAAGGGTCTTTGCCGCGAACTCCTGAAAACGGCACCGAAGGAATTCACCTGGCATGCGCGCAACAGCGCCCGCAACGCCCATGTCGGCGGCAAGGCGACGATCTTCGCGCCGGTCTACGGGCCGCCCTTTGTCCGTGACCTCGAAGGCAACCGCCGTTATGCGACGATCGAGGATTTCCGTAATTTCGTGAAGCTCGCCTACATGGCGCCCTCGATGCACTCGTCCGGCGGCACGGTCTGCGAGCCGGTCGACATTCCGGTCAACAAGCGCCATCTCGATATGGTCTACAGCCATATCAAATATTCCGACAAGCCGTTCATGGGCTCGGTGACAGCGCCGGAGCGCGCCGAGGATACGGTGGCGATGGCGAAGATCGTCTTCGGCGACGATTTCGTCGAGAACAATTGCGTTACGCTCAACCTCATCAACGCCAATTCGCCGATGGTCTTCGACGAGACCATGCTCGGCGCGCTGAAGGTCTATGCGCGGCACAACCAAGCTTCGGTCGTTTCCCCCTTCATCCTTTCGGGCGCCATGAGCCCGGTGACGGTGGCGGGCACGCTGACGCAGATTCTCGCCGAAGTGCTTGCCGGCGCTTCGTTTACGCAGTTGATCCGCAAGGGTTCGCCGGTTCTCTACGGCACCTTCGCCGCCTCGATCTCGATGCAGTCGGGTGCGCCGACGTTCGGCACGCCGGAGCCGTCGCTGGTGTCCTATGGCTCCGCCCAGCTCGCGCGCCGTCTCGGCCTGCCGTTCCGTACCGGCGGCTCGCTCTGCGCTTCCAAGGTGCCGGATGCGCAGGCCGCGCATGAATCGGCCAATACCTTGAACATGACGCTGCTGGCCGGCACGAATTTCGTGCTGCATGCGGCCGGCTGGCTGGAAGGCGGTCTCGTGTCTTCCTACGAGAAGTTCATGATCGACCAGGACCAGCTCGGCATGATGCAGAAGATGGCCGAGGGTGTCGATCTCTCCGAAAACGGTCAGGCGCTGGATGCCATCCGCGAAGTCGGTCCCGGCAGCCATTATCTCGGCTGCGCCCACACGCAGGCGAACTTCCAGAGCGCTTTTTATCGTTCGGCTCTGGCCGACAATAATTCCTTCGAGCAATGGGAAATCGAGGGGCAGAAGCGCGTTGAGGAGCGCGCCAATGCGCTTTGCCGCTCCTGGCTCGACCAATATGAAGCGCCGCCGCTCGATCCGGCGATCGACGAGGCACTGCTGGCCTATATCCAGAAGCGCAAGGATTCGATGCCGGACGCCTTCACTTGAAGAGAGCCCGAGGCCGCCAGGGAGCAAGGCGGTGCGATACGCGTTGCCGATCTGATCCAGAAGGAAGTCTGGCGGCCGCACTATCCATATAAGGGGCCACGGTGAACCGCGGTCCCGCCACATTCGAACAGCTCCGTGCGGCGCTCGGCGTCCACGGAGTTTTCGTTCGCGGCAGCCTGTCTTTCGACGCAGGCGAGGGGCCGGTGCTGGCCGACGGAAGGGTAGCGCGTAGCGTCGTCCTGCTCGGCAATGTCGGCGGCTCCATCTGGCGGCCCTTCTCGCGTTGGCGGCAATTGCCTGAGAATATGCTGCGCCGCGATCCGCTCGACGACTGGTCGAAGGCGATCATCCGGCCGATCGCTGACGAGTTCGCAGCGACGGCATATTTTCCCTCGGATCCTCCATGGCAGCCTTTCCAGCAATGGGCCATGCGGGCGGAGGGCCTGAAGGCCTCGCCGCTCGGCATCCTGATCCATCCGGAATACGGCCTCTGGCACGGCTATCGCGGCGCCCTGGGTTTTGCCGATATTCTAGTGGATGACGGCGCGCCGGCGCGCGGCGCGCATCCTTGCGATCATTGCCTGGATAAGCCTTGTCTCGATGCTTGTCCCATAGATGCAGTGGCGCCCGCCGGGTTCGACGTTCAGCGCTGTCGAACGCATCTGCGGGCTGATGAAGGGCAACGGGGCTGCATGGCGGCGGGCTGTCGCGCGCGCAATGCCTGTCCGGTTGGTGCCAGCTATCGTTATCCTGCCGCGCAGCTTGCCTTTCACATGGCGGCCCTCCAGTTGTAAGTGCGGATATCCATCCGGAGTTGTCAGCTTGATTCGATTGATAATCATCCTCGCGGTTCTTGTCTGCGCCACCGCGGCATCGGCCGGCGAGGCCTGCCGCAAGGTCGAGCATCTCGGTGACGGCTACACGGTTTGCACCTTCGATCCGGCGACCGACGATATCCAACTTTTCCAGAATGATCGCAGCGGCAAGCCCTATGGTTCGTTCCGGGCTTTGGAAAACGATCTGCGTCAGGACCGCGTCTATGTCCGCTTCGCCATGAACGGCGGCATGTATCTCGACGACCAGTCTCCCGTCGGCCTCTTCGTCGAAAACGGTCGTGAGCTGAAGAGGATCAATACCAACAAGGGGTGGGGCAATTTCCACCTGTTGCCGAACGGCGTCTTTTATCTCCTGCCGGGCCGTGCCGGCGTGATGGAAAGCAAGGCTTTTGCCACCTCGGGCATCAAGCCGTTCTACGCGACCCAGTCCGGCCCGATGCTCGTCATCGACGGCAAGCTCCATCCGTCGTTTCTTGCCGACAGCACCAGCTTCAAGACGCGAAACGGGGTTGGTGTCACCAGTGACGGCAAGGTCGTTTTCGCGATTTCGGATGGTCCCGTCCGCTTTCATGACTTTGCGACGCTTTTCCGCGACGACCTCGGCTGCGCGAACGCGCTGTTTCTGGACGGCAGCATTTCCAGCCTCGACATTCCTGAATGGCAAAGGCGGGACGGCCTGTTTCCACTCGGCCCCATCATTGCGGTGACCGAGTTATTGCCCGGCTGAATGCACGCCTGGCGACCGAGCCAGGATTCGGACCGGACGTTCGCAATGCGACACCGGCAGTGGATCCAGTTTCGGTCCCCGGCAGTGATCGTCAGGCAAACTGTTCGATGTAGGTCAGAATGTCGAACATGCCGTCCTTGGGCCCCGGATTGGCAGGAAAGTTTTCCGTAAAGCGCAAATATGCCCTTGGCTTCCTGTCATAGCCGCCGGCCTGCGGTTCTTCCCTGATGAGATGCTCCCGGATCGAGGGCGAGAGAAGATTGATTGTAGCGTCGTCTATGATCGGCTCAAGGATGACGGGCTCGCCATTGAATGCGATCGCCTCCGTTGCCGCTGTTGCGATGCCCGCCAGCTTGCGGATCTGGTCGTAGGACTCCGCCGGCAGCGGTGTCGGATGATAAGCCGCCATGCGGTGGTACATGATGTAGGCTTCGACCCAGTTCTGTGCATTGACGTGCAAGCGCATCGCCACGGCCTGGCGCTGCAGCATGAAGTCCGTGATGCGCGGCATCAGCGAGCCGCGATACTCCGGCGGCAGCCGGTTGTCGCGAAGCGCCTGCGATGCAAGATATTCGAGGCCGCCTCGGTAGCTGTCCCACTGGAACATGCATTCCTTGTTGCCCTGTTGCAGACGGGGGTCGTCGGAAACCGCAGTCACCCGAGCGAAGGGTTCCGGCATGAACAGCACATCGGCCTTGTCCAGCGCGCGGGTGGTGTAAAGAAAGGCCCAGAAAATAAAGGGGGTCGGGCTGGATATGGATCTCGCCAGGATGTCGCGCCGGATGATCATGAATTCTGGGAAGACATGCCGCTCCAGGATGAATTCCAGCATCGAATGGAAATCGCCCTTGGTATGCCGCGAGGGGTAGGACAGGTGATAGAAAGGCTGCATGTCTCCGCCGCCCGGCCGCCCGTCAACCAGAAGCCAAGGCGCCTGGATCATGCCGATCCGCCTGTCGTCCACCATGATGTGGAGATATTCGACGACCTTTTCCGGGATCAGCAGATCGTCATCGCCGAGGAAGACCGCGAAGTGGCCGCGAGCCCGCTGCATGGCAAAGGCGTAGTTGCTGATGAAGCCGGAATTGCGTGCCCGGCGATAGGCGCTGATTTCCGGATGGTGCGAGATCGACTGGATATAGGCGGCGGTGTCGTCGGTCGAGCAATCGTCGACAATGACGATTTCAAAAGGAATATCGAGCTTACGAAAAGCGTCCAGGTGGAAATTTATGTTCCGTTCAAGCAAGAACTGACGATTAAAGGTTGGAACGCAAATCGAAAGGACGGGGATTTCAGCAGAAGACATCGATTTCTCCACGGCATCGGCGCGATTCTGGGCGCGGACTTTGTCCTTTTGCATAAGCCGGTTTGCTTTCGCGGGGCTGGATAGTTCGGTCCTCCGCCGATCGGGCAGGGCATCCACGCACCAGTTCAGTGCAAGTTCCGACCCCTATGCTTTGAGGAGCGGTCCCGCGAGTTTTGCTAGGTGGCGATCGCAATTTGCCGAGGTCGCGTTGCCGGAAGGACGGTTACGCAGCTTGAGGCGAATAGCATGGCCGATACCCCAGGTCCGGCGCCCATCTAGTATCAGGAGACCTTGTGAGCAAAGTCAGTGTCATCATCCCCGCCTACAACGCGCAGGACTCCCTCGGCGACATAATTACGGCTGTTCTTGAAAATCGCGAGGTTTTGGAAGTGATCATCGTTGACGACACGTCGCGCGATGCCACCGCGCTGATCGTCGAACAATATGCCCGACGCGACGAGCGTGTACGGTTGCTGCGCAATCCGGAAAATCGCGGTGCCGGATACAGCCGCAATGCCGGCATGGCGGCGGCACGCGGCGACTACTACTATTTTCTCGACGCCGATGACATGATCGCCCATCGCTCGATCGACGAGGTCATCTATCATATGGAAGCCAATGGCTGCGACGTGATGGTGTTTCGTTATCGCTATGTCACCGACAAGAACGACCGCCTGGGTCCGATGTTGCAGATCGATGACGAGGCCTGGCGCCAGCTGGTCGGTGATGCGGACATCCGCATATTCACGCTTCAACAGTGCGCAAGGCTGCTCTTTACCGTCAATTTCCCCTGGAACAAGATCGTTAGCGCCAAGCTTTGCCGGGAAACGGGCCTGCGTTTCTCAGAGACGCGCGTCCACAATGACATCTACGCCCACTGGCATATCTATATGCATGCACAGAGGATCGGCATGATGAATCGTTATCTCATCGGTCACCGCGTCTATGAGGAGCGGGCACAGCTTACCAACGTGTTCACCGAAAAACGTTTCGAAATCTTCACGGCATTCGAGGAGGTGGAGGCGTTGTTCGCGCGTCTGCCTCTCATGAAACAGGCCTATTATCAGTGGTTCCTTTGCAGCAAGCTGGATCTGCTGCAATGGATCTATCCGCGTCTGCCGGTCAATCTCCGGGAGCGGTTTCTTACGCTGATCACACAGTCCTATGCGGGATATGATGAGCCTGAATACAACTACGTCCGTGCGCAGTCGCCCCAAATGGCCGAAGTATCGCTGAGGCTGAAGCGGACGCCGCATCTCGTGCTTGGCAGATTGGCGAGTTAGCCGGCGATTCTAGTCGCCGTCGGCGAAAGACGGTGCAAATAAAGAGAGAGGCGCAAGCGGCAGAGCCGTTGCGCCTCTCTTTTTGCATGCTCAATTCTATCGGATGTTATCGAGTTCGTTGAGCGCCGCCGGATCTTCGAACTCCTCGCGGCTGTAGATCGCAAAATCCGCCTCGGTCGATTCCTTGAACTTGTAGGGATTCTCGACGAGCTTCAGCAATGTCCATTGGGGGAACCTGCGGGCGATGTCGCTCGTGAATTTGCGATGCCGGACATGGGCGGCGCCACGGATGTCGGGGCCGTCGAAGTTGGAGGCATATATGACGACGTAGTGCCTGGAGAGGGAGAACAGCTGGTCGAGATAGTTGACATAGATCGCGTCATCGATGAGGTGGTAAAGCACATCGAGAGACAAGGCGCAGTCATAAGCGTCCTCTTGGGTTTCCCAATCCAGGGACTGGTCGCCTAGCCAGATGAACTGGTAATTCGGCTTATCCCTATACATCGCCTGCGTGCGCTCGATCACGGTCTTCGAGACGTCGAAGCCGGTATAGCGATCGAATGCGAAATATTTCAGCTGATTGCCGTCGCCCGACCCCATTTCGGCAAAGGAGGAAAGCTCTTTCTTTCGGGCGAAGGCGTTGAGAAACAGCCCTTTGTAGTTGGCGAGGACATCGTAGGAGCCGGCTCCCGAATTGCCGCCGGTGCGGTAGCGGGTCTCCCAATAGCCGCTGGAATCAAAGCCAAGCGGGGCGCCCGGCGTCTTTGGCTGTTGCTGCGGAGGCGGCACGGGAGCGAGCCGCTGCGCCGGCGGCATGGCGATAGGCTGCGGCTGGGTCGGAATCGGCTGCTGCAACGGCGGCGCAAAAACCTCGCCGAGCGGAAGAGCCTCCCGAACCTGCTGCACCGATATGGCCTGCGGTACGGTCGCGGGCTGCTGCGCCTGCAGCGAGGGAGCCGGCTGTTGTACCAGCCAAAGCGGAACAGGCCGCTTGAGGTGCGAACCGGCATATTGCTCGATCGGAGCTGCTGGCGGCGGCGCGAGCTCGGCCACCCGGCCGTTCATGACCATGTCCACCTCATGCAATTGTTTGGCGAGAGGAAACTTTTCGCGCACATATTGCGACCACTGATGCATCTGTCCGGCGATGATCTTCTCGACAGCCTCGTCCACTGATGAGAAACGGATTTCGTCGGGCCAGAATTCCTCGGCGCCGGGATAATCGTGAATCACGGGCAGGGCGCCGACGGCCATCGCTTCGGCGATGTTGTATCCAAAGCTTTCATGGATGGAGGTCGACAGAATGACGCCCTTGTCGGCTAGAAAAGCAGGCATGTCCCGCTGCCAGCCGTGGAAGAAGACGTGGCGAGCGAGGCCGAGCTTCTCCGTCGTACGCTGCAGGTAAGGCGCCATGACGAACTCTTCCTGCTCGCCGGCGACATGCAGGGTGTAGGACGGGTCTCTCTTCACGAGGGCATGCATGATCTGCAGGAACATTGGCTGGTTCTTGCGCATGAACGGCTTGGCTGCCCAAACGATCTTCTTCTTGTCTAGCGACGGGATCGGCTTGAATTTTTCGAGATTGAGGCCGTTCCAGACGACGTGTGTGCGTGTCTTTTGCGAGAGCTGCGGCACCCTGTGCCTCAGGACCCGAAGCATGTCGTGAGATACGAGGATCAGGTCGTCGATGAAGCCGAAGTTGATGCGTGTGGGAAAACTCGATTCCACGATTTCGAAACGATGCCAGCGCGCTATGACGCGTTTGCCGAGCCGGCGGATGTTCTGATTGATCGCATGCGCGAAGAGCTCGTTACAGAATTCGAACCAGACGATGTCGGCCCATTCCACGGCCGTTTCGATCTCTTTGTAAGTCTTCGGCTGAATCGCCAGGACTTCGTAAGTTTTTGAAAGATGATGATAGATGTCGCCGATGAAACTATCGACTTCGATGAGTATGGCCAGCTTCTTCTTCTGATGCATCTTCTTCTACCGTAAAAAGAGACGAGTGGTTCTTTGTCCCGACTTGACGGACGACATGACCGACCTTCGTGTCCGCCGAGCGCCGACATTCTTGGCAATATTCCGAACGCGCGATTGCCCCGCGTAGAAATTCCGCTTTCGACACTATGCCGACCAACTTTCGCGAGGCTGGATTGATTGCGCCTGGCGATGAGGCGGCGGTCGATTCCGGCCGTAAGCTTCGCAAAAGGAATGAACGCCAAGGTGTCGATCAAACGAGTTCGATTGGGGGCGGACATTCCGGAGCTGTTCATGCAGCCGCCTTCCTCAGATCGCGCCGTTGCTTCGGTCCAGGAATAGGGGACAGTCCAACATGTCATCGGCAGCGAACAGCTTGCACACGTCCGAATATGCCGCGCGCCCGGCAAACCAGATGCGGTGGTCCGACGCGCCGCCTCTGACCCAGGACATGCTGAGCGGCACATTCTGGAGCTTCGGCGACGTGAACCGCGGGATGTTCTCATCCTTCCTGGTGCTGGCGCCGGATGGGCTGATCGGTAACTATTTTGAACCTGACGTGGATTTCTGGCATGTCATGGGCGGCCGGCTTTGCCTGATCGACCGAGATGGACTGCCGTCGGTCATTTTCGATTCCGCGCATATCGAAGGCGACAATCTCATGGCGCTTGCGGGGCGTGGCGTGATCGGAGGTGTCGACGCCACCTATCTGCTGGTGCCGGTCGACCATCCTCCCCATCCGCTATTTCCGACACCGGCGGATGTCGAACGCCGCGCGACGTTCCGCGCCCAGCCGCAGCAGGGGATACGGCGCCCCAATCTTGTCGTCGTGCCCGCCAATTCGAAGTCTCTGCACCCGCGCTGGTTCGAAAAGATAGACGAAGCGACCCGCAACTGGGACCTTTGCATCGGTTATTACGGTGCCGAGGAACCGGAGGTTTCCGGTAGTCCTTACGAATATCTGGCGCATTTGCCAAAGCGCAAGAAGTTCAAGCTTCTCTACGACCTCTTTTACGAGGGCAGCCCGCTTTGGAACTATGAGCGCATATGGTTGCCGGACGACGACCTGCTGTGCAACGGCGAAGACCTCAACCGAATGTTCCACCTGTCGCACAAACACGGTCTCGATCTCGCACAGCCATCGCTCAAGCAAGACCAGGGCTCCTACCCCAACCATCCTTTGACGATTCAGAGACCCGACAGCCTGGTGCGCTATGAGGGTTTCGTCGAAATCATGTGTCCGCTCTTCTCGCAGCGTGCGCTGCAGATCTGCATCGGCTCCATGAGGGATGTCGAATCAGGCTATGGCCTCGATCACCTCTGGCCATCGTTCCTCGGGCGCCCCACGGCCCGAATGGCGATCATCGATGCCGTCGCCGTTGCCCATACGCGCCCGCTCGGCGCGACATACAATGTCAAGGCGGCGATCGACGAGCAGGCGGCGCTGTTCAAGGCATACCAGTACACGCCTCTGAAATATGCCGGCGTGCGGTGAGCCACCTGGTCCGGACGGCACTGCCGCAGTTTCCTGATGTCGTCGGCGCAATCCCGTGCGCCGATGCCTTGTCAGTTTCCCCAATGATCATTTTCGCACTCCACTAAACCCATCGCCGATATTGCGGGCGCCGAAAGTTTGAAAGCATGATTGATTTTTCGAAGGTAGACCTATTGATCGTCGGCGCGGGCTTTTATGGCGCGACGCTTGCGGAGCGGGTGGCGAACGAGCTTCAGAAGAACGTGCTTCTGATCGATCGCCGCAGCCATATCGGCGGCAATGCCTATAGCGAGTTCGACGGCCAGACCGGCATCGAGGTTCATCGTTACGGCGCCCATCTCTTCCACACGCCGAACGAGGTGGTCTGGACCTATCTCAACAGGTTCACCGAATTTACCGATTACAAGCATCGTGTCTATTCGAGCTATCGCAATCAGGTCTACTCGATGCCGATCAACCTCGGTACCATCTCGCAGTTTTTCAATCGGCGCCTTTCGCCGGATGAAGCGCGAGCTCTGATCGCGGAGCAGGCGGCCGAAATGGCAGGGCGCCACCCGGCGAACCTGGAAGAGAAGGCAATTTCCCTGATCGGCCGTCCGCTGTATGAAGCCTTCATCCGCGGCTACACTGCCAAGCAATGGCAAACGGACCCGCGTGACCTGCCGGAGCATATTATCACGCGGCTGCCGGTCCGCTACACGTTCGACAATCGGTATTTCAACGATAAGTTTGAAGGTCTGCCGGTCGACGGCTACACGGCCATCTTCGAGAGGATGCTGAAGCATCCGAGGATCGATATTGCTCTCGGTATCGATTTCTTTTCGCTGAAATCCGCTTTGCCGCCCGGTCTCCCCATCGTCTACACGGGACCCATCGATCGCTATTTTGATTATTCCGAAGGCGAATTGGGTTGGCGTACGATCGATTTCGAGAAAGAGACCCTGAACACCGGCGATTTCCAGGGTACGGCCGTCATGAACTATGCCGACGAAACGGTCCCTTATACCCGCATTCTTGAGTTCCGCCACTTCAATCCCGAGCGCAGCTATCAGACTGAAAAGACTGTTGTGGTGCGGGAGTATTCACGTTCGGCCCAACGCGCGGACGAGCCCTATTATCCGATCGACACGCGGCAGGACAAGGCGGTCTTCCTGCGGTATCGTGAGCGTGCCGAGGCGGAAGCCAACGTCCATTTCGGCGGACGGCTTGGCACCTATCGCTACCTTGATATGCATCAGGCGATCGGCGCGGCCCTGAAGGCATTCGACAGCCGGGTCGTGCCGCATTTTACCGAGGGGCGCCCTCTCGGTGGCGAGAAGTAGTGCAACGCCACCGCCGTCTTGGTTGTTCGATTGTCATAATGGCCGCTTGCGTCAGGTTTCAAGGCCTGACGCGGCAAGTCGCCGTTTAGCTGCGGCGTCTGCGCTCACGCACAGGCGCCGTTCCGCCTTCGTTGGCCGTCTTGTTGCGCATCGGGCCGATCCGTTCGACGATCACTTCCAGAGTCGGGCGTGGGCCGGGCGTATAGTTGTCGAGAGCCTCGCGCATGGCAGCGAGATGGCCGCAGGACGTGCCGCAGCAGCCGCCGATGATCTTGGCGCCCGCGTCGCGCGCAAGGCGCGCGTAGTCGGCCATTAGCGGTGGCGTGCCGGAATAATGGATCTCGGCGCCGCGATATTCGGGGATGCCGCAGTTACCCTTGACGATCACGATCGCGGCCGGATCGGAATCGGTCATGTCCAGCAGGCTCGACAGGATATCCGATGCGCCGACGCCGCAATTGGCGCCGACGGCAAGCGGACCATCGCCGACGTCCTTGGCAATGCCATGAATATCCTTCGGATGCAGGCCCATCATGGTCTTTCCGGCGGTATCGAACGAACCCGTATAGGTATAGGGGAGGCCGACCTTGACGGCAGCTTCTGCTGCTGCGCGTATTTCCTCGGGCGAGGACATGGTCTCGATCCAGGCGACGTCGGCACCACCGGCCTGCAGGCCTTCGATCTGTTCGACGAAGGCGGAAACGGCATCTTCATAGGTTAATGCGCCGAGCGGCACCAGCAGCTCGCCCGTCGGCCCGACGGAACCGGCGACGATGATCTTGCGGTCAGTCTTGTCGGCGACGGCACGGGCAATCTCGGCGGCCACCTTGTTCAGGCTGTGCACGCGGTCCTGCGCGTGGTGCAGCTTCAAGCGATGACGCGTTCCGCCAAAGGTATTGGTCAGGATGATGTCGGCGCCGGCGTCAACGAAATCCTGATGCAGTTTTGCAATCCGCTCGGGGTGCTGCTCGTTCCACAGTTCCGGGGCTTCACCGGCTTCCAGGCCCATGGCAAAGAGATTTGTGCCCGTCGCGCCATCGGCGAGCAGCACGCCTTTTTCAGCAAGAAGATCGGTCAAGGGGTTGGTTGCGACGGTCATGGCGTCTTCTCCGGATATGCGGATGGTCGGTTATGAAATGCAGATATAAACATTTCTTTATATGAGTGCAACGAGCGAACAGCGATAAGCATATTCATCTTGCATAAAGAGGAAGAGAGCGCCCTGCGCAGGCGCTCTCCTTTGTTAGACAAGGAAGTCTTTAAGCCGCCGCCATCTGCGCCGCGTCATGGGTTGTCGGCGTCACCATGGCGGAGATGATGCTTTGCAGGTCTATCGCACCGATGGGCTTGCCACCGGCGTCGGTGACGACGGCTCCGGTATGTCCGGCGTCGGTTATCCGTTTGGCGGCGATTTCCAGCGTCATGTCGCCGGGCACGCGGCTGCCGCCGGGATCACCGGCGAGCGGCTTCATGATGGTCTGAGCCTGGATGATACGACCGCGGTTCACTTCCTTGACGAAGGCGGTGATGTAGTCGTCCGCGGGTTTCAGCACGATCTCTTGGCCGCTTCCCTGCTGCACGACCTTGCCGTCGCGCAGAATTGCGATCTTGTCGCCGAGGCGGAGTGCCTCGTCGAGATCGTGGGTGATGAAGACGACGGTCTTCTTCAGCTCTTTTTGCAGGTCGAGCAGCACGCTCTGCATGTCCACGCGGATGAGCGGATCGAGCGCCGAATAAGCTTCGTCCATCAGCAGGATATCGGCGTCATTGGTCAGGGCGCGGGCGAGCCCCACGCGCTGCTGCATGCCGCCGGAGAGCTGGTTCGGATAGTGCCTTTCGAAACCTTTGAGGCCGACGCGTTCGATCCAGTATTGTCCCTTCTTCTCGCCTTCAGCACGGGGCACGCCCTGAATGTCCAGGCCGTAAATGGTGTTCTCGATGACCGTGCGATGCGGCAGCAAAGCGAATTTCTGGAACACCATCGCCGTCTTGTGACGGCGGAATTCACGCAGGGCATTCTCGTTCATTTTGCAGACGTCGATGCCGTCATAGAGCACTTCGCCGGCGGTCGGCTCGATCAGCCTGTTGATATGGCGGATCAGCGTCGATTTGCCGGAGCCGGAAAGGCCCATGACGACGGTGATGGCGCCGGCCGGCATGTCAATGTTGATGTCCTGCAGGCCGAGCACGTGACCATGAGTCTCGTTGAGTTCGGTCTTGCTGATGCCGTTCTTGACCATGTCGACAAAGTCGCGCCCGCGCGGACCGAAGATTTTGTAGAGGCTTTTGATCTGGATCGCGTGACTAGCCATGAATGACCTCCGAGTGCTTCTGGAGCCGTCTGCCGTAGGCCTGGCTCGTGCGGTCGAAAATGATGGCGATTGCGACCAGCGCGAAACCGTTGAGGAAGCCGACCGTGAAGAACTGGTTGTTGATCGCCTGCAGCGTGTTCTTGCCGAGACCGCCGACGCCGACCATCGATGCGACCACGACCATGGCAAGCGACATCATGATGGTCTGGTTGATGCCGGCCATGATGGTGGGCAACGCGAGCGGGATCTGCACGTTGAAAAGCTTCTGGCGATGCGACGAGCCGAAGGCATCGGCGGCTTCCAGCACTTCCTTGTCCACGAGACGGATGCCGAGATTGGTCAACCGGATCATCGGCGGGACGGCGTAGATGACGACAGCGATCAGGCCAGGAACCTTTCCAATGCCGAAAATCACTACGACGGGAATAAGATAGACGAAGCTCGGCATCGTCTGCATCACGTCGAGGATCGGATTGACGATCGACTGCATCCGGTCGGAGCGGGCCATCAGTATGCCTATCGGCAGGCCGATGACGATGGCGATGAGCGTACAGACGGTCACCATCGCAAGCGTTATCATGGTGTCGCCCCAAAGGCCGCAGACGCCGATGAGCGTCATCGATATCGCAGTGCCTATGACGATCTTGAGGTTGCGGCTGGCGGCGTAGACGACGAGCATCATGACGAGAAGCACGATGAACCACGGCGTGTTGGTGAAGAGCCATTCCAGATAGTTCAGAAACCATTGCAGCGGCTGAACTATGGCGTCGATGATATTGCCGTAGGCGCGCACGGATGCCCTGAACCCATCGTCGATATTCTTGCGTGCGAGGCGTATGAGCGATTCGTCTATTGCCGGAAAATTGCAAAGCACATCTGGCAGGATCGTACACTGAATAGCCATGTATTTCCCCTTCTTTGTCCGGCTCTGTCCCTGTCAGTGCATGTGGCCTTCATGTACGGACGGTGTTGCAGCGCTGCGACCGGTTCTTCAGGCTGCTTTTTAATTCTTACTACATTTGCCGCCGCCAATCTGCACTCGTTGCGACCTGTGGCCGCGTCGGTCTGTCGGTATGAGTGTCAGTCGCATCCGGCGAATATAAAATCGGCGACAGACGCAGGCCTGCCGCCGATTCATTCGTGCGGATTAGAGCGAAGCCTTGACCTTGGTGGCGACCTCTGGAGAAACCCACTTGGTCCACATATCGGGGTAGGTCTTCAGGAAGTACTTCGCACCGTCTTCGTTCGTGCCCTGATTGTCCGTCATCCAGGCCAGAACCTTGCCAACCGTGCCGTTGTCCCATTTGCGGGTCTTGACGTAATCCATGGCAATGCCAGCCTTGGATGCGAAAGCCTTCGTTACGACCGTGTAGACGTCCGAAACCGGATAGGAATTCACCTTCGGATTGGCGCAATCCTGGATCGCCGTGCAGGCATCCCATTCCTTCTTGTCGTGCGGGACGCCGAAGCTCAAACGCACCATTTCGTACTTGCCGAGGATGGCGGTCGGTGCCCAATAATAGCCGAACCAGCCGATCTTCTTTTCGAAGGCGTTGGCGATCGAGCCGTCAAGACCCGCGGCAGAGCCGGTATCGACCAACGTAAAGCCGAGCTTCTCTGCACCGAGCGCCTTGTAGAGATTGGCGGTCGAGATCTGGCAGTTCCAGCCTGCCGGGCAATTGTATACCGCGCCCTTGGAAGAATCCTCGGGGGCGGGGAAGAGTTCCGGATGCTTCAGCGCGTCCTGAACGGTCTTGATGTCGGGATGCGCGTCGGCGAGGAATTTCGGAATCCACCAGCCCTCGACGCCGCCATCGCTCAGGAGCGGCGCTGCCTCGATCAGACGACCTTCGGACACGGCCTTGTCGAGCGCGGTGCGTACTGCGTTGACCCAAAGCTCGG
This sequence comes from Rhizobium sp. SG741, assembly GCF_012275435.1. Lineage (NCBI taxonomy): Bacteria > Pseudomonadati > Pseudomonadota > Alphaproteobacteria > Hyphomicrobiales > Rhizobiaceae > Rhizobium > Rhizobium sp. SG741. The sequence goes on from NZ_JAAZQP010000010.1 coordinate 295,871, forward strand.
GCGCGACGTCGGGTTGGCCCTTTTCGTTCATGGAGGTGAAGGTCGGCTGCGTGTCGCCGGTTACCAGCGTGACGTTACAGCCATAGCCATTCTGAAGGATGATCTTGTCGACCTGAGCGGCAACGCCGGCAGAGGCCCAATTCATTTCGGCGATCGATACATCGCCGCATTCCGCAGCGTGCGCCGAGCCAGCCAAAGCGTAGGCGCCGAATGCGAAGATAGCGGAAGCGAGAAGCTTCTTCATTGATAATGTCTCCCAATTTCTCGTTACGTTACGGAAATCGACTCCAAGCGGATATGGTGTCTGTCGATCCCCGTCAGCGCGGTTCAACCACAACCGTTCATACGCCGCTGACGACGCCCGCACGGTCCCCTTTGCTGCTGTCGTGCATCTGGTCTTTTTGCGACCGCGGAACCCTGTCGCGGCCGAGCATTTTCTACATCGACAGCGAGCAGCGTAAGGATTTGAATGAAGAAATCAACAGTCTGTCGGCTGATTGAACTTATCGCGCCTGTTGGAGAAGCTTATATAAGCGCCTGAATTAGCCTATTTTCTACTATTCGCGGCTGTAAAATGGGCATTGCGAGGCTTCAACGAAGCTTTAAAGCATAGGCGAAGTTAAATACCGCTAAAATATCGCGTCCTTGAAAGACGTTTTCTATTCCATTTGCGTCGTTTGCGATTTCGCAACGAGAATGAGAAAATTTTCAAAAAATTTTCGGATTCATTCTTATTTAAGCAATTAATAACGCTCCGGTAACGATGTCGGTTTATCAATCGATGCGTGGCGGGGGACACCGCTGCTTCTCCGGCTTAGGTAGTGCGTACCGGAGAAAGCGAACCTTGCGGCGTTTGTGCAGGGGAGCCGGCGTTTTTGGCAAACCGCGTTGATCCTCGGATCGCGCGGTTTTCGCGTTTTATGGCCGCCGCGTTCCAGGGAGGCGACCGTGGGGTGGATAGCCGGCTTCCGGCCAATGCCGGATTTTATTTCCCCATATGGAATGAAAAAATAAAGCCGCCGATGCGGTCGCTTGGCGGCTTGTCGTGCGCAGGACCTGAGGCTTGACCGGCTATCAACCGACGTTATAGGTCCGAATGAAGCCGACTGTGCCGAAACGCGTATCAAGCTGTTGCAGGCGGGTATCAGGGCGGTTTGCCGGCAGTTTGCCATTCCAGGCGATCTGGATGGAATTCTGTCTGTTGAAGATGAAGAGCATCGGGGTATCCTCCAGGCCGAAACGGCCGGTTTTCGTTGTTTGTTTTCGCGGTGGAGATAATCCTCTTCAGTATAACTAACAATGGATGAAATCGTCATCCGATGTCGCAAATAGAGCATGGTGCGAAGTGATGTATTTTTGTATCGTGCCGGTGGCTTCAGGCCGTTGGGGATCGCGGCGAAATCAAGGCAAAATTCCGTGTTTTCAGGGGCTGTAGCATCTCGGAGCGATGAAGAATGACGAAGGCGATCATGCTGCAGGGAACCGGCTCCGATGTCGGAAAAACGGTATTGGTCGCCGGTCTGTGCCGCCTGTTCGCCAACAGAGGTGTCAGGGTCCGTCCCTTCAAGCCGCAGAACATGTCCAACAATGCCGCCGTTGCCGAAGATGGCGGTGAGATCGGCCGCGCCCAGTGGCTGCAATCGCTGGCGGCGCGCGTTCCGTCATCCGTGCATATGAACCCGGTGCTCCTTAAGCCGCAATCGGAGACGGGCAGCCAGATCATCGTGCAGGGCAAGGTCTGGGGGCATGCGAAGGGCAGGGACTATCAGGCGCTCAAGCCGCAGCTGCTCGGCGCCGTCTTGGAAAGCTTCGCGGCCATGCGCGCTGGAACCGACCTTGTCATCGTCGAGGGCGCCGGTTCGCCTGCCGAAATCAATCTCAGGCGGGGCGATATCGCCAATATGGGCTTTGCCACCCGCGCCAACGTGCCTGTGGTGCTGGTCGGCGATATCGACCGCGGCGGCGTCATCGCGTCGCTGGTGGGTACCTATCATATCTTGCCGGAAGAGGATCGGCGCATGATCCGCGGCTACCTCATCAACAAGTTTCGCGGCGATGTCTCGCTGTTTGGAGAGGGCATAGACGCGATCGGCACGTTCACCGGCTGGCCGTGTCATGGCATCGTGCCGTGGCTGAAGGCGGCCGGCCGCCTTCCTGCCGAGGATTCCGTTGTGCTGGAACGGCTCACACGGGGCTCCTCCGGCGCCTTGAAAATTGCCGTGCCGGTGCTGTCACGCATTGCGAATTTCGACGACCTCGATCCGCTGCGAGCCGAACCCGACGTCGATCTCGTCTTCGTCCGGGCCGGTGAACGGCTGCCTGATGATGCGGGGCTTGTGGTTTTGCCGGGGTCGAAGTCGACAATCGGTGACCTGCTCGATCTGCGGGAACAGGGATGGGATATTGATATTGCCGCCCATATGCGCCGCGGCGGCCGCGTCATCGGGATTTGCGGCGGTTATCAGATGCTCGGCAGCATGGTCTTTGATCCGCTCGGCATCGAAGGATCGGTGACGGAGACGCCCGGACTTGGCCTGCTGGATATCGAGACGGAAATGGCGCCTGAAAAGACCGTCCGCAACAGCCAGGCTTTCTCCAGGGAATACGACGTGCCGCTGTCCGGCTACGAAATCCATCTCGGCGTGACCAGCGGCCCGGATTGTGATCGCCCCTCGACTGTCATCGATGGCCGGCCGGACGGAGCGCTGTCGCCCGACGGCCGCGTCATGGGGACATACCTGCACGGGCTTTTCGGCAGCGATGCGTACCGGGCAAGACTGCTCGAAAGCTTCGGCCTGACCGGCGAGCGGACAGGTTACCGCGCGGGCGTCGACGCGGCGCTGGACGAGATCGCGACCGAGCTGGAAGGCGTCCTCGATCCTGCCTGGCTCGACAGCCTTGTCAGCTAGGGCAATTCCGGGAAAAGTGCGCAGCGGTTTTCCGTCTGGAAGTGCGTAAAAACAATAATCTAAAGCTGTTTGGCGATTCCATGAGCCGCTTAACGGCTCTAGCACTACTTTGGCAGATTAACCGGCCATTTACGATGATGGGCCATCTTGGGCGCTTTCATAGGGGTGCGCGAGATGGCGGAATTGGACGCTG
>NZ_JAAZQP010000011.1:0-278789 GCF_012275435.1 Rhizobium sp. SG741
TCCATATGTGAAACACCGTCTATATTGCCGTCTATATAGACAGAGCATCCACACTCTCACTCACTGCACAATGCGGCCCAACTCGGATGCGTACGCTCATCTTGCAGGCGGGAGTACGTATAAACCCTCAGTCGCCACCGCCCACTTATTCGGTTGGAGACGATATCTCATCTTACGATTTGAGTACGAGGAGGCCACGCAACGCCAGCGAACAGAGCTTTCACAAGCTCTAGGGCCTAAGTCCTTACTTGGTCGGGACTTTGGTCCGTATTCACGAGCGCCGCTCATGGCATACTACATTTAAGGCGCGGGATAGCGCGTCACAGCTGTATGTAAATGGGAATGGAAAGACATGAAAAGGATTGTAATCGCGGCGCTGGTGCTCGCAACGACCTTGGCCGCATCGCCGGCATTCTCTCAGGTCTACTTTGAATACGGAGTCGGATCTCGCTACGACTATGATGCGCCGCCGCCACGCTATTACAGCGATCCACCGACCTACGCAGATGATGGATACTATGACGCTCCGCGCTATAGGTATCATCGCCGGTGCTGGACAGAGAGGCGCTACGGCTACCGTCATCATCATCGGGTAGTAGTGCGCGAAACCGTTTGCGAGTAGTTGGTGCGAACGGCGAGTTCTTCCCCTCTCGCCTGATGCGAATGCCACATTCACAAAACTGTCACACAATGATAGATTGAGCTGCGCAAGTTACTAAACTCCAGTTCACATCCGACTCGCGCTCTCAACAGTACTCCTGTGGTTGCCCTGCCTGGCCCCACCTGGCAGGGCAATTTTCTTTGAGGCAATTGGAACCCTAAGTGGGCGACACATTGCGCAGAAGTTAGTAACTTTTCACTGGTGTCATCAAGCCTCCAACATACTTCAACGACTAACCATGCTATACCCATGCCGGATAACCATCCCCGAGTGTCAGCGAATGGTCACACAAGCCGCGATGAAATGGCATAGAGCGCGTTGCTGGGCGGCTCGTGATCTTCGATCAGTTCTTCGAGAAGCCGGTCATCGAATTCGGACAGGTGTTCCAGGAGCTCGCTGCGCGCTTCGTGCTCGCGCTCGGCCGCGCTTTCGGGGATTGCGATCAGCGCCGAAGTCTGGCCTTCCCGATAGCGCCACGCCCGTTCCGAAATCAGATCGCAACTGCCTATGATCCTGTCCCCCTCGCGGATCGGGATCTGGCGAAGCAAAAGCGTGTGGTTGGCGTAGTCTTGAAGCGCGGCGATCACGTCCCTCAGCCGCCCTCTCGGTTCGTCCATCCGGTTGACGAAGAGGATGCACGGCGTCGCCGGAAACGAAGCAACAGCGATCGGATTGCATTTGTCATCTATCCGAGAGGAATAGCTCGACAAGTTTGACGCTCTCATCAACGATACGCGCAATCAGCGCCTCACCCTTGGCTGCCGTGGACGACGTTGGGTCGCCGAAGACGCCGGATTTGTTGAACGTGCTGAGACTGATCGCCTCCATGCCAAACGTCGCGGGGAATGTCGGATATTCCGCTGCGGCCTTGTCCATTCTCACCAGATGAGGGGCCAGCGCCAGCATCATCGAGGTCTCGACTTCGTCCGCATGGTAGAAGGTCGGCGCGGCGGGCTTGCTGTCGCAGATATCGTTTGCAGCCTGCTCCATACCTGGATAATCCAGATGAAAGACGGGAAAACCCGTCTCCTGCTTCAGCAGACGGGCAGCCAGCGCGATCGGCTCTCGATTTCCAAAATGGCCATTGACGATGACGAGCGCCCTGAAGCCGGATCGTGAAAGTCCCCGACCGATATCCATGAAGATCGCGCGCATGGTGTCTGGCGAAAGCGACAGTGTGCCCGGGAATCCTTCGTTGTTCCATGCGTCACCGTAGGCAATCGGCGGCAACAGAAGACCGCCGATTGCCTCGGCAATGCGCCGCGCCACGCCCTGTGCCATGACCGTATCCGTCGACAGCGGCAGGTGTGCACCGTGCTGTTCCTGTGCACCAACGGCCAGCACGGCGACCGCACCCTTGCTAATCGCCTGCCCAACTTCAGGCGAGGTAGCTTCATGAAGATCAAGCATCGTCAGTTATCCTTTTTGCGAACCACTGCGGAGAAAGGGCAACCCGAGGGCAGCAGGCGTGCCTTGACGGCCGGCAAATCCGGCAAGCACCACAATCGTCAAGACATACGGCAACATGAGGAGAAATTGCAGTGGTACATTGATGGGCAGAAGCTGGGCTCGCAGTTGCAGAGCATCCGCGGAGCCGAAGAGGAGAGCGGCAAACAGAATGCCAACGGCATGTCTGCGACCGAGAATGAGGATGGCAAGGGCGATATAGCCGCGACCCGCCGTCATGTTGTCGAGAAAGATGCCTGTTGCTGAAAGCGACAAAAAAGCACCGCCGAGTGCCGCCAGTCCACCGGAAAGAGCGATCGCGATATACCGCGTGTGGACGACATCGACGCCGAGTGTCTCGGCTGCCTCGGGATGCTCGCCGACAGCACGGATATTCAACCCGAATCGCGTCTTCTTCATCACAAACCAGGTAAGAACGATCAATAAGAGCCCGAGATAAGCCAGCATGTCCTGACGAAACAGCAGCGGGCCGACCAGCGGGACATCACCGAGCCCGCCGAAATCAACAGGCGCGAAGGGTTCGATCCGCGGTCGATCCGTGGCCGCCCCAAAGAACAGGCGATAGAAGAAGGAAGTAACGCCGACCGACAGCAGGTTCAAGGCAATCCCAACCACCACCTGATTGGCGCCAAGCGTTATCGTATATAGGCCGAGCAGAAGGCCGGCGGTGACGCCAGAAAGCACGGCGGCAACAATACCTATGGCCAATTGCCCAGTTGCAAATGTGACAACGAAACCTACGAAGGCTCCAATGAGCATCATGCCTTCCAGTCCGATGTTCAGGACACCCGACCGCTCCGCGAAGAGTCCGCCAAGGGCTGCGAGCATGATCGGTATAGCCAACCGCATTGAAGCCGCTAGAAAGCCAGCAAATACCGGATCGTTCAGAGCGGACAACATATTCATGTTACCGCCCCCGGCCGCAATCGGCGAGAAAGCCAGCCCGAGACGAGCGGCAACGCCGCTCTGCCGATGAGAAACAGAACGACAAGCCCCTGAATGACTGTCGTCAGCGTGCTCGGCACGCCCGCCGCCGACTCCATAGTCGTCGCTCCTATCTGCAACGCCGCAAACAGGAACGCAGATGCCAATACACCGACAGGATTGGTCTGACCGAGCAGCGCTACGATGATGGCACTGTAGCCGAAACCGGGTGAAAGGTTCTCGATCATGCGCCGCTGCACGCCGGATACCTCGGCAAACCCTGCAAGGCCGGCGAGCGCGCCACTGATCAGAAAGCCGAGCATGAGAGTGTAACGCACATCGATCCCCGCATTGAGCGCAGCACGCGGATTAAAACCGACCACACGCAACCGGAAGCCACCCACCCGTTTCCAGAGAAACAGATGTGCCAGAATGACAGCGACTACGACGATAAGAACGCCGGCGTGCAGGCGCGTTCCAGACAAAAGAGTGGGAAGCCGCGCTTCTGTGGTCAGTCGCGCTGTCTGCGCCAACGGCGAATTGGGATCCTTAAGCGGTCCATGCAGAAGGAAGGAGACGAAATCGATCGCTACGTAATTCAGCATGATCGTGGTGATCAGCTCATCAGCGCGAAAGCGAAGTTTCAGCCAGGCGGCGAGCCCCGACCAGAGCGCACCAGTCAGCGCCGCCGCCAGCATCATTGCCGGCAGAAGGAGGACAGAGGGAAGAGCGGAGCCTGCGACGCCGACGGCAGCCGCCGCGGTCCCACCAAGGTATAACTGTCCCTCGGCGCCAACATTGAAGACGCCAGCCCGGAAGGCAAGTGCAATGCCGAGACCGCAAAGCGCAAGCGGTACGGTGCGCACCAAGGTCTCCGACAGCCCATTGCGACTGCCGAGGGCCGCATCGAGAAGTGCACCATATGCCGTCAGCGGATTGACGCCGACTGCAGCGATCAACACTGCGCCCACCATGAAGGCGGCTAATGCCGAAGCCGTGCTGCTGACCAATGCGGGTGGAACGTACGGCCGTTTCAATTGAACATCTTCTGTTCCGCTCATGTCACCTGCCCCGCCATCATCAAACCCAACCGTTCGACGGTCACCTCTTCCCGTTTCAACTCGCCGATTGCCTTGCCCTTGAACATGACGACAATTCTGTCTGAAAGCGCGAGGATTTCATCGAGCTCAGTCGAGATCAGAAGCACTCCGGCCCCGGCAGCGCGGCGGGCGAGAAGCTCTCGATGAACGAATGCGGTTGCCCCAATATCCAGACCACGAACGGGTTGAACGGCGACGATCAGGCTGGGATCACGCGAAAGTGCCCGCCCGAGGACGACCTTTTGCTGATTGCCGCCCGAGAGCGTTCCGATTTTCTGCTCCCGGCCCGTAGTGCGTACGTCGAAATCCTTGATGATCGTATCTGCAAGCGATGCTATCGCCGCCTTGTCGATCCAACCGCCTCTGGAGAATGGCGCATCTCCGACGCGCTCCAACACGGCGTTCTCGCTTATCGTCATCGACTCCACCAATGCCGTGCGGTGGCGATCCTCCGGTATGTGGGCAAGACCAAGGTTGATCCGCTCCGCGACAGAACCATGCGTGACCGCGTAGCCGTTTATGCTGATCGAGCCACCTTCGACTTTGCGCAGGCCGACGATCGCCTCGGCCAATTCCTGTTGACCGTTCCCATCAACGCCCGCGATGCCGACAATTTCGCCTGACCTTACGTTCAGGCTGGCACCGCTGACGCACCGAACGCCGCTTGTATCACGGCAGACGAGGCTCTCGACCGAAAGCACGGGGCCTTTGTCGTCTTCGGCAACAGCGCCCAAGGGGACTGCGTCTTCCAGCTTTGGCAAAGCGATATCTGCCCCAACCATCATGCGCGCCAGACTGCGTGCATCTGTATCCGCGGTGGCGGCGCTCGCCACGACGCGGCCGTGTCGGAGCACCGTGACATGCGAGGTCAACGCCATCACTTCGTCGAGCTTGTGGCTGATGAAAATAATTGCCACGCCCTCCGCTGCGAGCAGGCGCAGGATGCGAAATAATCCGCTGGTTTCCTGCGGCGCCAGCACGGCTGTTGGTTCATCAAGAATAAGGATGCGGGCGCCGCGATATAGCACCTTCAAGATTTCCACCCGCTGCTGGCTGGCAATCGAAAGATCAGCGATGCGGGCATTCGGGTCAACATCCAGATCATAGGCCTTTGCCAGCGCCCGAATATTGTTGGCGCATTGCTTGAGGTTGGGAATGAGCCTCCCGGCAGAAGAAAGACCAAGACACACGTTTTCTGCAACGGTGAGCGGAGGCACCAGCATGAAATGCTGATGGACCATGCCGATACCAAGCCGCATGGCTTCAGCAGCACCTGCTATTGTCTCTCTCTTTCCGCCGATCCGCACCTCGCCCTTGGAGGGAACCAGGAGACCGGCCAAAACCTTCATCAGGGTCGACTTGCCAGCACCATTCTCCCCGAGCAGGGCATGAATGTCGCCTGCCCTGACGGTGAGATCAACAGCATCATTGGCAACAAAACTGCCAAAAATGACCCGAATGCCCCGCATGTCGAGCAGCGGCGCAGCTTTCGTCTCAGCCTCCCCGACAACCTCCGACGCGATGCCGGAAGTTGCGGAAAAACCTTCATTCTCAGTCGGCATTTGACGTATCCAGCGGCACAGTGAAAGCGCCAGACTTGATCGCATCAAACTTTGCCTTGACGGCCGTCAGCACGTCCGGGGAAACGCCGGCATCCAGCCCGTGGAAATCGGCGAGTCTGACGGCACCTTCCGGAATGCCGAAGGACCAGTTCTGGCTCGTCCAAGTCTTATCCTCGACAGCTTTGCCGACAGCTGTGATAAGAGGACCGAGATCCCACAGAACACTCGTCAGCACGGTTTTAGGTCCAAGATGGTTCTGATCGGTCATGGCGCCGAGCGCAAACACATTCCTGGCATTTGCGGCATCGATCACGCCGACGCCCTGCGCGGATAAAACGTCGGCCCCCTGCTCGACCTGAGCAATCGCGGCCTCCTTGGCCTTGGGCGGGTCAAACCAGGAGCCGATGAAGCTATGGAGAACCTTCACACTAGGAACCATCGCCTTGGCACCGGCTTCGTAGGCGTGGAAATTGGCGAGCATATTCGGCGCCGGCATGCCGCCGACCCAGCCGATGGTCTTGCTCTTGGATGCCCCGGCGCCCAGCATGCCGGCCAGATAGGCGCCCTGATAATCGGGGTTGGAATAACTGCCGACATTGGGGGCGAGCTCTTTGGCAGTTCCCGCCATGAACGTTGTGTCCGGGAAATCCTCGGCTACGTTCAGGGTGGCGTCGCCATAGGAAAACGAGTGAGCAAAAATCAACTTGTAGCCGCGCGATGCATAGTCGCGCAAAACACGCTCGGCATCCGCATCGCTGACATTTTCTGAATAGGCAACCTCTGCACCCAACGCCTTGGCAGCCGCCTGAAGCCCATTGTAGCCGACCGAATTCCAATCATTGTCGCTGATCGGACCAGGCATGACCATCGCGATTTTCAACCCGGCAGCATGAACCGCCTGCGAGCCGCCAAAAGCGATCAGCATGACTACCGCCAGAAGCTGCACCCCTTCTCTCAATGTTTTGAAAATACTTATCATCAGTTCCCTCTCTTGTTTTTTGTGAATTCAGGGCCACTCGATCACCAGACGATCGGATGAGTCTGCCCGGTCTATACGCTCACAGAGGCGACCCACACACAGCAGCTTGTCAGCCCCGTACCTAACGAGGGCTACTAGCGTTAAACCCCAGCGTACCAGCACCTCATTAAGAGCGTTGATAAGAAGGCCATCGGTAAGATTTGAGGATGAGGATGCCACGAAAATGCCTACTGAAATGGGGCAGTCTGAGCCTCAAGCGAAGCTTCCGGCAATACCCTATTGCTCAATTACTAGGCTTGTAAACGTGCCGTCTAAAAATTAACACCCTAAGAGAACACGGACATGTTTTCACATCACGGCAGTGTCGCTCTGGCATGCGAGGCGGGAATATGGAACGGGCGGGCGCCGGCGCTATCTCCGTGGCGCCATGTGATTATGAATGTCCGCCTTGTCGGCCACGGCATTAATAGATCATTCTTATTAATTGTCGCCACAATAGACGCCGCGACAACCATCCAAGAGGGAGTACTCCGCTCATATGTTTCAACTTATATTTTATGAACGATGAAAATAGTACTGGTCACGCCATCATAGTTGTCAGCGTCGGCAACGATGTGGTCGTCCACGCCGCCTGCTGAAACGATGTCACCGACCGGAGGCACGATGGCGATCCCGACTGATGAACTGTAGATGTGCCTCTCACGGCGAGGATCGTGGTGCCGTCGACACAGCGCTGCTCGCACGTCGTCGGCACGAGCTTGGCAGTGTATGCCATTTCGGGACCTTCGCCGCCCTCTACCGCTTTGGCCAGAAATCTCAATCTGGCGCTTTGCCGTGGCCTGCAGTCGCGTGTAGAGAGCGTTTGCCATCGCGTTTTCCTATATGGCCCAGTCATTTGCCATATTTCTAATTAGCAGCGGTTTCATGCTACCTTCTCTGCCGAGGGGCACATAACTATGAGCGAGTTAGAACTCCGCCGTGAGGCTCGAAAGGTTGACTGCCGCAAGCCCGTCGAGGGGACGCGTTGCGCTTATGCGGTATGCTGGACCAATCAAGCTATTTTCGATCCGGGCCGCATAGATGCAAAATGTTGAAATTTGGTCCGTGCAGCAATGCTATTGGAGCGTGTTCGAATGTCTGACAGGAAGGCCGTGATCGGCACGCTGGCCTGATTTCACAAAACCACACCCTCTCTCGTCGTTGACGAGATAACGTGATATCGCATGCGCGACAGCTTGACGACCACCTCATGTCACTCCAGCGCGGCCGCTAATGCGCCTGGTCATAAATCGGATGGGCTACAGCCCTGTGGTTCGTTACCCGCTGAAGCGCTCCATCCACTCGCCAACGATATTCGCAGGCAGATAGAGGAGAGGCTCGGATCTCGCCGAAGCGCTTTTAATTCCTCTTCGCCGTCTTGCGATGCAGGCTGGGGTTGACAGCGGCTGCCTCAACCGAAACGACCGCTGGTTTCGCCTGCGCGATCTCCCTCGTGATTGCGTCCGCTGTCGAAAGCACAACGCGCCTGATTTCCTCAATTCGCCGTTCATCGACGCCAGCAACGAAGGGTACGCTGACCGCCGCGACGACCTTCTCTTGATAATCGCGGATCGGGGCGGCGATGGCATGAACGCCGGACATTTGCTCGCCCATATCCCGCGCCCATCCGGCGGCACGAATGTTCTCTAGTTCTTTTAGCATCCGGTGAGGGTCGGAAATCGTGAAGCTGGTGAAACTCTCGAGCTTTGTCAGCTGGCGAGCAATATCCTCCTGCGCTGCGAAAGCAAGCAGGACCTTGCCGGCAGCCCCAGCATGGAAGGGAAGCCGCTGGCCTGCCGACGCAGTCAGCGCGTACTGACCGCGGCCCTGGGCAGCAGCGACCACCAGAACATTGTCACCTGAGGGAACTGTGAGCTTGCTGCCCTCCCCTGTCACCTCCGAAATTCTATTCAGATACGGCTGTGAAATCGCCAGCAAGTCGTAGCTTGCCACAGACGGAGCGACGTGGGCGGCAAGTGTCAGGAGCCGCCGGCCAAGTGTATAACTGCCAGTGGGAGAACGATGGACGAAGTCGTGAGCGCTCAGTGTGTTTAACATTCGATAGACCGTCGTCCGCGAAAGCTTCACCGCCTTGACCACATCACGGATCGTCGCACCCTCGGGGGTGCGCTCCAATAGCGCGAAGACCTCGACCATCTGTTCGATGACCGGGATGCGATACTTCTGGGCGGCGTCTTCACTGATCTCGTGCATTCGGAACCCTGTTGGCCTGATGAGGGGATGCTCTGCGTTCAATAAGCAATGCATGCCTTTGGCGCAATTGTAGCTCGCTTCGGTTGACTCTGGAGCGAAAGTTTCGATAAATTCGCAAATGAACTTCATCCGGTTCAAATGTAAACAAGGCAACGGAATACTCAAGCTATTCTATCGTTGCCTGATGCTGCTCTGGAGCAAGGCGCTCTTTGAAAAGCCGCGCTTCCGGAGGATTTCAAGGAGGAGGAAGAAAAATGAAAAATGTGAAAGCGATCGGGCATGTTGCCGTGAGCGTGAAGGACATCGAACGTTCGATGGATTTCTACGTCAACAAACTCGGCTTCGATGAAATGTTCAGGCTGGAGCGTGATAACCGTCTCTGGATCGTCTATCTGCGCATTACCGATACGCAGTTCATCGAACTCTTTCCCGAGGGCGTCGGCGACAGCGCGCCGCCGTTTGCTAATGTCGGCTACAACCATCTCTGCCTTGAAGTCGATGATATCGATGCGGCTATCGCGGAAATTACCGGTCGCGGCGTTACCCTGACGGCCGAAAAGAAGCTTGGCGTCGATCATAACTACCAGGCCTGGATCGCCGACCCCGAAGGCAACCGGATCGAGCTGATGCAGCTCGGCGCCGACGCCATGCAGACGGCCGCCATCCGCCGCATCAATGGACAGGCCTGAGCCATGGATCTGTTCAGACATCTCGGGCATATCGCCCTGCGCGTGAGCGATCTCGACAAGTCGCTTTCTTTCTACAAAAAGCTTGGTTTTCGCGAAATGACGCGCCTGCTGAATGATCAGGGAGAGGCGTGGATCGTCTATCTCAGGATCAATGACGACCAGTATCTCGAACTTTTCCCAAAGGGCGTAAAACGGCCGCAAACCGGACCGGATGTGATTGGCATCTTCCATATCTGCCTCACGGTCGACGATATCGACAAGACGTTCGCGGAGCTTGCAGAAGCTGGCATTCAACCGAGCCAGCCGCGCCAGACCAAACGCGGGATTGATGGCAATCGCGGCGGATGGATCGAAGATCCCGACGGCACGCAGATCGAGGTCATGGAAATGGCGCCCCATTGCATCCAGCTGAAGGCAATTGAAAAGCTGCGGGCGGAAACCGTTTGACCGGCCTCTAACCGTTACTATGGGTCCCGAGGCCGCCTAGCCTGGCGGCCTCGGCTTTTTTGCGCTTAGCTCAGAAGATGTGGTCGTAGGCATCCTGCATGGCATGGATGAAGTCGTCGTCAGTGCGCTTCGGATCGCTCCAATACTTGTCGGCCTCTTCCCAGATCGTCCGGTACCAATCGGCGTCGGCCGTGTTGAAGGGGTTCGATACCTGCTTGTTCGGGTCCTTAAGCGTATCGAGTACGAGCTTGTTGCAGGCATCGAGATTGGTCGTGTCGGCGTCGGTTCGAACCGGACTTGCGCCCTTCTTCAGGACGAATTCCGCGTTCAGTTTTGGATCGACATCAAGCTTGGCAAAGTCTTCCTGTGCCTTGGCAGTTTCCGCATTGCCGGTGTTGAGAAACCCCCAGGAATCGACGGTCACGACGACGGCCCTAGTACCGGGAATGTTCATGCAATCGAAATCAGTGCCGAGTTTCTTGTTCGCCGCCAGGAACTCGCCCTTCATCCAGTCGCCGTGGATCTGCAGCAGCGCCTTGCCGGTGATGACCAGATTGGTCGTATCGTTCCACTGACGGTTCGGCGATCCCGGATCTGTGTGATTGGCGATCTGTCGAAATCGCTTCAGCGCGGCGCGCATTTCGGGTGTGTCGAGCACGCTCTTGTCGGGCTTTTCGCCGTAGAAGCGGTTGTAGATATCAGGGCCCTCCTCAGCCGCGATAAGTGCCTGCAGCAGATATGCCTTCTGGAATTGATCGCCGCCTTGAGCGATTGGGATATAGCCCGCGGCCTTCACCTTGTCGAAGGCGGCGAACAGGTCATCGAGCGACTTCCAGGATTTCGGATCGATGCCGACCGCATCGGCGACATGCTTGTTGTAATAGATCATGCCGTCGATGTGCACCGTCGCCGGCGCTTTCATGATCTCACCGTCGACAGTAATGTTGTTCAGCACCGAAGGCGGAAAGTTTTTGGTGGCTCCAATGCTGTTGAAGAGCTTGGTCAGCGGCATGCCGAGATTCTGCTTGTTCAAATCGCGATAGATGCCGGGATCGGAGTTCATGAAAATCGCAGGTGGATTGCCGCCCGTGATCATGTTCATCAGGCTGACATTGGCCCCGGAATCATGGGCGATCGAAAGATCCTTCCATTGGTGTCCGTCCTTGGCCCAGGCATCACGCAACACGCCGAGTGCAGCGATTTCGGAAGGTTTCGACCATGTGTGATAAACAACGATATCGTCCGCCCGCGCATTGCCTGCAAGTGTGGTGGCTGCAAGCAGCAGCGCTACCCCCGCCAGAAATTTCCATTTCCTCATGCGTCATTCCTCCCTTTTGAAACCTGGCCTTTTGAATTCTGGCTAGAGCCGCCGGCCGGTCGGCGCATCGAAGACATTAAGCTTATCGAGCGGCAGATAGACGGGCAGACTCTGTCTGCCGCGATAGCGATTCGCATCGCGTCCATCGACGCGGACGGCGATGCTCTTTCCGGACATGGTCAGAAAAGCGAAGGCATCGGCGCCCGATTTTTCGAAATATTCGACCGGGCAATCGAAGCGAATGGTCGCGCCCGCATCACCTCGTTCTTCCGTCAAAAGTTCTTCTGCGCGGAATCCGACCTTGACCGCGCCGCTCTCCGCCGCCTGTCCCTTCCATTTATAGTGGCCGAGGTTGATCTCGGCGCTGCCCTTGTCCTCCACGGCCACCAGCCCGCTGCCGTTTCTCCGAACTGTGCAGTCGAGCACGTTCATTGCCGGAGAACCGACGAAGTCGGCGACGAACAGGTTGGCGGGCTCGTTGTAGATTTCATCGGGCGTGCCGAACTGCTGGATGACGCCCTTGTTCATGACCGCGATCTTCGTCGCCATGGTCATGGCCTCGATCTGGTCATGCGTCACGTAGACGACGGTGTTGTTCAGCTGGTTGTGCAGCTTTTTGATCTCGATCCGCATCTCGTTGCGCAGCTTCGCGTCGAGGTTGGAGAGCGGTTCGTCGAACAGGCAGACGCCGTATTGCTTGACCAGCGCCCGGCCGATGGCAACGCGCTGGCGCTGGCCGCCGGAGAGCTGGGAAGGCTTGCGGTCGAGCAGATGCCCGATCTGCAGCAGCTTTGCCGCCCAGGCGATGCGTTGCTCCGCTTCCGCCTTGGTGATGCCGCGGGACGAGAGCCCAAAGTTCATATTCCCGCGCACGGTCTTGGTCGGATAGAGCGCGTAGGACTGGAACACCATCGCGAGGCCGCGATCCTTGGGGTCGAGATAGCTGACGTCGCGCTCGCCGATCAGGATCTCGCCGCCATCGATTTCCAGTAGCCCGGCCAGCAGATTGAGGAGAGTGGTCTTTCCGCAGCCCGATGGGCCGAGGAGCACGAGGAAATCACCGTCGCCGATGCTCAGATTGAGGTTCTCGATAACGGTGAGCGCGCCGAATTTCTTGACGATATTGTTGAATGCGATGGATGGCATGCCTCTATCCCTTGATGGCGCCGGCCGTGATGCCCTGCACGAAGAATTTACCGAGGACGAAATAGATGACGAGCGGCGGCAGCGCGGTCAGCAGCGCCGACGCCATGTCGACGGCATAATTCTTGGCGCCGGTGGTCGTAACCGTGATGTTGTTGAGCACGACCGTCATCGGCTGCGTATCCTGTGCGCCAAAGGTCAGGCCGACCAGGAAGTCGTTCCAGATGCCGGTGATCATCAGAATCAGCACGACGATCATGATGTTGCCGGACATCGGCAGCACGATTTCGAAGAAGATCCGCCAGAACGAGCCTGAGTCGATCATCGCCGCCGCGATGATCTGCGGCGGCATTCCTCGGAAGTAGTTGCGGAAGATCAGGGTCAGGAAGGGCAGCGACAGGACGCTGTGAATGACCGCGATGCCGAAGGTCGTGCCGTATATATGCAGCGTCCCGGCAATCTTGATCAGCGGATACATGATGATCTGGAAGGGCACGAAGGCGCAGATGAAGAGCACAAACAGGAAGCCGTTCGCCCATTTGACGTTCCAGAGCGCAAGCCCGTAGCCGGTGATGATCGAGAGCGAAATCGTCAGCACGAGGCTCGGCGCAAGAATATAGAGCGAATTAACGAAACCCACCCGCACACCGTTGCAGTTCATGCCGGAGCAGGCTTGCGTCCAGGCGTAGGTCCAGGCATCGGTCGTCCAGGGTGAGGGCAGGGAGAAGATCTGCCCGAGCCGAATTTGGTCCATCGTCTTGAACGACGTCACCACGATGACGTAGAGCGGCACCGCGAAGAAGGCGGCGGCCATCAGCAGGAAGACGAAGACCACCACGCGATGCGGCCGAATGAACGGGCGACGACGGGCTTTCACCTGGTTAGCGGATTGCGATGTCAGGGGTATCGCCGTCATGTCGCATTCCTCTGCCTGATAGCCGTGACGATGACGAGCGGCAGGAAAAGAACGAGCGTGGTCAGCAGCATCACGGTCGCGCCCGCCGAGGCGAAACCGAGGTTCTGCTTCTGCCAGTAGGCGTCGATGACAAAATAGGCAGGCATGACGGACGCGCCGCCCGGGCCGGCGTTGGTCATGGCGACGATGATGTCATAGGCCTTCACCACGCCGATGCAGAGCAAGATGATGCAGGTCAGGAAGGTGAGCTTCATCATCGGAATGATCACCTCGATGTAGAGGCGCCAGAAGGGTACGCCGTCTAGACGCGCGGCCTGCCAGATCTCGGTGTTAATCGATTTCAGTCCGGACAGCATCAGCGCCATGAAGAAGCCGGTCGATTGCCAGACGGCGGCAAGGATGACGCCGAACATGACCGTGTCCTGGCTTGCGAGCCAGTTGAAGGATGCGCTTTGCCAGCCAAGCGAATGAAGAACGTTCTCAATACCGAGGCTGGGATTGAACAGCCATCGCCACACGAGGCCGGTCACGATCAGCGAAACCGCCAAGGGGTAAAGGAAGATGGTTCTGAATAAGCCCTCGCCGTGCACCTCCTTATCGATCAGCGCCGCAAGGATGAAGCCGACGACGATCGACAGCAGGCTGCCAAGGGCGAAGATCACCAGATTTTGCAGGGACAGCAGCCATGATGGATCATGAAACAGCCGCCAATATTGTTTCAAACCGATCAGTTCATAGTCCGGAAAGCGGCGGCTGGCCGTGAATGATAGATAGACGGTCCAGCCGATTGCCCCAATGAAAAAGACAAGCGTCAGCAGGGCCGCAGGCGCAACGGCCAAATGCGGGGTGACGCGGCTCCATCGGATTCCCATGAGCCTCCTCCTTTGGCTGCAAGCGCTTCACTCCTCTGAAACGCCGTCAACCAGTTTTTATATGAACTTCCTCTAGTTCATAACGGACCAACTATAGGAATCGTAAAACAGCAATGTCAATCGGATTTCAGCCTCGTTTCCCGATTGCGCAGTTTGACGAGCCACTGCCGCCGAGACATTCGCGTCAGTCGAAGAAATCGCGGTCGTCTTCCGCAAGATTGCGTTTCGCCTTCTCCGGCACGAGATCGACGCCCATGCCCGGCCGGTCGATGATATCGACGAAGCCGCTCCTCACGATCGTCTGGGGCAGGCCCTCCACGATGTCGTACCACCAGTCGGGATCGCCGGTCGTGTATTCGAAGGCGATGAAATTGTTCGGCAAGCTGGCGCAGACCTGGATCAGCGCGCCGAGTCCGAGGAGACCGTTCGCCGTATCAGTTCTCCACCGAATTCAACACTGATTGGGGCGCGGTCAAGGCAGCATCGGTTGTCATGACCGTCCCGATCGCCTTTCTCTTTCTCTACTTCCAGAAACTCTTCGTCTGCGGGCTTGACGGCCGGCGCGACCAAGGGATGACGAATTCCCAAACGATTGACCATTCTGCATGTAATCAGCAGATCAGCTACGCGGCCCCACGTCATATGCCGTGCGCGGATGTCCGTGAGCGGCAGCGGCGGCCCCGAGCCTCCGTAACCCACGGGCAGAGACCTCGGTCCCACATCGATCATGGTAAGCTCAAATCCATTGATCATCTCGGTGTCGCTCATCTAACGAACCTCGTCATCGTTAACGGCTTCCCGCTCTGACAGCCTCGTCATGAATAGGGTCGCGGACCAGGGTGGCAAGCCAGATTCCGTCCGCTGCTCGGACGGATAAATCGTCGCCGAAGCCGATCTGTCACAGATGACGTCCTCCTCCGACAGGTTTGCGCGCATATGCAGGACAACGTCTACGAACCGCCAGTCCACAAAGAGACACCGCTCCGGCGCGGTGACAATCGAGCCGGCATATCCCCGGGCATGGAATAGGAGGGGAACGATGTGATCGCGCCGGAAGCCGATCAGGCGTCGAAGCCAGTCGCTCCATTCGCGGCGCCCTTCGTCGGAGGTCTCCTGCCAATCGAGCTTACATTGCAGGAAAGTCTCGGCAGCACTGGGGTCGGGGATATCACTCACACGCATACCTTCTGGCAGCCCGCCGAAGTTTTCAGCCTCTTTCGGGCGGCTCTCCCGAATTGCCGCGGCGAGATCCCCCTGGTAGTCCGAAAAGAAACGGAAGGGCTTCGAGCTTAGATGGTCGTCGCCCATGAAGAGAAGCGGGATCTGCGGAGACAGGAAAAGGATTTCGGTGAGTACCCGAAGGGCACGCTCGTCGACCATGGTATGAAGACGATTGCCAAGCGCCCGGTTTCCGACCTGATCATGGTTCTGCAGAAAGTGGACGAATGCCGTTGGAGATAACGCCTCAGTCAGCACGCGTCGGTCGCCAAGAATGTGCTTTCCCTGCCGGAGATAGCCGGTGGCCATAGCCCTCCTAAGCTTCTCCCAGGGATGTTCTCTGAACGGCGCGTAGTAGCCCTGGTTCTCGCCCGTGACGATGACATGCAAGACGTGATGAAAATCGTCGTTCCAGTCGGCCGTGTAGAGGCGTCCGCCACCCGCCCTGTCCGCGATCAGCTCGGCACCATTTGCCGGGTTCTCCGTGATCAGATGGAGGCGCCGATTGCCGATTGCCGCATGGGCCGTCTCCGGTATCTCTTCCAGGATGTGAAGAGGACTACTATCGTCAATCTGATCGATAGCGTCAAAGCGCAGCCCGTCGAGGCGAAATTCTCTCAACCAGTAGACGACATTGTCGAGAAAGTAGCGCCGCACGGGATCCCGTTCGAATGCGATCCTTGGTCCCCATGGCGTTGGGTTGTCGCTATGGAAAAAGTCGGGAGCATAGTCCGCGAGGAAGTTGCCTTCCGGACCGAAGTGGTTGTAGACCACATCGAGGAAAACCATCAGGCCATGGCCGTGGGCCGCGTCCACAAATGCCTTGAAATCATCGGGTAAGCCATAGGCATTGTGGGGCGCATAGTGAAGGACACCATCATAGCCCCAGCCACGCCCGCCCGGGAACTGGGCCAATGGCATGATCTCAACGGCAGTGATGCCTACACTCGCGAGCTGTTCCAGCTTTGAGATTGCCGACCGGAAAGTTCCCTCGCGCGTAAATGTCCCGATGTGGATCTCATAAATTATCGTCTCTTCCCAAGGACGGCCTTTCCAATCCCGATTTTGCCAGCGATATGAATGCGGATCGGCAAGGATCGATAGGCCACTAACATCCGTCGCCTGCTGGCGCGACGCTGGATCGGACACGATCCTTCCATCCGGAAGCACGAATCCGTATGGCGTGCCGACCGTCTTCGTCTCGACAAGCGTTTCGAACCAGCCCTCGATATTCCGCTCCATCGCAAGAACCTGGCCGTCTATTCGGAGGCTCAATTCCCGGAGGGCCGGCGCCCACAAGCGAAAACTCGCGCTACCGTCGTCATGAAGAATTGGCCCCCAGGCAAATTGTCTGTTCAAATTGATGGCGTCCATCAGCGCAGCAGCCCCTGGCCGCCGTCGACCCATATCGGCGTTCCGGTGACATGCCGCGCCGCGTCGGAGACGAGAAAAGCGATTACTTCGGCAACGTCCTCGCTCTTGCCGGGTGCGCCGCCTGTAATGGGAACCTGACCCTCCGGCCAGATAACGGGGATCGCAGTTTCGGCCTCGTCTCGCAACGCGGTATTGGCCTCAATATTGGTTTCAATTTCGCCGGGGCAGACAGCGTTGATACGGATATGGTGGCGGGCAAGTTCCAGCGACAGTTGCTGGACAATGGCGACCTGTGCAGCCTTCGTCGCGGTATATGCCGTCGCACCGGGCGTGGTGAATGTGCGCGTACCGTTGATTGACGAGACGACGACGATCGAGCCGCCGCCGCTGCGCTTCAATTCCGGGACCGTGATGTGAAGTGTCAGGTAGGTTCCCGTTAGATTCACCCTGACAGTCTGGTCCCATTCGTGCGGCTTCAGATCGTCGATTGGAGCCCACACACCGTTAATCCCAGCATTGGCGACAACGGCGTCAAGATGGCCAAATTGTCTGACAATCGCGCGAACGGCTTCTCTCATCTGATTTTCGAGGGCTATGTCCGCGGCCAGAGCAATGGCTGCTCCGCCACTCTCCGCAATCGCGGCAGCCGTGGCTATTATCTCTTCTTGGTTGTGACCGAGAACGCCAACCGAATATCCCCTGGAGGCTAGGAGTATGGCCGAGGCCCGTCCGATCCCGGAACCCGCGCCAGTCACCAGTGCGACACGGTTCGCCATCAGTTGCCCGATCGCCTCGAGGGAATACTTGTCACGGTTGCGGAGGCAGGATCACTGGCGGGAAAGCTATTCTCCAGCCCCTGTTCGAGTTCTTCTTCAAAAACATCCGCGTCCTTGCTGGACCGAGCACTGGGAACAGGCTCCGGGGCCCTACTTCCTTCATCAAAATTGCCGTTGCTCAAAGCATCGTAGCGGTTGACGCTACCGTCTCTTTCGTCGCCAAAAGTGGCAAGCTGAACCATAAGGGCCTTGGCGTGGGTGATCGCCCCTGAGTCGTCGAGGGCGTCGTTCGGGGTACTGAAGGTGACCGAAACGAATTCGGATCCCTCGCTAACGAATTCCACCGTTGTCGACCCATCGCTCAACGCAACGCGTGTCTCTGTAACCTGCATCTCATCTCTCCTATCACATCATTAAGCAGAACTCGCGAAGGCCTCGTCAGGTTCCTGTCCACTGTCGGACGGACTGGCGACTTTCGGGATTTGTGCCGATCGGTTCCTGCTGATTTCCAGCGTGACATCCACGGAGGTTCGCACTTTCTAATCGGCATCGGACTTCGGCGCGCCGGAACACCGTGACTAGCCGCAGGTTGATCTGACCCGCAGCCGCGGCCCTTCACTCCCCTTCCGCCCACGTAACATCACCGGATAGCGAGGTAGCGAGACTTCAAGACAGCGACCCAGAGGAAGGGAACAACCAGACGGCATTGGGGGTTTGGTATCTCTAACAGCGGGAGAGCGACATGACCGAACAGGACGATGCGACGCGCGTTTGGGATCTCGTCGAAACAATCGGCTTTTGCATGTTGGCCACGCAAAATGGGTCTGAGCTGCGTGCGCGGCCGATGACGGCTCACGCTGAGCGCATAGAAAACGCGATCTATTTCCTGACCGATGTTAAGGCTCACAAGGACGAGGAAATTGCGTTGCGACCCGACGTGTGCCTGGCCTACGCCGACACGAAAAGGCAGAAATATGTCTCGGTTTCCGGGCAAGCCGAGATTCTTAAGGATCGGCGGTGGATCGACGAGTTATGGGGGCCACCCGCGAAGATATGGTGGGACAGCCCGAATGACCCTGCGATCAGGGTTTTGAAAGTCACCCCGTCCTTTGCGGAGTTTTGGGACTGCTCGGGCACGATCGTCAGCTACATCAAAATGGTCGCTGCCGCGATATCGAGGGCAAAGCCGGATATCGGAGAAAATGCCAAGGTTGATCTCTGAGCTATGAATGCATTTTCGGCGCAGGGAGATTGACGTTCGGTGGCCTTTGGTACGCAGGTGCCATCGCGTTTTCCTCCCTGCCGAGCTGCTGGTCCCCACGATCCTGACGAGATCCGGAATTTGGATGAACACGTCAGCCAGCGACGCGTCCTTAATGGAACTTTCCACATGACGCGCCGTTTCAGCAAAGACGGGTTCAAGCGAAGGTTCCTGATATGCGTAATGATATTGTAGTGGAGTCCGCTTTACCTCATGTCTTGCGGTCTGAATTCCCACTACAGCCGAAGCCGGATCTGATCGAAAACCTGCCTTTGGCAATTTATGCTTGCGATGTCCGGGGCCGCATTCTTTGGTTCAACAAGCAGGCAGCAGCACTCTGGGGTCGGGTACCGGCGATCGGTTCTGACGACGACCGGTTTTGCGGCTCCCACAAGTTCTACTTGAACGGCCGGCAGATTTCGCCCGCAAGAGCGCCCATGGCGGGCGTGCTGCGGACGGGAGAAGCAATTCACGGGCTAGAGGGAAAACTTGAGCGGCCTGACGGGTCTGTGATCTCGGTGATGGTTCACATCGAGCCTGTGGAGGGCGAAAATGGGGTAATCGATGGGGCCATCAGCTGCTTTCACGATATTACTCGGCGCATTCAGGCAGAGGACACCGTTAAGCGCCAGGAGCAGCGCCTCGTCGCCACCTTCGATCACGCAGGCATCGGCCTCGCCGAAGTCAACGCAGATGGTAAACTTCGGCGCGTTAACGAATGCCTTGCAGATTTGCTCGGCTATCCTGCGAGCGAATTGCTGGATCGCTCGATCTTCGATCCGTTCTTGGCGGAGAGCGCTGATATCGACGAACATGAATTCCGACGTCAGGTGCGCGGAGAGATAGATCACTATACCATTGAGAAGCGCATCGTTCGGCGCGATGGTACCAAACTATGGATTGCGGTGACCTCGGAGAGTGTCAAGGACGTAGAGGGTCGATTTCTATATGCCGTGCGTGTCCAGCATGACGTGACTGCTCGTAAAGAAGCTGAAATCGCCCTCCTGCGCCACGTGGAAGAACAGTCTGCGCTCTATGAATTTACCGATGGCCTTCAGCGCGCGGCGACCCTTGATGACGTTTACCAGCTCGCTCTGAGTGTGATTGGGCGAGCACTCCGTTGCGACCGCTCTGCGGTTTTACTGTTCAGCGAGACAGGAGAGTTGAACTTTGTCGCCTCACGTCGCCTTTCACCCGCCTATCAGTCAGCGGTCGCGGGTCATTCTCCCTGGTCCTTGCAGAGTACCAATCCGGAGCCTATTACAATCGAAGATATAGAGAGAGCGGATCTGCCTAGACCACTAAGGGATGCGATACGCAGTGAGGGGATTGGCGCACTGGCCTTCATTCCGATCATCTCGCAAGGCCGCCTTTTGGGGAAGTTCATGACTTATTATGATCTTCCGCATGCCTTCAGCCAATCGCAGATTCGGCTGGCCCAGACCGTCGCCCGGCAACTCGGATTTGCTGTGGAGCGGGTTCGCAACGAAACTGCGCGTAAGCTAGCCGAACGCGCCGCCAACCAGCTTGTCGCAATCGTAGAGTCGTCCCATGACGCGATCGTGAGCAAAGATCTTAACGGCATCATTACGTCGTGGAACGACAGTGCCGAGCGTCTATTCGGCTATCCGCCGGAAGAAGCCATCGGCAAGCCGATCACCATGATTATTCCGCCGGATCGCTTGGATGAAGAACCCCTCATCCT
Source organism: Rhizobium sp. SG741 (assembly GCF_012275435.1). Lineage (NCBI taxonomy): Bacteria > Pseudomonadati > Pseudomonadota > Alphaproteobacteria > Hyphomicrobiales > Rhizobiaceae > Rhizobium > Rhizobium sp. SG741. The sequence goes on from NZ_JAAZQP010000011.1 coordinate 20,666, forward strand.
CGGGCGTATTCGCCGTGGCGAGCGCGTTGATCATTTTGAGACGGTGCGCCAACGCAAGGACGGCGCACTGGTGGAAATCTCGTTGACCATTTCGCCCATCCGGGACGATCACGGCAGGGTTATCGGTGCTTCGAAAATCGCGCGCGACATCACGGATCGCAAGGCTGCGGAGGCTAAGCTTCGAAGCAACGAACAGCAAATGAAAGATCTGCTCGCAGCGATACCGGCAGCAATCTATACCACCGACGCCAACGGCAAGATCACCTACTACAACGAAGCAGCCGTTGAACTTGCAGGCCGCATCCCCATAATCGGCTCTGACGAATGGTGCGTGAGTTCGAAACTCTATTGGCCCGACGGCACGCCGCTGCCCCATGACCAATGCCCAATGGCGATTGCGGTGAAAGAGGGTCGTATCGTGCGGGGGGTGGAGGCCGTCGCGGAAAGGCCGGATGGGACGCGGATACCTTTCATCCCTCACCCCACACCATTGCGCGACGAAACGGGCGCCGTCATCGGCGGGATCAATATGCTGGTCGACATCAGCGAACGAAAAGAGGCGGAAACACAGATACGCTTGCTGTTCAACGAGCTGAACCATCGTGTCAAAAATAATATGCAGATGCTCCAGTCGTTGGTGAGCTTGGCAAGTCGCAAGACGGATAATACCGAAGCGCGCGAAATTCTTCGCGATGCCAGCAAGCGAATTGCCGCAATGGCTGCGGCGCAGCAGGTTCTTTACAGCACGACGGACGCCGCGCATTTTTCCGCCAGAGAACTTCTAGAGTCAATCTGCGAAACCGCACGTCAGACGTTCCCAGGACAGGTCACCATTCGATATTCGATCGATGATACGGTACTGGCGAACGATACGGCAATGCCGCTCGCCCTCATATTGAACGAACTTCTGACGAATGCCCTGAAATACGGTGGCAACGCGCGCGAAAGAACACTTGAGGCGGGCCTCCTGAGGGCAGATGGCAAGATTTGCCTTTTTGTGGAAGACGATGGTCCCGGCTTTGACTGGGAATCTGTTCGACACCGTTCGTCCGGATTGAAGCTGGTTCAAGGCCTCGCACGACAGTTGCGTGGTCAGTTTTCTGTCACAACTGAACCGAGGACACGATGCAGCATTTATTTTTCCTGAAAGCTTATTCGACGGCTTCGGACCCCATCATCGTTGCATGCTGGATCTCATCCTGATGCCCGCGCACGAGAAACTGCCGGCAAAACAGTGGGTCGACAAGCCGGCCCTCGATCGCAGCCCCGGCGTGCCGACCCGGATTATGATCGTTGAAGACGATTTCCTGATCTCAATCCAAATGGAGGAAGCTTTGAGAACAGCCGGCTTCGAGGTAACGCTGGCAAGCTCCTCCGAAGAGGCCTTGCAAATTGCTGGCGGGGAAACTCCTACGCTGGTGGTGATGGACGTTCGTCTCCCCGGAGCGTTGGACGGGGTCGATACCGCGCTCGAACTGTTTAAAACATATGGCCTCCGCTCGATTTTCTCAACGGCCCATTCGGATCTGGAGATCCGCGCTCGCGCCGCTCCGGCACAGCCGATCGCATGGCTTACTAAACCCTACTCGATGGCTTCCTTGGTAGCAGCTGTCCAATCTGCTCTCGGCACCGGCAATTCGTGATAGCAGCACTTCAGGGCTTATCGGTTGACGCTTACTTTGTACCGGCGCGACGATGTGCCTTCGCTCGGAACAAATTGCCACCCGCTCGCCTTTTCTTGTCGAGTGCGGGCCGCGCAACACGGACCTGCGGATGCGACGGCCCTGCGTCACGCACGAGGAAAACATGCTGAAGATAGCCACCTATAACGTCAACGGCATCAATGGGCGTCTAGCGGTTCTGCTTCGGTGGTTGGAAGAGGATATCCCGGACGTTGCATGCCTTCAGGAACTCAAGGCACCTGATAACAGGTTTCCTCATCGCGAGCTCGAGCGCGCCGGCTACGGCGCGATCTGGCACGGCCAAAAGAACTGGAACGGTGTGGCAATCCTCGCCAAGGGCACGGTGCCTGTTTTCACGCGGCGTGGGCTTCCAGGCGATCCGGAAGACACCCACAGCCGGTATATCGAGGCGGCCGTCAAAGGTTTGCTCGTGGGTTGCCTTTACCTGCCGAATGGCAACCCCGCACCCGGCCCGAAATTCGACTATAAGCTCGCCTGGTTCCGACGCCTGCATGACTACGCCGCGGACCTGCTCGAGCTTGAGGTTCCCGCGCTGCTCGTGGGTGACTTCAATGTCATGCCGACGGATATGGATGTCTATGCCCCGGAGCGCTGGCGGGACGACGCACTGTTCCGCCCAGAAGTACGTCAGGCCTATGCGGGCCTCGTCGCACAGGGCTGGACAGATGCGATCCGGCATCTTCATCCGGACGAGCGGATATATACCTTTTGGAAATACTGGCGGAATTCCTTTGAGCGCGATGCCGGACTGCGTATCGACCATCTTCTCTTAAGTCCCACCATTGCGCCGTTCTTACGGTCAGCCAACGTCTATCGAGATCCGAGAAGCTGGGACCACACCAGCGACCACGCCCCCGTCATGATCGAGATAGACGAACCGGTCTGAAGACGAAAATCGATGATGGCCAATAGGGGCTACGAATAGGAAGGATCAGAGGAATGGCGAAAGAAGACAAGAAGGCGCAACAGGCAATTGAGGCACAAAACGAGAAAAAGCCAGCAAGTTCGGCGGAACATCCGAACATCTGATCGACGAGACAAAGACACCGGGCGTAGGCACGCTGCCAGAGGCTGGTGAGGAAAGTGTGGCACCTAGCTCTGGTTAACGCTGATGGGGCCGAGCTTCGCTCCGTTGGCCGCGTGGCGCATCGCAATGTTCTTCGATCGTCGGCAGTCAGCAACCGCGCATCTTTTCGCACTCGCCAGGCATCGTCCGCGAGAAGCTCTTCACGTCCGCGAATATGGAGCCCGGCGATGTTTTCCAACGGAACCCGCCTTCGTTGAGGTATGGGCTGCCGGGTGCTTTAGGCGGGCGAAGGCGCCGTTTAGCCGTCTATCACGCCGAACAGGATATCTAGCCCCCGTTGATATTTCTCAGGGTTCATGCCGGTCTGCTCTGCCTGCCACAAATTATCTTCGAGATCCGCTCGCTTGACGGGCAGCGCAAGCGGATTTGATGCTGCCCGTCTCACGAACTCATCATCTGTTTCCCCCATCCGTCGCGTCATTGCATCTACAGCCGACACAATCGTTGGCGGAAAGCCTTCTTCCCTCAGGCGGTCGAGCGTCCAACCTCTTCCCTTCTCGACGACGTCATGAAGATATGCGACCGTCCGAGCTTCACTGCCGGAAACGACAAGCGCGATCCGCTGACAATGCTCAAAGAACGGCCGGCCTGTCTTGTCGACCTGTCCCTCATGGGCCTCGAGTGCGATTTGGATCGCGTGGTCAAGATGTTGCATGACGATCAATGCCCTGCGGTCTTTTTACGCGTCCGGTTTGACGACGCTTCGCCGGCGGCATGAAGAAGGGCTTCAGCGTCATGATCGTCTGCATCTAGCAGGTCTTGCAATGTCTCGTGCTCATTGTCCTCCTCCAGTTCATCGCAGGCTTGCAGCCAATGGCGCAACGCAGCGCCATCGGGGCGACCCTCGTTCTCCCAGATTTCGTGAGCGCGGCGGCGGATTTGTTCATGTTTGTCAGTAGCCATAATTCCCCGTGATCCAACTGGGCAATTCGCGCACCGCAAGGATTGAACGTGTTTCGCAACTTCTCTTGCTTGGTGCCGTTGCCTCGTGACTAACTCAATTTGTGGAGCATTGTTCCGATTGTGCTCGCCGACCCCAAAAGCTTTCGCTCACTCCGCGGACGACTGGCGCAGACATGCTGTATTTGGAGGGATGTCCTGATGGCGACACCTCTGACGAGATCATCGGCCGATCTGTTCCAGCGGAAGGGCGAAAAGAACCCGGTCTTCGTCCGCTTCTCCGGAACCGAAAGAACGTTGGATCGTTCTTTCATCGGTTCATAGGCGAATCTCCGGGAGTGGTGACGCTCATCAATTACCATTGAACGCAATCACCGGCACAGCTGCTCCAACAGCAGACATTTGAAAAGACTATAAAATGCGCGCTCAACGTCGATATGCAGTCATTTTAGAACTGCGGAAAGGCCATCATCCATGGGTACTATTCAAGGCACTAGCAGCGATTTTTGGCCCCGCCAGAGAATGACCGAACGCCCGAACATCGGAGAAAAAGCATTGAAGACGTTGATCGTGGCGGCCACCCTCCTGTTGCCGCCAGCCGTGGCAGAGGCTCAATCACCTCAGCTCGAAAACATATGCCAGGTCGTTGCCAAGAATTTCCTTTTGACTGATCATCTCAACGTCGGAATCATCCAATCCTTTCCAGAATTGAAGCCGCCCGGAGCTCGTTTGACGTACTCCACCCGACCTGGAACCAGCAAGTCAGATATGATCGACAGCTTCGAATGTGAATTCGATAAGTCCGACCCACCTTACCATCTCACGCGGTTCTGCGTGTCCCAGGTCTGCTATTCCGCAAGCGATGCCGATGCCGACCGGAAGCGGCGCTTCGACGAAATGCGTATCCTGCTCGACCGCACGAACAAATGATCCCGTTTCGCGCGCCAGGGGCGCAGAATGAGCGGACCTCGCGTCAGCCTGGAAGGTCGGATGTCAGGTCTTGATCATTCATCCATTTGGCCATCACGTGACAGATATGATTGAAACAAAATCGGGGCTCCTTTGTTTAACTGATCAGAACAAAGGAGATAATCATGACGCAGTCTCGAAAATCGAAAAATCTGTCACGGGAAGAGGATTATCGCGATTATCAAGACCGCGACAAACGTGATGGCTGGCCGTATCCTGACGAAGGTGGGCTCGGCTCGGCCAATACGGAAAATCGGGGATATGGCGCCAACCCGCCGAATTTCGACGAAGAGGCCGACACGTATCTCATCGTAGACGCAGCCAACGCGACGGGCCTTGAGGAAAACTCCGCCCACACCGCCGGCCCTCTATCAACGGATCGCATCGGCAGCGATGAATTGGAAGCGGCAATTACCGAATGGCTCCATCAGGACGACGAGATCGATGCCGACAGCATCGATGTGCATGCCAACAACGGCATCGTGACATTGGACGGCAGCGTCGAAACGAGGTCAATGTTCCGAGACATTGAAGTATTCGTCCTGTCCGTGCCCAGCGTCGTCGAAGTTCGCAACAATCTGCGAACTATTGGCGTGGAGTCCCATATACCGCCGGACGCATAGCAGAAAGCTGAGCTTGGGCTCGCAGTTTCTACCTTGCATTGCACTTGACTCTAGCCTTGTGCCGGGTGGATCGCACTACCAGGCGGGTCGTTGTGTATCCCACCGGGGCATTAACCGGCCTGGAATGGGAGGGTCCCGGTTTTCTGTTTTCTACAAGTTGCGGTGAGGACGATTTTTGGTCGACGCTACAGAAGCGACAAGCCCAATTTCTGGAATGTCAGCACGGCCGGTTCGCTTGCAAGAGCCAAACGTGACCACTACAGAATAGCTACCCCTGCCGCCAAAAGAAGACACGCTGAAATGATCAGCGCGGCATGCGCGCCAGTGACGAAGGCGTCGGAACGAACCACCAGCGAACCGACGAGCGCCATGCCCAGAACGGTGCCGTTTTCCGCGCCGAATTGAAGACCCAGTTGCAATGCCTGAGCGCGCTTTTTGACGCTCACCAAAGAGCTGGATGTAAGCGTTGGTGCCATCAACCCGAGACCGGCCCCAATGACGACTGGAGGATCGATGTCCATCATGCTCTTCCATGTTGCCTTCAAGAAAAACTCTCAAAAGCATGATTGGATCGATCGGCTCGAGAGGACTGTGAGCGGGAGAAGGACCTGAATTCGCTACTTTTGTCGATGGTATGGTCCCTGCCAAGCAACCAGTGATGTCATGCGGCCAAAAACGTTCGGTTCACATCCTCAAAGGGAGACTTTTAACACTGCGGTGAACGGAACTTTCTATGTGGCCATCCATTAGATGAGTGAAACGAACGGGATGGTTACAGATGGAAGCGCAGCTTTGCAAGCGGCGTCGGCCGATACGCGGTATTCCCTATTCTCTGGCAGAATTTCAGAAAAAGTATGGACTTACGGCGGAAACGGCCAAAAGCCTGTTCGTCCGGTTCGGACCCTCATCAATCGAATTGGATCTGCTGATGGCAGCGAAACGACGAGCCCCATCGATCAACGAGCTAACAAAAGAAATGGATGTACGGTAGAGGATCACAGCGGCCTGGAAAATCTTTTTCGCTGATATGCGCCGGGCTACGCTGTTGCAAACGTAACCCAATTTCTGTTCTGTAGCGCGCTTGCTCTACACCACCGATCGCCAGACTTCGTGGGCGGCGGGCAAGGGCACTCTTGCATTGGCGGAACATTGTTGGTCTGCACGAGTTCCTTGCTAGCTGATCGATGCCGGGAGACTTCGTGACAATTCCTGGCGATGAGCCACCATATGTCGTGCGAGACCCCTCCAGATGTTGAGGAATTCACAATGAACCCGAACGATATCGAATCTGACAGCATTGGAGGCAACAAAATTGCCGGCGCACCGACAATTCTCGACGAATACCGTTCTTTTGGGGAGGGTGCTGATGTCGTAGACGAGCCCCACGCTCTTGAAGAACTGGAAATGCGTTTGCAAGCTCTCGAGACCGACATTGCGATTGTCCGAGCGCGCGTCAACACAATCCTCATTCAGGCGGCGAGGGTCGTTGACGCCAAAGTTGAATGGGTTGATGGCTGCGCGCATGCGCAGATGGGTTCACATCCATGGCTGAAGCTTTCGGCGGCAGCTAGTGCGGCCTTTGTGGCCGGAAGACTTATCCATCGTTTACCACTGGGTCTTATCGCATTGGCGGCAAAACTACTGGTCGTCAGCGCGATCGGGACAGCTTACCCCGGTAAGGAGGTACGGCTCTGATCATGAGGGCGGCTATGCGAAGTTCAGCGTACTGCGATCTTCCTCGATTGCCTGGCCGTCCCATGGCCATACAACCAAGAAAGCCGGTTTCCGAAACCGGCAAATCTGCGCCCCCATCGGCAGGGGCCGTCTTTCGCGATCGCTACCCTGACCACCTAAACGTTATGGAGGAAACATTTATGCCGACGTCCAAACAATCGCCTGCGGTCCAGTCCATGCGTAAGGAACAAAAGGAGCAGCGGACCCGCGCCCGAATGAGCGAGCTCGATACCGGGCTCGAGGGCACTTTTCCCGCGTCCGACCCGATTTCGGCCACGCGTAGTGCGGTTTCGGTCGTGCGGGTCGATGCCGAGGCGGCCAACAGCGCGATGCGGCAGCAGGCGGCGTTCGGCTCACCGCTAGTTTCGAAGACGGCACGTACTGCCAAGGCTGATGGTTGGAGCGCGGTTCGTAAAATCGAAGATCGGATCCGCAAGCAACCATTAACAGCAGTGGCGGTCGTCGCCGCCCTCGCCTGGGTCTTCGGCGCAACGCGTTGAGAACGCCGATCGATCTAGATTATCTTGGACAGAAGAGGCTTCGTCCGGTGCTATTCCTTCCAGCGTCAATGCCAACGCAAAATGCCTGGACCTCCAAAGGGTTGGCGAGAAGTGATTTTCGTCGACGTTGATCTTGTTTCAAGCGCGCTCCTCATTTCGGCAACGCGTGTCATTAGTACTTTCGTGCGGTATTTGGGAGAGGTGGCGGTCGGGTTGTCCTACTGCTAGAAGACGAGCCATTAATAGCGCTCGACGTTGAGGACGCTCTCGGCAATGTGGGCTTTCAAGAAATTCGAACCATCTCATCCTGCGCAGACGCGGAAGCCTGGCTCAAGCGAAGCAGCCCTGTATTCGCCATCGTCGATCCGCGCCTGCGAGACGGAATGCTCAGATGTTAGTAAAGAGAAACGTCCCATTTATGGTCTACTCCGCGACGTCATCGCTGTCGCCGACCGGGAGCCAGCCCTCGCATCGGCGTATGGCTGTCAAAGCCTTCGCCAACCACAGATCTGATCGAGACAATTGAAATGGCTACACTTAGTCGAGACTAAGCGATAGGCTGCGGGACGGCATAAAATGAAAAAGGTCGCGGCCCTTGCCCGGACTATTCTGTTCCGACGGATGCCCACCGTTCTCATTCGCCCACATGCTAAGGGCCTGATCGCCAACACGCTCATCCGCGCACATTTCCGGTGTGAGTCGCTTGCCGAACCAGCCGAGATTTTCCAAAACCCCGTTTCAACGGTGGCCGAACGGGATGCCCCGACCGGACGGTAGCCTGACCATTTCACGCGGGTAGATCTGCGGCGAGCTCGAAGCTTTTCAAGCTCGTTCAGCATCTGCCGCCTGCCCAATCGGGGCGCTTCTCTCCCAGCTATCACCACTTACTTGCCATGCTTTTCTTCCTTGCGCTACTGGGCGCGCCGTCTTGATCTGGCCTTTTGCCGCGCGGTTCGCAATTCTTCCAGATCCGGGAACCACCAACCTCGAATGAGTTCTTCCTCTCCAGATCGCATTCGTGCCGGCCAGGTCATCACCAGCTCCTCCAAAGAACCGAGCCGCCACCGCGCCCATACATGCTCCTCATTCTGCCCTGCAGGAAAATAGAACGCACTGACAGTCGCGGGGTCTGCCAGCTCGGCATCCGTGCCGATGAAGATAACGACACCGGCATGCGTACCGACCGCACGCTCGAACGGCGGGACATCGTCAGCGGGAACAGGATAGCGTTTTCGCCTACGCTCCTTCAATTTCGCCTTCGATATCTCCTCTTCCTCCGTGCCCTTAGTGGCCTCGCGGCGCGCTTTCCTAACCTCGGGTTCGTTGCGCGCGGCTGCCGCCTCGATTGCGGACCATCGTCGGCGGAGTTCGTCGTATGATCGGTAAGGGACAGTCCACAGCCGGCGATCCGCGTCCCAGCGCGCGAACGGGATTTCTCGTATTTCGTTCACGACAGTGCGCGAGTAGGGTGTCCGGATTTGAAAGGCCGAAGGCGTCGCTTCGAGATAGCGGCTTTCGATTGGATCGAATGCGAAAGCATCCCTGCCCTTTTCGTCGGCAAAAGCGTCCGCCTCCGCTTCCATCTCGGCGCGCCAGCGTCCAATTCGCCTCTCGGCGGTCCGGCCGGGCACAAACCAGGCATTTAAGGTGTCACTCCAGCGTGCACGCGGGAAAGACTCACGAAAGCGCTGCACGGTAATCCGATCGTGAGGCAAGTCTGTCGTTGCGCCAACGCGCGGCTCAGTTGAGGTGGCTTCGTTCTGTTCCTTTTCCATGGTGCCTTGCCGCACGAATTCGAAATCCTGTTCAGTCGCCAGGCCGCCACGAACGCTCAAGCTACCTGTCTGGACTTCCCGAGGCGCTTGATAGCCTGCTCAAGCGGCCGTTGACCGTCGCAATAATCCTGCCATGCCGAGCTTGTCGCAAGCAGCCCAGGAACTGTGCGAACCGTAAATCTCTTTGGATCGAGGTCCGCTTTGACCTGGGTCCATGTCAGCGGCATCGACACCGTGGCGCCCGGCCGCGCCCGTGGAGACAAAGGTGCGACAGCCGTCGCCATGCGATCGTTGCGCAGGTAGTCGAGGAAGATGCGCCCTTCACGCTGGTTCTTGGCCATCTTGATCAGGTAGAGACCCGGATTGTCACGTGCCATCTGCTCGCAGACGTCATGGGCGAAGCCCTTCGCTATGTCCCAGCTGAGTTTCTTGCCTTTCGGCACGGCAAGCGGCGTCACCACGTGCAGTCCCTTGCCACCCGTCGTCTTGCAGAAGCTGACGAGCCCGAGGTCGTCCAGCCGGTCGCGGATTTCGCGGGCGGCGTCGACGATGGTGGAGAATTTGACATCGGGACCGGGATCGAGGTCGAACACCAGACGGCCGGGCACCTCCGGCTGACCAGGCTCACAGTTCCACGGGTGTAGCTCGACACCGCCGATCTGGGCGATCGCAGCAAGACCTTCGACCCGATCGATCTGTAGGTATGGTTTCTTGTCGCCAAGAACCGTAACCAGTTCCAGCAGGTTCGTTGTTCCCGGCATGGCGTGTCGCTGAAAGAACTGTTCTCCCCCAATGCCGTCGGGTATGCGGATAATGGAACAAGGTCGCCCCTTGATGTGGTCGATCAACCAGGAGCCGACGGCTTCGTAATAGCGCGCCAGATCAACCTTGGTCACCGGCTCCCCATCACCGGCATCCGGCCATAGCGGCTTGTCCGGACTGGAAATCATCACGCCCATCACCTCCACCTTCCCGCCCTTCCGAAAGGGCTTTGGCGCAGGTTTCGACGTCTCGGGGTCGGGCACCTCGGTTTTGGCGGGTGAGGCCGGCTTCTCGGCCTCGACCTCTGCGGCCGGCTTATCTTCCCGCAAGCCCTTGAAGGCCGCCTGACGCACCTGGCCATCGGCCGTCCAGCCGGCAAACTCGATCTCGGCAACGAGTTCTGGTTTCAGCCAAACGATATCGGAAGTTTTCTTCGGCGCGCCAATCCCCGTGAACGGCGATTTAGATGTTTCCATCTCCCGCAGTTTGGGGAGCAACGTCTCGACGGTCTTGGCGCCATAGCCCGTGCCGACGCGCCCGACATAGTCGAAGTGGTCGCCGCGATTGACGCCGACGAGCAACGATCGGAACTTGCCATTGGTTTTTGCGTAGGCGCCGATGACGACTTCGTGCCCTGCCCGGCATTTCGACTTCGCCCAGGTCTCCGTGCGGCCCGATTGGTACGGCACATCGCCCCGCTTGGAGACAATCCCTTCCAGCGACAAACGACAGGCAGATCTGAGAACGGCATCGCCACCGGTTTCGAAATGCTCGACGAAGCGCAGACGCGGATCTTCGCCGGCGCCCGACAAGAGCGCCGCAAGCCGTTCCTTTCGTTCGGTGAGCGGGAGCTCGCGCACGTCTTCGTCCCCGACGAAAAGGAGGTCGAACGCGAAGTAGACTAGAGCGTCGGTCTTTCCTTCCGACAGCGCGGCTTGCAGAGCGGCGAAATCCGGGGCGCCGTTTTCGTCGAGTGCGCAGATTTCTCCATCAATAATGGCATCTGGAAGAGCGGAAGCCGACCTGGCGATGGCCGGGTACTTGCCTGTCCAATCCAGGCCTTTGCGGGTTTTCAACGTCACCTCACCATCCTCAATTCGCATCTGAATGCGATAGCCGTCGAACTTGATCTCATGGATCCAACCGTCGGCTGATGGCGGGCGAGCCAGGGTTTCGCACAGTTGCGGCGGGATGAAATCCGGCATGGCGGATTTCATCCGCTTGGCGGCGGCCGGCCTTTTCGCGGTCTTGGTCCTTGTGTGGCGTCCCTCGACGGCAAGACCGTGACTGCTGTCCCATACTGCATCCGCCTCGACCTCGCCATTCTGCAGCATGAATGGCTTCGGCTTCCTGCCTTTTCCGGATGCGATTGCCTCCATCGTCCTCGCGGACGCCACCGACGTAGCGTTTTCTTCAAGGACAGCGGCGCCGTTCTCCTCGACCGAAAAGTCGTCACGATGCTTGATCAACAGCCAGTTGGTCCGTTTGCCGCCATCCCGGTCATGCCGCATGCGAACGAGGACGAAACTCCCATGGAGGCGCTTGCCTTCCAGGGTGAATTTGAAGTCGCCCTTCCTCAGAGCCTCTTCTGGCGACTTGCTGCCCTCCGGTTCCCAATAGCCGCGGTCCCACAACATGACCGTACCGCCGCCATATTGCCCCTTTGGGATCGTGCCTTCGAAGTCGCCGTAGTCCAGCGGATGATCTTCCACCTCCACGGCCAGCCGCTTTTCGTGCGGATTGAGCGAAGGCCCCTTCGTCACGGCCCAGGATTTGAAGACGCCGTCGAGTTCAAGCCGAAGGTCATAGTGGAGACTGGTAGCATCGTGCTTCTGGATCACGAATCGCCGGCGGTTCGATGGCTTGACTTGAGCTTCGCCACTCGGTTCCCCGGTCTTCTTGAAATCGCGCTTTGCACGGTACATCGAAAGATTGTCGGTCATAAACTCCAAGCTCCTCCAATTCTGGCAAAAGAAGGGATCCGGCTTTCCCGCCGGCTTCCATTGGCGACCTAGCGACCCAATACACGGATCGCGCCGGCATCACCGTGATTGCGTTGAACGAAGGCGATCTGATCGGCGGCGACCACGATCTCACCTTCGAGCGCGGCGTCGGTGCGCGCTTCTCCATCGTGAGAGGCGTCACTACCGGACGATGCCGAGCCTGCGGTATTTTCGGTCGTGGCAGATTGGATGAAAATGTCCGGCCTTGAGATACCGCGCAGCTCAACCAGATGTTCGACGGCAAGCTCGGCCGCCTCGCGGGAGTCAAACGTCGCCCACATTGTCGTGGTACTGTCGTCTGCCATTGCCCTTCTCCTGCTATTAACCTCACAGAATCAAAACGCCCTGGCGGGCTAGTAGTTTCCCAGTGTGCAGGAGCCATATAATTGGACTTGCTGATACCGCCGCGAAGATTGACTATGTTCTCTCTTTGTTTCGGCGTATGTCCTCAACTGAGATCCGCGCCGGCTCCCAGATCCTTGAAGCTAGGATGAGCGACAAGAGCTGTTTGGTGGGGAATTAAGCTGCGCCGGAAGTCCACACGATTTTGCCGACATGTCCGTACAGGTGAAAGTCACGACCGATGATCGCAGCATTAGGACTCCACGAGTGAGCGGAACACCTTCGTTGCCCGCGCGTTACCGCTAAATGATCGCTTCTGGCGGATATCTCGTACGAAGGACACAATGATGAAGATACGCGCGGGCTTTCACCTCGCTTATGAATGCCAGCAGGCCACCCCCATGTTGTTGGTCCTCAATATTCACCCCTCCCGCCGCGTGGATCTTCTTACGGAACAGGTCGTGATTTTCGATCGGCCAATCGAGGCTTGGTCCTACATTGACGGCTTCGGTAATGCTTGCAGCCGAATCGTCGCACCGCCCGGAATAACCACGATCTCAACAGAGTTCGAGATCTATGACGGAGGTCTTCCAGATCCGGTGCCGCAACATGCATTTCAGCACGATATCAAGGATCTGCCGGACGAGGTGCTTGTCTATCTGCTGGGTAGCCGCTATTGCGATACCGACCAACTGACGGACTTCGCCTGGAAGCAGTTCTCGTCCACGCCCCTCGGGTGGCCACGCGTGAAGGCAATCCTTGATTTCGTACACAATCACATCACGTTCGACTATCAGAAGGCGAATCCCCTCCGGACGGCGTTTGGCGGATACAATGACCGCGTCGGCGTGTGCCGCGACTTCGCACATCTCGCCATCACGCTTTGCCGCTGTATGAACATCCCGGCACGGTACTGCACAGGCTATCTAGGCGACATCGGCGTCCCCAGGGATCCTAGCCCGATGGATTTCAGCGCCTGGTTCGAAGTCTATCTCGGAGGCCATTGGCATACCGTCGATGCCCGGCACAACAAGGCGCGCATTGGCCGCATCTTGATGGCGACCGGCCGGGACGCCACCGACGTTGCGCTCACAACTGCCTTCGGCCCTGCAACCCTGTCGCGTTTCGAAGTTGTGACAGAGGAAATTCCCGGTGCCGTTTAAACGTGGCCATCTGGAAGCGTCACAAAAACGCGGCACTGAGCCGACACTTGGTCGGGGCGATGTTGCTCGAGCGACGTATTGTGATCACGGGAGTGCGGAGCCAATTTCCTTCTTGAAGTCATGGCGGGCTATCGATCTCGAGCTTCGTACGGTTTTGCCCAACTACGGACTGTAAGGACCGGGGCGCTTCATCTGCTGAATGGTCGTTTGCCATAAACGACGTCGGATTAGGGTCGGCCGCTTCAGGCCGGCGGCTCCGTAAATCTGCCCTCTCGAGAAGCTGGCGTTGTTGTCGGCCAGTCGCATTAGATCGATGCGAGTCCGCGGGCTGCCCAGGTCGCCCGAGCGGTGTATCGCCGTGTTCAGGCCCGCCTGCCGGCGATGGACAGTTGGAACAACGGCCCCGGCTTCTCGGTTACTGACAGGCATCACGCAATTTCTTCAAGCGCTTCCGCCCATCGAGAGGAACTGGAACTTGCCGATCATTGCCACAGCCGCCTGGTCAATTCCAAAAGCAGTCGCCGACCGCTTTCCCGAAGAAGGAAGTGGACTTAGCCGATACGCGGCGGTGTTTAAGGGCGTCGAAATAAGTTCGACGTTTTATAGGCAGCATAAAGCAGCCACCTTCAGTCGATGGGCTGATTCAGTTCCGAAAGATTTTCGGTTTGCGATCAAGATTCCGAAAGAGATCACCCATGTTCGCAAGCTAAGAGACATCGGCGGAGCATTCGAAATCTTTCTCCAGAAGATCTTGCCGCTGGGCGAGAAACTCGGGCCTTTGCTTTGCCAGATACCACCGACTTTAATGTTCGATCCGTATGATGCCGAGCGCGCCTTCGAGACGATGCGAAGTGCGCATCCCGGCCCAATCGTTCTTGAGGTTCGACACGAAAGTTGGGCGGCGGCCCAAGCAAGGGCTCTGATTGACCGATATTCGCTTGACCGGGTACTGGCAGATCCCGCTCCTGTCTGGCGGACTACGGATTTTCTGCATCCGCCTCGTTATGTTCGTCTGCACGGCAAACCAAAAATCCTCTATTCGAGCTACGACGACCAGGAGATCCTTTCCTTTGCGGGGTTGCTTGCCGCCGACAGCTGGTGCGTTTTCGACAACACTGCGTCGGGAGCGGCCTGCGAAAATGCGCTAACGATGCGTGGCATAATGCCGAACTTCAACGTCTAAATAGATCCACGACACTTGGTTGCCAACGTTGTCCCACACAGGAATATCCCTTCCTGTGACCCAGAGAGCCGCGGGGCGTCGTTCTATGAAATCGCCTGGTAGTAGTCTGAAGATGAAGGTGGCCGCCATCTGGCCTAAGTGGTGGCTGCTGGGTCCTGCGATCTGTTATCGAACCGGAACTCTTCGGCGGTTCAGCGACGGCGTAGGTGATGTTGGCCGATCCTCTATCCAGCTATGTCTCTGGCGCCACGATCGCGGTTACCGGCGGCAGACCGATCCTTTGACGCCAAGGATCGCCATTCGGAGGGGACCGGAGGCCTTATCATTCATTGCGAACGATGAGCCTCCCCGTGAGGAATTTCCAGAAAATCAATGAAGCAAGCGGGCAAAAGACCGACATCGTCCTGCTCGATGTTAACGAAGAAGCCTTCTCCGCGTTCGCCACGCAATACGGATTGATCGCGGCTTCGATCACCGCGATCAGCGACAGTTGCGACTGAATGCGGTTGTTCAATTGTTTCGCCCAGGAATTGCCTACGGATCGCCGAGCTCTACAAGGCCGCCGAGATACGGAAAAGCCCGGCGCGATGGCCGGGCTTTGATGTTCGTGAGCTTAGAACGCTAGTCTTTGTGCTCTGGCATGTCCTTGAGCTGATCCTTTGTCCAGTTTGTGACGGCATGGACATCGCCATCCTCGTCGCGCATGAATTGCAGATCGGTCAGCGCAACGCCTACGGGCTTTGCTCCGATGCCGAGGAAGCCGCCTACGTCGATGACGGCGGTGCCGCTGACGCCGGAGCCGTGGATGTGATCCAGCGTGCCTATTTTGTGGTCGTCCGCGCCGTAAATGGTCGCTCCTTCAAGCACGGCAGGCGTCAGTTCAGTCGTGGCGAGGCGAACATGATTTGTATGATCCATTGGTGATCCTCCTTGTTTCCTGAGGAGGGGTAACCGAAGCGAACGAAGTTTGTTCCGTGCCCACGCTCACAAGTGAGTTTCAATGTCCTACCGCGTCAGCGAAAGGCAACGCCCAGCCGGTCGATCGCTGAAGTGGGGTCGGAGGCAACGCCGGTCGGCCTGCGGAACTGTTCCGATGAGGCGGCGTTATGATAATTATTCCAAGCGTTCGCGAGGATGGCCGTGCAGCGGACACTCATTTTGAATTACCGCCTATCAGGATGCACGCCGCGCCTTACGATGTGCGACGCGAGGGCTAACGGATGAGCGCCAAGGACCGCGATTCTCTCCTGATCGCCCGACGAAACCTCAAGATGGCACGGTCCCCGGAAGCCTACATTAGGGGGACCACCAGACTGTTTTACAACTGGCTCGCCCGACACTCTTTCTCAGTCCCTGACGGACCCGCCGTGTGGATCTGTGGTGATTGTCATCTGGGCAATCTCGGGGCATTGGCGGATCGCAACGGCGACGTTGCCGTTCAGATTAGGGATTTTGATCAGGCTGTCATTGGCAATCCCGCTCACGATCTCATAAGGCTGGGGCTTTCTCTCGCCTCCGCCGCGCGGGATTCTGACCTTCCTGGTGTGACCACTGCGAGAATGCTGGATGCCCTGATTGGTGGATACGAATCCGCATCCGGGGAAAGTCAGGCGCACACACCGCACCTGCGCCAACCGAAGGACATCAGAAAGCTTGTTAGACATTCATTGCGTAGGCGCTGGCGAGATCTCGCAATGGAGAATTTTCAGACAAAACACCCCTTGCTCCCCCGCAACAAGCGCCTTTGGCCGCTGCACAGGTCCGAACGCGCCGCGGTTCTTGCGCTTTGCCGGCAGAGGAAACTGGGGGAAATCGTCCTTGAGCCGGAAAAACTGCAAAAATCGGGCGATCAGACCGTGCTTGACGCAGCTTACTGGGTCAAGGGCTGCAGTTCGCTCGGCCATCTGCGATGCGCTGTTTTGGTTGGTGACGGCAAGCACCGGCCGGTTTCGTTGCTTGATATCAAGGAGGCAATGGGTGCCGCCGCCCCTTCGGCGGCCGGATCCGGAATGCCGCGCGACGATGCCGAAAGGGTCGTTGCGGGAGCAAAGGCTCTGTCGCCCAATCTCGGCAATCGCATGGTTGCGGCAAGGGTGATGGACAAGGCTGTGTTCGTTCGCGAGATCGCGCCCCAGGATATGAAAATCGACCTCGGACGTCTTGGCGCAAAAGAACTCTGCGAAATCGGCCACTATCTCGGCGGGGTCGTGGGCCTTGCTCACGCCCGGCAGATGGGCGAGCAAGAGTGGCGTTCGTGGACGGGCGAACTTACCAGCGGGCGCAAGAGGAAGCCGGATGCACCGTCGTGGCTCTGGACGTGCGTAACCGAGCTCTTGTCGATCCATGACAAAGCCTATCTCGAACATTGCCGGCAAATCGCGCTCGAACATCACTAGCAGCAGCAACCCTGCCGAAACAGGCACCGATCATGAACCGCACGGGCTGGCTCAGCCGATAGAGCTTGTCGCGTCGACGGAGCAAACCGCCATCCACCGGCCTAGCTTCGTTACCTCGATAGACCTTCTGAAAGCTTTCCGATTACCGGACCCGGCGGCGGTATTGAAGCTCGCTACAATCAATCTCGCGCAAAAGACAGCAACCGGCGCGAAATTGATCGGAGTTAAAGGTTTGCCCCAACTTCGCGGCTATCCATTTCCCGGTGAGCGTTCACGACGTGGAAATTTTGTGCGTTGGTCGAGGTGCTATGGCAGTTACCAAGTCGACGAAACACGTCGCTGGATCGAGACTATGGTTCGTCATCTGCCAAAGCGCTGACCGAGGCAAACGCACCCCGTGGATCGAACCGGTTTAAGCGCTCCCCGTACGAAACCGTCTTCGAATCGATCCCTGGATATCCAACGCTCAGTCCGCCAAGTTCGTCCGATTGTCATCTTCGGAAGCGCGGACTGTCGTCACGACGTCAATGAGACGCCGAAACTTGACGTTCGCGACATCAGAACAGCCAGACCAATCGCCACGGCATCGCTGACGGCTTGTTTCAAGATATTCTCCTTCATCGACGCCTCTCAACGCACGTGCGGATCTCTGTCCCGCCGCAGCCGGGACGCGACGATGACATCGCCGTCGGGCGCCAGGAGATCGTGTTTCTCGGCGAAGGCGGCAAATAGGCCGCGCACGGTCTCAGCTTCAATTTCACCTCGTAGTGCCGCATCGCAGGCCTTGAGCGCGATTGAATGCGCGGGGTCTCTAGAAGAGGCCGGCCATTCCATGAGATGTCGATAAGCTTCCGTCACCGAACGAATCTCGGCCGGAAAGCCGAGGCCGACAAGAATAGAAACGGGCTCTTGGAACATATCGGGTTTCATCATGCTCTCCTTCCCAACCCAGATGTTGATGGGCGCCGTCATGACGGCGCCCTTGCTCAACAGAATGCGGATTAAGCTGCCTTCTGCGCGTCGATCTGTGCGGGTGCAGTCGATGTCGAAGCGGGCGCGGCTTCAATGGAGATTCTCCGCGGCTTGAGCGCCTCCGGGATCTCGCGAACAAGGTTGATCGAAAGCAGACCGTTCTTCAGATCGGCTCCGCTCACGCTAACATGGTCGGCAAGCTCAAACCGGTGTTCAAACGGCCGGCCGTCGATGCCGCGATGCAGGTAGCCCTCACCAGGGGTCTCCTCCTTCTTGCCCGTCACGGTTAGAAGGTTGGACTGGAAGGTGATGTCGAGATCGTCTTGAGCAAAGCCCGCCACCGCGATCGTAATTCGGTAACTGTCGTCTCCGGTCTTGATGATGTCATAGGGTGGCCAATCGCTGATCGAACGACCGCGTTGGGCATTTTCCAGAAGATCGAAGACCCGATCGAAGCCGACGCTCGAGCGGAACAGGGGTGCATAGTTATAAGTCGTTGCCATAGCCATATCCTCCTTGAAGCAACATGGATACGGAAGCGCCGAAAGACAGCGCTCCCAGCATGACCAGCCCTTTTCTCAGCGGCTGGCGGCAATCGATTTGGTTTTTCGGATTTTTGAGTTCAAGAGCCTCGTCTGAAAATTTTTTCTTGCTTGTATATTCCTTGGCGACTGAGCTCTTTGGGCCTCCATAACGTCCGGATTTGGATGGAGACCCTCGAGCCTCAATGCAGCTTGAACTCGCCTTCAACGCGGCGCCATTCGCTGGGTCCGATCAGACGCTGATGGGTGTAGCGCACTGAATGCAGCGGCCCGTCAAGGTTCGCCTGCCAGTAGTTGAGGAACTTCTGCATCTCAGGGAAATCGGGAGCCAAATCATAGTCCTGCCAGACATAAGTCTGAAGGACGGATTCGAAATCGGGAATGCGGTAGAGGATATGCGCGGTGGTAAGGCCATAACCGTTGAGCTGACGCTCCAGATCCGATGAAAATCGCATGCTTCATCTCCGTTTCGTAACAATCTGAAGGTGGCGTAAATTTTTGCATCCATCAATGATTTTTTGAACGCTCGAGGCCAGGTTGTTGTTCCTTTCCAGTGTGTTAGCAGCCATTCCTGAAGAGTGCTAATTTTTTTATTTTGACCTCTTGAAATCGAAAATCCGACAAACCAGATCATTTCGCGCAAGACGCTCGATCGAGGTTTTGCGCCCGCCCGGACTGGTCATCCGGTCCGGCCGGGGAACAACGTCATCATTGTTTGTCCATTGGAGGAAAACATGTCGTTCCGACCGCTTCATGATCGCATTCTCGTCCGCCGGGTTGAATCCGAAGAGAAAACCAAAGGCGGCATCATCATTCCCGATACCGCCAAGGAAAAACCGCAGGAAGGCGAGGTCATCGCTGTCGGCCCCGGTGCGCGCAATGATGCCGGCCAGTTGCAGGCACTCGACGTCAAGGCCGGCGATCGCATCCTGTTCGGCAAATGGTCGGGCACAGAGATCAAGATCAACGGCGAAGACCTTCTGATCATGAAAGAAAGCGATGTCATGGGCGTCATCGAGGCCCAGGCAACGCAGAAGCAGGCCGCTTAAGGCGCTTCCAATCACCAGTCGAACTTGCTGCCTATTAAAGGAGTGAACAGAATGGCTGCGAAAGACGTAAAATTCAACACCGATGCCCGTGACCGCATGCTGCGGGGGGTCGATGTACTCGCCAACGCCGTCAAGGTGACGCTCGGTCCCAAAGGCCGAAACGTGGTTATCGACAAGTCCTTCGGCGCACCGCGTATTACCAAGGACGGCGTCACTGTCGCCAAGGAAATCGAGCTCGAAGACAAGTTCGAGAACATGGGCGCACAGATGCTGCGCGAAGTCGCGTCAAAGACCAACGACATTGCCGGCGACGGCACCACGACCGCAACAGTTCTTGCCCAGGCGATCGTCAGGGAAGGCGCCAAGGCGGTGGCGTCGGGCATGAACCCGATGGACCTGAAACGCGGTATCGATGTGGCTGTCGACGCAGTCGTCAAGGAACTGAAGACCAACGCCCGCAAGATTTCCAACAATTCCGAGATTGCCCAGGTCGGCACCATCTCGGCCAATGGCGACGAGGAGATCGGCCGCTATCTCGCGGAAGCGATGGAAAAGGTCGGCAACGAAGGCGTCATCACGGTTGAAGAAGCCAAGACCGCCGAAACCGAACTCGAAGTCGTCGAAGGCATGCAGTTCGACCGTGGCTATCTATCGCCCTACTTCGTCACCAACCAGGACAGGATGCGGGTCGAGTTTGAGGATCCCTATATCCTGATCCACGAGAAGAAGCTCTCGAACCTCCAGTCCATGCTGCCGGTGCTCGAGGCCGTGGTCCAGTCCGGCAAGCCGCTCCTCATCATCGCTGAAGACGTCGAAGGCGAAGCTCTTGCAACGCTCGTCGTCAACAAGCTGCGTGGCGGCCTGAAGATCGCTGCCGTCAAGGCTCCTGGTTTCGGCGATCGCCGCAAGGCCATGCTTGAAGACATCGCCATCCTCACGGGCGGTACTGTCATCTCCGAAGATCTTGGCATCAAGCTGGAGAACGTGACGCTGACCATGCTTGGCCGAGCCAAAAAGGTAGCGATCGAGAAGGAGAATACGACGATCATAGATGGCGTCGGCTCCGAGGCCGAGATCGACGACCGCGTTGCGCAGATCCGCGCGCAGATCGAGGAAACCACCTCCGATTACGACCGCGAGAAATTGCAGGAACGCCTTGCCAAGCTCGCCGGCGGTGTCGCCGTCATCCGTGTCGGCGGCTCGACGGAAGTCGAGGTCAAGGAAAAGAAGGATCGTGTCGACGACGCGTTGCATGCCACCCGAGCGGCCGTCGAGGAAGGTATTCTACCCGGCGGCGGCGTGGCGCTGCTGCGGGCCGTCAAGGCACTCGACAATCTCGGTACGGCCAACCAGGATCAGCGTGTCGGCGTCGAGATCGTTCGCCGCGCAATCGAAGCGCCGGTGCGCCAGATTGCCGAAAACGCCGGCGCCGAAGGCTCGGTGATCGTCGGCAAGCTGCGCGAGAAGACGGAATTCTCCTACGGCTGGAACGCCCAGACGGGTGAATACGGGGATCTCTACGCCCAGGGTGTCATCGATCCTGCCAAGGTCGTGCGCACGGCGCTTCAGGATGCGGCATCTGTCGCCGGCCTCCTCGTAACAACGGAAGCCATGATCGCCGAAAAGCCTAAGAAGGAAGCCGCTCCGGCGATCCCCGCCGGTGCCGGCATGGACTTCTAAGAGTGATACGCTTAGCCCGCCCCATCAAGGGGCGGGCCACTTTCGGAGGGGAAGATGAATTCAACGCAACTGTTGTCGCGGGAGGATGCCCGGCTTTGCGCAGGCGTCGTAAGGGAGGTTTCCAGTGCGAGGGGTATCTCGAAAGATCCAGTCGCCGTCGGCAAGCTGACAATGGCGGTTGCCAGGCTTTATAACAGTGGTCTCCATAGCCGAGAGGAACTTCTGTCGGCTGCGATGCAGATGGCTGATCTCCAGTCCAGCGCAGCAACAAATGTTGGAAGCAAGGTGCACGACGTTCAACATTCCGGCAAGTAGACCCAGTCCCATCGAATATCTTTGTGGTCGATTTCCCGGCAGGAGGCGAACCAGTCGCGATTGGCTTAAGATCCTGCTACGGCAATAAAGTGTGATGCCGATCGGAAGCGGATGTGCTAGCGTGCTTTAGAGCGTCATTCCAAGGTTTGCATTGAGGGCGCTCCTGCCGAGTGATGATTCGCTACGCGAGTTTTCGGCCCATGAGGGCCATTTTCATGTCCAAAGAACCGATTGCCCATTTCGAGGCAGCGAGTACGCTTGCCGTCGTGGTTTCATCAAACGAGCCGTTGCTGTTCCTGTCTGCAGACCAGAAGGTCATTGCGGCGAGCACATCGTTCTGCCGAACCTTCGAGATCGATCCTGCGACAATTCCCGGAAGAGCGCTGAGCGAACTTGGAAACGGCGAATGGGCCATGCCCAAGCTCACTTCTCTTCTGAAGGCGACGGCAGCCGGAAGTGCGATGATTGAGGCCTACGAAATTGACCTTATGCGGCCAAACCAGAAGACACGCCAACTGGTCGTCAATGCGCAAATCCTTGACGACGGCAACAAGGACCATATCCGGCTGCTGGTGGCCCTCTCCGACGTGACCGACGCGCGCGCCCAAGCAAAACTGAAAGATGACCTCGTCCGGGACAAAGCCATCCTGATACAGGAAGTTCAGCATCGCGTCGCAAATAGCCTTCAGATCATTGCGAGCGTCCTTATGCAGAGTGCACGTCGGGTGCAGTCGGAGGAAGCGCGCGGACATCTTCACAACGCCCATCATCGAGTGATGTCGATTGCGGCGGTTCAGCGACAACTCTCGACATCGAGCGGCGGCAATGTCGAACTTCGTAGCTATTTCACCCAGCTTTGCGAGAGCCTCGGCGCATCGATGATTGCTGACGAGAGCCGGTTCTCGATATCGGTGACGGTGGATGACAGCGCCGTCGAAGCGGACGTCTCCGTCAGCCTGGGGCTTATCGTGACCGAATTGGTGATCAACGCTCTCAAACACGCCTTTATTGACCAGCAGACGGGAAGGATCGCGATCGACTATCGCTCGACCGGCAGCGACTGGACACTTTCGGTAGCTGACGATGGCGTAGGCATGCCCACTGGCAGCGTTGCTGCCAAGGCTGGACTAGGCACAGGCATCGTCGAGGCCCTCGCCCGGAACCTACAGGGTGAGATTAAGTTGAACGACGCAAGCCCAGGAACCGCAGTGATCATAAGTCATCGCGGGGAAGCCGACCGTCGAACCAGAATCCCAGCGGCCGCATAAGAACTGACCTTTCACCGAAACGTTATCAACTGAGTCCAGGGTTCCCGGCTCACACAAAACCGAGTGACATATGTTTAATGGCAAGGCGGTCATCCTGGTGGTCGAAGACAGCGCGCTAATTCGAATGGGCGCCATCGACCTGGTCCGATCCGCCGGCTACGAGGCGCTCGAGGCAAGCAACGCCGACGAGGCAATTCGCATTCTGGAATCGAGGGCCGATATCGACCTCGTCTTCACCGACGTGGAAATGCCCGGAACGATGGACGGCATCAAGCTCTCCCACTACATCCGTAGCCGATGGCCGCCGGTAAAATTGATCGTTGCTTCCGGCAGGGCCATCCTCAAAGAGAGCAGCCTTCCTGAGGGAAGCCAATTCTTCTCGAAGCCTTACGGCGATCACGCCATCGCAAACGCAATGGCCACGATGCTTTTGGGAAACTGATCTCGAACGTCTGCGCGAGCAAAGGCGTGCGGAGTCTCATCGCACGCCAGCTTGATATTTACCCCACGCGACGTTGCGGCTCTCGTTCGGACGAGAGAATTTGCGAGGGCACTTTAACCCGAGGCCGATAACTTTACGGCGATTTCTCAACAACACACACAGCTTTCATCAATAGCAGGTTGGTTAGCGGACTTAGCGTTGCTTTAAAGAAACTGTGTAAGGATGCAGGCCCGTTTCCTATACCGGCAATCTGATGAAGTTTCGAAGAAAACAAAAAATATTGCGTGGCTTCGCGAATTCTGCAGTAAGCCATACCAGCGCATTTGCTCCGGCAATATTTGCGACGACTATTGCAGTATTCGTCGTCTGTGTTGCAACGAACTGGAGGCTGGAACGATCGCTAGCCGACGAACGCTCAATTGTTGCCGGTGAGCTTGCCACCATATCATCTCGGCTTCAGACGAACCTCAATGGCAACGTGAAACTGTTGCAAGGCCTGGCGGCCGGTATCACAGTCAACCCGGCGATGGACCAAAGCGCTTTCTCCAAACTCGCCGCGGAGATCTTGCAGCCGGATTCACAATTGCGAAGCTTCGCCGCAGCTCCCGGCATGGTGGTCAAGTGGGTTTATCCAGAAAAGGGAAACGAAAAAGCGATCGGACTCGACTATCGAACGAACGAAAGGCAACGGGATAGCGCAATGCTGGCGCGCAACACCCACAATATCGTTTTGACGGGCCCTGTGGAGCTCGTGCAGGGCGGAACGGCTTTCGTGGTCAGGTGCCCGGTTTATGTCAATGACAGAACAAGCCAGATCTTCTGGGGTCTTATTTCTGGAATCGTAGACATACCAAGGCTCTACCAAGATAGTGGCCTTGAATCGACCGACCTTGAGATTGCCGTCAGCGCCGTAGCGGAACCGAAGTTGGCCAAACAGGTTTTTCTCGGCAACCTGGAAACTTTTTCGAAGAATCCGGTCGTGGCATCCGTTGATATGACTTATGGCCGATGGACCCTTGTCGCAGTGCCTAAGGGCGGATGGGGCCAAAACAGCGGCATGGCCACTTTTGAGCTCTATGCTTGCCTGTTGTCTTTGTGTGTTGTTGCGCCAATTGTTTGGGTAGGCTTTCTGACCAAATCACGCCAAAGAACCATTGAAAAACTTCGCCTTCACAAGAAAAAGCTCGTTCGAGCGCGGCAAAGGCTCGAATACCTGTCATTGCATGACGCACTAACGGGGCTCCCCAATCGCCGATTTATTGATCAGATGATCTCGCAATCGCCGAGGCCCGATCCAGAAGATTGTCTGATACTGATTCATATCGATCTCGATCGATTTAAGGAGATCAACGACACGAAAGGGCATGCCGGAGGTGATACGGTCTTGCAGGCAGTGGCTTCGCGCCTTGTCAATTTGGCCGGCCCAAACGACGTAGCGGCTCGGATCGGTGGAGACGAGTTCATCTTCGCAACCTGGAGCGCCGATCCCGCGCCTAAGGCAAACGAATTGGCCCAACAGATTGTCGATACACTCAAGCAGCCGCTATTCGTTGATGGCTCGGAGTGTGTGGTCGGCGCAAGCGTCGGCGTCGCCTGGGAAACTGAATATGCTCGTGGGCAGGACCTGAGCCAATTGCTTTTGGATGCCGATTTGGCTCTGTACGAGGCGAAGAAGGTGGGCCGCGGTCGCGCGGCCATTTTCACCGAAGCGCTTCGTAGCGCCGCAATCGGTTCGAAGGAATTGGCGGATGAATTCAATCATGCGCTCGATTGCGACGAACTGGTTGCATTTTTCCAGCCGCAGTTCAATGCAAGCACATTGGATATCGCCGGCGTCGAGACACTTGCGCGCTGGGATCACCCGCGAAACGGTCTGCTCGCCCCGGATAAATTTCTCGCTGTCGCGGAAAATTTGGGACGTTCCGGCGACATGGATAGGCTAATCCTGCAGAAGGCTCTGTTCGAGCTTACAAGATGGGACAGCCTGGGAATGCGCATCCCGCGTGTTTCGGTCAATATTTCTGCGCGTCGGCTGGTGGAGGCAAATCTGCTTGCCGAGCTATCCGAACTTCCCTTCGCGAAAGGTCGCCTATGTTTCGAGCTGCTGGAGACAATCTCCTTCGATGATCTTCAGCCTGTTCTCAATCACATAGTTCCAGCTCTCAAAGAGCTTGGAATTGAAATCGAGATCGATGATTTCGGCACCGGGCATGCCAGCATCATAAGCTTACTTAGGCTCGAGCCGCGAAGGCTTAAAATCGACCGGGAAATTATCAAGCCGATTGTCGCGTCTCCATCTCAACGGCGTCTGGTCTCCTCGATTATCGAAATCGGCCGGTCGCAGAACATCGACATCGTTGCCGAGGGCGTGGAAACAATGGAGCACGTGAAGATCCTGAGAGATCTTGGTTGCCACTTACTGCAGGGATACGCTCTGGCACGACCAATGAGCTCAAAGCAGTTGATCGAATTTTGCCGCCCGAAGGATAAAGAACTTTCAGAGGTGGGATAAAGGCTAGGCTCTGCTTCCTCGCCCCCCGGAATTGACCGTAGCCACAAACGGCTTGGTCAACCAAATTGTGAATCTCCGCGACCTCATCGCTCGGTTCGAGCTTCAGCCAGCAGAGGCGCCGCAAAGGTCTCGCGCAACGCCTTGTCGAGCGGATCAAAAGCCACAATCGGCGCTCTCGAGCGGAGTCGAACCAGCGGCAACGGATTTTGTACGCCGGACTGCGAGTCAACTTCCGTGACAACGCATTCCACATCTACCCTCCGCTGATGTTACCGCACCGCCCTTCCCTTAGACGTAACGTCGATTGAATCGGGAAAGCAGAAGAAGGCCTTTCTGCATCAGAATAAATGCAAACAGCAATAAGCCGATCAAAATCTTCGTCCACCAGCTGGAAAGCGATCCGTCGAAGGTGATGTAAGTCTGAATCAGGCCCTGTATCAGGATTCCGATGAGGGTTCCTCCAACGAACCCCGCGCCTCCCGTCAACAGTGTTCCGCCTATGACCACGGCCGCGATAGCGTCTAGCTCAACACCGACCGTGGCAAGCGAATATCCTGCTGATGTATAGATAGAAAAAACGATTCCGGACAGACCGGCGAGAAAGCCGGACAAGGCGTATATCAGGATGGTCGTGCGGCCAACCGGAACACCCATGAGTTCGGCCGTCTGCACGCCGCCGCCCATAGCATAGACGTTGGCGCCGAAGCGCGTGCGATGCGCGAGAACAATGCCGCCGGCAAAGACGAGCAGCATGACGCCGCCGATCAAGGTCAATCGACCGCCGCCCGGCATCAGCCAATAGAGATCGCTGAGCCGCGAATAGAAATCATGCTCGATCGGGATGCTGTCGATGGAGATCACGAAGGCAATTCCGCGCGCCAGAAACATGCCGGCCAGCGTTACGATGAAGGGCGGCATGCTGAGATAGTGGATGATGGCGCCCATGCCGGCGCCGAAGACCGTAGTGATCAGCAACACGAGAGCAAAAGCCAACAGCGGATGGATCGAGGTGTCCCGCAGGATGATCGCCAGGAAAACGCCGGTAAAGGCGATGACCGAACCGATCGACAGGTCGATGCCGCCCGAAATGATCACGAATGTCATGCCGACCGCGGCAATCCCCAGGAAGGCGTTGTCGGTCAACAGGTTGCCGGCCACCCGCGTCGACAGCATGTTGGGATACTCCGCCACGCAACCCGCATAGGCCAGGATGAAGATGACGATGGTCGCGAGCAGTGGAAGATATTTCGAATTCACTTCGCCTGCTCCTTATGGACCATCTGTCCCTCGCCTCGGCGCCGCTGGAAGAACGCGGTGGCGGACTGCAGGGCAGGAGACTGGATGACCAAAATGACGATAACGATGATTGCCTTGATGACCAGATTGAACTCCGGTGGAAAACCGGACAGAAGGATGCCTGTATTGACCGACTGAATAATCATCGCCCCAATCAACGAACCGACAATGCTGAAGCGACCGCCAAGCAGCGAGTTGCCGCCGACGACCACGGCGAGGATCGCATCCAGCTCGAGCCACAAACCGGCATTGTTGGCATCCGCGCCCTTGATGTCGGCCGAAACGATGATACCGGCGATGGAAGCACAAAGGCCGCTCAGCGCATAGACGGCGATCAGCAGCACCGGCGTCTGGATGCCGGAGAGCGTGCTTGCCCGCCGATTGATGCCGATCGCTTCGACCAGCATGCCAAGCGCCGTGCGCCTGACCAACAGGATGACGAGAAGCGCCGCGAGCACCCAGATTACCACGGGCATGGGCAACGCAGCAAAGGCGCCGCTGCCTAGGAAGATCAGCCCGTCATTGTTGAAGGTGAGGATCATGCCCTCGGTAATCAATTGCGCTATGCCGCGGCCAGCCACCATCAGCACCAGTGTTGCAATGATCGGCTGGATATCGAGCACAGCCACGAGAAAGCCATTCCAGAGGCCGCACGCCAAACCCACGCCGATCGTCAGCAACAGGGTATAGGCAAGCGAATAGCCTGCAACGATTGAAGCTGCGGCTACCGCGCCGCAAATCGCGATGACCGCACCGACCGAAAGATCAATCCCCTTGGTGGCAATGACCAACGTCATGCCGATGGACAGCAGCGCGACAGGCGCACCGCGATTCAGCACGTCGATCACGCTCCCGTAGAGTCTGCCATTTTGAATTTCCAGATGAAAAAACTGCGGGAACATAATGAAATTCAACAGAAGAATGACCGCCAGCGCAATGAGCTGCGGCATCAAGCGAAACAGGGATGCCTTAATTTGCGAGATCATGCGTCCTCACGGGTATTTTGAGTGGTGGCAATGGCCTCGACGATATTTCCGGCGGTTATCTCGCTGCCGGTCAACTCGGCAATGTGCTCGCGATCCCGCAGGACGATGACGCGCGAGCTATAGGCGACAAGTTCCTCCAGTTCGGATGAAATGACTACCAGCGACATGCCTTGCTGGCAAAGATCTTCGATGAGGCGGATGATTTCCGCATGCGCGCCGACGTCGATGCCGCGCGTCGGCTCATCCAGAATGAGGAAATTCGGATTGGTCGCCAACCACCGCGCAAGGATCGCCTTCTGCTGATTGCCACCCGACAGAAGCCTGATCGGCTTCTCACGGTCGGTCGTGCGGATATCTAGTGCCTTGATGTAGCGATCGGCGATGGCGTTCTGTTCGCTGCGCGCCAGAGGCCTCGCCCAGCCACGACGCGCTTGCAGGGCCATGACGATGTTTTCGCGGATGGAAAGATCGCCGATGA
Source organism: Rhizobium sp. SG741 (assembly GCF_012275435.1). NCBI lineage: Bacteria > Pseudomonadati > Pseudomonadota > Alphaproteobacteria > Hyphomicrobiales > Rhizobiaceae > Rhizobium > Rhizobium sp. SG741. Next base: position 49,346 of record NZ_JAAZQP010000011.1, read on the forward strand.
TGCCGTCCGTCTTGCGGTCCTCCGGGCAAAAGCCGAAACCGTTCTTGATGGCGGCGCGCGGACTGGAAAGCGTAACGCTGTTGCCTTCGACCGTCGCCTCGCCGCTATCGGCCCGCTCGACGCCGAAGAGTACCTCCGCGGTCTCGGTGCGGCCAGACCCGAGCAGACCGGCGATGCCGACCACTTCGCCGCCACGCACCTCCATATCGAAGGGCTTGATTTTGCCGCGCTTGCCGAAATTCGCGAAGCGATACTTTACCGGCCCGCTTTCGTTGGTAACCTGCTTTGCGGCGCTCTCCGCCTGCGCAAGCTCACGGCCGAGCATCATGGCGATCAGGGTTTGCCGTGAAAGTCCTTCCGCATCCCGCGTGCCGACCAGGCGGCCGTTGCGGAGAACGGTGATTCGATCGCAGATTTCATAAACCTGCTCGAGAAAATGCGTAATAAAAACAATCCCTAAGCCACGTTGCTTCAGCCGCCTAACGATGCCGAACAGCATGGCGACCTCTTGCGTATCGAGGCTTGCGGTCGGTTCGTCCAGGATCAAGACCTTGCCGGAGAGATCGACGGCACGGGCGATCGCGATCACCTGCTGGATGGCGACCGAGAACCGGTCGAGCTGACGGCCAACGTCGATGTCTATGCCGTATTGCGCCAGCAGATCCCTGGCCATGCCGTTCATGACGCGGTTGCTGACCAAGCCGAAGCGCCTCGGCTGGCGACCGAGAAACAGATTCTCCGCCACACTCAGGTTCGGGAGCAGGTTCACCTCCTGGTAAACCGTTCCAATACCGAGCTTCTGGGCTGCGAGCGTATCATGCGGATCAATCTCAGTGCCATCGAGTACCAAAGTGCCTGCATCTCGGCGATAGGCGCCGGTCATGCATTTGATCAAGGTCGATTTACCCGCTCCGTTTTCACCGAGCAGCGCATGGACTTCTCCGCGCATCAAAGTGAAATCGACATGATCGAGGGCGGTCGAGCCTGGGAAATATTTGCAAAAGCCTGTCGCTGTCAGAAGTCGCTCGACGTCGTGAGCCATGAAGCGTGAATGTCCTTGGGTTGAGCCAATATTCGAAAGCGATAGCCGGCGCATACAGATGATGCGCCGGCATTCGATGTAAGAGACTGCATCGGCTGAATTGTTCGCCCGGTACGGTCGCCCCTCGTCTCAGTAGCCGAGGCCTTTCTTCTGCTCATAGACCTTCTGTGGATCGTCAGCCTGCGTGTAGAGCTTGGACTCGGTCTGGATCCACTTTGGCGGCTCCTTCTTGTTTTTCAGATAGGCATCGAGCGCATCGAAGGCCGGACCAGCCATGTTCGGTGTCAGCTCCACCGTCGCGTTCGCCTCGCCGGCGGCCATCGCCTTGAAGAGATCCGGAACCGAGTCGACGGAGACAGTCAGGATATCCTTGCCCGGCTTAAGGCCTGCTTCCTTGATCGCCTGGATGGCGCCGACGGCCATGTCGTCGTTGTGGGCGTAGAGGGCGCAGATGTCCTTGCCGCCGTTTTCAGCCTTCAGGAAGCTTTCCATGACTTCCTTGCCCTTGGAGCGGGTGAAATCGCCCGTCTGGCTGCGAACGATCTTCAGGTTGTCGTGACCCTTGATGGCTTCCTCGAAGCCCTTCTTGCGGGCGATGGCCGGCGAGGAGCCAGTCGTGCCCTCCAGCTCAACGATATTGCACTTCTTATCGCCGACCGTCTTGACGAGCCAGTCGCCGGCAACCTTACCCTCGTGAACCAAGTCGGACGTGACAGCGGTCAGATAAAGGTCTTTCGGCGCGTTGACCGTACGGTCGAGCAGAATAACCGGAATCTTGGCTTCCTTGGCTTCCTTCAGCACGGCATCCCAACCCGTTTCGACGACTGGCGCCAGCAAGATTGCGTCAACGCCCTGTGCGATGAAGGAACGGATTGCCTTGATCTGGTTTTCCTGCTTCTGCTGCGCATCGGCAAACTTGAGATCAATGCCGCGCTTTGTGGCTTCCTGCTTGGTCAAGGTCGTTTCAGCGGCACGCCAACCGGACTCCGAACCGATTTGCGAGAAGCCGACGACCAGCTGCTTTGCCGATGCGGCTGTGAACATGCAGGTAGCAAGAATCGTGGCACTGATCAGTGCAGTCTTCAACTTCATGATATCCTCCCAAAGGCCCATCTTCTCAGGCCCGCAGTCAAAAAATCATATAGTAATACTTTTGTAAATCAGTATTCGATGATGCGATGCAACAAAAAGATGTGTCATGCGGACGGCATCGTAACAGTCACCAAGGGTCGATGTGAAGGTGTAATGAACGGGCATGGCCAGTTTCGCGCGTGATCCGCTTTAGTGAACGGGGCTTCGACCCGTGCCGTCGCCTTCCAGTGTTTAAAGCGCCCTCGTCAACATTTGCTAACCCATCCGGCGCAGGAGCTTTGAACTGGCTCGCGGTTCACTCGATCGAAATGGGTCAAGAAAACACAAGACTTAACAGCGTGACGAGAGGAGAGGAAATTGGCTAAGGCGCTTGCGCTCCTATTTTCCCTCTGGCCTACTCTCGCGCAGTGCATCACTGAGTTCAATCCGCGCAGTGCCGATTAGCTGCTCCATGGCGATGCGAGCAGCATCCGGCCTTCGCATTCGGATCGCATCCAGCACGTCCTGATGCCGCGCAATCGCATATTCATGCGACTGGCTGGCGCGGTTGGTCAGTCGGAAACTCGCAAGCAGCGCGGCCCGGATGGCAGTCGCGAATTGGCGAAAGACCCAATTTCCACTGGCATTGATGATCGCGGTATGAAACTCGAGGTCTGCCTGGCTCCATGCTTCATTGTCGCGTGCGTTTGCGGCTACCATGTCCTCGAAAGCCTCAGCAATCTGTGCCAATTGCTTTGCCGTGGCATTCGCAGCGGCTTGCGCTGCCGCGGCCGGCTCCAGCAGCTGTCGAGCATCGAGCAATGATTCATAAAAGCTACGATCATTGCTGAGCTCCAGCGTCGCATCCAGAACCAGCGGATCCAGATAGTTCCAGTTCTCACGAGGCAGAACATTGGTCCCAGCGCGCGTGCGCGACCGGACCATTCCCAATGCCGACAGATACTGCATGGCTTCCCGCAGGCTGGTGCGGCTGACACCATACACCTCGGAAAGCTCCGCCTCATTGGGAAGCAGGGAACCTTCGACAATATCTCCGGAGACGATCTGTCCAATCAATTTCTTCAGCAGCTCCTCCCGCACGCTACGCCTTCCCTGCGCAGGTTGCGTATCAACATGCGTCGCTCGCGGAGATCCAAAACGCGTACTCTTCACCTGCACTCCCTTCCGCTGGCCCGACCAAGATCATGAGCGGTGCCACGCTCCGGCATCAATGCGCAATTGCAAGGTCTGCGGACTTCTCCCAAGGAATCTGATCGTTCGTCACAATCGAGCACCACGCCCAGCGGCCGACGACCGCAAATTGTCGAGAAGGACGGCAATCAGAAGAATGCAGCCACGCACCAGGTATTGATAGAAAGCCTGAATGTTGAGCAGGTTCATGACGTTTTCGGCGATACCCATGATGAGGACCCCAACGATCACGCCGGTCATCGCCGCCCTGCCCCCCGCGAGCGACACGCCACCGAGCACGCAAGCCGAGATGACCGAAAGCTCAAGCCCGGTTGCGGCATTCGGCTGGCCCGATGTGATGCGTGAGGCAAGCAGAATGCCGGCAATGGCACACACAAGGCCCTGCAATGCGAAGATCCAGATGCGCACGTTGACGACATTGACGCCGGCAAGGCGCGAGGCCTCGGGATTGCCGCCGATCGCCAGCGTATTCTTGCCGAAGACGGTGCGGTTCAAAGCGAAACCAAAGATGACGAAGAGGACGACCATAATCCAAATCGGCGTCGGCACCGTCAGAAAGCGGGAGAGAGCCAGTTGATAGAAGGCCGGATCGTTGATGCCGACTGCCCGCCCATCGGAAGCGATCAGCGCCAGCCCACGGACGATCTGCATAGTGGCGAGCGTCGTGATCAGCGCGTTGATGCGGAACTTGGCGATAACAACTCCGTTGACGACGCCGACAATGCTGCCACAGATCAGTGCTGCGACGAGGCCGAGCGGGATCGAGCCGGTCGAGTTCGATACCATGACGGCAATCATGCCCGAGAAGGCGACGGTAGAACCGACGGACAAATCGAAGTCACGCGACGCCAGGCAAAACATCATCGTGCACGCGACGATGCCAATCGTCACCACCGACTGCAGCAGACCGAGCATATTGCGCTCCGTCAGGAAGCTCGGAACGAACATCGAGACGATCACAAAGGCGATGGCGAAGATCACCACGAGGCCCTGTTCGCCGAGAAGGATTTTTTTCAACGAGTTCATCGTTATAATTCCTGAATTAAATTGTGCCGGCGGCATTCTTATCGGGGAGGGCGGCAGTCAGAATTCTGCGCTCATCGAAATCGGCGCGCGCGACATCGGCCGCGGCGCGGCCCTGGCACATGACGATGATGCGATCGGAAATACCCATGACTTCGGGAAGCTCGCTCGAAATGACGACGATCGCCATTCCGCCGGCCGCCAGCTCATAAAGAATCTCATAGATCTCCGATTTGGCGCCGACATCGATGCCGCGGGTCGGCTCATCGATCACCAGCACCTTGATGCCCTGCTCCGAAAGCCAGCGGCCGAGGATGACCTTTTGCTGATTGCCGCCCGAAAGATTGATGATGTCCTGCTTGCGGGACGGCGTGCGAACCTTGAGCTTGGCGATGAACTGATCGGCGACGGAGGCTTCCTTCTTCGGGTTCAATATCCCGAAGGGAGAGAAATGTCGCCTCGACGAGATCGTGACGTTCTCTTCGATCGACCGACCCTGGATGATGCCGTCGAACTTGCGGTCTTCCGGGCACAGAACCATGCCTGCATTGATCGCCGCCTTCGGATTGCCGGGCGAAACGGTAACGCCGTCAATAGTGACGGTACCCTGATGGCGATGATCGGCACCGTATAGAAGCCGCGCCATCTCGCTTCGCCCCGCGCCGATCAGCCCAAAGAAACCGAGGATCTCCCCCTTGCGGACAGAAAAGCTGATCGGATTGCGTAATTTTGAACCGGACAGAGTCTTGACGTCGAGGCGGATATCGCCACGCGGCCGTTCGCGCCAGCCCCAGATATTGGTGATTTCGCGGCCAACCATTTCGGCGATGATTTGCTCACGTGTCGTCTCGCCGATATCGGGATGATGAGCGGCAAGTTTGCCGTCGCGCAGGACAGTCAGGCTGTCGCAAAGCCGGAAAATCTCGTCCAGGCGGTGCGAAACGTAAAGGATGACCGCGCCCCTCGCCTTCAGCCTGTCGATCAGGGAAAACAGAATTTCGCTTTCGCGCGACGACAGCGACGACGTCGGCTCGTCCAACGCGATTACCCGGGCATCCAACATCACCGCCTTGGCGATCTCGACCATCTGGCGGGCGCCGATCGAAAGCGCGGAAACCTTGGCAGAAGGATCGACATCGATGCCGATCTCGTCGAGCTTGGCGCGAACGGTTTGGATCAGTGTCTTGCTGTCGATCACCCCAGCTCTGCTCGGAAAGCGCCCGAGCCAGAGATTCTCGGCAACGGTGAGCTCCGGAACCAGCTGAAGCTCCTGATGGATGACGATGACGCCCGCATGGAACGCATCGCGGGTCGACCCGTACCTCTGTTCCTCGCCGCCAATGAGAATGCTACCCTGATCCGCGGCCTGATCGCCGGACAAAATACGGATCAGCGTGGATTTGCCGGCTCCGTTCTCGCCCATCAATCCGTGGATCGCACCCTTCTCCACGTCGAAGGAGACGTTGGAAAGCGCCTGGACACCGGGGTAGCCTTTGGAAATATTGTTGAATTCGAGGAAGGCCATCATCGCTCCATCGGGGAAGAACCCGGCGGTGTTGATGACGCCGCCGGGATTAAAAATCATCTTGTGTGGATGATTATTCGATGCCGAGACCCTTGCGGACTTTTTCGTAATCGCCGCGTAGCGCTAGGGAACCGGAGGTCAGCGTCAGCTTCGGCGGCTCTTTGCCGTTGGCGATCCAGTCGTACATGTCGAGCGCAGTCTCATAGCCATGGCGTTTCGGCGAGATGATGACGGTGCCAAAAAAGCCCGTAGCCGAAGGCTTCTTGAATTCGTTGATCGCCGAATCCGCGCCGCCGATCCCTACGCCGATCATGTTGTCGGCCGCGATACCGACCGATTCAGACGCGCGCACGGCGCCGAGCACGGCTTCGTCATTAAGGCCGAAAGCAACCCAATACTTCACGTCGGCATGCTTGTTGAGAACCGTCGTGGCAGCATTGAGAGCCGCTTCGGTATCAGTCTTCGCCTGCGGGGCGTCATAGATGTTCGCAGCCGGCAAGCCTGCTGCCTTCAGCACGGAGATGGCGCCTTCGACGCGATCAACTGCCGTCGGAAGCTGGTCGTAGGAAACGCGGATCGCACCGACACTTTTCAAATCCCAGCCGCGCTTCCTTACCTCGTCCACGATTGCCTGCCCCACAGTTTCGCCGATCTTCGAGGCCGAAATGCCCATATGGGGAACATTTTCGAGCGGCTTGCCGTTGGCATCCACCAGGCGGTCGTCGACCGTCATCAGCTTCAGCTGATTGGCCGCGGCCTTGGCGACAATGCCTGGGCCAAGCTTAACGTCTGGTGTACAGACGATGAAGCCCTGGGCGCCTTGCGCACCGAGGTTGTCGATTGCCGACTGGACCTTTTCACCATCCTCGGCGCCGATCTTGACGAGGGTAAAGCCCTTCTCCTTGGCGGCCTGGTCGGCGAACTTCCATTCGTCCTGAAACCACGGCTCTTCCGGCTGCTTTACGATGAAGCCGATCTTGACGTCCTCTGCAAAAGCGGAGCCAGCCGCCAAAACGGCTAACGTGCCAGCCACGATGGCTGCTTTGAACAAACGCATGTCTCTCTCCCTGAAAATCTCGGTCTGCCACGCATCGGCAGCCGATATTGAATAAAAAGAAACATCATACCAGTCAATATTTGTGTATGATTTTTCTGGTTATAATCGCGGTTTCTAGCGGTCAATCTTGAGGAAAATGCCTCATTTTCCTGTCATTGAAAGGATTTGAGCGGAATACATCCAGCGAACCATAGAAATAAATAGTACATATATATTGACTTTCACCCGACCAAATATAGGGTGCCGCGCATCAGGATCAGCCCGGGAAAGGCAGCCGCTCAATGGCTCTCATCGACTTGCAGGCGGGCTCTTTTTCGGCCCGTGTTTCGACGTCGGGCGGCCTGTTGCTCGATTTCTCCTGGTTGGTGGATGGCCGCAAGATCCCGCTTCTGAGACCCGCGCAGGACGCTGCCGATGCACGTTCCTCCGCCTGTTATCCGCTTGTCCCCTTCGGCAATCGCGTCCGCAACAACCGTTTCGCATTCGGGGGTCGCAACTATTCGCTTTTGCCCAACACGTCCTGGGACGCCCATTATCTTCATGGCGACGGCTGGTTGGGCGAATGGTCGCTTTTGTCCCGCAGCCGCAACGAAGTGCAGATCGGTTACCGCCACCAAGGACAGGGGACGCCTTACAGCTACGACGTGAAACAGACCATCACTTTGTCTGCCGACGGGCTGAGGCTGCATATGCGGTTGGAGAATACCGGCGAAGATGCCCTGCCCTTCGGGCTCGGTTGGCATCCGTTCTTTCCGCTGACCGAGCAGACGACGCTTTGCGCGAAGACGCAGCGCTACTGGACCGAGACCGCCGGCTGGCTGCCTGGCAAGCCCGCCGACATTCCGACCGAGCTCGACTTTTCGCGGCCGTCTCCCTTGCCCAACCGCTGGATCAACAACGGCTTCGAGGGCTGGAGCGGCGAGGCGCAAATCACCTGGCCGGAAAACCGCACGGCCCTCGCCCTGACCGCGGACCCACTTTTCCAGCATACGTTCATTTTTCTTTCGGATAGCAAGTTTGACCCCGAATTTCGCCGGGACTACTTCTGCTTCGAGCCAATGTCCCATTTGGCCAACGGCCATAACCTGCCGGGTCTGGGCGATCTGAAGGTTCTGCACCACGGGGAAGGTCTTGAGGGCTCAATCCGGCTGCAACCCCACGAAATCCCGGGATAATGCCAATCCTGACCACCCACCATGTTCAGCAATGCTTGAAGAGGAAATACAGGATGCCGAACCGCCTTTCTGACAAAAGGGTCTTTATCACAGGCGCTGCTCAGGGAATTGGACGGGCAATCGCAGAGGCTTTCGCGGCTGAAGACGCACGTCTCTTCCTTGTCGATCGTGATGAATCGGTTCTTGCGCAAACGGCCGCTGAACTGAAGGCGAAGGGCGCCATCCTCGGTCACCACGCCACCGACATTACCGACGCGGCGGCTATAAAGGCGGCCATCGCCGAGGCAGACAAGCAGATCGGAAGCCTCAATGCGCTCGTCAACAATGCTGGCGTCAATGTATTTGCGGAACCGTTGCAATCAACGGATGAGGAATGGCAGCGCTGCTTCGACATCAACCTCAAGGGGGCCTGGAACTGCTGCCGGTCCGTGCTGCCACAGATGATCGTCAACGGGGGCGGCGTGATCCTTAACATCGCCTCGACGCATGCCTTCACGATCATTCCGCATACCTTTCCCTATCCGCTCGCCAAGCACGCCCTTCTGGGAATGACCAAGTCGCTGGGGATCGAATATGCTTCGAAGAACGTTCGCGTGAATGCCCTGGCACCTGGCTATGTCGCGACGCAGAAAGTCGTGGATTACTGGAATAGTTTCCCGGATCCGGAAAAAGCTAAGGCGGAAACGCTGAAGCTTCATCCGGGCGGCCGCATCGCATCACCCGAAGAGATCGCCATGGCTGCGGTTTTCATGATCTCGGACGAATGCCCCTTCATGAATGCAACCTGCCTGACTGTGGACGGCGGGTTGAGCGTCATGCAGCACCAATAGTCTAAGGAATTCCAGTTTGCGAATGCGCCTGCAGTGTAAGCGAGAGCTTATTGCCGAAACCATCCAATGATGTCGAAGGAACCAAGCCGATCGATTTCGAGATCCTGCTGGCCAAGATTGAGGGTTGCGTGGCGCGACTTGGAAACGACATCAGGAACGATCGGGCATTTTGAACGAAGCTGGAAGCAGATCCGATACGGTGGCCAGCATATGGCGTATTTCTGCACGCAGTCAGACGGCGAACACACAGTCGACCGAGGACCTTATCGAGGGGCTGCACAATTGGCAGCTTTTCACGGTTAAATCCGGAGAAGCATCCCGGATGCTATCGCAAGCGCTCCTCAAGGAAAGGCATTAATGCCGCCTGCACCTTGAGCCTTGTGGCTAGGAATTCCACACAAAGCCGCACCTTCGCCGCCGTCAGTCGACTGAATGCTGCAAGCCGGCAAGATCATGGCCGCTTCGGCCGTGCGGGCGCTGACCGATCCGACATTGGTCATCGCGGCGAAAACCGAGCATCGCAAGCAACTCGATGGCGAGAAATATGTGTCGCTGATCCCGGCAGAGGCAACGCTGCAACGCTTGCGCTGACGCCAACGATCGGATGAGATCACTCAGACGTCGTCTGAAAACAACGGCGTCTGCCGGCCATGGGCGACGAAGCTGCGGAAATCCTTGACTGCTTCCGACGTTGCGAGCGAGCAGAAGGGGCCGCGGCTCACGTCGATGCCGTTGAGTTTCCGCAGGCGCACATCCATTTCGGCGCTCTTCAAGGTCACCGCAGCTGGATTGACGACCGGCGCATGCAGCACCTTGAAGCCATATTCGCCGCCGACCAGCAGGCCGGGCAGGATGCCGGCCGGCACCACGACATCGGCGCCATCGCGCACAAGCGGTTCGGCACAGGCACTGAAGGCTGCAAGCATACGTTTGCGCGCCTCATCGTCGCCGGCAAAGGCGGCGCTGAAATCGGATGGCGCGCAATTCATCCCCACCACGTGCTTCACCCGGTCGCCCAGTCCGTAGAGATCAGCCTGCTCATAGTGCCAGGTCTGAAAGACGTCATCGAGGGTGACAAGCGCGAGGCGCCGTCCGAAGCGGGCGGCATAGTGCATCGAGACCTCGCCTGCGCCGATCACCGGGATGCTCACCGCCGATTTGAGCTCGAAAAGGCCGGGATCCTGAAAATGGCCGAGAACCACCGCATCATAGCCGCGCTTTTCGGCTTCGAGCCCGTTGTCTATCGCGATCGCCGCGCAACGGAATTCCGCCAGCCGCCCGAAGTGCCGGTCCGGCGGACTGATGCCGAAAACCTCGACTGTCGTACCGGGCTCGGCGATGCCGTTCAGGTAGTCCGAAAGCTTATGCATGTAAGTGGCGCTGGCCGTGGCGTCGATGAAGCTTTGCCAGAATATGCGCATTGTTCCCTCGTCCTGTTCGTTGTCACGCGTCGTTTTGCTCTCGTCAAAACGGGAATTTAAGGCTTTAATCGTAGCCATATCCACTCTGGAGAACCAAATGAATTCGCCTACAGCAAACGAAATTCCACTCGACGAGACGGCGACGGAAGTGGCGGAAGCGGCGCTGACCGAATTCGAATGGTCGCTCTGGCGGATTTCCGCGGCCTTCGTGCGCTGGCAGTCGGAATGTGCCAGCGAGCTTGCCGGGTCTGGCCTCAGCGGCCTCGACACCGCCGTCCTTCATACGATCCGCTACCGCAACAAGCCGAAGGGCCTTGCCGAAATCTCCCGCCTCCTCGGCCGCGACGACACCGCCAACATTCAATATGCGATCAAGAAATTGCAGGCCTTGCAGCTAATCGAGCGAGTGAAGGGCCGGTCGCGCAAGGACACGCTTTATGTGCCGACACGCAAAGGCAGCAAGCTGACGCAGGACTACCGCACCCTGCGCCGGCATTTGCTGATCTCGCTCATCCAGAAAATGGACCACGCGGAAAAAGGGCTCGGCGATGCGACCGAAATGCTGGAGCTTTTGACGAGCTTCTACGATACCGCTGCCAGGCGCGTGGCGATCGCCCCTCATCCCGTCGAGCGCGACTGAACCAGGGCCAACACGCGTAGAGGACTTCCCGATCCGCCCTGGATCTTCAGAGGCGCCGCAAAAATCATCGCGCCCGTCGCCGGCAATTGGTCGAGGTTGGCAAGGCATTGCAGCCCGTAGCGCCCGGCGCCATGCAGATAGTGATGCGCCGGATAGGGCGGCGAGAAATGGCCCGCCTGCCCGGCATCGGTCCCGATGGTCTCGGTCCCAAAACCGAGAATGTCGCGCTCGGTCACTAGCCATTGCATGACCTCCGCATTCGGCCCCGGCGTATGCGCACCATCGGCGAGGAGATTGGCATAAGCTGCACCATTGAGTTTCGACCAGTCAGTGCGAAGCAACACCCACGAGCGTGGCGGAATTTGACCATGCTGCTCTTCCCACACCATCACATCGGCAACCGTCAGCAGGAAATCGGCGTTTCCGACGCTTTCGCGTGAGCAATCGATGACGCAGGCCCGCGCAATCATATCCGTCGGCGGTAATGTATCGACGGAATTTAGCGGCAGATCACGGCCCGTATACCAGTGGATCGGCGCATCGAAATGCGTGCCGGTATGCTCACCGAAGGAGAGGTTGTTCCAGTACCAGGCCGGCCCGCCGGCATCGTAACGGGAAATACGTTCCATGCGGAAGGGGGCAGACTGGCCCAGCTCCGGTGGCATGGCGATGATAGGAAAGTCCGGTGAAAGCGTATGGGTGAGATCCACCACACGGATGTCACCGCTGGCAAGCGAACCAGCCAGAGTTTCGAGAATATCGACGCTCATTGTTCCGCCTCGCGTTCGACGGCCTTTTGATTATCGAGAAGCCGCGCATAAAGATCCTTGGCGACGTCGCCGACATAGATATCCTCAAGCCCACGCTTCAGCCCGTCGACAATAGCATCGGCCAGCGTCTTGGGCGCGACCTTGGGTGGCGGCACAGTCTGGAACCACTCCGTGTCGAGCGGCCCGGCAAAGGCGTTGATCACCCGCACACCACCGGGACGAAGCTGCGTGCGCAGCCATTGCGAGAGGGATAGGCAGGCGGCATGCGCCGCCGAATGCACGCCGAATTGCGGGCCGCTGCTGAGCGCGTGCACCGAGAGGATATTGACCCAGGCGGCCGCGGCAACACCGTCCGCGCCGCGCGCCCGCATCACCGGTCCGAAGGATTGGGCAAGGCGCATCAGACCCATGACCGTATGATCCATTGTGTCGCGCACGGTATTGGCCGCGCCCGCGTCGAAAAGATGGGCAGGCCGCACATGGTCGGCCGTATTGATGAGAACTTCGACCTTGGCGCCGATATCGGCCGCCAGCTCCTGCACCGACCGCTCGCTCGTGAGGTCGAGATCGACGATCTCGACACCGTCGATCGCCTCGAGCTGCAACTGGCCGTCAAATGGCTTCCAGCGGTTGGCGATGCCGACATAAATCGTGGACGCACCCGCCTTCTTCAGTGCGGCGGCCAGAGCCAGTGCCACGGGGCTGCGGCCGTCGGTGATCAGCATACGCCGATGCTTCGGGTCGGCTGTCATTTCACGCCATTGAGGATCGTCTTCCATATGCGGCGTCTCCGAAACGGGTTTGGCAAAGAAAACGGCCTGGCCGCTTTTGTCGAGTTGCAGCGACAGCGTCACCCGGCTACCGGTGCCGGCACAATCGCCATGAAGATGCGTGACCACACTTGGCCCGCAATCGAGCTGAACGAGCCCCACCCGCCACGGCATATGCTCGCGAAAATAGGGATCACTGGTAACCTCAACCGAAGTCTTGGAAAGCAGCGTACCGCCTGTCGGCGCATCGACGAAGGGAAGTGCTGCCGACAGGCAGCGCGGGCAGGCGTCGCGCGGCGGATAAGCATATGTTCCGCATTCGGCGCAGCATTGCAGCATGAAGCGGCCCGTGGCGGCTGCAAGCGTCAGCCCTTGCGCCTTGCGGCTACGCGCCGATGGCGGCAGCAAGGGCACCTTGGTGCGGGAAAGCGGGTTCTTGCGTAGTGGTTTTGCGAGCGGACGGGTCATACCGATTGCCTCGCCAGGATCGCCGCCGCCGATGCAAGACCGCGGTCGTAGTTGATCATACCGAAACCGGACACGAGGCCGACCTTGACGTCCGCCACCTGTGTGCCGCCCGCCGAGCCCAGAAGCTGGCGCATGGCCTCGACGATGCCAAGATGGCCGCCGGCAGCGCCCGCCTGTCCCACCGAGAGCTGCCCGCCCGAGGTATTGTGTGGAAAGGAACCGTCGATCGTGAATGTGTGCTGGCGCACGAAATCCGGCCCCTCGCCCTTACCGCAGAAACCGAGATCCTCGAACTGCATCATGGAGATGACCGGGTAATCGTCATAGGTCTGCACGAAGTCGATATCATCGGGCGTCAGGCTGGCCATACCATAGAGCTCGTCGCGATCCATCACCCACCCGCCGCGCATCTGCACGGCATCATCGGGGAAAGCATTGTGCCGCTCGATCGCCGACAGCAGCCGCACGAAAGGAAGGCCGAGCGACACTGCGGTTTCCTCGCGCATGACCAGGAAGGCCTCGGCGCCGGCGCAGGGCATGACACAATCAAAGAGATGAAACGGCTCGGCAATCGGCCGTGCCGACATGTACTGCTCCAAAGTCAGCGGCTTCTTCATCAGCGCATGCGGATAGCGCAGCGCATTGTCGCGCTGCGCGACGCACAGCTTGCCGAAGTCCTCGCGTGTAGCGCCGTAGCGATCCATGTAGGCCCGAGCGATCAGCGCGAAACTGGCATTGGGTCCACCAGCGCCATAGGGATAGGAGGCGTCCTGGGCAAAGCGGGAGAAGCTGGCGAGCGTCTTGCGAAACGTGTCGACCTGATTAGTATCGGCGGCGACACAGGCGACGATATTCACGTCACCCGCCTGCACGGCGCGGGCCGCACGCCGGATCGAGACGATGCCGGAGGCACCGCCCATTGGCAGATGATCCAGCCAGCGGGGCGTCAGGCCGAAATGCTGCGTCAGCGCGATCGCCGCATCCGGTCCCATGGTGAAGCTCGAGACCGCAAACCCGTCGAATTCCCGATGGCTGATGCCCGCTCCGTCTGCCAGCGTTCGTAACGCCCGACCGATCCACCAATGCGCGCTCTCGATCGAATATCGCTCATAGGGCACCGCCACCGGCACCGCCAGAACCACGCCGTCATAGGATTTGCGGGGGCGCGAAGCCGTCATCCGGCCACCGTCAGAACCACATCGACATTGCCGCGCGTGGCATTGGAATAGGGGCAACGCTCGTGAGCGCCGGCAACGATCTCCTCCGCCAGAGCTCTGTCGATACCCGGCAGCGAAGCCGTGAGTTCGACCGCGAGCGCATAGCCGACTGACACCGGGCCGATGCCGACCTTGGCAGTCACCGACGCGTCGTCGGCAAGCGCTATTTTCCGGGTGCGCGCGACCAGCTTCACCGCACCGAGGAAGCAGGCAGCATAGCCGGCAGCGAACAGTTGTTCAGGGTTGGTGCCCTCCCCGCCCGGCCCGCCAAGCCCCTTCGGCACGGAAAGACCAACCACAAAACTGCCATCGGCGCTTTGCGCCTTGCCGTCCCGGCCACCGAAAGCGGTGACAGCGGTTTCATAGAGAATTTTTTCCGGTGTCATACGGATCTCCTTAGAAAGGATTTTAGCTTTGATTTATTGTATAACAGATGCACTCGCCCTTCGAAAGTGCTCCACATCAGCCACCTTTGCGGATCGTTGCCTTTAGCTTGCGCAGGTCGATCGCCGAGCCGTCTTCGACCGCCTTGGCCGCCATGGTCTTGATCTCGCCGCGCTGGACCTTCTGTGTGGAACTGACGGGAAGCTTCTCGATGAAGACCACATAGCCGGGCAGTTTGTGATAGGCGATATATGCACCGCAGGCCTCGATGATACGCGAGGCCCGCTGCTGAAGATCGCCGCCTGCTGTAACCTCAGCCTCAACGATGAAGGCGAAAACCTCCTCGCCGCGCAGATCGTCAGGCACCGGCGTCACCGCCGACGCCTTGATGCCGGGCAACTTGGCAAGCGCTGCCTCGACTTCAAGTACGGCAATATTCTCGCCGCTGCGACGCACGATGCTCTTCTTGCGATCGAAGAAGTAGAGCAACCCGTTCTCGCCGGCATAGACGACATCGCCGGTGTGGAACCAGCCGCCTTCCCAGGCCTCTTCCGTCGCTTTCTCATCCTTGAGATAGCCGCTGAAGAAACCGTCTCGCGGGTTGCGCCCTTCCGCCCGCACCAGAAGCTCACCGGGTGTCCCCAACTCGACCGTGTTGCCGGCATCGTCGACGATCCTGTACTCCATGCCGGCGCGCGGCCGGCCGATGCAGCGCAGTCCCGGCGCGTAATCGTCGGCCGCCGTCGTGGTGACGGCCCGCCCACCTGTCTCGGTCATGGCCCAGGCTTCGACGATCGGGATGCGATAGCGCTCCTCAAATTCGACCTTGTGCCGGGCATCGACGCCGGGGCCGAGCGCGAATTTGACCCTGTGCGCGCGTTCGGCCTCGACTGGCGACATCTGCAGCAGGATGGCCGGAATGACACCGAGACAATGAATGATGGTTGCACCGGAATCGGCGATCGAGGCCCACCAGCTCTTGGAATGGAAGCGATCGAGCGGCACAATGGCGCCGCCTTTCATGATCATGCCAACCGCCGTGCAACCAAGCGCGTTCATATGGAACATCGGCAGCGGCGTGAGCGCAATCTCGCTACCCTCCGCCATATCAGCAACGCCGCCCTGAGTAGTGTACCACTCGGCAAGGCGGATGAAATAGATGTTGGAGAGCATGCAGCCCTTGGGCTTGCCGGTGCTGCCGGATGTGAACAGCAGGGCGCATTCCGCGTCCGGGCCGCCCGGCTCCGCCGTCAGCCTCACAGGCGACGGCGGAATGTCGTCCTTCGCCCCGATTACCGTGACCTTGCCGGGATGGATGTCGGCAAGGTCCGCCAGCCGCTCGGCAATCGCGATCAGCAGCGGCGCCTCGGCCATATCGAGCTGGAAAACAAGTTCGTCACGCCGCAGATCCGGATTGATCGGCACGATCGACGCGCCGATGGCATTCAGCGCCAGCCAGAAGGTGAAGAATTCCGGCCGGTTTTCCAGAAGCAGAGCCACCCGCGAGCCAAGGCCGTAACCGGCGGCCGCAAATTTTTGGCTCAGCGCGGCAGCTTCAGCGAACACCTCGGCGTAGCTGTGACGAAACCCCTGTGGTGCATAGGGTAGCCCGGCGCTGGCCGGTGCGATCAATAAGGCTGCTTCGGGGTTGGCGCGTGCCCGATCTGCAAACAATAGATAGGGAGAGTGTGTCATGTTGTCCTTCATTCGCGCTCGAGAAGACCTTTGATCAGGAACATCTCCGCCTCATGGATCGTGCCGAATTGGATCCATTCCGCGTCGGTCTGGGTTTGCAGGCGCCAGGTCAGCAGCGTGACGACGCATGTGTTCTGCCCCATATTCAACAGGTCGCCGGGAATGACGCGGGACATGTTGCGAAACTGCATGGCCTCCTTCGACCCGCCGACCTCGTAATCCACCTGCAAACGATCCCGATCCACATCGAGGCGTACATAGGTCTGTTTGCCGGAGAAAATCGATGTGCCGCAAAACAGGCCCGGCTCGACCTCTCTCCGGTCGAAGCTGCCCCATGCCCAGCTTCCCTGCTTCAGCCCATCCGACATCAATTCAAATGCGAGAGCGGCAGGGCGCTCCACCTTGATGCTGCTTGAATGGCAATGCGGGTCTAGCATCAACGTCCCCTCTTCGGATTTGCCGGGATGATAGGATCAATTCGCTCAAACAACATTTTAAGCATAAAATAACTTGAAAGAGCGTCAATGTTTTTTTCGGCTTCGATCGGACCTGGCCACATTCTTGCGCCGAAAGAAAACGACGCCTTGCGCTTCCACCCACCTGAAACGCCTATTTTTCCGCCTTTTATCCCGGAACATCCCTTGCCGAATGAAATTCGAGTAATCAATAAATTTTAGGCTTGAAGTAATTTTTAGCCCGTTCTACGATCTCCGTAATTGCTAAGGGGAAGCCCGCGAAAAGAGGCTAAAATAGCAAAAACCAAAAAGCCCTCGGCAAGATTGCAGGCTTGCGTTCAACAACCGCCGCAGGCTCACCGGCCCCCTATCGCTGCACAGAGCAGCAAGGCCACGTGTGCACACCAGAGGGATCGTGATGACTTTTGAACTAGACCGCAGAAATCTCCTGCAGATGCTCGGCCTTGCTGCAGTTAGCGGCGCCGTGCTCTCGCGCGCAAGCTTCACCTATGCGGCGGACACCGACAGCGTCTCCATCGGCTGGCCAAGCGACGTGCCGTCCTGGGATCCGAACCAGCGCTTCGTTCCGGATGCGCAGCCGATCTTCAAGCTGGTCTTTGACCAGCCGCTCGATCAGTCGCCCGATCTGAAGCTCATCCCCAATCTCATTACCAAGTGGGACCTTGCCACCGACGGTCTTTCCATGCCGTTCGAGATCCGCAACGATGTCAAGTTCCACAATGGCGATCCGATGACGATGGAGGACTTCAGCTACACCTTCGTCGATCGCATCAAATCCGGCCTGAAGCTCGATATCGCCAATTCCTGGCGCAATCTGACCGCGATCGAAGTTACGTCGCCGACCAGCGGCATCATGAAATTCTCGGCACCGACACCGACCGCGCCGCAATGGCTGGCTTTTCTCGGAAGCTATCTCGTTCCGAAGAAATACATGGAATCCGTCGGCCAGGATGGGTTCCTGAAAAAGCCCGTCGGCACTGGACCCTACAAGCTCGTCGACTACCAGATGAACTCACGCATCGTGCTTCAGCGCAACGATGATTATTTCGGCGCAAAGCCGAAGATCAAGAACGTCACCATCGAAATCATCAAGGATCCTTCGGCGCGCACCGCCGCCATCCAGTCCGGCCAGATCGACCTCACCGTCAACATCCCCGTCCGTGAGGCCGAACGTCTCGGCAAGGTGGAGGGGCTCACCGCCGAAATCAATCCGTTCACCCGCATCATCCTGCTGCAGATCCGCAACGACATGGGCTTTGCCGACGAGAATGTCCGGCTTGCCGCACACCACGCCATCGACAAGGCTGCCCTTTCCAAGGCTTTCTATGGCGGTGCGGCCGTCCCGCTCTCGGTTCCCGCGACGCCTGGCACACCAGGTTTCGTCGAAGGTTACAGCTTCAAATACGATCCAGCCCTGTCCAAGGAGCTGCTCGCCAAGTCAGGCTTCAGCGCCGACAAGCCTGCAACCATCACGCTTGCGGCCACCAACGGCCAGTTCCCCAGCGATTTCGACATCGCCCGCGCGCTTGTTCAGATGTGGGGAAAGGTCGGCATCAAGTGCGAGATACAGCAGATCGAATATTCGAAGTATTTCGAGCTCAATCGTGGCGGCAAACTGCCGGAGGCGACCCTCTATAGCTTCGACAACGCCACGGGTGACCCCGAGATCTTCTCCGGCTATCTGCTGAATCCAAAAATGCCGTTCGGCGCATGGAAGGGAATGGAGATCGGCCAGAAGGTTCTCAACCTCTTCGCCGAGCCTGTCTATGACAAGCGCGTGGCCGGCTACCGGGATCTTGCAAAAGAAGCCGTCGAAACCGGAGCCACCATTCCGCTCCTGCAGAGCGTCCAGACATTGGTCCGCAAAAAGAACCTCGCTTACGCCAAGTATGGCAACGCCTGGATCCTGGGCAACACCATGTCGTGGTCGTGAGTTTGCGCTGCATAGCTTGAAAGACCATGGGGTCCGGGGTTCGCTCCGGGCTGCCTTCCTGGCTTCGTAAGACAAGGCATGCGCATGTTCGTGACCATCGCCAAACTGCTGGTAAAACGTCTTCTGACCGCGATACCGATCCTGCTCATCGTGTCCGCGCTTCTCTTTTGCATCCTGCGCGTCCTGCCGGTCGATCCGGCGGCAATGTCGATGCCACCGAATGCGACGGTCGAAGAGATCGAGGCGATGCGCAAGGAGATGGGGTTCGACCGGCCGCTCATCGAGCAATACGGCATTTGGCTCGTCAAGCTTCTGCATGGCGATATCGGTCGCTCGATCCATTTCCGCCAGGACGTGTCCTCGCTGATCGGCTCGACGCTGCCCGCGACCATCGAGCTGGCGGTGCTCGCCATGGTCGTTGCCACTGTCTTCGGCCTCGCCGGCGGGCTTTTCCTGTTCTACGTGCGCGGAACGCGCGCAGAAGCCGTGATGGATTTCCTCTCCATCCTGCTTCTGTCGCTGCCGGAGTTCCTGTGGAGCCTGTTCCTGCTCCTGATTTTCGGCGTCTTCTTCAATCTCCTGCCGTTTACCGGACGCCTCAGCCCCGGCTTCGAGCGACCGATGGTGACGGGTTTTCTTCTGCTCGATAGCCTCATCACCGGCAACATTGCGGTCTTCTGGGACGCGATCAAGCATATGATACTGCCGAGCCTCGCGCTCGGCATCGCGCTTTCGCCGTCGCTCATGCGCGTGCTGCGATCGAGCCTGCTCGACGCCTATCAGGATGATTATATTCAGCAGGCGCGGCTGCGCGGCCTGTCGGAGAAACGCATCCTCATCCGCCACGCGCTCAAGAACGCCATCCTACCGACACTCAGCCTGATGGGCGTGCAGTTCGGCTTTCTGTTCGGCGGCACGCTCCTGGTGGAACTCATCTATTCCTACCCCGGCATGGGCAATCTGATGGTCGATGCGATCCGCAATGCCGATCTGCCGATCATTCAGGGCGCGGGCCTGACCTATTGCGTCGCCGTCCTCGTCATCAATACCGTGGTCGATAGTCTTTACCTGATCCTCAACCCAAAACTGACGGCGCGCTGATAATGAAACATCTTCCGCTCTGGTTGAGATCCGGCCGCGTTCAGACAGGCCTCGTCATCATTGCCATCCTGGCGGTCTGCGCGATTTTCGCGCCTTGGATCGCACCCAACGATCCGAATGAACAAAACCTCTTGTCCATCCTGACGCCGCCTGCCTGGGCGGATGGCGGCGACGCGATGTTTCCGCTCGGCACCGACAGCCTCGGACGCTGTATCCTCTCGCGCCTGATCTTCGGCACGCGCGTTGCACTCACCGTCGCCTTCATCGCCTCGTTCGGCGCCATGATCATCGGCGCGATCCTGGCGCATATCGCCGGCTATTTCGGCGGCTGGGTCGATTGGCTGATCGGGCGCGTCGTGGAAATCTGGCTCTCGTTCCCGCCCGTCATCCTGTCGTTGATCCTGATGGTCGGCCTCGGCACCGGCATTCGCAATGTGATCCTCGCCATCGTGCTCGTCGACTGGACGCGCTTTTGCCGGGTGCTGCGCAGCGAGGTGCTGGTGCTGCGACGGCGGGACTATGTCGCCGCCGCTCAGCTCGTCGGCTTTTCCCATTGGCGCACGATCACGCGCGAAATCCTGCCCGGCACGCTGCCGCTGCTGATCACGCTCATGAGCCTGGAAATGGGCGTCGCCGTCATCGTCGAGGCGATCCTCTCCTTTGTCGGCATGAGCGTCGGTGCAGACACGCCCGCCTGGGGACAGATGATCGCCGACGCCCGGCAGAACATTTACGAGGCGCCACTCAATCTTCTCTGTCCGGTTTTCGCGATCTTCTTTGCCGTCTTCGGCTTCAACATTCTCGGAGACGGTCTGCGCCGATCCCTCGACTCGCGCCTGACGCAGACGGAGAGGACCTGACATGACCATATTAGCCGCACGAAACCTCTGCGTAGACTCATTCGGGGGCAACGAGTCCTTTCCCGTCCTGAGCGATCTCAACTTCACGCTCGCACCGGGCATGATTCTCGGCCTCGTCGGCGAGTCCGGCGCCGGAAAGTCGATGATCGGTCGCACTATTTCGCAGTTCCTCCCGAGCGGCTTCGCCGTCACCAAGGGGACACTCGAATTCGCCGGTGAGGACCTTGTAGCAATGGCGTCGGAGCGCCGTCGCAATCTGCTCGGTCGGGACATCGCCTTCATCCCGCAGGAGCCCCTGTCCGGCCTCAACCCGGTGCTGACCGTCGGTCAGCAGATGAGGGAACATCTCTTGCGAATTGGCCTTGCTCCGGGCGAACACTGGCGGCAGCGGGCGCTTGCCGAATTCGAAGCGGTGCACCTGCCACATGGCGCAGCGCTACTTGGCAAATACCCGCATCAGCTTTCCGGCGGCATGTGCCAGCGCATCCTGATCGCCATGGCCTTTGCCAGCCGCCCGCGCCTGCTGATCGCCGACGAACCGACAACGGCCCTCGACGTCACCATCCAGGCCCGTATCGTCAAGCTGATCGCCGAGATGCAGAAGCGTGACGGCACGGCGGTCATCTTCATCACCCATGACCTGCGGCTTGCTTCGCAGATCAGCGATGAGATCATGGTGCTCTATGCCGGGCGTCCGGCCGAGCGCGGACCCGCCAAGCAACTGTTCTCGGCGCCGGCACATCCCTATACGCGCTGTCTTCAACTCGCCAATCCCACCATCAGTGGAGAGCGCCGCGGCCTCTACATCCTGCCGGAGCGCATGCCGGGGCTACGCGTGCTGAAGGATATTACCGGCTGCCGTTTTGCCTCCCGCTGTCCGAATGCCGTCGCCGCCTGCACCGAGGCCGAGCCGCCGCTTGCGGAAATTGCACCCGACCATATCGCCGCCTGCATCCGCACGGAAAAGACGCCTGAGATCGTGCCGCCGCCGTTGGCTCCGGCCCGCAACGTCGAAACAGCGAAGAACTATCTGCAAGGCGAAAAGCTAACCAAGGCCTACACGGTCGCCTGGAGCCCCTTCAACAGGAACCCCAAGTTTAGGGCGGTCAACGGCGTCGATTTCACGCTCGGTGAAGGCGAATTCGTTGGCATCGTCGGAGAAAGCGGTAGCGGCAAGAGCTCGCTCGCCCGTCTTGTCGTCGGGCTGGATACAGCGACCGAAGGTCGCCTCACGCTTGCGGGCCGCGATATTACCGCCAATGGATCGTCGGAAAAGGCTTATCGCCGCGACCATATCCAGATGGTGTTTCAAGATCCGCAATCGGCGCTCAATCCGCGCCGCCAGGTCGGTAGCATCGTCACCCAGGCGAATGAGGCGAGTGGCCTCCACGCCGGCAAGCGAGAGCGCATGGATCGCGCCGCCGAGCTGCTCGCTGAAATCGGCCTGCCGCCGGATGCGGCGATGCGCTTCCCCTCACAACTGTCCGGTGGCCAGAAGCAACGCGTCAATATTGCCCGCGCCCTCTGCTCGGTGCCGCGCATTCTGGTCGCCGATGAGATCGTATCGGGCCTCGATGTTTCGGTTCAGGCGCAACTGCTGGATCTCCTATTGAAGTTGCGGGACGAACACGGTTTCTCCATGATGTTTATCTCGCACGACCTTTCCGTCGTGCGCTATCTCTGCGACCGCGTGCTGGTGATGTATCGCGGCGAAGTGGTGGAGAGCGGGGCGACGGAGACGGTCTTCGCCAACCCGCAGCATCCCTATACGCAAAGCCTGCTCGCTTCCGTGCCGCCGGACGACGTCCAAGCCGAATGGTCGCCGGTATTGGCCGAGACAGGTTATCAGGTCGAATAGGTGCGTCTTTGCTTATGGGACGATGATCCGTGTCGCCATCGGAAAATGCGAATTGCCGCCTTCAAAGGGAGGAAGCGTCTTGAAATCCTCCCGCATGGCAACGCGCGCGGGAGACTGCAAGGCGGTCTGTAGGGCGACGGGGTTATCGAACATCACCCGGTTTCGCTGCATGTGATTGACGCGCTCCCAGGGAAGGAAGCCGCACCAGTCGACCCGTGATAGAACCTCGATCTGGCGGATATCCGGAAAGGTGCGCATGACCTGCGGATGGTGGCTAACATAGTGGTGCAGCCAGGCATTCATATCCCCGGCGAGGCCGGGATAGTGAACCACGTAGCTGCATGGCAACTGACCATCACCGGTGCGCAGCTTGCCGTCATCGACCGGAAACGGCCGCACATACATCGCCTGCTGCGTCGCCTTGGTACCCCTTATGCTGGTGAGAACATCAAAGGCCGCGAGCTGCTGCAGATGGCCCGAAGGGCCGACGGCCCTTTCGAGTGTGGTCAGTTGATCGAAATAAAGCTGGAGTCCAAGGACCGGCGATCGCTCGACTTTGTTGTACATGTCGTTGGTCGTCTCGGGCGTATAGAGATTCGCGGATGCAAGGCCGGGAGTTGTCTTGATGATTGCGGCAACAGTTGCGAGATCGGCTTCGCTGATTGCGAGGTCACCGTCGTCGGAGCTTTCGAAAAAGGCAAGATAGGCGAAGGCCATGTCGAACTCTCCGTGCTCGCTAGAAAACGGTGACAGGCCAAACCGATATTCAAAGCCCACCGCGGAGATTTCAGTATCGAGCGATACAGAGCAAAAAACAAGTTTAAACTTAAAGTATATCGCGCCCGATTGGCTCCTCTGTGCCTCGCGCACTCGCCATGACAGATTGCCTCTTACGACTTTTCTCCGCCGCCTTCCTGTCGCCCTTGAGGTGATTCATGTAATCTCCAAGGACGCTATCGATGAAAACATGGGGGCCTGGTCCGGTTCGAGCTCAGGAACTCGAAGCTTGCTTCGCCGGTATGTCCACCGAGTTAGCTTCAGAGACGGATCGGCTCAAATCGTCAGCACCTTACCGGTGTTGAGAATATTGTTCGGATCGATAGCGCGCTTGATGCGCTCCATCAGGGCCAACTCTTCCGGCGTGCGGGAGAGCTTGAGATAGGGTTTCTTCAGCAGGCCTATCCCGTGTTCGGCGGAAATCGTGCCGCCCGCCCGGCCGACAGCCGTAAACACAAGCTCGGTGATTTCCTTATGCGGCTGCGAATTGCCAAGCGAGGGGATGTTGCAGACGAAATGCAGGTTGCTGTCACCGATATGGCCGTAGCTGAGCGCAATTGCATCGGGCCAGCGGTTTTTCATCGCCGCTTCAATCTCGCTCACCACGCTGCCGGCTACGCTGGTGGGGAGCCCGACATCGAACGCAGTCTGAGGCCCCATGAGCCGCCCATATTCCGAAACGCTATCGCGAACCGCCCAGAGTTCGCGGGCTTCACGCTCCGAGGACGACAGGACCGCGTCGGACACCCAACCCTCTTCAAGGGCATCAGACAGGATATGTTCGAGCATCGTCCGGTTTTCGTCCGCGTCGCGCCCACCTGCTTCGATCAGCACATAGATACCGTGCGGTTCGGACAATGCCCGGCGCAGTTCGGGTAGATTGCCAGTCATGAAATCATAGAAGCTCGGCCACATGACCTCGAAAGCGATCAGCGCCGAACCCATGCGCAACCGGGCGCTCTTTAGTAACTCCAGCATGGCCGGAAAACCGGAACAGCCGCACAAGGCGCTGGCGAGCGCCGCGGGCTTCGCCTGTAGGCGCAGCACGGCGCGGGTGATGATACCGAGCGTCCCCTCGGAGCCGATGAAAAGCTGCTTTAGGTCATAGCCGGCGTTGTTCTTCAGCATCTTGTTGAGCGAGCGCACGATCGTACCATCGGGCAAGACCACCTCAAGGCCAAGCACGTGTTCGCGCGCCATGCCGAAGCGAATGACGCGATTGCCGCCGGCATTGGTGGAAAGATTTCCGCCGATGACGCAGGAATCGCGGGCGCCAAGATCAAGCCCGAAGAACAGCCCCGCTTCCTCCGCGGCCCTCTGGATGACACCGAGCGGCGTACCGGCCTGGACCGTCATCGTCGCCATGACAGGGTCGATTTCGTCAATGCCGTTCATGCGATCGAGCGATAGCGCAACGCCGCCTTCGATCGGGCGGGCGCCGCCAGCAAGACCCGTCAATCCGCCCTGGGGAACGACCGAAATCTTGAAACGATCACAAAGCCTGAGCGTTGCTGATATTTGTTCGGTCGTGCGCGGACGCACGAGGGCCAATGGCGTGACAGGTTCAAGCCCTGCCCAGTCATTGCGGAAACGTGCTGGAATGTCTGCGCCAAAGAGAACGTCGGCGCCAAGCTCCTCGTTGAGCGATTGAATGAAGTCTTCTCTCATCAAACCATGGTCTCGAATTGCCTGAAGTTGAAGTAGTCCCCTTGGGGTGCGCAAGGATCAGGTTGCTGATCTGCTAGACGTGCTAATGCTCGAACTGTTGGTGACCCAAGAAGCAGAGCGCTGAATGGAGCCGACGTTTGTGTAGACCTCTTCGACGAAGTAGGGAAGATCTTCGTTGACATCGTCATTGGCTTCGAACGCCAGCGGACACACCGCTTCAACCCCCAGCGTCTTCACGAAGTTTTCCGCCTTGGCGTTGTCATAAAGTTGCCTCGGGCGCCATCGAGCGGATGACCATCCGCAGGATTTCCTGAATAGCGATCTGCCCGGCCGTGTTGATTGCCTGAAGCTCGCCCGTATTTTCTACGATGGAAGCTCCCGTAGGCGACAGACTTTCAGCAGCGATTCATTCGGCGCTGGGTTTAGTTCGAAGTCGCGACGATGTCGGAGGCGACTGTCATTCAACGCAGCGCGACGTACCTTGCGCAGGATTGGGCCCGATGGGTCGTGCAGCAAGGCCGATTAACAACCGAGGTGGGTCGATTACCGGCCTTAGAGAGACGTGGCCACTAAGCTTGTCGGGCCTTGCGGTTGGCGTAGCGCCGATCGCGGTCAGCCTTTCGAGTGGCTTCATCTTCGATCAGGCGAGCCACACGGCCTTTTTCGGCTGTCTCACGCGCTTCGGTTTCGGCGCGGGCCGCAGCAACTACGGCTTCCTGCCGCTCGGTCGCCTCGGCCACCAGCCGCTCTTGCTCCTCAAGCTTTACCCGCTCGCGTTCAAGACGCCGCTCCTCCCGGGCCGCGGCCACGGCCACGCGTTCCGCCTCCCGCGCCAACCTGGTCGGCTGGGCCGCCGTCTGCGCCGTGCGATAGGCAGTCAGAAGAGCCGTCTTTGCTTGCGCGGCTGCCGCGCGGCGATCGGAAAGCTCGGTGTTTCTGGAGTTCTTCAAATGTCTATCCTGGGATTCGGGTTAAAAAGATCAGGGCTTCCTGGCGCGTTTAGCCAGGAGGGAAGCGGTCGCCGCGGTGCGGTCCTGCAGTTCCTTAGCAAGACGCGCTTCACGAAGGCGCAGGGTCTTTTCCTCGCGGGAACGGGTAAGGAAGTCGAGTTCATCGACGGCGTTGTTGCGGGCAAAGAATTGCGATTGGACATTGCCGAAAGCGATCTCCGCCTTCTGGCGAGATTTGCTGTAAGTCTGTGTCATGATGTTTCCTAGATTAAGGCCGGGTCAATGCGGCAATAAAAAAGGCCAGGCAATCTGCCTGACCTTGGTTTGGTATCATGCTCTCAACAGTGCCAGTACATCCGTGGTCAAGGGAAAGCCGATACCGGGTGCCTTAGGCAGCCTGGAGATTGCAGGCCGACATTTTGCCCGACTTGACGTCGCGCTCCAGTTCGAAGCCGATCTTCTGGCCTTCGACGAGCTCGCGCATACCAGCGCGTTCGACAGCGGAGATATGGACGAATGCATCGGTGCCGCCATTGTCAGGCTGGATGAAGCCGAAGCCCTTGGTGGAATTAAACCATTTAACTGTGCCAGTGGTCATGATGAACCCTTTCATAGCAATAAAGAAACCACAACACGAAAGCGTTGCGGATGGTGGTAGCGATTTTTGAAAGGAAGGTTCGTTCAGGGCGCGGTGCCAAACGCGCGGTAACCAAAGCTCAGCAAGCAAATATCGACGATCACCGTATAGGCCACCAGTATCGGATTGTCAACTTTTAGTTTTCAGGTAACCGTCTCTCGACATAAGGTTGCACACTCCAATCTTACATCCGGCCACTGATGTCGTTGGCTGGCACCAGCCGGAAGCCCGTACGTCCGACATCCGCCGCGTTGCGAGCCTGGCCGTCTTCGTCAATTCAATCGCTCCTGATCAAGTATCGATGGTGATGGCTTTGAGCCTCCAAAGCGACAGCGTCAATGTCGTCTCCTAGCAGATCTTTCGGAGCGATTGGACGGACTGACACCTCCCTATCTGCCATCGGAGTGGAGTTTGTTGTTGCGTTTTCCGTTGGATGGTCGCTAAAGATTTTGCCATATCTGCGAGCTTTACGGCCGACAAGCAACCCCGGCTTCGTCGAATTCGAAAATCGAAAGCAATTCAATGACCCGACAACTTTCTCTCCCGCGCGAGCGGATTTCCGTCCTTCTGCTTGAAGGCATCAGCCAGAGCGCCGTGGACTATTTTACGTCATCCGGCTACGTCAATGTGACCCATTTGCCGAAGGCCTTGGATGACAAGGATCTCAAGAGCTGTATAGCCGAGGCGCACATTATCGGCATTCGTTCGCGCACCCAGCTGACGGAGGAGATTTTCAGCTCCGCCAAAAAGCTTATTGCCGTCGGTTGTTTTTCCGTGGGGACAAATCAAGTCGACCTGGATGCGGCCCGCCGACGCGGCATCCCAGTTTTCAACGCTCCCTATTCGAACACCCGCTCGGTCGCCGAGCTTGTGATCGGTGAGATCATAATGCTGACGCGGCGGATTTTCCCGCGTTCTGCTTCTGCGCATGAGGGCGGATGGGACAAATCTGCTGTCGGCAGTCGTGAGGTGCGTGGAAAAACGCTTGGTATCGTAGGCTACGGCAACATCGGTTCGCAGCTTAGCGTTCTTGCGGAAAGCATGGGCATGAACGTGCGCTATTTCGATCCTTCAGACAAGCTTCGCCACGGCAATTCAGAATCGATGGCCACCCTCGGCGAGCTTCTCGAAATCTCGGATTTCGTGACGATGCATGTTCCCGAAACCAGTTCGACGCAAAACATGATAACAGAGACCGAACTGCGCAGAATGAAAAAGGGAGCGCTTTTCATCAATAACTCCCGCGGGACCGTGGTGGATCTCGAAGCGCTTGCGAAGGTTTTGAAAGAAGGACATCTCGCGGGGGCAGCCGTGGACGTGTTCCCTAAGGAGCCGGCATCAAACAACGAGCGTTTCGAAACGCCGCTCCAGGGTTTGGACAATGTCATACTGACGCCGCATATTGGCGGCTCGACCGAAGAAGCCCAGGAGCGCATCGGAGGAGAGGTCTCCAGGAAGCTTGTGGAATATTCCGACGTCGGCTCGACGCTGGGCGCCGTCAATTTTCCCCAGGTTCAATTGCCGCCACGTCCAAACGGCACGCGTTTCATCCATGTTCATGAAAATCGCCCTGGCATGCTAAACAGTCTGAATGCGATTTTTTCGTCCCGCGCACTTAATATCGTCGGTGAGTTCCTGCAGACGCACGGCGACACCGGCTACGTGGTCATCGAAGCCGAGGGCGTCGGCCAGACAGCCGATGACATACTTGATGCGCTTCGCCAGATCCCGGGAACGATACGAACTCGATTGCTCTACTGACGCCGTCCGCAAATCTTCGTTTTCGATCGCCGCTGCCACAATTATGCCTGTCGCTTCCGAAATTGTCGGCGGCACGCATACCCCGCCGACGCGGGGCGCGGTCCCGTGCGTTGTTCGGTAAGTTGGTTGTGACATGAAGACTTCAAGATTGATCCTTTTGCCCGCTCTGGCTGTGCTGATGACAAGCGTCTCCGTGCATGCCCAGGAATGGCGGTATTTGCCGGATTATGGCGATGACCTGGATGGCGGCTATGCTACTCCGCACTATGGGCGGGAGGCGCCGCCGCGCTATCGCGATGATCGTCGTTTCGACGATGACTATTACTATCGGGGTGACCCCTATGGCTATTATGACGACGAAAACGGCGATTTCCCGTCGCAACCCCGTCCACAACGGCGGGCTTCGATCGATCGGGGCGCGATCTCTCCCCAACTCAATTCTGGCGTCAAAGATGACAGGCGGGCGAGCCTGGCGCGGTCACCCATCCCGCGCACGGTTGTCCCCTTTTCCGGCTACGATCCTGGCACAATCGTGATCTCCACAAAGGAAAAGCGCCTTTATCTCGTGCTCAACGACGGAACTGCCCTCAAATACGGCATCGGTGTCGGCAAGCAGGGCTTCGCCTGGAAGGGCACGGAGACGATCAGCCGCAAAGCAGAGTGGCCGACCTGGACGCCGCCCAAGGAAATGATCGCTCGCCGGCCGGAATTGCCTGACTACATGGATGGCGGTCTCAATAATCCCCTTGGAGCGAGAGCGCTCTATCTCGGTTCCACCCTCTACCGCATCCACGGCACCAATGAGCCCAACTCGATCGGCAAGGCGGTATCCTCTGGCTGCATCCGCATGGCAAATCCGGATGTGATGGATCTCTATGGCCGAGTCGCCGTCGGTACGAAGGTCGTCGTGCTTTGATTGCACCCCAGCGCTGGTGCGGTCTGCCGAGATCTGGCCATATGCCGTTTTCTCCTTGAAAGGGCCAGATCAGCGCTGTTCCAAGCCGGCTTAAATCACAGCGCATGTCGGTATCCCTTGGGAACACGGCCTTTATGGCGCTCCGGTCATAAATTCCGCTGACATGCCACCGCACTCGCGCTAGGTCGTTGCCCGGCCAAGTTTTCCGCCGTATCGATCAATGGGGGCAAAAGGATCAATCTTGAAGGCACGTTGCAAGCGAGCGGGTCTGGATCCGGAAGTTTTTTGTCCACGGGTTTCGATCCAGCGATCTGATCGAGGCGGCGCATCGTGGCGTTCCCCTGCAGGCCATGCAACAATCCCTGTATAAATCTGTGACCCAGGGCGGCAAGCTACTACAACAATGGCGAGCAGAAGAACAGGCGCGCGGGGCGCCTCGTTACTTTGGAGTGGAGCGTTCAGCCCGCAGGCTGAACTAGTTGGTCAGCGCATAGCCACGCGTACGAACAGTACGAATAAGATCCGGCCCCAACATTCGAAGTGCCTTGCGAATGAGACCTATATGAATATCCACCGTGCGGGGCTCAACATCAGCATCCGCTGGCCACGCTGCATCAATCAGCGTCTCACGGCTTTGAACAGCTTCAGGATTTTGCAAGAGATGGCGTAGCAGGCGGAACTGCAAGGCGGTCAATGGGACATCGTGACCACTTCTATGCACCTTGGCGGTAGCTGAATTCATTTCGAGGTCGGCGTAGCGAAGCACATTGGCCTCTGCCGCGACGCCGCTTTTTTCGATCAGAGCATCTGACCTGAGGCAGCGAAGAAATGCGATGAGACGAACCGGATCAAAGGGGCGCGTTAAAACAAGATCGGCACCATCCTTTTCGAACAATGGATCCCTCAATTTGTCGAATTCATTGCAAAGGAGAGCAATTGCGATTTCAGGCCGTGCGACCTTGAGAGATCGCAAGCCCCCAGGGCCCATTTCAGAGGACGCGCCATACATGATGACGACACGCACGCTATCGTCACGCAGTGCGCGCACCGTTTCGTCCAAAGTGCGCACAAGTGCGACAGGAAACCCGTCAATGGCGAGAAGATGTTGCAGAAGCAGAAACATTTGCACATCGTGCGAATGGACAAGAATTCGAAAATCCATATCTCCTCCTCCGGCTTGTATTATAGCGGAGCAAACTCACCGCCATTCACATCCAGCACGGCACCATTGATGAACCCCGCCTCTTCCGAGACGAGAAAGCAGATGGCGGCTGCAACATCCTCCGGTGTCCCGATCCGTCCGAGTGGAATGCGAGCAAGCGCAGCCCTGTTGGTCTCACCGTCTGGTGCCCCTGCCATTTGCGTCGCAATCCTGCCGGGAGCGACAAGATTGATGGTAATGCGGTGACCGGCAGAGGCAGCCACTAGCGAGCGAGCCAACCCGGCAAGCGCTGACTTCGACGCGGCGTAAGCTGCACCCGAGATCTGTGGAATCGTGCGGCCAGCAATCGAACTGATGAACACGATGCGCCCGAAATCACGGTCGATCATGTGCGGCAGGACGGCCTGGCAACACCGCATTGCGCCAGTCAGGTTGACCGCGAGAACCGAGTGCCACTCGTTGGTGGTGATCTGTAGGAATGGTGTTGCACCGTTTTCGCCCTTTGGGGATATACCCGCGTTGCTTATGAGGATATCCGCCGTGGTCCACTTGCGCTCCAGCGCATGGAAGAACCGTTGTATCTGTATTGGCTTGGCCAAGTTCACCGTCCGAGCAAAGACATTCTCAGCGCCGAACCGCGCCGAAAGCATTTGCTCTGCAGCTGCAACATGGTCCCGGCGCTGCCCGAAAATAGCCACTTTGTAGCCATGCGCGAGCAGGCTTGCAGCGGTTGCCAAGCCGATTCCCGAGCTGCCGCCGGTCACGACAGCAAGCCTTTGCCGAGAAGCCGAGGTCATGCTGCACGATCCATCTCAGCAAACAGTGACAGGGGTGGATGTGCCTCTGGATCCGTCATCACTTCGATGAGCAGCGGTTCGTTTCCTTCGATGCCACGTTTCAGAGCTGCTGCGAGTGCTGCGGGATCGTTGATGCGGATCGAAGGGCATCCGCAGGCTTTCGCAAGCGCGGCGTGATCGACTTCGGCGAAATGGCACGCGGAGGTATATTGGCCGAACTTCACAGTCTCGGCATCGCGCTGAAAACCCAGAATGCCATTGTTGAGCACGATGATGATCACCGGCAAACGCATCCGCATCATCGTTTCGAGCTCGGCCCAGCTATGGGCAAAACCGCCGTCGCCGACGACCGCGACCACTGGACGCTTCGGCTCGGCAGCCTTAGCGCCGAGCGCAAGCGGAAAACCCCATCCAAGTCCGGCTAGGCCTCGCGGTGTGATGAAACGCATGCCCGCCTGTGGCGCCCTCAACTGCCCAAGAATCCACATGGAGGAATAGCTGGCGTCCGCGACGATTGCGATATCGCGCTGCAGCCAGGGCTGCAGTTCAGCCATGGCCCGCTCCGGACGAATGGGAGAATCGACCGAGGCATACTGAGTATGGCGCGCTTCATCGAAATGTCGCCAGAATGAAGCAATCCGCTCTTCGAGAGGCGCGCGCAAGTTTCGTCTGAGCGCGAGGTCGCAGCTTTCAAGCGACCGGCGCAACGCCGCCAATGTTTCCCTCGCGTCGCCGACAAGTCGGAGAGCCTCATAATTTCGGCCTACCTCCGTTGGATCTATGTCGATATGGATCACACTTGCCTTGGCCGGTATCTGTCGCCAATTGTCAGTGCCGTTCTGATTGGTGCGAGTCCCGATGAGGACGACCAGATCGGCTTCAGACATAAGCTCATGGCTGTAGAAGCCAAGGGATCGCGGGCCGACCAGGGAGCCCAGGACACCGGCAGACAGTGGATGGAATTCGCTGACAGCGCCCTTCCCCATATTGGTCGTGAAGATAGGCAGGCCTGCCTCATCCTGCAAACGTGCCAGTTCTTCAGCTGCCCCAGCACAATGGATACCGCCGCCGGCAAGAACGACGGGCGATCGGGCATTGGCGATCCGTTCGGCGGCTGTTTGCAGATCGTGATCCGATGGTCGGGTTCGATCAAGCGGCCATCGTCCGAGATTGCTGATGCGGGGTGCTCCGGCGACGGGCGCGGGCGAACGTAAGAGGTCAGCCGGCAACAGTAAGGCTACTGGACCGGGGCGACCGGAGGTGGCGGCAGTGAACGCCGCATCGACGTAGTCGTCGACCCGTTCAGCAACTGTGACGCGCCGGACCCATTTGGTGCAGGATTGGAACAGGGCTATCTGATCAAAATCCTGGAAAGCGTTCCTGTCCGTCTGGTCACGCTCAACATCCTGGACCATTGCTACAACCGGAATGCTCGCCTTCAGGCACTCGGCAAACGGTGGCACAAGGAGGGTCGCGGCCGGGCCATTCTGGGCGGCAACAACCCCGACTTTTCCGGAGCTACGGGCATAGCCATCCGCCATGGCTCCCCCCATGTTTTCCTGCCGATAGGCAATCTGGCGAATGCCGCGCGCCTCGGCGGCAAGGATGAGCGCGGACGGCAGGCTCTGGGCGAAAATCATTTCAACACCATGACGTCCGAGCGCTTCTGCGATCCGATCGGCGACCGTACCCATCATTGAGGTTTCTTTCATTACCGTCCCTCCCAATCCGTTCTGCTGTTCTTTTCCAGAAAGTCATCAAATGCTGCGACAATGCTTTCGACATCGGCGTCAGACATCGGTGTCGACAGGCATGCCGCGGCGCCGAACGGCAGCAAAATCCCGCATGCCAGGAAATGTCGCGAGAGCGCCCGCATGACGTCATTCTCCTCCGATGTCATGGTCGCCATATGGAAACTCGTCGGCGCGATCCTCCTCGGATGGATGCGAAACAAAGACGCCGCTCCGGAAACTGAAAACGGGGCGCTCCGTTTCAGGACTACATCCGCCAACCCCTTGCGCAAACCATCCCCCAATCGCTCTAGACGGTCGAAGGCTTCGAGCGTCATGGCCTCCATTGCAGCCTTTCCGGCAACCATGGACACGGGATTCGCCGAAAACGTACCGCCTTGTGAAAGCAGCGGCGCCTCATCGTCACTACCGAACACAGCCATGACGTCCGCGCGGCCACCAATGGCGCCCACTGGAAAGCCGCCTCCGATGATCTTGCCGACTGTGATCAGATCCGGTTCAAGACCATAGCGGGCCGAAGCACCGGCAAAACCCTGCCTTAGATTGAGAACTTCATCGGCAATAACAAGAATGCCGTACTTGCGGGCGACGGCAGATACTGTAGCGATGAAGTCCGGCGCCGGATGCAGCAGGCCTGCCCTGCTCGGCATCGGATCGATGAGAATGGCAGCGACGTCGTTTGCTCTCGGCGCGATTGAATGCTCTAGACTGGCAACATCGTTGAAATTCAGAACAAGGACATTGTCGGCGATCGATTGCGGCGCGCCGGGATAACCGAGCTTAGGCAAATTTCTTCCGGAAGCGTCGTCTACGATCACGCCACCCTGACCGGCCTCGGCCCAGTCATAGGCGCCATGATAGGAACCCGCAAAGCGGACAATTGCTGATCGTCGGGTGAAGGCCCGCGCAGCCTTGATGGCAAACATGACGGCTTCGGTACCACTATTGACGAAACGCACCTGTTCCATCGCCGGTAGGCGCGAGACCAGTAGTTCGCCTAGCGCGAT
The DNA here is from genome assembly GCF_012275435.1 of Rhizobium sp. SG741. Classification (NCBI taxonomy): domain Bacteria; kingdom Pseudomonadati; phylum Pseudomonadota; class Alphaproteobacteria; order Hyphomicrobiales; family Rhizobiaceae; genus Rhizobium; species Rhizobium sp. SG741. The sequence goes on from NZ_JAAZQP010000011.1 coordinate 83,300, forward strand.
CTCATATTCCGTGGGATTGGCGAAACATGTGCCCATTTTCAAGACTTTTTCGACGGCCTCCGTGACGGGCGCGAAACCGTGGCCATGGATCAATGTCGTAAAGTTGTTGTTGAGGTCGAGCAGACGGTTGCCGTCCGCATCCCAGACATAGGCTCCCTCGCCTTTGGCGACGTAAATCGGGATGGGATCCCTCTCGATCGTGGAGCGTGTAACACCAGCCGGAAAAACGCCTTTTCCCCGGCGAAAGAGATGAGCTGATCGGGCTCGAATAGCCGACCAGCCTCGTCCCTGAGCTTTGTCCGTAAACATGATAGGAGGCTTTCTGTTGCAAGTTCAGACGCGTGTCTTTGCACCGCCTTTATATTTTTGTTGCAACAAAATTACTCGCCGTCAAGTCAATGCATCAAAATTTTGGCATCAGGAGCGCAAATTTCTCCTCGCCGCGCGCCGCAGGCTGCGATAGCCATCGCGGATATCGTTCTCAAAGGCGGCCCTCAAAGCGGCGCCATCACGCTCAGCGAGTGCCTCCATTGCCATCTCATGATTGCGCACGCCGTACTTCTCTTCAGCAAACTCCGGATAGAGGTTGTAGAGCGACGGACCGATGCGCAGCCAGAGCCCTTCGATCATTGAGACTAGATAAGGAAGGTCTGCCATGCGATAGACCGAGAAATGAAATTCCTTGTTGTGCCGAAGCGCTGCCGTGTAGTCACCCACCTCCAGAGCCGAATTGATTTCATCCTGAATTTGTCGTAATTTATCAATATCTTGACTATTCCCATGCAAAGCTGCCCGCTCGGCCGCAAGACCCTCCAGAGCAAGTCTGATCGAGGTTATCTCCTTTAAATCCGACTCCCTAAGAACAGGAACAATCACCGTCTTGGGACCGGCGTAAACCAGTGCGCCGTCACCGATCAGGCGATTGATGGCATCGCGAGCAGGCGTCGAACTGATCCCCAGCTCCTCAGCAACGGCGCGTACCGTCATCTTGTAGCCGGGCTCATAGACACCTCGGATCAAGCGCTCCTTCATTTCCCGATATGCGGTATCCCCCAACCCGCTAGCCTGCCTATCCAAACCCGCACCTTCTCCCAGTTCTAATATCATTTTCCGTTCCCGCTGTTGACAGGCCAATATTTTGATGCAACAAAAAGATTATGTGAAGTTTTCGCAAAGCGATTGTCACATCAAAATAGCTTTAGCAGCCCGCTTTGTGACTGTCACCGGGTTGCTGGTTCAATGAATTCTGCATTCAAGCGATCTGCAGGGCTGCCAAAAAGAGGCTAGCACCGTTCGCGGATGGCTAAGGCAGCGCGAAAAAAATGGGGAATTCTCACTCAACAGAAGGAGGGTAATGATTTGATTGGCCGAAGATTGATCCTTTCGGAACTCCAAAAACGCTATGCAGACATCTGGGCTGTCAGATGCACAAATCTGGAGATCGAACCGGGCGAGTTCGTCTCGATCGTCGGTCCGTCTGGATCCGGCAAGACATCGCTGCTGACAATGATTGCCGGCTTCGAGATGCCGACCGCGGGGACGATCCGCATTGGCGACAAAGACGTCACGCCTCTGCCACCCAACCGTCGTGATATCGGCATGGTCTTTCAGAAATATGCGTTGTTTCCGCATCTGACGGTAGGACAGAACATTGCGTTTCCGCTGAAGATGCGCCGCGCGCTTTCGGGAGCGCCGCTTAAATCGCGACTGGAGGAGATACTTCAACTCGTTCAACTGTCCGAATACCGGGATCGCTATCCGAACCAACTATCAGGCGGGCAACAGCAGCGGGTTGCAGTTGCCCGAGCGCTGGTCTTCGATCCGCCGGTCATTCTCATGGACGAGCCACTTGGCGCACTCGACAAGAAGCTGCGCGAGGCGATGCAATTCGAGCTCAAACGCATACAGCAGCGACTCGGCGCGACCGTTGTCTATGTCACACACGATCAGGATGAAGCTCTGGCGATGTCCGATCGAGTTGCGGTCATGCGGCAAGGCGAATTGCAGCAGATAGGAACGCCTACCGAGCTTTACGGCAAACCTGCCAACGCCTTCGTCGCTGACTTCATAGGCGTGATGAACTTCGTGCCCGGTACTTATGTCGGGACCGAGAGCGGCAAACATGTATTTCAGGTAGCGGAAGACGTCCTGTTGAGGGCTCCAACCGTTTCGGATGGCAGTGCCATCCATTTGGTAAAGGGTTCGCCGCTTCATCTTGCCATCAGGCCCGAGCATATAAGTCTGGCACCATCAGGTCAAAATCGCGACAGTACGGGTGCCGGAATCGTAGAGGCATCTGTCTTCTTCGGCTCGACCAACATCCTGCTTGTCCGCCTCACAAGATTGCCCAGCGTTGTCCTGCGGGTGCAGTTGCCCGCCGGACAAGCGACGGCCTTCGAACAAGGAAGCAGTGTCAATCTCCTGATCGATGAAGCGAGGGTGCAAACCTTCCCGATCAAGGAAGGATTTGCCGCATGACCTTGCCAGCTTCCCCTTCGACCGCGACAAACCAGTTACGGCCGGCCACGTGGATGCGGCCCGGTTCTGCACGACACTATGCAGCCATCTCTTCCTGGCTACTTGTCTTGCCGCTTCTGGCGATCTATGCGATCGGCTTCCTTTATCCTTTGACCAAGTTAATCACCCTCAGCTTTATCGGAGGCCTATTCGCCAATTACGGGCGCCTTCTGGATGATCCTCTCTACGCGGCCGTTCTTGCGAATACCGTGGGAATCGCCACTGCTGTCACCGTTAGTTGCGTTTTCATAGGCTACCCCGTCGCCCTTGCCATGGCCCGCCTCAAAGGGAGGCTGGCCTTGGTCATTGCGGCATGCGTCTTCATTCCGTTATGGACCTCGGTTCTCATCCGCTCATATGCCTGGATCGTGCTGCTTCAGCGTCACGGCATCGTCAATTCATTACTCGTCGCGACAAACCTGACGGATGGTCCGCTCAAGCTTCTCTACACGCAAGGTGCCGTCGTGCTGGCGATGACGCATGTGCTCCTGCCCTTCGTCATTGTCCCAATCTTTTCCACCTTGCAAATGCTCCCACAGGACTATGCCCGAGCGGCACGCAATCTTGGAGCCGGGGCGATCCGGACCTTCCTCTTCGTGACCTTGCCTCTCAGCCTCCCAGGTGTCTTTGCCGGCGCAACCATGTGTTTCGTTCTTGCGCTGGGCTTTTACATCACGCCGGCTCTGGTCGGAGGCCCGGGTTCGATGCTGATGGCGAACCTGATCGGCCAGCAGACCACTGTTCTACTCGACTGGCCATTTGCCGCCGCCCTGTCGACGGTTCTTCTCGCCATGACGATCGTCTTCATCGTCGTATTTCGCAAGGCGCTTTCCTTCAGCAAAGGATTCAGCAGTGTTCATTGATCAATCTTCCACCTTGCCACCACTTTTCGCTGCGACCGGCAGGCTCAGGCTCGCGGCTTTGCATCCCCTTGGCAGGGCAGCAGCGCTCATCGGTGCTGGCGTGCTCGTCGGAAGCATCCTGTTCTTTCTCATTCTGCCGACGCTGCTCATCATCCCGATGTCGCTAAGCCAAACCGATTACATTCAGTTCCCGCCGCAGGGACTGACCTGGCACTGGTATCAGGTCTATTTCAGTGATCCGGACTGGATGGCGGCGACATGGTTTAGTATCAAGATCGCAATTGCGACAACTGCAAGCGCCACCATCATAGGAACCATGGCGTCGCTTGCCATCGTCCGGGGGGATCTTCCCTTCAAAAGCGCGCTTCAGGTCCTGTCGGTTGGGCCAATGATCGTTCCGCATGTCGTCTTCGGCGTTGCCCTATATCTGGTCTTCTCACCGTTGCAGCTTACTGGAAGCTTTATCGGTTTTCTGATCGCACATACCGTGCTTGCCATCCCCTATGTCGTTATTACGGTTACGGCATCGCTCCAGCGCCTCGATCCGACGTTGGAGCTTGCGGGGTTGAGCTGTGGCGCAAACCGGCTGCAGACATTCTTTCGAGTTGTGCTGCCCAATATTGCGCCCGGCATCGCATCTGCCTCCGTCTTCGCCTTCCTTGCATCATTCGACGAGGCGACTGTCGCCTTTTTCATCTCGGACACCGGCGGAAAATCAATCGGGCGTAAGATGTTCGAAGACATCGATTTCAATCTGACGCCGGTGATTGCCGCTGCGTCTGCTGTTTTCGTCGCCGTCTCCTTGCTTCTAATGGGAACGACACACCTGCTGACCGCCCGCAAAGCCGGTCAATGACGCCGAAGCCAACAAATTCAAAACACACACAAAGAGAACATTCCATGTCATCTGAAAGCTGCCCGACACGTAAATTCCAACTCCGGCGATTGGCCTATGCTGCTGCCGGCCTCCTGGGGCTACTTGCTCCTCCACAATCGGCGACAGCTGCAGGACAAGTCATCATCGCCTCAACCGGTGGGGCGTATGACCGGGCCCTTAAGGAGGCGTGGTTCGACCCATTCACCAAGGCCACAGGCATCGAGGTTGTGACGGTTGTCGCCACCAATGCTGAAATGCGCGCCAAAGCCAATGCAATGGTAAAGACAGGCAACGTCACCTGGGATCTATACCTTGACGGCGAGATACAGGCAGCCTCAAAGGCACATCGTGAGGTCACGGAGGATCTCACCGAGTTCTGCCGCCAATTTATCGACCGTAAGGATCTTGGACCTCACGCCTGTGTGGCCGGCGGCGCTCTTCTTCAGTCGACGGCCACTCTGCTGGCCTATCGGGTTGGCAAGGTCGGCGATCCCCTGCCGGAAACATGGGCGGATATGTGGGATACGAAGAAATTTCCGGGTGGGCGTGCGTTTCCCAACTTTGACGATCCCTGGCGGGTGATGGCAGCTGCCCTTCTATCCGATGGCGTACCGCGAGACAAGTTGTTTCCTCTCGATGTCGATCGTGCGTTGAAGAGGCTTGATCAAATCCGCCCAGCTGTCTCGATCTGGTGGAAGACTGGCGATCAGAGCGTGCAAGGTTTCCGCAATGGCGATTGTTCACTCGGCCAGATCTGGTTAACGCGAGCAAAGGCGATGCAAACTGAGGGTCTGCCCATTGGCTGGTCCTATAAGGCATCCTTTCTGGTTGGCGATCGCATCGCACTGATCAAAGGTGCGCCCCATCACGACAATGCACTGAAACTGATTGCCTTCTGGCTAAACTCTCCCGAAGCTCAGGCACAGGCCTGCACTATTCTGTCCTGCACTCCTCCCAGCATCGAGGCGGCTGCACTGATCCCTGAGGAGGTTAGAAAGACCATGCCAAGCGCTGAGGATGTTCACGATTACATTGTCGTGCCGGATGCGGACTGGATCAACGCCAACAATGCAATGTTGCTTCAACGCTGGAACAATTGGATTCGCTAGTGAGTGGATTCGATTCACCGTCCCTGCATGGCCTACGACGTGACTTCGACGATCGGCGAGAACAGATATTCGAGGATCCCTCGTCTACCGGTCTTGATCTCTGCCGTCGCGGCCATGCCGGGAGACAGCGTTACCGAATTGCCGTCAACGTTCATGACGCTGCTGTCGAGCTTGATGGTAACGGGGAAGACGAGGTTCTGAACCCGCTGCACATTCGTCGTTGGCACGGTTGCCTGTGGCAGCTTGGTCGGATCGCCCGCGAGCTGGTTGGCATCCGGCTCCGGAATGGCGTCGGTGGCGACAGCCGTCACGCGACCATGGATCACGCCATAGCGCGTGAACGGGAACGCCTCGATCTTGACCACGGCCGGTTGCCCGACCGACACGAAGCCGATGTCGCTGTTCGGAATATAGGCTTGTTGATCGAGGCCGACCGGATGGTGCCATCGATCGGAGTGCTGATCGTCCCAGTTCGTCGGCTTGCCGTGAGCATCTCCCGCCTTCTGAACATTGTCAGCGACAGAGGTACTAACCGTCTTCCCTCCATCGCTCGTGGTGACCGCCAGTGACGCCTTTGGCTCTTCGAGCTGGCCGGTCTCCGCGGCGAGCGTCTCCTCCTTCTGGTCCGTCTCAACAGCGGCGATCATACCGGCCTTTGAACCGGCGTCTTGATCAACCAGCGTCGAGCGGATAACCGAGCATTGATCAAAATGGGCGGCGTTGGCAGTCCAAGTCCTATATGCGCTCAAAACAGTGGGCGAGGCTGGCTTTTAGATCCCCATCGAAGACTCCACTTTGCTCGTGGTTATCGGTTGGCACCATGAGTATTCTTTCCTCGGACTCGATGTTAAGGCATGGTTACCCGTTGCCCCAGGTCTATCTTTCCATGGTCCGCGTTTGACCCGCAACCCGCGCCTTGCGCTCTGAAATAATCCTCTGGTTTTCATCGAGACGAGCGATCTGTTGTAGGATTTTAAAGTTATCTCGCACTGCGCCGAATGTCTTTCGCATTTCAGGAGGCACTAGGCTGACTAGATCGTTGTCGTTGCGCAAGACGGCGCCGCGTCCGAAGCGAGCATCAAGCGCAGTGCTAACCGTGGCAAATTCATCCCGGATTTTCGGATCGAGCCCGGCGATCATCTCCGCCGATAACTGTCTGTTCTGCTTCACCATTGCCATAATTCGCGTCAGTTCGCGTTGGGCTACTTGCGACAGGCTTGGAATGGCGATGCCCATGCGCCGACGCTGGTTTTCGACGGCTTGACGCTCCGTCTCGAACGAGGACGCATAGGTCGAAGCCAATGAGGAGAGGCGCGTCGCGGCGTTTGCAACGGCCTCGCTCGCCTGCCTGCGCTCGCGCCCGGCAGCCAACAACCGATCCAACATCCTGCCCGAGCCACGCAACGCTCCGTAAGCGGCGGGATCGCTGTCCACGGCAGCGGCAATCCGACCGGGTGCGACACCTCTGACGACGAGATCTTCGATCATCTGCACCGCGCCTGCCGGATCACGCCATATGCGCTCCGCGGCCTGCGTCAAGGCCTTTCGCGCCTGATGATAGTGAGGTTCAGCCAGTGTCCGATCGCGCGCCTCCTCCTCGATCGACGTCCTGAACTCGGTCACCGCGGGAAGTATTGGTGGAGCGGCGGCATCAGTTGAACGCAAGGTTCGCTGCATTGCTGCGGTGGCAACGGTCGACGAATGTCCCAGCTCCCTGCGTGCTAACGCGCTGACTACACCATCCTCCGAGTCGATATCTCGCAAAACGTGCCTTGCGTCGCCATAGATTACACGCCGATCCTTCTCGATAGCGGACGATAGCGCATTGCCCGCCCGTTCCCAGAGAGCAGCAAGCTGCTCCCTCTTTTCCGCGAACCAGGCCAATTGTCTGTGGACGGCATCCTCGATGGCACCGACCTTGTCCGCCAGCCAGACGATCCCGCGCTGGCGGGCGAAATCCCTTGCGTATCGCCGGTAGCCGTCTTCCGCCTCATAGTCGAGTGTCGTCGACTTGGCGCCCGAGCGCGAAAGGCGTTCGACGAGCTCGTTGAACAGTTTCGGGCGATGACTCTGCATTTCAATCCGTGACTGTCTCTCCCCAGCTGACTCTACCCGAATTGCCGTCCAGACATTGCGCTCGACCCGCCGCTCCTCGTAGCGCTTCGCGCCCGTCTGTTCATCGATAACGGGCACTTTGACCGTGACGGGCTCCATTCCGTCTTTTCGCAACGTAACGCTATCACCAATGTTGATGTTGGCTTGCGCAAGGGCTGCCGGTAGACTGACGCCCCACATTCGATGTCGCTTGCCGTCGTCCGTCCTGAGATCGGCATAGGGCGTCGGATCAACCTCGTTTCCCTCGCGGAACTTTGCTTGACCAGTCTCGATAAGTTCGCCGGTCACGCCGGCGCTATGGGCGACGCGTGTCTTTCCGTCCCATCGCCGCCGCGGCGCGAAATCCTCTCGTGCTGCGTAGAGGTCGGCGCGATGACGATGACGGGTCATCGCCACATAGGTCAAATGGCGGTCCATCATGCCGCTCGCCAGCACGAAACTGCGCTCGACCGTCGCTCCTTGCGATTTATGGATTGTCACCGCATAGCCGTGATCGATGTTACGATAATGACGTTCGCCGAATACGACCATATGGCCATTGTCGAGGCGTACCGTGAATAGCGTAGCGCCAAACCGATCCGTCGTCGACATAACCGTGCCTAGCATGCCATTCTTGACCGGCTGCATCGTCGGCTTTATTCGGCCAGGATCGGGTATGCGAGCATTTTCCAGGAAGATGATACGGTCGCCAGCGGCGAACTCACGCATGCCTCGTTCGGTCCGAAATGAGCGTGGATGGTTCAAAAACCCCTCCTCCTTTATCACCGAACGCAATGCCTCATTTAGGCGCTTCACGCTCTCATTCGTATGGGCAAGCACTAAGAGTTGGTCGCCCCTTAGATGAGGATCTGGATAAGCGCGGCTATCAAGAATAGCTTCCGTCTGGTCCCGAGTAGGGCTCTGTTTGCGATCAATTTTGCGGTCGTCCGGACGCTCCTTCCTTGCCTGCGACCAATCGGCGACGATCCTGTCGATCGCCTCGTCGCGGCTTTGCGTCTCGATGATATGACCCTGGGCGGCGTAGGCATCGAGCGCTTGTTCCACCGCGCCTTCGGCAAATTGCCTCGATGCAGCGCGGGCCCATTGCTGTTGCTGCCGACGCACATCGGACAGTTCAGCGAAGCCGATGCGCTCGGCGACGGCGCGGAAGGCGGCCCCTGCCCCGATCGGCTGCAACTGCATGGCATCGCCGACCAGTATCACCTTGGCTCCTGCCTGCTCTCCCGCCCTTAACATCCGCGCCATCTGACGCGATGACACCATGCCGGCCTCATCGATGACGAGCACGTCGCCGGGCCCAAGCAGATCACGGCCCTTGCTCCAGGCAAGCTCCCAAGAAGCCAGTGTGCGTGACTGGATGCCGGAGCTCACCGCCAGACCTTCGGCCGCCTTGCCCGAAAGCGCTGCCCCGACCACCTGCCGACCATCACCTTCCCAAGCAAGACGGGCAGCCTCCAACAGTGTTGACTTGCCGGCACCGGCAAGGCCGACGACGACCGCAATCCCGCTGTCTCCGGTAACATGATATACCGCATCCACTTGCTCAGCATCCAACCGGAACAACAGATTGGGATCACGGTGTTCAAGTCGTTCGATTGCGGCACGTACCCGTTGCGCGCCAATCGCGAAGCCGCCGCTTCTTACCAATACCTCTACAGATTTTACCATCTCCCATTCGGTGCGCAACGTCTGGCGCGTTGTATAGACTGCAGGTTCTGTTGACGCGTCACTCTCCCAATATGCCTGATGCGGCTTCAAGAGCACCAGTTCATCCGACATCATCAGCTTAGTGCGGATATTTGCGAAGGCTGCGGGATCGTCGATGTAGCGGTTGAGCGCTCTGGCGATGTCGCGTTCATCGAAGGTGGAATATTGGTTGGAAAGCTGGGTCAGCAACAGCTCGGGATTCCTCAACAACCGGTCGGCCATGGCCTGCCGCCGCGCAAGTTCGGCGGGTGCGAACAACATCTGTGCGCCCTGTCGCTGCGACGCTGCCTTAGCCGGACTGAGATGGTGCCGCGTAAGTCCGCCGATCCCTTGCTCCTCATAAGAGCGGCCATCGAGACGAACATCATGGCCGGCGAGCGCCAAATGCCGGCTCGCCATTTCGGCCCAGGCGAACTTCCACTGCCTCATCGTTTCCTTGTCTCCGGCCCATCTCAGATAGACCTGCTTGCCCTTCTTCGAGGCATCCAACGCCGGCATGCGCACCGGCTGACCGTCATCGTCGATGACCGCCACCTTCTTCAACCCGAATCCATTTTCCGCCAGAGGCCGCAAGGTCATTAGCAGATGGACGTGCGGGTTCCCCGGCTTATCGTGATAAACCCAGTCGGCGACCATGCCGCGCGCTGTCACTTGATCGCGCACGAATTCGCGCATCAGAGTCACGTTCTCCTCGTGTGTGAGTTCCTCCGGCAGTGCGATGATCAACTCGCGCGCCAGCTGGGCATCCACTCTCGTCTCAAACTCTTCAACCGCATTCCAAAGGATCTCGCTGGCGCCGGCCACGGATCGGCCCTCGATCGCGTTGCTTAGCCAGGTCGGCACGTCCGCAGGAAGCGCCAATTCTTCATGCACCAGTTCCGCGGTATCGCCCCGAGAACGGTAGGCTATGCCGGTCTGTTTATCGATCATCCGGCTACGATGGCGATAGGCGGCGGCGGCAATCACGCAACGTCCAGCGCCTCGACTGATCAGTTGTGCCCTAACAAACATGATCGGCAATAGTCGTTTCTCCGTCTAGTTCAGTATGCATCCGTCAAATCGCTCCCTGAACCGCCAACGCGAGGCATTTGTTTCGCCTGACGGGTTCTATCGGATCAAAATAATCTATTTTACTAACTCTTACTAGTCAGTATAATGGCATCTACCTAGCTTCACCGACACGGGGATATGGATAATATGGCTTCAAAATCAACGGCTCTAGATCTCGACACTCAAATTCAGGCGCTGATGGAACGTAAAAGATTATTGATAGTTAAGTCTGCCGAACGATTTGCACGTGCGGCAACAAAGTCGGGCGTGGCCGAGATGGAGATTACCGACACGCAGATCGACGCACTCTTTAACGAGATTGCCGCTCGATTTCGCAGGCAGACAAAAGAGACCTCTCTCACCACCTCTGAAACGTCTCAACCGGCGGATCATAGGTCTGGAACGGCTAAGGAACATCCGCATGTCGGCTGAGCAAACGGCTCAACGGCGTCAGCAGGCTTTGCTAGGTGCAATGGTCGTAAGAGCGGGCCTAGGAGATGCTGATCGAGCATTCTTGCTGGGCGGCCTCGTAACATTGGCGAAGCTGTTTCCCGGCGCTCCCGAATATGAACAACTGCGCAGTATCGGGATTGAAGAATTCAATGCATCCGCGCGATCGGCGGATCGGTCAGTGCGGTAAAGTCACTTCAGTCACTGAACCTTTTGCAAGAAACGCAGCCCGGTCTTACGCATCAATTCTTCAAGGAGGACCTACTGAAGGCCCTTCGCCCGGATAGCAACCCCGCGGAACGCAAAAATCTTTCAGAGGCGTGTCAAGGGCGGAGCAAAACCCTGCCACGCGGCGGAGTAAAAGTCGGCCACGCTTTACGCGCGTATGAGACGGCCGGGAGGGCGTAGCCCGAGCCGGGGGCGTCTTGCGCGCGTAGTGATTTCCCAAAGGATCTTAGCCTGCCTTTCTGGCGCGGCTTTGAGCGAGACGATAGCTTTCGCCGTTCCATCTCGAGGATGTTGACCTGGTGGATGATGAGGTCGTGCGGAGCGCCAGGCGCTCGGACCTCAGTGTTTTCGCCCAATCGTCAAATGGCAAATTTCTCGTGATTAGGGCTGGCTGTCGCAAACTTTTTTAGGCCGCAGAAACAGCTATCGCCGGACGCAATTGTGCAGCGAATTGCTGAAATGCCGATTGGCCACTGGTTGGAAATTGGTGACTGCGGGTCATACGCGCCACAGCGATGCCATCCAGGGTTGCTGACGCAGACTAGAAAGATTTGAAGCCTCTCATCGGGCGGCTCAGCTTCTTGATAAACCGGTGGTCCTGTTCAATGATGTTGAGATATTTGACCAGCATCGGCGCCTTGTGCCCCGCACCTTTGTGAATTGACCTGTCCGACGGAGTGACATCCCCGGGCTCTTCAGCAACACCCACTTGAAGAGACCCGTATTGCACGCCGAGATGGTCGGCGGGCTTTTCCCAATCCTACAAGCCAGCAAGCACTAGGAAATGTCGATAGCGCCTGAACGTCAAAGGACGATTGCGAAAAGCCACAAACGTCGTGAAATTGAATATTCGCTCAAGGAATTTCTCTGCTTGCGTCATGTCCGGTAATGCCGGCATCCTTCTTGCTTCTGTCAATCACGAGTTCTCGCTGAGACGGCGTGTTGTCCCTGGTTCAGAGCAAGGAAGGTTTCCATGACCCCATCCCATATCCAGAATGTCGCTGCCTTCAGCGATCCGGTTCTCTCGGTGCGTGGACTGACTGTGAGCCTTCCCAAGAACATGGAGCGCGCCTATGCGGTCGAGGATATCTCCTTTGATCTGCACAGGGGCGACATTCTCTGCATTATCGGTGAATCCGGTTCCGGCAAATCGGTAACGGCGAACGCCATCATGGGCCTGCTGGCGCCGGTTATCCGGGTCACGAGCGGCAGCATCCGATTCCAGGGCATTGACCTTTTGAGCGCTGATCCGAAAAGACTTCAGGGGCTGCGCGGTCGGGCTGTCTCCATTATCTTCCAGGATCCGCTTTCGGCGCTGAACCCCTTGATGACGATCGGCGATCAGATCCTGGAGGTCCTTGAGACCCATAAGGTCGGCACCCCTTCGAGCCGGCAGGAAAAGGTACAGGAGTTGTTGTCCGAGGTTGGATTGCCCGACCCTGTCATGCTGCAGCATCAATATCCTTTCCGCCTGTCTGGCGGCCAGCGCCAACGGGTGATGATCGCCATGGCGCTGGCGCTTGATCCCGATATCCTGATCGCCGACGAACCGACCACGGCGCTCGATGTCACGACGCAGGCGCAGATTCTCGATCTCATTCGCAAGATTCAGCGGCGCAAGAACATGAGCGTCATGTTCATCACCCACGACTTCGGCGTCGTCGCTGAAATTGCCGACCGGGTTATCGTCATGGAAAAGGGTCGTATGGTCGAGCAGGGGCCCGCATTGCAGATCCTGACGGAGCCGACCCATCCCTATACACAAAGGCTGATCGCCGCCGTTCCTCGAATGACCGGTAGGGATCGGGAGGGGGCCACCGACACGCCTGTCGTGCTGGAGGTGCAAAACCTCAACAAGACCTATCGAAGCGGTGGCGGCTTTTTCTCCAAAGCGCGGGTTGTCCATGCGGTGAACGATGTCAGCTTCTCCATTCGTAAGGGCCGCACGCTCGGAGTCGTCGGTGAATCGGGCTCGGGCAAGTCTTCGCTCGGCCGCGTGCTCCTGAAGCTGATGAACTCGGACGGCGGCAAGATTCTGTTTGATGGTCGCGATATCGCGACCATGTCTGATCAGGCGTTCAGGCCGATGCGACCCTATATCCAGATGATCTTTCAGGATCCGTTTGCATCGCTCAACCCCCGCCATACGATCGGCCGAATTTTGACGGTCGGGCCGATGGCACACGCGATGTCGATGCAGGAGGCCAGGGCCAAGGCGTTGCGGCTGCTCAAACGCGTCGGCCTCGACGAGGGCGCCTATGATCGCTTTCCGCACGAATTTTCCGGAGGCCAACGACAGCGCATCGGTATCGCGCGGGCGTTGATGTTCGACCCAGTGCTGCTCGTAGCCGACGAGGCCGTGTCCGCGCTCGACGTCTCCATTCAGGCGCAGATCCTTCAGCTTCTTGCCGAGATTCAGCAGGATACCAAAGTGGCGATGGTCTTCATTACCCATGACCTGCGCGTCGCAAGCCAGATCTGCGACGAGGTGGCGGTGATGTACAAGGGTGAGATCGTCGAATATGGACCACCATCACAGATTTTCCAGGCGCCAGCTCACGCCTATACGCAACGCCTCGTCGCAGCTATTCCCGGCGGTGACTGGGAAGCAAGTGCTTAAAGGGGATCGCTTGTCCGGGACTCTACTGCTGCGGATGTAAAACGGGATGTTTCTGATCATGTTGCCTTTTTCACGGCGCACCAAGCTTATGAAATAGGCAATGACTTTCCGCGATTAAAATTTGTACCGACGTCGAAAAAAATAGTTGCATTTGTCCACTATCCGACGTTTCATATCGTTGAAAATTCAAACGATCCATTGTCGTTCATCTCAGCGATATCCCCTTTCTTGACGGATTGCGGGCGTGGATTTCTGCTGCCATCGCGAGCCCCGTGCCATGACGACACCGACCAAGAATGGCCCTACCTCTGTTAAGGACATCGACATCGATGTGCTCGAGGATACGCTGAGCTTTTACATCCGCAGCATCAACATCGCGGTGTCCCGCGATCTCGACGAGAAGCTCGAAGGTCTCGATGTCGCCCAGGGTACGGGCAAGATCACCACGCTCTTTCTTGTCGATGGAAATCCCGGCATCCGCCCTTCCACGATCGCCCAGGTGATTTTCAAGGACCGTTCGGCCATGGGGCGGCTTGTCGATCAGATGGAGGGACATGGGCTCCTGCGGCGACAAATCGCACCGGAGGATAGCCGCGCTCAAGCCCTCTACATCACCGACAAAGGTGCCCAGCTTGCAGAGCATGTGCGCAGGCTGGTGACGCTGCAGTCCCGCGAATTCTTTTCGGAGATGACCGATGAAGAGCACGACCTGGTCCTCGACATCTTGCGCCGGACCTATCGGCGTATCTTGGAGCGATCATGACGAACCGAGTATTGGAGAAGGCTGTGAGTGAAGACCGCGTCGCCTTGATATCGGGTGCCAGCCGCGGCATCGGTGCTGCCCTGGCGCAAGAATTGGCCGCCCGCGGTTGGCGCCTTTCGCTCGGCATGCGGCAGCCGGAAATGCCGGCCTGGGCCGACCCTGCTCGCGTCCATATCTTTGCCTATGACGCGTTTGATGCGCAGGCCGGGATACGCTGGAACGATGCGGCAATCGATGCCTTCGGACGCATCGACGCAGTCGTTGCCAATGCCGGCATCATGATCCCCAAGACCGTCATCGAGGCTGATGACAACGACATGGATCAGCTGTTTGAGGTCAATGTCAAAGCCCCGCAGCGTCTGGCAAAAGCCACCTGGGCTGCTTTGTCCGAAAGCGGCCGAGGTCGCGTCATTATCATTGGTTCGCTTTCCGGCAAGCGGGTCAAAAGCGCTAAATCCGGGCTTTATGCCGTATCAAAATTCGCAGCTGTGGCTCTCGCCCATGCGCTTCGCCACGCAGGATTCGATCTCGGCATCCGCGCGACGGCCATATGCCCAGGTTTTGTCGCAACCGACATGGCGCGCGGCATCAGCGGCAGGGCCGATAGCGAGATGACGAGCCCTCAGGATCTCGCCCGCATCGTTTCCATGCTGATCGAGCTGCCGAACGAAGCAAGCGTCGCGGAGTTTGCGATCAACTGCCAGCTAGAGGAGTCTTACTGAGTATGCCCGGCCCCTATGTAGTCCCCGTGCATGGGGATACGGAATTGCCCAAGGAAGTCGACGTCGTCGTCATCGGCGGCGGCATCATCGGCACCTCGACAGCCCTCGAACTGTCTGAGCGCGGTCTGCGTGTCGCGCTTTGTGAAAAGGGGGGAATCGGCCAGGAGCAGTCGAGCCGCAACTGGGGCTGGGTACGCATTTCCAGGCGTGACCCGCGCGAGGTACCGCTGATGGCGGAGGCGCTGCGCATCTGGAGCACGCTCGACAAACGCACCGGCCGCGACACTGGCTACAGGAAAGCGGGCATCGTCTTTACCTGCGCCGACGACAAGCAATATGCTGATCATGAGCGATGGAACCGGAATCTCGAGGGCTATCAGCTCGATAGCCGCATGGTTGGCGCCGCTGAATTCAAGAGCCTTTTTCCGGGCTCCCAATTAGACCTGAAAGGCGCGCTCTTTACAGCGTCAGACGGCCGGGCGGAACCACAACGCGCAGCGCCGGCAATCGCCGAAGCCGCGCGCGACAAGGGTGCGACGATCCTCACTGAATGCGCCGTGCGCGGCATCGAGACGGCCGGCGGCAAAATCTCGGGCGTCATCACCGAGCGCGGCCCGATCGCCTGCAAGGCGGTCGTTCTCGCCGGCGGCGCCTGGTCAAGCCTGTTTGCCGGCATGTTCGGACTCGACCTGCCGCAGTTGAAGGTGATGAACTCCGTACTGCGCACCAAGCCGCTGGAAGGCGGCCCCGAGCAGGCGATCTGGGCCAACGGCTTTGCTTTGCGAAAGCGCCAGGATGGCGGCTACACCATCGCCTCCGGTCACGAGAACATCGTCGACATCGTGCCGAAATCCTTCCGCTATGCCGGCAAGTTCTTGCCGGCGTTCAAAAAGGAATGGCGCTCGCTGAATTTCCGCCTCTCCGGCCGTTTTCTTGACGAGGTCCGCATTCCCGACCGCTGGGCGATGGATGAGGCAAGCCCCTTCGAATATTGCCGCGTTCTCGATCCGAAACCGTCGACCAAGCTTTCGAACACGGCGCTTGCCAATCTCAAGAAAGCCTTCCCGGTTTTCGAAAAGGCCGAGATCGCCCAGCGCTGGGCCGGCTATATCGACGTGACGCCCGATGCCGTGCCGGTGATCGACGCGATCGACAGCATTCCAGGCTTCCATATCGCGACCGGCTTTTCCGGCCACGGCTTCGGCATCGGTCCGGCCGCCGGGCGACTGATGGCCGATATCGTCACCGGCAAGCCGCCGATCGTCGATCCCAAGAACTTCCGTTTCTCCCGCTTCCACGACGGTTCGAAGATCGAACTGATCAGCGGTTTCTGACCTGCTCGCCAATAAAAGACAGCAAAAACAATAAGAGAGAAGAACAGCCAACGTCCTACCAACAAAAAGGGGAACAACATGTCCGACGCAAACGACACTATCCTCCTGAAACCCACCCGCCGTCAGGCGCTCACCATGATGGCGCTCGGCGCTTCCGGGCTGATCATGCCCAATATTCTCGGCCGCGGCGAAGCCTTCGCGGCACCGCCCGCCAAGCCGACCGGTCAGCTCGTCATCGGCTTTTCGCAGGAGCCGACCGTCTTCAATCCGCACCTGATACACATCGAAGTCGATGAGGGTATCCATTTCAGCGTCTTCGATCCGCTCTTCAACGTCACCCCGGATGGCAAGTTCTCTCCCGCGCTTGCAGCCGAAGTCCCGACCGTCGAAAACGGCGGCATCTCGGCCGACGGTCTTAAGTGGAAGATCAAACTCCGCGACGGCGTGAAATGGCATGACGGCACTCCGTTCACCGCCGAAGACGTCAAGTTCACTCTCGAACTCATGGTCGATCCGGATTTCCGCAGTTGGCGCAAGACTGGTCACGAGCTGGTGCGCGATCTCACCGTCGTCTCGCCGACGGAAATTACCTGGCGGATGGAAAAGCCGTTTGCGCCCTACCCGTCGATCCTCGCCGCCACCTTCATCGTGCCCAAGCATATCCTTGGCGCGGAGAAGGACAAGAACAGCGCGCCCTTTAACAACGCGCCCATCGGCACAGGCCCGTTCAAATGGGTCGAACGCATCGCCGGCGATCACATCACGCTTGCGGCCAACACCGACTATTACGGGGAGGGTCCCTACCTCGAGACCCTGGTCTACAAATATATTCCCGACCTGACGGTGCTTTATACGCAGTTCAAGACCGGCGATATCGACGTCGTTGGCCTCCAATGGATTACGCCGGATCACTATGACGAGGCCAAGGGGCTGGATGGCAAGGCCGTCGCCGTTGTTCCGGCTGCCACCGTCGAATCCGTCGGCTTCAACATGGAGCGCCCCCAGTTCAAGGACCCGGCGGTACGCGAGGCGCTCTATTGCGCGATCGACAAGCAGACGATTATCGATGCGCTCTATTATGGCCTGCCGACGCCGACCGAAAGTTACATACCGCAGCAGTCCTTCTACTATAATCCAGACCTGCCGAAGCAGGAATTCAGCACCGACAAGGCCAAGAAGATCCTCGACGATGCCGGCTGGAAGCCCGGTGCCGACGGCATTCGCGTGAAGGACGGCGTCAGGCTCGCCTTCACCAACTCCACCACCGCCGGCAACCATATCCGTGAGCAGGTGCAGCAGTTCATGCAGCAGACCTTCAAGGATATCGGCGTGGAGCTCACCATCTCCAACCTGCCGCCGGCGGTCATGTGGGGCGATTATTGGACAATGTCGAAGTTCGATTCCGTCGTCGTCGGCATCAACTTCCAGACCGGCTCCGATCCCGACACGTCGGATTACTTCCGCTCCACCGCAATCACCGCCAAAGGCGGAGCCGGTCAGAACTCCTGGCAATATGCCAATCCGGAAGTCGACAAACTCCTGGCTGAAGGCGGCCAGATCTTCGTGCCGGAGGAGCGCAAGAAGGTCTACCAGAAGATCCAGGAGATCATGCGCCACGACCTACCTTTTCTGCCGCTGTTCCAATATGCGACCGTGCGCGGGCACAAGGTAGGGGTTGAAAACGTCATCCCCAACGTCAACGTGCGCATCGACACATGGAACGTCGGCACTTGGTACTGGGCCAAGGCCTAGCCGTCCCGTTCCAGCCCTTCGATCCGTTGCGGGTCGGAGGGCTGGCCGCTTCCCATCTCATCACCATCGGAGACGAATGCCATGCTTCGCTATCTCCTCAGTCGCCTTTGGCAGAGCCTGATACTGCTGCTGCTCGTATCGATGATCGGCTTTGCCGTTCTCACCCTCGCACCCGGCGGTCCGCTATCCCAATATACGCTGACGCCGGGCATGACCAAGGAGGCTCTCGACCGGATCGCCGCGCAGATGGGCCTCGACCGTCCCCTGCCCATCCAGTATCTCGACTGGCTGAGGCACATGCTGATGGGCGACTGGGGCCATTCCTATCGCGACAACCAGCCGGTGCTATCGATCATTCTCGGCCACCTCTTCGCTACGCTGCTCCTGATGGGCACCTCGATGGCGATCTCGATCGTTCTCGGCACCTGGATCGGCATCAGGGGTGCGACCAAGCGCTATTCGATCTTCGACTATAGCGCCACCATCGGCGCCATGGTGGCACTGTCGATCCCGACCTTCTGGTTCGGCCTTGTCGCCATCTATATCTTCTCGCTGAAGCTGAAGTGGCTGCCGGCCGGCAACATGTACACGGTCGGCAATGGCTCGTTCGGTGATTATGCGATCCACCTGATCATGCCGAGCCTGGTGCTTGCCCTTGTCAACATTGCTGTGTGGAGCCGCTACATGCGCACCGCCACGCTCGATGTCATCAACCAGGATTTCGTCCGCACCGCCAAGGCCAAGGGCCTGTCGCCTCGACGCGTGTTGATGCGGCATGTCGTCGGCAATTCTCTGCTGCCGATGATCACCCTTGCCGGCGTGCAATTGCCGACGATCCTCGGGGGCGCGCTGGTGGCCGAAACCGTCTTCACCTGGCCGGGAATGGGGCGGCTCTTTCTCGATAGTCTCGGCTACAGCGACTACCCGGTCGTCATGGGCCTTTTGATGTTCTCGGCAGTCTTCGCGCTGATCGGAAATCTGCTCGCGGATCTGCTGGTCGCCTTCGTCGATCCGCGCGTCCGGCTCGGTTAGGAGAAACGCCATGTCTTCCTCTTCCCCCACCAGTCTCTCCCCGCCCGTATTCGCGCATACGCGCTGGTGGCAGAACCGCACGCTGCGCCGTTTCGCTCGCCACAGGCTCGCCCTCCTCGGCGTCGCCATGATCACGCTCATCATCCTTACCTGCCTGATCGGGCCGTCGCTACTTCCCTATGACGAGCTTTTCATCGATTTGCGCCATCGCTTCGCGCCACCCTTTACGGCCGGCTACCATATTTTCGGGACCGATCCGCTCGGGCGCGACGTTGCCGTGCGCCTTTTCATGGCGGGCCGCATCTCGCTTCTGGTGGGCTTCTTCGCCATGGTACTCAGCACCTTGATCGGCACCACGATCGGTGTCGTCGCCGGCTATTATGGCGGCCGCCTCGGCATGCTTCTGATGCGCTTCGTCGACGCCTTCCTGTCATTCCCCAGCATCTTCTTGCTGCTGGCACTCGCCGCCTTCATCAAGCCGAGCCCTTTCATGATCACCGTCATTATAGCTGTGACGAGCTGGATGGAGGTCGCGCGCATCGTCGAGGCAGAGGTGCGCTCGTTGCGCGAACGCGACTTTGTGCTGGCGGCCCGCATGCTCGGCCTTTCCAACGGCTGGATCATGTTTCGCGAGTTGCTGCCGAACGCAATAGGCCCGATCATCGTAGCGGCGACCCTGACGGTTGCACGCGCCATTCTGCTTGAGGCCTATGTCAGCTTCCTCGGCTACGGCATCCAGCCGCCCTTGCCAAGCTGGGGCAACATGCTGAACGGTGCCCAGCAATATCTGGCCAGTGCCCCGTGGCTGGCGATCGTTCCCGGCGTTGCCATCACCCTTGCCGTCACCAGCTTCAATTTTATCGGCGACGGCTTGCGCGATGCGCTCGACGCCCGCAGCGACCTGAACTGAGGAAAACCGCTATGGCCAAGTTTTCGCCGTTCAAGACGACATTGTGGTACGCGACGGCACCGCCGGCTCCCGAAACCACAGAGTTGGAAGGCACAACCAAGGCAGACGTCTGCATCGTCGGCGGTGGCTATACCGGACTGACGACGGCGCTGGAGCTTGCCAGCGGCGGCATCAGCGTCGTGCTTCTCGAAAAGGAAGAAATCGGTTTCGGCGGCTCCGGCCGCAATGCCGGGCATTGCACGCCGACCTTCACGCACTACAGCCTGCCCGAATTGCGCGCGATGCTGGACGAGCCCTGGGCCGAGCGGCTGATCGCCCGGCAGACCCGCGCGAATGACCGCGTTTCCAGCATGATCCGGCGCTATCAGATCCAATGCGAATGGCAGCAGAACGGCTATGTCATGGGCGCTCCCTACCCCGGCGCGATGAAGACGATCCAGGAGAAGGTGCGGACCTACAATGCCGTCGGCGCCAGGACCCGGGCGCTCGACAAGGACGAAGTGGCGGCTATCACCGGCAGCCCGCGCTTTCATGGCGGCTGGCTGCATGAGGAGGCGGGGCATCTGAACCCGCTCGGCTATTCCCGGGGTCTCGCGCGGGCGGTGATCCAAGAGGGCGGCATCATCCACACCAACTCGCCGGTGACCGGATGCGAGCGCCAGGCCGACGGATGGGCGATCAGTACGGCCAAGGGCGAGGTCATCGCTGACAAGGTGATCTTCGCGACCGGCGCCTACACCGTGGGCGGCTGGCCGAAACTTGACCAGACATTCAAAATCCAGAAAGTCTTCGTCGCCGCTACCCAACCGCTTTCCGATGAGGAGCGCCAATCGATCCTGCCGCGAAACACCACCATCCACGATGGCCGCGGCGATATCTATGTTTACAAATACAATGCCGAAGGACGCATCGTCGCCTCCATGTTTCCAATGGGTCGACGTGGCCGCGACATGGAATACACGCGGCAAGTCATGAGCGATAGGTTGAAGTGGCTGCATCCGCAGATCAAACAGGAGATCCGCTGGGAATACTTCTGGTTCGGCGAGTTGGACATGCAATATCGCACGGTCCCGCGCCTCTATGACCTGGCAACCGGCGTTGTCGCGCTGACCGGTCTTTCCGGCCGCGGTGTGCCGACAGGCAGCATGCTTGGCGGCATTCTGGCGGAATGGGCTAGGGGCGTGCCCGAGAAGGATCTTTCGCTCAAGCTGGAGCCGCTGACGTCAGCGCCCTTCTACATGAACTATGGGCCTAAGCTCACCCTGCGCTATTATCGCGTTTCGGACTGGATCAAGACAAAACTCGCCGGTGCTCCCCTGCCGCCGCACGCTTAACGGTAACATCACCTTAGCTTTTCCGAACGAGCAAACCTTTGATCCCGCAATTGCTTCAGAATAGTGAAGCACTTCATAGGCCTGTCTCCGCCTGGCAGGGTCGGTGCCAAGCGGAAAGACGGGTCAAATCACGACGGACAGATTGATCATCATCCGGCCTCACACTTTTTATTGCTGAAAATACACTGATCCGAGACCGCCCGAGCTTGCCGGACGGCGGGGTTCGTCTCCGTCGCCGTCAGGTTCGGAAGCATGACATCCTCGAAGCTCTGGACTTCCTGATCAAGCGTTGACGCCCGCGATCCGAAGCAGGTCATCGGAAAGACGGATGCCAACTCGTCCTCACATTCACATCCTTAACGATCGGCAACATCAGCCACTCTTGACAAGTCATCAGCCGTGCTCCTTGATATGCCCATCCAAGAGAACAGACACATGTCCGGTATATTGGATATCCAAAAGCGCTTAACCAAGGGGAACGCTATGACTATTTCCTTCCGCGCCGGCGTGATGTCGCTGGTCGCCGCAACCCTCCTCTCATCCACGCCTGCCTTCGCCGACGGCAGCAAACTCGACGAAGTGCTCGCTCGCGGGCACCTTGTCCTCGGCACCGGCAGCACCAACGCGCCATGGCACTTCAAGAGCGCGGACGACAAGCTTCAGGGCTTCGACGTCGATATGGGCCACATCATCGCCAAGGCACTCTTCGGCGATCCCGATAAAATCGAATATGTAAACCAGTCGTCCGACGCCCGTATCCCGAACATCACGACGGGCAAGGTCGACATTACCTGCCAGTTCATGACCGTTACTGGTGAACGCGCGCAGCAGGTTGCGTTCACTATTCCCTATTATCGTGAAGGCGTTGGGCTGATGCTCAAGGCTGACGGCAAATATGGCGACTATGCCGCGTTGAAGGCGGCCGGCTCTTCGATCACCATTTCGGTTCTCCAGAACGTCTATGCAGAGTCCATGGTCCATGCGGCCCTACCCGACGCTAAGGTCGATCAGTACGAATCCGTCGATCTCATTTATCAAGCGCTGGAATCGGGACGTGCCGATGCGGTGGCCACCGATCAGTCGTCGCTCGCCTGGTACATGACGCAGAATCCCGGCCGCTATAAGGATGCCGGCTTCGGTTGGAACCCGCAGACCTATGCCTGCGCGGTCAAGCGGGGCGATCAGGACTGGCTGAACTTCGTCAACACCGCGCTGCACGAAGCTATGACGGGCGTCGAATTCGATAGCTACGCCAAGTCCTACAAGACCTGGTTCGGCAAGGATCTTACCCCTCCGCAGATCGGCTTCCCGGTCGAGTTCAAGTAACAGCAGAGCGGAGCGGGAACCTCCCCGCTCCGCCAGCCTGAAAAGGGACGGCCCGCCATGGGTTACACGCTGAATTTCGCAGCCGTCTGGCGCAACTTCGACTTTCTCTTGAGCGGTCTGGCGCTCAGCCTCGGCCTCGCCGTAGTCTCGATCCTGATCGGCTCTGCGATCGGTCTCGTCTTGGCCTTCGCGCTGACGTCAAAAAAACGTATCGCAGTCGTGCCGGCGCAGGTCTATGTCACGGTGGTCCGCAACCTGCCGATCCTCGTCCTGGTGCTTTTCGCCTACTTCGCGCTGCCGCAGATGGGCTTCCGCCTCGACAAGCTGCAGAGTTTCGTTCTGGTGCTTGCGCTGTATTCCGGAGCTTATCTGGCGGAAGTATTCCGCGCCGGACTGCTGTCAATTCCGAGGGGCCTGACCGAAGCCGGTCTCTCCATCGGCCTGACATCGATGCAGATCCGCAGCTCCATCATCGCCCCGTTGATGTTGCGCAACGTGCTGCCGTCATTGTCCTCGACGATCATCTCGCTCTTCAAGGACACGTCTCTCGCCGCCGCCATCGCCGTGCCGGAACTCACCTTCGCGGCCCGCAAGATCAATGTCGAGAGTTTCCGCGTCATAGAGACCTGGCTGGTCACGTCAGCTCTCTATGTCGCAACCTGTTTCCTCATCGCTGCCCTGATGCGCTTCGTCGAGCGCCGGCTGGCTCTGCCCAGGTAAGACCGGATGTCCCACACATTTTTCGAACAAATCTGGATCGCCCGCTACGTTATCATGAACGGCGTTGGCGTGACGGTGTCGATCTCTTTGCTGGCCATTCTCGCCGGTTCCTTGCTCGGTGTTTTCGTCGGTCTGGCGCTCGTCTACGGCGGTACCGTTTTACGCCTTACCGTCCGGGCCTATACGGATATCATCCGCGGCACGCCCGTGCTCGTGCTCGTGTTGGCAAGCTATTACGTCTCTTCCGCGGTAGGTCTCAATCTGGGACCGTTTTCTGCTGGTGTCCTTGCCCTTGCAATCTTTTGCTCGTCGCATGTCGGTGAAATCGTGCGCGGCGCGCTTCAGGCCATCCCGAAAGGTCAGACGGAGGCCGCCAAGGCAATCGGCCTTACTTTCAGCCAGACTTTCACCTCGGTTTTATGGCCGCAGGCAATGCGCCAGTGCCTGCCGGCCTGGGTGAATACCGCCGCCGAGATGGTAAAGGCCTCGACGCTGCTATCCGTCATCGGCGTTGCCGAGCTGCTCCTGCGCACACAGGAGATCATCTCCCGCAATTTCATGAGCCTCCAGTTCTATTTTCTCGCTGGCGCTCTCTATTTCATCGTCAACTTCGGTATTGAGCGTTTCGGCAAATATGTCGAGCGCAAGACCGCACTGCCGTCCTGAGGAGATCCGACCGATGGCCAAGACAATTCTAGACATCCAGGGCCTGCGCAAAACCTACGGCCAGAATGAGGTCCTCAAGGGCGTCGACTGTAGCGTACAGGAGGGCGAGGTCATTTCCATTATCGGCTCGTCCGGCTCCGGCAAGACGACGATGCTACGCTGCGTCAACATGCTGGAGGAATTTGAGGGGGGTAAGATCAGCCTCGATGGCGAGGAGATCGGCTATCACGTCGACGGTAGCACCCGCCGCCGCAAGAGCGAGAAGGAAATCGCTCGTCAACGCGCGCTGACGGGTATGGCCTTCCAGCAGTTCAATCTTTTTCCGCATATGACCGCAGCCGAAAACGTGATGCTGGGCCTCGTCAAGGTGAAGAAGATGTCGAAGCCGGAAGCTCGCGCCGTCGCCGACACATGGCTCGACCGCGTTGGCCTTGCAACCCGCACCAAACATTATCCCGGCCAGCTCTCCGGTGGCCAACAGCAGCGTGTCGCCATCGCCCGTGCAATCGCCATGGCGCCGCGGCTGATGTTGTTCGATGAAGTGACGTCAGCCCTCGATCCCGAACTGGTGGGCGAGGTTCTTCAGGTCATCAAGGGGCTCGCCGCCGACGGCATGACGATGCTGCTCGTGACGCATGAAATGCGCTTCGCCTACGAGGTTTCATCGCGTGTCATATTCATGAATCAAGGCGTCATTTGTGAGGAAGGAGACCCGAAGGACATGTTTGTGCGTCCGAAAACAGATCGGCTTGCCGAATTCCTCAAGACCTCAAGTTTCAACTGACAGGGATAAGGTGGCGCGGGACAAGCGTTGCGTTAGCACACAGGCGAATGCTATCGCAGCCTCTCCTCGAGGGCCATCGGGCATCAATGCCGAATAATCGGCAAGAACCCACCGCCGCACGGCATCCCATTGCGCCGGTTGCGACCGGTTGAGAATATTCGGAGAAGAGCATGGCCGACACACCGAACGATACCGTATCGCGACGCATGCGTGGGCTAGATCGAGCTTTCGAAATCCTTGAATTTCTGCGGATGAAGCGTCAGCCAATGCGTCCGAACGAGATCGCCACGGAAATCGGCGCACCGCGCTCCTCTATCTATGAACTCGTCAATCTTTTGCTCGGCCACGGCATGCTTGACTATCAAGGGGACGATGGCCGGGTGTTTCTCGGCCGTCGCCTTTATTTCCTTGGAACTGCCTATGCCGAACAATTCGATTTAATGCGCGAATGCGATCGCGTGCTGAACGCTCTGGCAGAGGAGACCCGCGAAACCGCGCAGATGTGCCTGCTGGAAGGCAATAAATACACGGTCGCCATGATGCGCGAGGGCATCCGTCCGTTCCGCATCTCCTCGAATGTCGGTGAACTCGTCGCCATTCCCTGGACAGCCTCCGGACGTCTGCTCGTCGCACATCTTTCGGATCGAGAAATTCTTGATTTCATTCCGCCAGAGGACTTCGTCTTGCCGGATGGCAGGCAACTGGAACCGGCGGATTTCATCGCTCAGGTGCGGCAGGCCTCCGACGACGGATATTTCACCTTCAACAGCGAGGTGGAGAATTTCACTCATTGCTTCGCTGTCCCAATTTATCAGGCCGAGGGCTCGTGCATCGCCACTCTCTGCCTGGTTGCCCCACGTGAGGACGGCCTGCGCAACCGTGCCTCCTATCTAGACAGTCTTCTGAAAGCCGCGCATGAGATGTCAGAAAGGCTCGGCTTCCGTTCGACAAAAAGCCGTTTCTTCGGATCTCAATCATAACGAACAGAGCCTTTTTGCCGCCTGTTCCACGTCAGCATCACTGACCAGGGGTTTCATCCCGAAAATGCAGTGCATGATAAGCGCCGACGTTCTAATGTGCCAGGATCCTCCGCCTTCAGCCTCCGCTCGCCCACAATGCTATCACCAGACCGATCGCGCGCTTGCTTCGGTTAGTTCTGACATCTGGTAATATCTTTTACTCCAGATTGCGGTGACCCTACGTTTAATGAGCGAAGACACCCGCTCAATATCTGCCATGTCGCTATTCGTGCAACAATACCCAAGACAGCGCTTGATTTTGAAGCAGACTTCCCGCATGTGCGGAGTCTCTTCGTTTCGGCCGTCACTATTTGCGCGCCTGACATTGAATGAATGCCGATAACCTGTGGCTTCGATCTCATGAAACCTAACAGTCTGAATGTACTGGTGATTGATGAGAACCGCATTCGCGCATCCATCATTGAAGAAGGTTTGCGGGACGCAGGGTACGACAACGTAACAATCATCGCCGATATGACGGGTCTTGCGAGGCGGATCACCGAGATCAATCCTGATGTGATTGTCATCGATCTTGAAAACCCCAACCGGGACGTGTTGGAAAGCATGTTTCAGATATCACGTGCCGTAAATCGGCCCATCGCGATGTTCGTAGACAAGTCCGATGAAGCTTCCATCGAAGCTGCTGTGGACGCTGGGGTTTCAGCATATATCGTCGACGGTCTAAGGCAGGAACGTGTTCGTCCCATCCTTAAGATGGCGATTAGTCGTTTCAATGCGTTTTCGCGACTGAGCCGCGAACTTGAAGAAGCACGCGGCGAGTTGGAAAACCGAAAGCTGATCGAACGCGCCAAGGGATTGCTGATGCGCGCGCGCGGGCTTTCGGAGATGGAGGCCTATGCACTCCTGCGGCGAACGGCGATGGGCCAGAACAGGAAAATTGTCGAGATTGCTCAAAGCCTCGTTACCGCGGCAAGCCTGCTCGATCCGGGAGGGGACACATGAAGACGAGTAGGTACGAAATCACCGCGGGCTTCTTGCCGCTCGTGGATAGTGCCCTCCTGGTCGTTGCCAAAGAGAGGGGCTTTGCCGAAGCGCAGCAGGTGGATCTCACGCTCGTGCGCGAGCGTTCGTGGGCAACGATCAGGGATAGATTAGCTGTCGGGCACTTTGAGGTTGCCCATATCCTCGCGCCGATGCCGATCGCCTGTAACCTTGGACTCACGGCGCCGGCGCCGCGAATGATCGTGCCCATGGCGCTTGGCCTCGGCGGAAATGCCGTCACGGTGTCGGGTGGCTTGTGGCGGGCAATGGTCGAGAATGGTGCGATTGGCAATCTCGATGCCCGCTCAAGCGGCATGGCGCTGCGGCGGGTGATCTCACAGCGAACTGGAGATCAGCTCCGTTTCGGCGTGGTGCATCCCTATTCCGGACATAACTACGAACTTCGATATTGGCTTTCTGCGAGCGGCATCGATCCCGATCGGGAGGTTGAGATCGCAATCCTGCCTCCTGCGGATATGGGAAATGCACTGAAGGCTGGTTTCATCGATGGCTATTGCGCCGGTGAACCGTGGAATACGTTCGGCGTTTTGAAACGAGGTGCGCATCTCGCGACGGTCAAGGCCGCGATCTGGAAATCCAGCCCCGAAAAGGTACTGGGAGTGAATGGCCGTTGGGGCGACAGCCATCCCGAAGCCCTCGCCGCATTGCTCACGGCGCTTTACAATGCGTCACTCTGGTGTGCCGATGTTGCCAACCATGAGGAGCTTGCCATATTGCTTTCCGGACCTGCATACATCGACAAGTCTGTGGAATTTTTGCGGCCCGCAGTGACGGGCGAGCTTAGAATCGGTGGCCAGCACACTCAAACCGTAAAGGACTTTTTCGTCCCAAACGCGAAGGCGGCGACGTTTCCGTGGAAGAGCCACGCGCTTTGGTTCTACACACAGATGGTTCGCTGGGGTCAGGTCAAACACACCGCATCTCACCAGCGTATCGCCGGCAACACTTATCGACCGGATATTTACCGGAACGCTCTGAAGGCGCTGGGTCTCGCGATGCCAGCCGCAAGCTCCAAGGTCGAGGGCGCCTTGCGTATGGAAACGCCCGTTGGCTCAAGTGGCATGCTGACGCTTGGCCCAGACGGGTTTTTCGACGGCACCCTTTTTGATCCTGATCGCATTGATGAATATGTCGCGGCTCAAAAAAACACGACCGACATGCCTACTTTGTGAGCAATGCCCAAATATTGGGAGCGCGCACTGCTGATTTAATCGCTTCATGGCCTGCCCGGCGGAAGCTTTTTTGCTTAGAACGCCGTAACTGGGGGCCAATTTTGAATTGGCACGGTCCTTGCTTCTAAACTAGCAAGCCGAAAGGCCGCATTTTAGCGTCCAATGACGGACGCCTCAGGCAAAGCCGCCGATCAGGATATTCCGTGTACTTTCGTACGCGCGCCCTGAGGTGCGGCTTTTTGTGTTTCTGACCCTCAATGATGGATTGGCACGACCTTGTCGAGCCCCGGGAGAAGCCATGTCTGTTCTTAAGAAAACACAGCCCATGTCCGCCGGCGAACCGGCGAAAGCATTGTGGATTTCCACATTCGCCTTCACGATCTGTTTCGCCGTCTGGACGATCTTTGCGATCATAGGCATTCGCATCAAGCAGGAACTCGGCCTGAGCGAGACCGAATTCGGCTTGCTGGTCGGCACACCCGTGCTCACCGGATCAGTCGTTCGTATCCTGCTCGGGATATGGACAGAGCGTTACGGCGGCCGCCTGGTCTACACGCTCACAATGCTGGCAGCTGCGGTGGCAACCTTCCTCCTGTCCTATGCAACCACTTACATGCAAATGCTGATTGCCGGCCTGGGCGTCGGCCTCGCCGGCGGCTCCTTTGCGGTAGGCGTCGCCTATGTTTCCCCGTTCTTTCCACCAGAGAAGCAGGGAACGGCACTCGGCATCTTCGGCGCCGGCAATGTCGGAGCGGCGGTCACCAAGTTTGCCGCTCCCTTCGTGCTGATCGCGTGGGGATGGCAGGCGGTTGCGGAAATCTGGGCGCTGGTACTCGCGGCCATGGCGATCGTTTTCTGGTTCACCACCACCGACGATCCGGCCTTCCGCGCTCGTCGCGATCGCGGGGTTGCATCCAGGAGCTTGCTTCAGGAATTCGCACCTCTGAAAAACATTCAGGTATGGCGCTTCTCGCTCTACTATTTCTTCGCCTTTGGAGGTTTTGTCGCCCTCTCGCTTTGGCTGCCACGCTATCTGGTCGGCGCCTATGGCTTCAATCTTGAGGTTGCCGGCATGGTTGCGGCTGCCTATTCCATTCCTGGCAGCGTCTTTCGCGCCTTCGGCGGCGTACTCTCCGACAAGAAGGGGGCACGCAGCGTGATGTATGCAATGCTTGCGGTGTCGGCCGTCGCTACCCTAGTCCTTTCCCTGCCCGCTGTCACACCAACGAGCTCGGCATTTGGAATTACCCCGGCCGTCTTCATCGTCGTCATCTTCGTCCTCGGCTTCTTCATGAGCCTCGGCAAGGCGGCCGTTTTCAAGCACATCCCCGCCTACTACCCTGAGAGCATCGGCGCGGTCGGCGGCATTGTCGGCATGATGGGAGGCCTTGGCGGATTTATCCTGCCGATCGTCTTTGGCCTGCTCAAGGACATCACCGGCCTTTGGTCCAGTTGTTTCCTGCTACTTTTCGCGATTGTGGCGATTTCGCTCGTCTGGATGCATCTCTCCGTAAGGCAACTCGAGCGCCGTGGGTCCTCTGCCCCCGTTGTAGCCGCCACCTAATCTCAAGGACTTGGAACTATGACCCAGAAACTTGTCATCGTCGGCAATGGCATGGCGCCGGGCCGCATGCTGGAGCACCTCCTCGAACAGGCGCCCGGTCTTTACAGCGTTACGATCTTCAACGCCGAGCCGCGCGTCAATTACGACCGCATCATGCTGTCGCCCGTTCTGTCGGGAGAGAAGGACTACGAGCAGATCATCATCCACGGCGACGGCTGGTACATCAAGAACAACATCACCCTTTACAAAGGCCACAAGATCGTCGCCATCGATCGGGTGGCCAAGACCGTCACGTCGGATCACGGCGTCGTCGAGAGCTACGACAAGCTTGTCATTGCCACCGGCTCCGTGCCCTTCATCATTCCCGTCCCGGGCAAGGATCTGCCCGGCGTCATCACCTATCGCGACCTCGATGACGTGCAGGCGATGCTGCTTGCCGCCCAGTCGCGCGAGAAGGCGATCGTCATCGGCGGCGGCCTGCTTGGTCTCGAAGCGGCTGCCGGCCTTGCCTCGCGCGGCATGGATGTCACCGTTCTGCATGTTATGGCAACACTGATGGAACGCCAGCTCGATCCCGCCGCCGGCTATCTGCTGCAGAAGGCGGTCGAAGAGCGCGGCATCAAGGTCATCACCAAGGCCAATACCAAGGCGATCATCGGCAACGGCAAGGTCGAGGGCATCGAGCTTGATGACGGCCGCATCATTCCCGCGACGCTGGTGGTGATGGCCGTCGGCATTCGCCCCAATATCGGTCTTGCCAAGGACGCCGGTATCGCCGTCAACCGCGGCATCGTCGTCGATGACGGCATGCAGACCTCGGATGGCAGCATCATGGCGCTTGGCGAATGCGCCGAAGTCGGCGGCCAGGTCTATGGCCTGGTGGCGCCGCTCTATGAAATGGCGCGTGTCGCCGCATCGCATCTGTCGGGCGACCGCTCCGCCGCCTTCGTGCATTCGGACACGCCGACGAAGCTCAAAGTCACCGGCATCAACCTGTTTTCCCTTGGCGACTTCGCCGATGGCGACGATCGCGAGGAGATCGTGCTGCGCGATGCGGCCGGCGGCGTCTACAAGCGGCTGGTGCTGAAGGACAACCGCATCATCGGCACCGTGCTCTATGGCGAGACGGCCGACGGCGCCTGGTTCAACGACCTGAAGAAGAAGGCGACCGACATCTCCGAGATGCGCGAGACGCTGATCTTCGGTCAGGCCTATCAGGGAGGGTCGCCGCTGGACCCTATGGCGGCCGTTGCAGCCTTGCCGGATGACGCGGAAATCTGCGGCTGCAACGGCGTCTGCAAGGGCAAGATCACCTCGACCATCACCGCAAAGGGCCTGGCCTCGCTCGACGATGTGCGCGCCCACACCAAGGCGTCCGCCTCGTGCGGCTCCTGCACCGGCCTTGTCGAGCAACTGATGTCGATCACGCTTGGCGATGCCTATAATCCGAAGGCGGTACAGCCGATGTGCAATTGCACGGAGCTTGGCCATGACGACGTGCGCCGCCTGATCAAGGCCAAGGGTTTAAAGACCATCCCCGCCGTCATGCAGGAACTGGAATGGAAAACCTCCTGCGGATGCGCCAAATGCCGGCCGGCACTCAACTATTACCTGGTCTGCGACTGGCCGGACGAATATGCCGACGACTACCAGTCCCGCTTCATCAATGAGCGCGTCCACGCCAATATCCAGAAAGATGGCACCTATTCGGTGGTGCCGCGCATGTGGGGCGGCGTCACCAATTCCGGTGAACTGCGCGCCATCGCCGATGTCGTCGACAAGTTCGAGATCCCGATGGTCAAGGTGACCGGCGGCCAGCGCATCGATCTGCTCGGCATCCAGAAGGAGGACCTGCCCGCCGTCTGGGCCGATCTCGGCAAGGCAGGTTTCATCTCTGGCCAGGCCTATGCCAAGGGACTTCGCACGGTGAAGACCTGCGTCGGCTCCGACTGGTGCCGCTTCGGCACGCAGGATTCCACCGGGCTCGGCATCCGCATCGAGAGATTCATGTGGGGGTCGTGGACGCCGGCAAAGCTCAAGATGGCGGTGTCCGGCTGTCCGAGAAACTGCGCCGAGGCCACCTGCAAGGACATCGGCGTCATCTGTGTGGATAGTGGCTTCGAGATCCACTTCGCCGGTGCCGCCGGCCTCGACATCAAGGGTACGGAAGTGCTCGGCCTGGTGAAGACCGAGGACGAGGCGCTGGAGCATATCGTCGCGCTGACACAGATGTACCGCGAGCAGGGCCGCTATCTCGAGCGCATCTACAAATGGGCCAAGCGCATCGGCCTCGACGAGATCCGCCGCCAGATCATGACGGATGCCGACAAGCGTAGGGCCTATTACGAGCGCTTCGTCTTCAGCCAGAAATTCGCCCAGGTCGATCCCTGGTCGGAGCGTGTTTCCGGCAAGGACAAGCACGAATTCCGGCCGATGGCGACGGTCGGCTTCCATCAGGCTGCGGAGTAAGGAGATGGACATGAACTGGCCAAAAGACACCTGGCACCCGATCGGCGACATCTCTGACATCCCGCTGCGCGGCGCACGCTGCGTGAAAACCCCGCAGGGCAAGATCGCCGTGTTCCGCACTGCTGAGGATCAGGTCTTCGCCATCGAGGATCATTGCCCGCACAAAGGCGGCCCGCTCTCCCAGGGCATCGTCCACGGCGCTGCCGTCACCTGCCCCCTGCACAACTGGGTCATCTCGCTCGAAACCGGGCAAGCTCTCGGCGCGGACAAGGGCTCGGTCAGGACCATTCCTGTGCGCAATGAGAACGGCATGCTGTCGATCGCTCTCGACAGCATGATGATGGCGGCGGAATAGATCATGTCCGTGTGCGCGGCGGTACCCTCCTCTGTTCATTCCAGACATCTTCCCCTCAAGACGGAAGATCGGTTTGAGTTTGCTGCTGCCCGTTTGAACAAGAAAAGCATGTATCGCTCTTGTTCAGTGGGTGGAGACCAGTGGCACGGCGAGCTCCTGATCCTTCCCCTTGAGGGGGAGATGTCAGAGGAGGGTGTAAACCATCGGCGACTAAGCATCGGGGAGACCAAGCGTGCCTACTGAAACGAAGACTACGTGTCCCTACTGCGGTGTCGGATGTGGCGTTATTGCGACGGTCGACGATTACGGAAAGGCTTCCGTTAAAGGGGATCCGGGGCACCCGGCCAATTTCGGCCGGCTCTGTTCCAAGGGCTCGGCGCTGGCCGAAACGATCGATCTCGACGGCCGTGTCCTCTACCCGGAAATCGACGGTCAACGTGCAAACTGGAACGACGCGCTCGATCTCGTAGCCTCGAAATTTTGTGAAGCCATCGCCGAGCATGGGCCGGACTCGGTCGCATTCTATGTCTCAGGTCAATGCCTGACGGAAGACTATTATGTCGCCAACAAGCTGATGAAAGGCTTTATCGGTTCGGCCAATATCGACACGAATTCACGGCTTTGCATGGCCTCCTCCGTCACTGGTCATCGCCGCGCCTTCGGTTCGGATACGGTGCCGGGCACTTACGAGGATCTCGAACTCGCCGATCTGATCGTACTCGTTGGTTCGAACCTCGCATGGTGCCATCCGGTGCTCAACCAACGGATCCAAGCGGCAAAACAAAGCCGACCGGATATGAAAATCGTCACGATCGATCCGCGACGCTCGGTCAGCGCCGATCTTGCGGACATGCACTTGATGATCAAAAGCGACGGGGATGTTGCCCTCTTCAATGGGTTGCTTGCCCATCTCGCAGGATCGTCGGCTTTCGACGAGGACTATGTATCGGCGCATACGATCGGCTTTAACGATGCGCTGGAAGCCGCGCAAACCAGGAGCATGCTAGATGTTTCGGAGGAAACAGGCTTGGCAGTCGGTGAACTGCGGGCCTTTTATCGTCTGTTTGAAACAACCGAAAAGGTGGTGACCTGCTATAGCCAGGGCGTCAACCAGTCCTCGATCGGCACCGACAAGGTCAACGCGATCATCAATTGCCATCTGGCCACTGGGCGCATCGGCAAACCAGGCATGGGACCCTTCTCGCTGACCGGCCAGCCGAATGCGATGGGTGGCCGCGAGGTGGGCGGTCTTGCCAACATGCTGGCAGCGCATATGAATATTGAGGACGAAGCCGCGCGCGATCGTGTGCAACGCTTCTGGAATTCGCCAACCATGGCTGCAAGGCCCGGTCTCAAGGCCGTCGAAATGTTCGAAGCCGTGGCGGACGGGCGCATCAAAGCCCTGTGGATTATGGCGACGAATCCGGTCGTTTCGATGCCGGATGCCGACCGGGTGCGCGAAGCCATTAGCAACTGCCCCTTCGTCGTCGTTTCCGATATTCAAAAGAACACCGACACCGCCGCACTCGCCCACGTGCTATTGCCAGCCGCCGGCTGGGGCGAAAAGGACGGAACCGTCACCAACTCCGAGCGGCGCATTTCCCGCCAGCGCAATTTCCTCGATCTGCCCGGCGACGCAAAGCCCGACTGGTGGCATATGGCCGAAGTTGCCAAGCGGATGGGCTTCAACGGCTTTGACTACGACAATCCCGCCACAATCTTCGCCGAACACGCGGCCCTTTCTGGATTCGAGAATGGCGGCACACGCGACTTCGACATAGGCGCGAAAGCTGATATCTCACCTGACACCTTCGAGGCTATGTCACCGTTCCAATGGCCGCATCGCAAAGGTGCTCCCGAAGGCGTCACGCGATTTTTCGCCGATGGCCAGTTCTACACGCCGGATCGCAAGGCCAGGTTCATCTCCGTGAAATCTGAGCGCGATGACCGCACAAGCAAGAATGCCCCCTTTATTCTCAATACCGGCCGCATCCGCGACCAGTGGCACACGATGACGCGCACGGGCAAGGCGGCGCGGCTCTCGTCGCATCTCGCCGAACCTTTCGCCGAAATCAACCCGGCGGACGCCGCTGAACTCGGCATCGACAAGGCGGGGTTGGTACGGGTGGAAAATTCCTTCGGTTCAGTCGTGCTACGAGCCTTGCTCACAGAGCGGCAGCCACGCGGCGGCGTCTTCGTGCCGATGCACTGGAACGATGAGTATTCTGCAAATGCGCGCGTGGCCGCTCTGCTGGCGCCACACACTGACCCCATCTCCGGCCAGCCCGCGCTCAAGAATATCGGCGTCAAGGTACGGCCAGCCGGAATGGCATATCATGGTTTTGCAGTTGTCGCCTTCCGCCCTGAGCGGCTAGAGGCGCCCTATTGGGCGGTCGCGAAGACAGAAGCCGGATGGCGCGTGGAATTCGGCTTCGACAAGGCACTTGACGATATCGAAGCCTGGTGTCGCGATACGTTCGGCCTTTTTGATCGTGGCGAGCATCTCGCCTATGTCGACAACCCGACGCGACAGCAACGTCATGGCTTCTTTGACGGAGAACGGCTGTTGCTCGCCTTTTATGCCGCGCCCGAACCTGTCGCCGTATCGCGTGACTGGGCCGTCAAGCAACTCAGCACACCACTGGAGACTGCGCGCGCACGCTTTGCGGTGCTCGCCGGCCGGCCAGGTACCGATCAGATGGACCCTGGCGCAACCGTCTGCTCCTGCTTCTCGGTCGGCATCAACCAGATCGTAGGCGCCGTCGCAGGCGGCTGCCACACGGTCGAGGCTATCGGCAGACAGCTCAATGCCGGAACCAATTGTGGCTCTTGCCGCATTGAAATTAAGGGGATTATCGATGGCTGCCTTCGTCAAGCCGCGGAATGATAGAATGGAGCGGATCGCTCCACTCACCTCGCTGCCGGTATTTTTCGATCTCAAGGGGAAATCCGTGCTGATCGCCGGCGGCAGCGACGGGGCGGCGTGGAAGGCCGAACTTCTGGCAGCAGCGGGCGCGGAGGTGCATGTCTTCTGCCCCATGGACGAGCTTTCCGAGGGCTTTCGGAAGCAACTTGACCAGTTTGTCCACCACGATGCATTTTGGCAGGCGGCATACTTCAAGAGCTTTGCTTTGGCGGTAGGCGACTGCAAAACCGACGAGGAGGCATGCTGCTTTCACGATCACGCTGTCGCTGCCGGTGTTCCCGTCAACGTCATCGACAAGCCGACATTCTGTCAGTTCAAGTTCGGCTCGATCGTTAACCGCTCGCCCGTGGTGATTGGCATCTCGACCGACGGCGCTGCTCCTATCCTCGGCCAAGCTATCCGCCGGCGCATCGAAACACTCCTCCCGCGGTCGGTCAAATCCTGGGCTCAGCTTGCGCAGGCTATCCGCGCCCATGTGACAGACGCCCTCACCTCAGTTCAACGACGAAACTTCTGGGAACGTTTCGTCGATCGCGCCTTCGCGGGCGAGGAGCCCGACGCAGATGCGGTGCCAGGCCTGATCGCGGAGGCAGACCGAATTCGTAGCAATGCTAACCCTGCCGGTCAGGTGACGCTAGTGGGCGCCGGCCCGGGCGACCCCGAACTGTTAACTCTGAAGGCGGTCCGCGCCCTCCAAGCCGCCGATGTCATCCTGTTCGATGATCTTGTTTCTGCGGAGGTGCTGGAACTTGCCCGCCGTGAGGCCAAACGCATGCTGGTAGGCAAACGTGGTGGCCGCCAAAGCTGCAGGCAGGAGGACATCAACGCAACGATGTTGGCGCTCGCCAAGGCCGGCAAGCGAGTCGTTCGCCTCAAGTCGGGCGACCCGATGATTTTCGGCCGTGCCGGCGAAGAGATCGATCATCTTCGTCGCGAGAACATCCCCGTCGACGTTATTCCCGGCATCACGGCAGCAAGCGCCATGGCCTCTTGCCTTGGCATGCCGCTCACCCACCGGGACCACGCCCAGTCCGTGCGCTTCGTCACGGGCCACTCTCGGCATGGCGGACTGCCGGAAGACGTTGACTGGGCATGCGTCGCAGATCCCCATACGACAACCGTGTTCTACATGGGAGGCAGGACAGCACCGCTCATTGCCGATCGGCTGATCACCAACGGCCTGCCGCCTTCCACCGCTGCCGTAATCATGGCCGACGTCAGCCGCGCTACCCAGCGGGAATGGCACGGCAGCCTCAAAAACCTTGCCAAGGGCATGGAGAAGATCGGCTACGAAAATCCCGTGCTGATCGCCGTGGGTGGCGCTGTTTCAGCCTGCGGGACTGCGAGCGCGGACGCCGATAATCTTCGAGAAACTCCCGTCAAGGCCGTGGGTTTCGTTGCTGTAGCTTGATCTGATTTGGCGTCACGCAACAAGTAGGCGAGATATCGTGTCGGAGAACATTGTGAAACAGGTTGGCGACCGGAAACTCACTCCTGAAAGATGTGGTGCTGATGTCAAAGGCAGATGCCATAGAACCGTCATCGATAGTGTTTGCGGCCCCACTTTCTTTTTCAAATTATTTTCAAAGATCGGCACTTTGCGCTCCGCCCGAGCGGCGCGCTCTCCGCGCCGTTTGACACTCCAAACGTTGACGGATCAACCCCGATTATCGTCAAAACTCTTCCCGACTGCCAGCACTCACGCTGTCTTTCCGCCGAAGGCTGCGGCTACGGTGTTAGCCATTTTGCGTGCCGGAGAAATGGCCGGCTTGTGGAGAGCGGTGACGGCAACCGGCGAGGCGGGAGGTTTGCGGCGCGGCGCATCCTGCGACGCTCTTGTCACGCCGAGTTGGAACTGGTTGAGCAGCTCTCGCAGCCTGGTTGCTTCGCCGGCGAGCATTGCGCTTGCCGCGTTTGTTTGTTCGACCATTGCGGCATTCTGTTGCGTTACCTGATCCATCTGGTTAACAGCAATGTTAACTTCGGAAAGACCTACGGATTGCTCCTTCGCTGAGGTTGCTATCGCGCCCATATGCTGGTTGACCGTAATAATATAGCCTTCGATGGTCTTCAGCGCCTCCCCAGTCTCGCTAACAAGCTTGACACCGCTCTGCACTTCTACGCTCGAACTGCGTATGAGATCCTTGATCTCCTTTGCTGCCTGTGCGGAACGCTGGGCAAGCTCACGCACCTCTTGCGCGACAACAGCAAAGCCCTTGCCCGCCTCCCCTGCTCGGGCGGCCTCCACACCCGCGTTGAGCGCCAGGAGGTTTGTCTGGAACGCAATCTCGTCAATGACACCGATGATGTTCGCGATCTGGTTGGATGACTGCTCAATCCTCTGCATTGCGTTTACAGCATTTGACACGACAACGCCCGAATGTGCCGCGCCCGCATTTGCCTGCGCGGCTACAGCTCGGGCCTCATCGGCTCTCTTTGAGGAGTTCGATACATTGACGGTAATTTCATCGAGGGCCGCGGCAGTTTCCTCAAGCGACGCCGCCTGCTGTTCAGTTCGCTTCGATAGATCCTGCGCGCCCTGGCTGATTTCGCTCGTCCCGACGTCGATGGCGCCGGTTGCATCGGCAACCGCTCGCAGCGTTTCCGCGAGCTGGGCCGTGGCGCTGTTGAAATCCGCCCTTAGGCTCTCGAGTTCCGCGACGAATGGTTCCGTGATTCGGCCGGTCAGGTCCCCATGAGACAGCTGCTTCAGGCCCCTCCCGAGTTGCGCCGTTGCGTAGGCCATAGCTTCGGCCCGCACCTCTTCGAGCTGAGCAATGCGGTCGCGCTCCCGCTCGGAGAGCGTTCGCTGGGCAGCAACCTCTTGTTCCAATCTTTGATTGGCAAGTGCACTTTCGCGGAAGACTTCCAGCGCAGCTGCAATGTTCCCGATTTCGTCGGCACGCGACCGATAAGGGATTTCTCGATCAAGGGCGCCTTCTGCCAACTCCTTCATGGAGCCGGTAATCCGGGTCAGCGGTAGCGAAACGATCCTGACCGCATAGTAGATGCCAAAGCCGCTCAGCCCGAGAATAACGACGATGGTCGCGATGGAGATTCCCATTGCCGACGAGAATGCCTTTGCCGCGCTGCCGACGGCTTGGTTGGCAACGTCCAGGTTGACGTCCTTGAGTTGATTGAGCAGCTCACCGTTTTTGATCGCTTGATTCCGCATCGCCCCATTGAGGATGGCGGCTGCCTCCTCGTTTTTGTTTTGGCGCGACAGTTCGATCATTGGCGCTGCGAGAGTGTCGTAAGTCGCGACACCGGCTTCAATCTGGTCAATCAGCTTCCGCTCGACATCCGACGCGGCGAGAGCACGGTAGGCGGTAATTTGCTGGGCGGCTTTTTGCTTCACGTCATTGATGCGCTGCTCCGCCTTGGCTATGGTCTCTGGCGTTAACGATAGGATGTGCTGTGCATAGGCCAAGCGTTTATCAGTAAGGGCGGCCTCCAGGTCGCCGATGGTCCGAACGCTCGGCAGCATATTCTTGCCGAGTGAGATGGTGGATGCGTTTGTTTCGTTCAATCCCACCAACGACACAAGCGCGTTGCCGCAGAAGGCGAGCGCAAGCACGACAAGGAGTGATGTCAGTCCTGTCCTGATAGACATTTCCATTTTTAGCCCCTCCCCATGGTAAATTTTCAATAAACTAGCCGATAAAGATAGCGAATTGCTTAACTGGGCTACTCGTCATCTAAGCTGGTGCACCTCGCCGGCAAAGGGCGGCTGCCTTGACGTGGGAATCGGCATCTTCCATCAACAGGTCGCGGGATACGATCGAAAGGTGCCAATTAACGACGCTCCCAGCGCATGAAACAATGCGCGGGCGAAGGAAATGGAAATATCTGCCAGACCGCCGACTCTGGCCTCATCACCTTCGTGAATAGCCACTGTCCCTCCAATGTCATTCTGTCGCTGTCTTGGCTCCCGACTGCTTGCCCAAGTAAGGGCGGCGCTCCAGCTCCGCGGATTTCAGTGCGCTTCTAAGGCGCAGCAGATCCCTGCGGGCAATTAACTATCCGAGCGAAATGGTCCCGATCAATCAGTGTCGGAGATGGCATTAGCTTGACAGCGGGCGCCTGGCTGGATCCATTTCCTCTGGGACACTAGGCGGCGTGGACAAATTTAAGCCAGTATCTGGCGGTGGCGAGATAGACCATGCCGAGGAAGCTGTTGGCTAGTTGATCGTAGCGGGTAGCGATGGCACGATTGACCTTTAGGTGGCCGAAAATGCGCTCGATGCGGTTGCGCTGCCTGTAGAGCGCCCGGTCATGTTCGATCTTCACGCGGCGGTTTGACCTGCCGGGGATGACCGTTTCGATTTTCCGTTCGGCGAGGTCGGCACGGATGGTGTCAGCATCATAGCCTTTGTCTGCCAGCAAGGCGCCCGGTGAGCGTTCGGGCAAGCTAATCAGGGCATCATATGCTTTGCAATCGGCCGCTTCGCCGCCTGTCAGAATGAAGGCGAGCGGTCGTCCGAGGGCGTCGAGCGGTTCTTCTTGGGCCGTCTGCCTCGACCCCGGCTCTTCGGTTCGATTGGCAACAGACCCTTCAGAATGCGCCATTCTGTTTCGGTGAGATCGCCCCGGCTCAATCCTGCCACCAAAAGCAGCCTTGAATCAGTGACTGGTCGGGACGTCAATGATTGAGATACTTTGGGCTTCGTTTGTTGCGGAAGACGATGCTAAACCTATTGTGATGATTGAGGAAAAATATGGGAATTGAGTCCGATACCAACATCGTATCCAACGAGTTAGAAGCCTTTACCATTACTCGGATCGAGGCCGAGCAGCCAAAGTGCATTGCTTTGTTCGCAGTCGGTCGTGGTGGTAACCCGGCACGCCACCATCATTTGCTGCAGACCATGGCTAACAGGAGTTGCACGGTCATTGCGCCACACTTCGAAATGCTGGCCTCAAGTGTCCCGACCAAAGCCGAGTTGGACATGCGCATCCACAGGCTCGAAGCATCTATAGACAGTTGCGCCTACAGCAACCTCCCCATCGTTGGCATCGGGCATTCCATTGGAGCTACAGCTCTGCTCGCCCTTCAAGGCGCCGAGGGCGAAACCCTTGATGGGCAGCAACTGATTACAGGCGCGACTCCACGCCTTGAGCGATTGGCCCTCTTGGCTCCGCCAACGGACTTCTTCCGCCGTCCAGGCGCGCTTCACCGTATAAAGATGCCGATGAAAATCTGGGTGGGAGCCAAGGATACTATCACGCCGCCGGCTCAATCTCGCTTTCTCATGGATATGCTCGCCGCTCAGGCATCTGTGGCGGTCCAAGTTGATCCCGATGCCGGCCATTTCACCTACATGGACGAATTGCCGCCAAATGTGCCGGAACCTCATCCGGATCGGAACACTTTTCTCGCTGGCTTGGCCGATGAAATAACCGCGTTCTTAGTCGCTTAGCGGCTAACGCGGCTAGCCGATACCGATCATGCAGCCACCGCCGGACAAGTATGACATCACTTGTAACCCAAGCGGTAGGTCGGCGGACTGTCAGCGATTTGTCCACGCGCCCTAGTACCTTGCGTGACTGGTGCGGCAGCCTTGCAGAGCGCTATGTAGTGCAGTGCCTGATCGCGGATGGCTTGTGCTCTCGACTGCTGGGCCTCGAGGTAGTCGCGCTCAGCATCGAGAATATTGAAGAATTCACTCGCACCTAGCTGGAAACTCACCCTACCAAGTCGCAATGTCTCTTCTGACGTTGAGGCAAGTTTTTCTTGCGCGGCAATATTGCGTCCATCTCTATTATAAGCCGCAAGCGCTTTTTCGACTTCGGCGATGCCATTCAGAACCGCGGATTGCCAAGCGGCTTGTGCTTGTTGCAATTGTGCTTTCGCGGAAGCGAGATTTGCCTTGTTCTTTCCCCCATCAAAAATGGGTGCGGTTAGATTGGCAGCCATTTGCCAGATGTCGACATGGCCGGTGTGTACGACTGCTGTCGGCGTAATATAGCCGCTGAGCTCCAAGGAAGGATAAAAGGCCGCCTTTGCAACTCCAACGCTTTCGGCGGCGGCGATGAAGTTCTTTTCCGCTCGCCGCACATCCGGTCTATTGCGGATGACATCGGTAGGGATGCCAACTCCGATTTTGTATCGCGGGCGCGGTTGAGCCGCTTTATCATGAAGTTCAGCACGCAGCTCTGCATCCGGCACCCCGGTCAGGCTCGCGAGAGTGGCGATAGAACTCTCAAGCTGGATCTCGAGTGACGGAAGCTCTGCATCGGCTTTCGCCACGAGCTGTTCGGCTTGAACGATCTGCAGTCCACTGCTTTGTCCAACGCCCTGACTGTCCCGCATCAAGGATAGATTGCGCTTTCTGTTTTCAACGGTCTGGCGTGCCAGCGCAATTCGTTCTTGGTAGTAGCGTAGGTCCACATAGGTTGACCCAATTGACGAAAGTACGTTTAGGCTCGTTTCGGCGGCGTCAAACACCGCAGCATCAAAGCGCGCCTCCGCCGCACGCTTTTGTGCCCGCGCGCCACCAAAAATATCCACAAGCCAGCTTCCCGAAGCGGTACCATAACTATTTGTCGATGTGCCAAATCCGTATTTGTCACCCCGCGCTTTGCCGACCCCGCCGGAGACCGTCGGCAGCAAGTTTGCCGATGCAAGATCGACGTTCGCACGAGCCTGCCCAACACGGCCTTGAGCCTCCAATATCTCGGGATTTTTCGCGCTCCCAAGCTCAATGAGTTTATTGAGTTCAGGATCAGCAAAAGCGCGCCACCAATCCTGGCTGATCGGTGAGGCTCTTGTTAGTCTTGTCGCGCCAACGAATGTCTTTGGCATGTCTGCCGCCGGTGCACTTACGGATGTATCGACGCAGCTGCTGAGGGTTCCGATTGCAAGAATCATGGGAATGCAAAAAGCATGCGAGTGGAACATGGCCTGCACTTTCGCAAAATTATGGGTGGTTAAACAGGAAGAATCATACGCATGAGCAGTCCGCCTTCCGCTGGAAGCTCGGCCTGTACTTCGCCGCCATGGCGTGCGAAGGCGTGTTTTGTTATCGCTAATCCGAGGCCAAAACCGACGGCGCCAGGGGGAAGATCACTTCCACGCCGAAACGGTTGAAAGATTGCCTCGAGAACATCTTTGGGGATGCCCGGACCTTGATCCACCACGGTAATCGCGAAGGCCTGATCTTCCCTCTTGGTTCGAATGAGGACCTGTGTATTTGATGGGGAATATTTGACAGCGTTTCGCACCACGTTTTCTATCGCTCTGTAAATGAGCTCACCATTAACGGATGTCACGCAGGATCCTACTCCCTCGTAAAGCAGAGTGATGTTGCGCGAAGCGCCTTCAAACGCGCAATCGTCGGCAATCTCGCGAAGCAGGTCGACTAGATCAACGGTCTGTCGCTCCAGTGGTTCAATCTCGGTGGTGGTGAGTCTGGCGAGAGTCAGAATCTCGCCAACGAGATCATCCATTCTTGCGATTTCTCGTTCGACACGCTCGGTCATTGCATGCAATCGACTGGGATTCTTGTTCAGAAGGCCAATTGCTGCCTGCAGCCTAGACAGAGGTGATCGAAGTTCATGAGATATATCGTGAAAGAGACGCTGTTGGATATTCTGGAACTCCTGCAGACGCGCCGCGGTGATATCAAAATCATGAGCAAGCGCTGCAATCTCATCCCTCTTTCGATCGATCTTATTGCCGATTCGTATATCGAATTGGCCGAGCGCCAAGGCGCGCAATCCACCCCTTAATTGTTCCACGGGCCGCGTTAGATATTGCGCCAGCCAATAGGCAGCGAGTGCAGCAGCAAACATGGCTGAAGCCCAAGGGACGAGCCTCGGCAGATTGCGTGATAGAAAGCCGACTTCCGTCGCCTCGGCGCTCAGTTGAAAGCAATGGTCTGCATTGACGACACGTCTTTCAAATTTATCCGTAACCTTGATGGTGCATTCCATTGGTCCGCCGATGACCGTCAGTTTCAGATGGACTGGCGACGGCGTCTGCGCAACGGCGGACAGGAATTGTTGTGATACGTCAACCCCGCCTGTCGCCAATAACCTAGCGGCTGTATCGAGCGCGAAAGATGTCCGTTGGTCGCGGAGTTCTTGCGCGGGAGGTACCAGTCCAAAGACAGAACCGATCGCAAACAGTATCGCGATTGATAGAGCCATTGTAAGCCAAACAATTGCGAAAATCCTCCAAAATAACTTTCGCATCAGTACTCCTGCACCAGTTGATATCCCTGGCCGCGGATGGAGCGAATCCAGGACGTGCCGTCATCACGGGTGCCGAGCTTTTGGCGTACGCTGCTGATATGAACGTCGATGCGACGGTCAAATGGCGTAAGAGGTCGGCCGAATGCGCGCCGAGAGATTTCCTGCTTTGGTACCAATTGCCCGGCATTGCGTGCCAACACTTCGAGTATGTTGAATTCCGCACCCGTTAATTCCAGCGGCTTGCCTTGCCATTGGGCGGTTCGACTGGCCGGATGTAAGGCGAGGTCACCGACCTGAAGAATATTTTCATCACCGGGCCTGCTTCCTGCTCGCCTAAGAATAGCGCGAATGCGAGCGACCAGTTCACCGGGAGAGCACGGCTTTGCGACATAATCATCCGCGCCAAGATTGAGACCGGAAATTCGATCGATGTCATCTCCCTTTGCCGTCAGCATCAAAACGGGTACATCGCCTAGGCGACGGATGCGTTGCAAAGCGTCTATGCCGTTCATCCGCGGCATCATCACGTCGAGAACGATGATGTCCACCGATTGGTCGGCGGCACTAGCTATGCCAACACGGGCATCTTCCGACGTCTCAACCTGAAACCCTTCCTCTACAAGATATTCGCTGAGAAGGGTCGTCAGCTCACTGTCGTCATCGATCAAAAGTACTTTCGCCATATCAGGTTCCGTGTGCATTTCCTCGGCACGAATACACCCAACAACGCCGATCGGAAGAAGTTTTACACAACTTTACACTTCCTTAACGTCGCTTAACATCACAGTCGCTATCAGAGGGCCGTCGGCAATTTGC
The DNA here is from genome assembly GCF_012275435.1 of Rhizobium sp. SG741. Classification (NCBI taxonomy): domain Bacteria; kingdom Pseudomonadati; phylum Pseudomonadota; class Alphaproteobacteria; order Hyphomicrobiales; family Rhizobiaceae; genus Rhizobium; species Rhizobium sp. SG741. Next base: position 127,719 of record NZ_JAAZQP010000011.1, read on the forward strand.
CCCTGGAGCCTCGTATTGACTGAGACAACTGAATCCCATTCGCAGTCTTATCCCGTGCCATTAGAGGGGGCGGGACTGGATACCGATAGCGGAGCTCGCAGGAGCAAGCTGGCGCCTACAACACAGGGCTGGTGTCGAAGCTCAGCCCGATGGCTGAATATGCACCAGTTTAGCACTCTGCTTCTTTTGGCTGGTGCGCTCAGCGGCTGTGTCGTCGGCCCAGACTACCAGAAGCCGGGGCTTTCCATGCCCAAGAGCTGGAACACCAGAGCGCACGATAATCCGGACAAGCCACCAGCACTTGCGGAGTGGTGGAAGCAAATGAAGGATCCGATCCTCGATGACCTTATTGCTCAAGCCGTCGCGGCCAATCTCGATGTCGCTACGGCGAAAGCAAAGATAAGGGAAGCTCGCGCGACCTATCGCGAACAGGTTGGCGCACTGCTCCCGACGATCGAGGGCACGGCCTCCGCGACACGCAACCGCACGGCCGCGTCTGGTGGCACGCCGGCTACCGCCTACAATGATTATCAGCCCGGTTTCGATGCCAGCTGGGAGCTTGATTTATTTGGGGGCAATAAGCGTACGGCGGAGGCTGCGAAATATGGCGTCGACGCCGCGGAAGAAGACCTGCGCGATACGCTCGTCACCCTGATTGGGGATGTCGCGACCTATTATCTTCAGGCACGCGAATATCAGCAGCTGGCGGAACTCGCTCAAGATTCTTCAAAATCTCAGGCCCAAACGGCCGCGCTGACGCGCACACAATATAGTGCGGGTGGTACGTCGTTGGTCGATGTTACCAAGGCCGAAGCTCAAGCGGCGTCCACCCATGCCGATGTTCCATCCTATGAAATCTCCTATGCCAAGTCAGTCAATCGGTTGGGGGTCTTGCTCGGCAAGTCGCCATTGCTGCTTGAGAGCCTCCTGGGCAAGAGGTCAAGGCTTCCCGTTCCTCCCGCGAAGATCTCCGTCGGAATACCTGCCGACATATTGAATACCCGCCCAGACGTGCGCAAGGCAGAACGTGAACTGGCCCAAGCGACAGCAAAGATTGGCGAGGCCGAGGCTAATCGATACCCGTCGCTGAGCCTTACCGGATCCATTGATTCTTCCGCCACGAGCATTTCTGATCTGGGTAAGAAATCTACCATCGGATGGTCGTTTGGCCCTTCGCTTACGATTCCGATCTTCAAGGGTGGCCAGTTGAGGGCGGCGGTTGATGTCGCCAAGGCACAACGTGATCAGTACCTCTTCTCCTACCAGTCAGCCGTCCTCACCGCTCTAGAGGATGTTCAGAACGCCATAATTTCTCTCAATCGATCGAGGGCGCGCTCGGTGGATCTGGCGAAGTCGGTCGAAGGCTATCGGGCGGCTGCGAAGCTTTCAAAGCAGCTGCAAATCGCCGGCGAAGGGGATCTGTTCGACGTGTTGGACGCCGACCGGTCTTTGTACTCGGCCCAAAAAAGTCTCATCGAGACCAAAGCCGATATCGCGACATATTATATCTCGCTTAACAAAGCGCTCGGAGGCGGATGGACCGGTCCGATCGACATTTCACAGCCGGCCGTTCGCGACGTGAACGAGGCTCCGCACCTTCAGGCAAAGCAATCCGCTCAATGACTATTTCACATAAGACTTATCTGGGAAATCCCCATCTCCGCGACGACCTAAAGCGCGTTATTTGTGGGGCTTTTTTTGCCGTCATATCGACGTGCATGGTTGGAACACGCCCTGTCGCGGCAGAAGAACAGGGACAAACCAAGGGGGCCGCGGCACTGACTGTCGCGACGGTTAAACCTTCGCTCCAAGACTGGCCTCAAACAATCCCGGCGAGTGGATGGCTGAAGCCTTGGCATGAAGCCGTGATTGAATCTGAAACGAGCGGTTTGCGTATCACAGAGGTCCTTGCCGACGTCGGATCCATCGTCAAGAAGGGCGATCCTCTTGTCCGGCTGAATCAGGAAGCCGTGCTGGCCGATCTGCGCAAAGAGGAGGCGGCTGTCGCTACAAAAGAGGCAGATCTAGCAAAGGCGAAGGTCGACGCGGATCGAGCGCGCACGATCGGAGGATCGGGCGCGTTGTCCGACCAGAAGAGAGTGGAATACCTGACCACGGAGCAGACCGCGAAGGCAGATCTTGATTCTGAACGGGCCACGCTTGAGAGCCAGCAAATTAAACTTGAGCAAACCACTATCACCGCCGTCGACGACGGCATCATCACCTCGCGATCAGCCTCGCTAGGTGCAGTCGTGTCCACCGGCACGGAGCTTTTTCGTCTTATTCGCCAGCAGCGCGTCGAATGGCAGGCTGAAGTGTCAGCTCAATATCTTCCGCAGGTCGAGATAGGGTTGCCCGCGGAAGTCACGGAGCCGGGCGGAAAGGCGTTTCAGGGTAAGGTCAGACTTATCGCACCAACCGTCAGCAGCGATACAGGCCGTTCGATTGTTTATGTGGAGTTGCCTAAAGAGCCTCAACCCCGTGTTGGTCTCTATGTATCTGGTAACATCGATATTGGTACGAAAAGAGCATTGACCGTGCCGGAAACCAGTTTGGTTTTCAGAGACGGTATCAATTACGTCTTTGCCATTGATCAAGTACGCCGAGTACACCGGATCCGCGTTGATGTCGGTCGCCGAAGAGAGAACCGCGTCGAGATTACAGCTGGCTTGGCGGGCGATGAGATGCTTGTGCGATCTGGCGGGGCTTTCCTCTCGGAAGGCGCGCTTGTTAATGTTGAAGGGGCGGCAAAATGAACATTTCCGCCTGGTCAATTCGCAACCCCGTGCCCTCTGTATTACTGTTTGTGTTGTTGACAGTTTGCGGCTTGCTCGCCTTTTCGAAGCTCCAGGTCCAGAATTTTCCCGACATGGATCTGCCGACCATCAAAATTTCCGCATCGCTTGAAGGTGCTGCGCCAACCCAGCTTGAAACTGAGGTTGCACGTAAGATTGAGGACAAGCTCGCCTCTCTCAGCCTTCTTGATCATATTACAACGACGATCACCGACGGATCGGTATCGATCAGCGTCTCGTTCAAGCTCGAAAAGAACAGCGAAACCGCACTTAACGAAGTACGCAACGCTGTTGATAGCGCCAAGAGCGATTTGCCGTCCGAAATGGAATCGCCGACGGTTTCCAAGGTGACGGTGCAATCTTCCGTTCTCGTAACCTACGCGGTGCGCTCCAAAGACCTCGACGAGACGGAGCTTTCCTGGTTTGTCGACAACGACATGACCAAGGCATTGCTATCGGTGGGGGGCGTAGGAGAAGTCGATCGATTGGGCGGCGTGGACCGCGAGGTCCACATCGATCTCGATCCCAACCTCATGACATCCTTCGGTATCACCGCCTCGGATATTTCCTCCCGCGTGAAGTCTGTTCAATCAGACAAATCCGGTGGTCGTGGCGAAATCGGCTCTGCCCGTCAAACCATACGGACCCTCGGTGCTCTTCCCTCCATTGAAGATCTATCAAAGTTGGCAATTCCGCTGTCCAACGGAAAAAGCGTCCGGCTCGATGAAATAGGCAGCGTCACTGACAGCTTCGCTGACCGTTCTTCTCTTGCCTATTTCGATGGAGAGCGCGTGATAGCCGTCGAGATCAAGCGATCAAAGGGCTTTTCCGATACGGCGGTTGCTGATGACGTCCAGAAGAAAATGAAGGAATTCGCATCTGCGCATCCGGAGGTCGAGCTTGTTGAAGCCTATACAACGGTAAATCCCGTCATCGAGAACTATGAGGGCTCGATGCACATGCTTTATGAAGGTGCCATTCTCGCCATCGTCGTTGTCTGGATATTTCTGCGCGACTTTCGCGCGACCTGCCTCTCAGCGCTTGCTCTCCCACTCTCCATCATACCGACGTTCCTGGTCATGTATTTGACTGACTACAGCCTCAATACGGTTACGCTTCTCGCGCTATCGCTTGTTGTCGGCATTCTCGTGGACGACGCAATTGTCGAGGTGGAAAATATCACTCGTCATATTCAGATGGGCAAGACACCCATGAATGCGGCGCTGGAGGCGGCTGACGAAATCGGGCTGGCGGTGATCGCAACAACGTTCACCTTGGTTGCAGTGTTTCTCCCAACTGCATTCATGAGCGGGATTCCCGGCCTCATCTTCCGGCAATTCGGCATAACGGCTTCCGTGGCGGTGTTGTCCTCTCTTCTGGTTGCGCGCTTTCTGACCCCAATGATGGCCGCATATTTGATGAAACCTCATCATGTGGAGAAGGAGGACGGTCTGGTCATGCGAGGATACATTGCGATGGTCAAAGCTTGCCTCAACCACCGCAAATTGACCTTGCTTGCCACGAGCACTCTACTCGTCTTGTCTTTGGCAACTATTCCATTTCTGAGGACTGGATTCTTTCCTGCCTCTGACGATGCTCAGACGCAGGTTAGTCTGACACTTCAACCGGGCAGCGCCCTGGATCAGACGGATGCCATATCGAAGCGCGCAAGCGACATTATTTCCAAACTCCCCGATGTCACGCAGGTCTTCAGCGCCGTCGGAACCTCTTCAAGCGGTAGCGGACTCGATTCAACGACAACGACGGATGTGACAAAGGCCACTCTTGTCGTCGACCTGAAAGACATTAATAAGCGCAGCCGTAAACAGTCTGCGATCGAAGACGATATCCGTCACGCTCTTTCCGTGCTGCCCGGCGTACGCGTGGAGGTCGGGACCGGAGGCAATGGCACCAAACTGGAGCTCACTCTCGCAAGTGACGATTCCAATGTCTTGGAACAGGCCGCAAGCGCGCTTGAAAACCAGTTGCGAACACTCAAAGGTGTTGGAGCGGTCACGTCCAGCGCTTCGCTACAAGCCCCTGAGATCCAGATAAGGCCGGATTTCACTAAGGCCGCAGCACTTGGTATCACGTCTGAATCGATCGCCGAGGCGGTGCGGGTTTCGACGAATGGAGACTATTCCAGCGAGCTGTCGAAACTGAATCTGCCACAGAGACAGATTTCCATTCGGGTGCGATTTGACCCCCGTTCTCGCAGGGACATCGATGCCATATCGCAGCTGCAGGTCGCAGGTACAAATGGCAAGGTGTCGCTTGGAAGCGTAGCAACGATCACGATTGGAGGCAGCCCGTCCGAAATCGATCGGATCGATCGTGCCCGAAATATCACGCTGTCGGTAGAACTCAATGGACGCGTTCTTGGGGATGTGAATAAGGAAGCTCAAGCCCTTTCCGCACTGCGCCAACTACCACAAGGTGTATATCAGGTAGAACAGGGGGAGCTGCAACGCAGTTCGGAGTTATTTCAGAGCTTTGGAACGGCGATGGCTATAGGGGTCTTTTGTATTTATGCCGTCCTCGTACTCCTGTTTCATGATTTTTTCCAACCTGCCACGATCCTGATGGCGCTTCCGCTTGCACTTGGCGGGGCATTGCTTCCCTTGGCCATCACAGGCACCAGCTTTTCGATGCCAGCCATTATTGGACTGATATTGCTTATGGGAGTGGTGTCGAAAAATTCCATTCTCCTGGTCGAATACGCGATTATGTCCCGGCGACAGGGTCTCTCGCGCTTTGACGCGTTGGTGGATGCCTGCCATAAGCGGGCCCGGCCGATCGTCATGACAACAATCGCGATGGGCGCAGGTATGTTGCCGGTCGCTTTGAGCCTGAGTGGTGGCGATTCCAGTTTTCGCCAACCGATGGCGATCGTCGTCATTGGCGGTTTGCTCACCTCGACATTCTTGAGCTTGCTTGTCATACCGACGATCTTCACATTCGTAGATGACTTGGTGAGCTTCCTGAGGCGGCTCTTCGGCCACAATCAAGGACAGCATGGGGAGCCCCCACGCGTGGAAGCTGGCATCATCAAAGAAAATGAGCGCCGCCGACCGTCACATGGATCCGCTTCATGACAAATGCTGGCTGGTCTGCTGGTAGGGTTTGCCGGCATTGCGACGATTGCACAGGCTTTAGACCTCCCTGTAGTCGTCATCAAGCGTCCATCGGCTGAGCGCCCATTGGAGATTGTTTGAATTGAGTAAGGCGTCACTCATCTGGCGCGCGAAGAGTTCGACCTTCGGCGAGAGCCTCGGGAAAGATTTTTGATCCGCGATTGTCGAAAGGATGAGCCTTCGTTCGTCTTCTACGACGAGGACACCGGAGGCAAAACCGAATGAAGTTGTATTTCAGCAGAAACCCCAATCCACGCCTTGCAGTTGCCGTTGCGCGGTTCTTGAAAACAGATATCGCGTTCGAGTTCGCCGCACCGATGGCTCCGGGGCAATCGGAGCGATATCTGCCGCTCAACCCAAACCTTCTTTTGCCGATTTTGCAGCACTCCGGTCGAACGCTTTGGGAGAGCGATGCGATTGCCTGCTGGCTGTCCAGGCACGCCGGCTCGAACTTCTGGAGAACCGATGACGAAGAACCGGACATGATCCGCTGGATCAGTTGGGCGAAGGAGAACTTCATGAAGGCATGTGATATCGTTCATTGGGAGCGCGGCACGAAGCTGCGTTACGGTATTGGGCCGTGTGACGACACGATGGTTGCAGAGGGTCTAAGTCAATTCCACAAAGCAGCGGTCATTCTCGAAAGTGAATTGTCCGGTCGACCGTGGATCCTTGGCGAGACAATCTCGTTCGCCGATTTTCGCATGGCGACGTTCTTGCCGTTCAACGACGCTGCGCGCCTTCCGATAGAGGACTATCCCGCCATAAGACACTGGTCTGATCGCCTGGATCAGATCGAAGCCTGGCGCGATCCGTTTCGCGGATTGGACGCGCCGTGTCCGCCACCGCTTCCCAACTGAAATAGGCCTGTTCTGCTGGGCGATGGTGATGCTAAAGGTGCAGGGCTCTAGGATATCTGTCGGAGTGAAAGGCCGCCGTTCCATTTCGAGGGGTAGAGCGCCGAAGGTTTTGTGCTTGAATGCGGCAAATGCCATCGAGCCTGGCTTCCCGCTTGATTGTCACGCTCGACCCGGCGGTCTTGAAAGAATGTGAGCCTGAACCAGGATCGATTGATCCTACGCCGCTACGGGCCGTCAAAACATTGGCATATGAATTTCCGGTCTTTTCAGGATCAAGCACATGGTTGGAACAAATCCGAGCCGCATCAGACATCCTCCAGCTGTGTCAAACTGCGTTTGTGCATATTATTGTTCCGGTAAGATTTTGGCGACTTACCGGTTTCCCGCTTAAATGCATTGCTAAAGGCGCTTTCGGATGCATAGCCGACGGAGTGCGCGATCAACGCCACCGATTTTCCATCCTCATTCCGGAGCGCCTGCTCGGCCAGTCGCATGCGCCACTCAGTGAGGTAGGCCAGCGGCGCGATGCCAGCGACGCTGCGGAACCGCTCGGCGAAGGTCGTCCGCGACATGGCGCAGGCGGCGGCGAAATCTTCAAGGCGCCATGCCCGCGCCGGATCCTGGTGCATCAAACGCAGGGCCGGCGCGATGCGTGGATCGCTGAGCGCCCTTAGCCAACCTCCGCTTTCGTCCTGCGCTCCGGCCAGGTGAGCTCGCAGGATCTGGATGAAGAGCAACTGCGCCAATTGAGCGGATGCGAGTTCGGCGCCGGGTAGATCGGAAGCACGCTCCTCGACGAGCCGATCGAGCAGCCACCGGAACGTCGCGGCCGCGGGCAAGTTCGCCCGCACGTGGATCCAGGGCGGCAGCGCATCCGCCAACAGGCGGCCGCTGGCCGGATCAAGCAGGACGTGCCCACCGATATGCGCGAAGTCGCCACCGTCGCCGAGTTGGGCCGTCGTTCGCCCAACCCCTGAGAACAGCGTCATCGCGTCGACGGGAGTGACATCCGGATCACTGGCGAGCACGAAGGCTCGCGGCGCCGAGAGCAGCCCTACATCACCCGTTGCAAACCGGATGGGCGCCTCGCCGTCAAGCGCCACCCAGCAACTCCCCTTCACGACGGCGAAAAACTTGATCGTCTTCGGGGCCGGGAATCGGATCGCCCAAGGGCCTCCAGCCGTGAAGCCACCCGTGACCAGCGTTTCGGCACGCACGAGTCTGAGAATTTGCGAGAAGGGATCGATGATCATTTTCGTATTATCGCGCAAGTATTGCGTATTCTCAAGCATTCAACGTCCGATCTGCCGCATCTATGTTCAGGGCCATGCAAACACAAGAGGGATTAGGCCCATGATATTGAGCAAGCGGAAGTTGGGCACCCAAGGCCCGCAGGTCGGCGCAATTGGCCTGGGCTGTATGGGCATGAGCCAGTCTTATGGTCCGGCGGACGAGGCGGAGTCGATCGCCACCCTTCATCGAGCCATCGAGCTCGGCTGCGACTTCTTCGATACGGCGGAAGGCTATGGGCCATACACCAACGAGGAGCTGCTCGGCCGCGCCTTCCGCGACCGTCGGGAGAAAGTGATCCTCGCCACCAAGTTCGGCTTCCGATTCGTGGATGGACGCCAGCTCGGCGCCGAGACCGACAGCAGCCCCGCCGCAATCCGCCAGGCGGTCGAGGGCTCGCTTCGGCGACTGCAAACCGACCACATCGACCTGCTCTACCAGCACCGCATCGATCGCAAGGTGCCGATCGAAGATGTGGCCGGCACGGTCGGCGAGTTGGTGAAGGAAGGCAAGGTGCGCTTCTTCGGCCTGTCTGAGGTGGGGGCTGCCACGCTGCGCCGCGCGCATGCCACCCATCCAGTCGCGGCGCTGCAGAGCGAATATTCGCTTTGGGAACGCAATCTCGAAACCGACGTGATCCCCGTCTTGCGCGAGCTGGGCATCGGTCTTGTGCCGTTCTGTCCGCTCGGACGCGGCTTTTTGGCCGGCGGGGTGAAGCGCGCGGAAGATTATCCCGAGGGCGATACCCGCCGCATCGACGAGCGGTATCAGGGTGAGAACTACGACGCAAACGTGCGTGCCGCACAGGCGGTGTTCGACATCGCTGAAGCCCATGGTGCAAAGCCTGCGCAGATCGCGCTCGCCTGGCTGCTGCACAAGGGCGATTTTATCGTGCCGATCCCCGGCACCAAGCGTCGCGCCTACCTCGAGCAGAATGTGGCGGCAGACGCTGTCCGGCTGACGCCTGCCGACATGCAGATACTCGACAAGGCTTTGGCGACCGGCACCGTCTCCGGCAATCGCTATCCCGCCTGGATCATGGCAGGGATCGACCGCTGATGCGCGACAAACAACACTGGAGATCATTATGAGTGAAGAGCTGGTACTCGTAACCGGCGGAAGCGGGTTCATCGCGCAGCACTGCATTCTGGCGCTGCTGGAGGCGGGCTATCGCGTGCGGACTACGCTCAGGTCACTGTCGCGAGAGGCAGAGGTTCTCAGCAACCTCAGGACTGGGGGTGCCGAGCCGGGCGATCGCCTTTCATTTGCCGCCGCCGACCTCACAGCCGACGACGGCTGGCTGGAGGCCGCCGCAGACTGCGCCTATATCATCCACGGTGCTTCACCGACGCCGTCCGGCGATCAGGTGCGCGAAGAGGATTGGATCCGGCCTGCGGTCGATGGAAACCTGCGCGTGCTGCGTGCGGCACGCGATGCCGGTGTAAGGCGGGTGGTGCTCACCTCGGCCTTCGGTGCGATCGGCGTCGGCCACAAGCCGCGAAGCCGTCCCTTCGACGAAACCGACTGGAGCGACCTGAACGGCAACGTCGCGCCCTATCAGCGATCGAAGACACTGGCCGAGCGAGCCTCATGGGACTTCATCGCGCGTGAAGGCAGCGGGCTGGAGCTGGCCACCGTCAACCCAACGACCGTTCTCGGACCGGCGCTGGGATCCGATTACTCGCACTCGATCCGGCTCATCAAGAACCTGCTGGATGGTCAGCCGGGCTGTCCCAAGATCAACACCTGCGTTGTCGACGTGCGCGACGTCGCCGACCTGCATCTGCGCGCAATGACCGATCCGGCCGCCAACGGCGAGCGCTTCCTTGCCGCATCGGGTGAGAGCCTGTGGATGGTCGAGATCGCCAGGCTGCTGAATCAACGTCTCGGGAAAGGCGCAAAAAAGGTCTCCACCCGCGTGCTACCCAACTGGTTCATCCGCGTCGTCGCGCTTTTCAATCCGGCGATGAAGGGGATCGTGCCGCATCTCGGCGTCAACATGAATGCCAGTGGAGACAAAGCCAAGCGCCTGCTTGGTTGGGCGCCACGCTCACGCGAAGACGCAATCGTCGCCACGGCCGAAAGCCTCATAAAGCTGGGGTTGGTCAACACGACAGAATAGAGACCGGCGACTGCCACACCGTACTTTATATGCCGATCAGTCCGGCGAGATCGACTATGAAGACCATATCTCGCGACGAGGCGACAGTCAGCTACGGGCGTTACTTTACGAGGCAGCGACCGCCCTCTCGAATCCGTCGCAGCTCGATCGAGACTGCGCCTTGAACACAGGAAGATCCACCCCGCGAAAACCCGTCATGCAGCAACCCCGTGTCGACCGCGTAGACAACCCTGCGCCGGGCAATGGACGAACTTGTAGAAACAACCATGCAGAGGTCCTCCTCAATCAAAGAAAAATGTCGCGCTGCGTGGTCTGCGACACAGCAATGACGCAGAGTGTCCAAAATTAGCTTAACTACCGGACATTCGGCGACCTCGGTGCCGGTTCACAGTCGATCCAAAAACGAGCCTCCCAAAAAATGCAAATGCCTCCTATTGACGATAAAAGCATATGCTCCTATTTTTGTCCGTATAAGAGCATATGCTCTCACCAACGAAAGGAGCGAGATCATGAGTGAGGCTGAGATACTTGTAAGCGGAGCAACCGGACGGACCGGGGGTGCGGCGATCGATGAATTACTGAAGATGGGCAAGTCGGTGCGCGCCTACGTGCGCTCAGATGACGAGCGGGCGACGGCCCTTAGGCGGCGGGGAGTTGATATCGCTGTCGGGGACTTCACCGACATCGATGACATCCGCGCCGCCATGGAAGGCATTCGGTCGGCCTATTTCCTGCATCCGATCGCGCCGGGCATTATCGGTGCTGCGGCCTATTTCGCACAGGCCGCAAAGGAAGCAGGCGTCACGGCAATCGTCAACATGTCGCAGATTTCGGCGCGTCGTGAATCGGCGAGCCACGCTGCGCAGGACCATTGGGTTTCCGAGCGAGTCTTCGACTGGTCCGGTGTTCCGACTACGCATCTGCGCCCGACCTTCTTTGCCGACTGGCTCGTCTATCCGCATTTTGCCAAGGAAATATGGGCCACGAAAAAGATCGAGTTCCCCTTTGCCGAAGGGCGCCATGCACCGATCGCGACGGATGATCAAGGACGGGTGATCGCGCATCTTCTTGCCGATCCGCTGGGACATGAAGGCAAGGTTTATCCCCTCCATGGACCACTCGAGATGAACCACACCGAGATCGCCACCGCCATGAGCGAAGTGCTTGGCGCGAAGATCGACTACGCGCCAACCTCCATCGAGGTATTCAAGGACAAGATGGAAAATCTCTACAAGTTTCCGCCTTTCCTCGTGCAGCACCTGGTCGAAGTCGCTCAGAACTATCGTGATGGCGTCTTCGCGGGCACGAACGATGCCGTCGAGAAAATCACCGGAACGCCGGCCCTCTCGGTCCAGCAATTCATCACCAACAATCGTGCCGCCTTTGCGTGAAAGCCGTCGAGGCAAGGAGTTTGAACAATGTCGAATACTCAAGGCGAACGTCACCCGTTTCTGGACGACCTGTCCGTCGACGCGGAACTGACCAGCTCCGTGCTGCGAGGCGCGGTCATCGGACGGGACGAGATCAAGCTGGCCGTCAACACGGTCGGGACCTTCTACGCTTCGCAGAATCCCACGTTTCTCCAGACTGTCGGCTCGCGCCTCTTTCTCGAATACGAGGCGGTCCTGACAAGCGGGGAGAGCCTGAACGCCGTCGTAGTTGTCGACCGCAACCCCGATGGTTCGGTGCCACGCGTCAGCGTGCGGATGAGCCCGCTTGGTGCTGTGTTGTCTCTCGCCACCAATCTTCGCGAGGCACTGTCCGGCCAGTTGCCGGAAGACCTTTTTCTTTAAACCCAACGCCCGCAGGCGGGTATCGATATTGGATGCCCTGATCTGTGGCTTTAGAGAGGTAATTTGTCATGGATGTCACCAACACCACCGTCTTTATCACCGGTGCCAATCGTGGCCTGGGCCTAGCGTTTGCGCGCGAGGCCCATCGTCGCGGAGCGAAGAAGGTCTATGCCGGCATGCGCAATACGAACGGCTTCGACGAACCGGGCATCATCCCCGTCCGGATCGATGTCACGGACAAAGCATCGATCGCCGCGGCAGCGGAACTGGCGGCGGATACTGATCTGCTGATCAACAACGCGGGCATCGCTGCTCTTATCGACGGACCTCTGGCAACCGATGTCGAAGAGCAGTCGCAGCGTCTGTTCGACACCAACTATTATGGCGTCGTCCGCGTCACGGAGGCCTTCGAGCAGATCCTGTCGGCCAAGCCGCGTGCTGCCATCATCAACGTGCTATCCGACATCGTGTGGCTTCCGCGGCCCATTTTGACACCCTATGCTGCATCAAAGGCGGCGGCCTGGAGCTTCACGAACCAGCTTCGCTTTCACCTTCGAGATCGTGGCATCCAGGTTCTCGGTCTGCATGTCGGTTTCGTGGATACCGACCTGACCAATGGCATCGATGTGCCAAAAGCCAGCCCGCGGGATGTGGTGCGCCAAACCTATGACGCGCTCGCCGCCGGCAAGAGCGAGATCATGGCCGATCAGGGAACGACACTGCTGAAGAGCACGCTTTCAGCCGAGGTGCCCGGTTATATCACGCCGCCGCCAGGATTGTTCTAAGCGCTAAGATGGTGGAGAAACAGCCAAGCCGCAGGCTATGTGATGCGGAGGCCTTGGACTTTGCGCCATATAGCCTGCGGACGATAAGTAGGATTCGAAAGGAAAACGAGATGTTGTCGGCGAACCAACCGCTGGGGATCGATCAATGCAATTGCTCTGCCATGAGAAAGGCGAGCCGTCAGATCACGCGGTTCTACGATGCCCATCTTGAGCCCGTCGGGCTTCGTATCACGCAGTTCCTGACCCTGGCGGCGCTCGACGAAGCCGACGGTGCCGCTGTCAACGCTCTCGCGGAACGGCTCGATATCGAGCGGACGGCGATGGGAAAGATGGTTGGCTTTCTGGAACGCGACGGCTTCGTCACGATCAAGCCATCACCCGTGGACGGCCGAGTTCGTATCATTGAACTCACGGACGAAGGCCGACGCTTGCATGAGAGAGCGGCTCCTCTCTGGCAGGATGCGCAGCGAGAATTCGAGCGACTGAACGGTAGCACCAACGTCGCAACGCTCCGGCACAGCCTGAGAGAGATCGTCGTTGGCGACTTGCCGGCCGTCTCGCCCGGAGACTGAGCCTTCGAAAAGCCGTCCGGTTTGAGCGAGTAAGGTCACTCACAACGTTCCCGCCTCGGTTCTGTGAGCGAAAAAATTCTCGCAAGCGCCTTGTTTGGTTCGCTGAGTTTCGGCTGCATTTTCGAAAAGTGTACATGCGGTGGCCGCAGCAGCGTTGATTTTCCGGAGCTGTATCCACCAAGGAGTGAGACGACGTCACCTTGACGAGCCTCTAGCGAGATGCCGCGCAGTGAACTCATGACTGCCGAAGCTCTTGCGAACATTGTGAACGGAAAGTCGCGGCACGCCGGTTGATGAACCGTGCAGCTTTGGACGAGCGGCTCGCTTTCAACATCGATACTGAACCTCCCGACGAGAAGTAGGCCGTCCATCGCGTCAAATTGCATGCCCGACGATCATTCATCCCCCATTCAGTCTTTAGGTTTCAGGATGAGGAAGATATCAGGGAGGTTCACTATGAAAGTCTTCAAAACGCTACTTGCTGGAATCCTAGGTGTCGGCTTGCTTATCGGAGCTGGCGCTGCATCGGCCGCGCCGATGATGAATATGACAAAGCCGGAAGTTCAATCGTCCGTTCAGACGGTCCACTATCGTCATCACCGCCATTGGCATGGTCCACGGCATCATCGGCATCATTGGAGACCGCATCGCAGCTATCGGAGCCACTACTGGCGTGGTTATCACCGGGGTTGGTACGACCATCACCGGCACCGTCCCCATTATCGGCATCATCGTTATTATTGAGCCCGAAACGGGATTTGCTGCATAAGTTGATCTCAGCACAAAATGGCAGCGCTCCAGCGAGCGCTGCACGAAGGACGCTACAGTACGGCGCAGCGCGAACCGCTTTTTGATGAGCTCGCGCGACGCGACCCTCGCAAAGGCATACCTAAAAAGTACGCGTCCGACATTTGCGGGAGCACTACACGGCCCAAGTTCTTCGAACTAGGTCACGCCCCAATGGAGAAACGCCTTTTCGGATAGGTGCAATTCATGCACCGCCGCACCTATGATCTCCTGGAGCTTTTGCCACCCATAAAGGTTACGCTCGGCCACACGCTCCTGAATTGCGGTCAGCATCCAGCCGGCGGCCGCTATTCGTCATCATTCTTATAGCTATTGAAGTACTCCAGGCAGGCGAGGTTGCCGGGACGAGCTGAGCCGCCATCAAGATCCAAGGCTGCCATGAGTGAACGTGCGTCTCGATAGGCGTTCGCTATGCGCTGCTTATCCCGGGCACTGCTTTCGACACCGATCGCAGCCTCTGTCTGTTGAGCAAGGAATGAGCGAGCACGCATATGCTGTCCAATGACGCCTGTGCATCGACCCATTGCCGTTTCGATCAGTTTGCCACGGCCGATGCACGTCTGCCATTTCAGCCGGCCATCTGCCTGCGTGGTTTCTATGTGGACATCTCTCTGGCAGGACTTTTGGGCGTTAGGCCGTCCAACCGCGTTCGCTGGCGGTGGAATGACGACCCTTGCGTCCATGGTATGACGGAAAATCGCACCGTAGGTTGGATGGCCATCATAGGCTCCATCGGCAGTGAACTGGTCGATCTCATCATTGATCTGATCAAGCAACGGCGCCAGCTGCGAGACACCGCCGGTTTCCTGATTTGTCAGGCTATGTGCGATGATCTCGCCACGGCCGGCATCAACAGCCAGATGCAGCTTTCGTCAGCCGCGCCGGGAGGTCGCCAAACGAAGGACGCTCGAATTCGGGTTGCAGGACTGTTCGATCAGAGAAGCGCCATACAGGCGTCGGTCTATCTTCCTATGCCCAGAATGCGGACGATACGTCAGGCCGCACACTATTGCCTGGCGCCTGACAAGATGGGCAGGGAGGTGGAGGGTTCAGTCGAAAAAGCCCGCATCTTCTTCCCTGAGATATCTTCTGGCTCCTTCGGCGTCGATATCGAGGCCAAGCCCCGGCGCTTCCAGTAGGTCCACCATGCTGTCCTTCACGATCTGCGGCGGCAGGCCGATTACCAGATCCTCCCACCAGGGGTCGGAGGCGGTTGGATATTCGAACGCGATGTAATTTGCCGGCAATGTGGCGCAGACGTTAATCAACGCGCCGAGCCCCAGCAGGCCGTTAGCGGTGCCGTGCGGTGCCATCAGGATCGAGTGCATGTAGGCGTGCTCGGCGACCCACTTGAGTTCGGCGATGCCGCCAACGTCGGCTGGATCGGGGCCGATGACGCGTACCGCCTGCGTCTCGATCAGTTCCTTGAAGTTGTGCCGCAGGTAGATCTGCTCGCCAGTGTGGATTGGCGTCGAGGTGGAGGTCGTCAATTCCCGATAGGCTTGCGGATTGACCCAAGGCACATAGTCGCCAGTGAGCATGTCCTCGAGCCACATCAGATTGTACTTCTCGACCGCCCGGGCGAACTTGATTGCATCGGGCAGCATCCAGCCCGGGCCGCAGTCGAGCGCCAGGCTGACTTTGTCGCCCAGCACTTCCTTCATCGCGATCACGCAATCGAGCATGTGATTGAAACCGCGCTCGCTGATCACGCCCTGATCCATGGCACCGTGATAGCCGGCCTTCTTCTGCGTCACGCCGTAGTGGAAGTCGTCGATGGTGTCCTTCATGTTGGAGTGGAACGAGATTCCTTGCTTGACCATGAAGAAGTTCTGCGGCTGCTCCATCATCCATTTGACGTCAGCGGCGTAATCCTCCGGCCGGTCGCCCATGCGTTTTTGGCGAATCGAGCCGTTGTAGACGCGAACCTTGTCCCGCACCTTGCCGCCGAGCAGTTTATAGACGGGCACGCCCGCGGCCTTGCCAGCAATATCCCACAGCGCATGCTCAATAGCGCTCACCGCCGCGCCGTACGGCTTGAAAGAACCACGTTGACGGATCTTCAGCATCACTCTCTCGACGTCGGTCGGGTCTTCGCCGATCAGCGCCTCGCGGAAATGCAGCACAAAGGGTTTGAGGTAGGGCTTAGTGAATTCGACTTCACCCAAGCCATAGAGGCCCTCGTCCGTAACGATGCGAACGATCGGGTGTTTACCGATAACGGCGCAGCGGAGATCGGCGATCTTCATCTTCGTTCCTTTTCGTCTCAGCTCCAGGTGCGGTCCCAGGAATACTCATCGTCCCAGCGATCCGTAGGCTGCCAAATGCCGGTGACACCCGGCTGCAGATGCCCCGAAATCACCTCGTCCACGACATCGTCAATCCCCAGACCCGGCTTGTCGGGAACAGTGATGAAGCCGTTCTTCACCAGCGGCTTGGGAAGGCCCGTGACAATATCGTCCCACCAGTCAACATCGGCGGAATGGTATTCGAGCGCCATGAAATTTTCGGTCGCGGTCGCGACATGTGCCGCGGCCATTGCGGCGATCGGACTTTCTGCCATATGGATGGCCATGGCGACGCCACGGTCCTGCGCCATGTCGCCGATCTGCTTGGTCTCGAGGATGCCCCCGCTGGTGAGCAGGTCCGGGTGGATAACGGAGACGCCGCCACTATTGAGCAGAGGCTCGAAGCCCTCCTTGAGGTATATATCCTCGCCCGTGCAAATCGGCACCGTGGTGGCGTGCTGCAGTTGTCGGTATTGCTCGGTATACTGCCATGGGATCACATCCTCGAGCCAGGCTGGCACGTATTTTTCAATTCGCCTGGCAAGGCGAATGCCGTTCTGCACAGAGATATGGCCAACATGGTCGATCGCAAGCGGCACATCCATGCCGATGACCTCACGAACCTCGGCGATATATTGCTCAAGCAGGTCGAGGCCCTTCTCGGAAAAGTGCAGGCCGGTAAACGGGTGCGGGACGTTATGCAAATCGTACGCAGCATTGCGGACACGCCGCTCCTCAATGGTCTTCAGCGGCCCGCGACGGGGACCGTCGCGGTATCCTTCTAGTGAGCCGGCAGGAAACACGACCGCACCGGGCACATCCGCGATCTGCATCAATCCCAAATCCATCTTTAGGAAGGTGAATCCGAGCTCCATGCGCTGCTTGAGGCGCTTGCCGGTCTCGGTACCGCTCGGTACGGTGGCGTCGGTATCACAGTAGACGCGCACTTTCTCCCGAAACCGGCCGCCGAGCATCTGGTAGATAGGGACGCCATAGGCCTTGCCGGCAAGATCCCACAACGCGATTTCAACCGCCGATACGCCGCCGCCTTGCCGGCCGTGCCCGCCAAACTGCTTGATCCGACGAAACAGGCGATCGATGTCGCAAGGGTTCTCGCCAAGCAACCGGCTCTTGAGCATCAGTGCGTAGGTGGCGCTGGCGCCATCGCGCACCTCGCCGAGCCCGACGATGCCCTGGTTGGTGTAAATCTTGAGTAGCGTTGAGGTAAACGGCGCGCCGACAATTTCGGCTACCCGCATGTCGGTGATGCGAAGGTCGGACGGCTTGGAATGCGTGTTCACCCGATTGAGCGCCTGGTCGGCTCCATTTGCCTCTGCCATGATTTATCCTCGTTCTGGTCGGCGGGCTCGTCGTCGCGCACGCTGAGGCGGCGCAGAGCGTTGCTGGCTAGGCCAACTCTATCTCGTGATTTTGAAGGTAGTCGCGGTTCATTTCAACGCCGAGACCAGGCTTGGACGTAAGCTTGAGGCTGCCGTTCGAAACATCGAGTGGTCTGTCGATGAGATGATCGTATTTGCCCAAGTTCCACTCTGACGTTTCAAGTTTGTAGAAATTAGGAACGGTCATCATCACCTGCGCTCCCGCGACCACGTTGATCGGCCCTGCGGCATCATGCGGCGAAACCGGGATGTAATAGGCTTCGCATAGGGCAGAAATCTTCTTGAGTTCGGTGATGCCGCCGGTCCAGGTGACGTCCGGCATGATGTAGTCGGCGAGCTTGTTCTCGAGCACCGGCACGAAATCCCACTTCGTGTGGCCGCGCTCGCCCCAGGAGATAGCGGTACTGACCTTCTCACGGACCTGTTTGAGCGCGTTGAGGCTCTCAGGCGGACAGGGCTCCTCAAACCAGTCGATCTGACCAGCTTCCTCAAGGCTCCGACAAAGGCGAATGGCGGTGGGAACGTCGAACCGGCCATGCGCATCGATGAGGATATCAACATCAGGGCCCGCCGTTTCGCGGATCAGGGCCGTGAGTTCGGCGGCTTCGCGCTCATCCTTGCGGGTCATGCTACCATCGAGGTAGCCGTCGCGCTGTTCGCGAGGCTGTCCATCGACGGCGCGGCCTTGATGGGGGAAAGGATCGAACTTGAAAGCAGTGTGGCCGGACTCGACAATGTCTCGAATTTCCCGGACCACAGCTTCATTACTGGTAAACTTGGCCTGGTTGGGATGGGTGTAGAGCGCGATTTCGTCGCGTACCGGTCCGCCCAACAGCTCGTAAATCGGCTTGCCAAGAACTTTGCCTCGGATGTCCCAAAGAGCTATGTCAATGGCGCTTACGCATTCGACTGCCGCGCCGCGACTGCCCATGTAGGTGAAGCTGCGGAATATCTTGTGCCACAGATACTCGATACGCGCCGGGTCCTCGCCTGTCAAAGCGACCCCGATTTGCCGCAAGATCGTGCAGAGGGCGCGATTGGCGAGCCTTGTCGTGGTGGTGATCTCTCCCCAGCCGCTGACCCCCTCATCTGTAGTCACTTCGACGAACAGATACTCTCCCCAATAGGACGCATCGGATCTGATGAGCCACGGCCGGACGCTGGTGATTTTCATCTCAAGTGCCTTTGCTGAAGTGGTCGGTATAAAGATATTCAGACTAAGTATTCTATCCCGCCCGGGCGGCGTTACGGGCACGCATATGTTCCAGGATGTGGCGGCCGGAGCCCTCGACATGGCGTGCAATGAGTTCGGCTGCCTCGTTCGCATTTCCCGCTTTCACATGCGCGATGAGCTCGCGATGCTCGCCAAGGACCGCGGCACGCCGGGCGAGCGTGAAGTTGAAACGCCGGCTCACGGCTCGAAGCACTTCGCGATGCTTCCACCAGAGCTCGGCCGCATGGCGGTTGTAGTGCTTTTGGTACATCACGGTATGAAAGGCGGTGTCCAACTCGCTGTGCCTGAACGTGTCGGCGAAGTTGTTCTCTTCAATTAGGCTTTGGATGCGTTCGAGTTCAGCAATGTCCTCGACGGTGGCCATATTCACGAACCATCGCGTCAGTGCCGGTTCGATCAAGACTCCGATCTCGTAGATGTCCCGAACAAAATCCTGATCTATGGGCCGCACGCGCGCTCCGCGATTGGGAATGAGGGTGACAAAGCCCTCCCCGCGCAACAGTTGCAGAGCCTCGCGCACGGGGTTGGTTGAGGTGCCGTGGCGCCGGGCGAGGTCGGTAACCACAAGCCGCTCGTTGGCAGCGAGCCGCCCTTCGATAATGTCGTCCCTGATCAGTCGATAAACCGAGGCGCCCTCGCTGGAGGCCCCGATAGCGTCGATCCCTTCGGGTGGCTTTGCTCTAAAATCGCTCGTTTCGGCCAAGACTTTCCTCACTTAATACACATAACGCTCCAATATCACGCAAATTTTCCGTAAACAATGTACGATTTCTTCAATTGACAGGCAATCTACAATCTGAAAACGTATAATCTGGTCGAAGGGATACATTGGGTGGAAAGTCCCGTGGCCGGGGAGCAAAGCCCGTTCGCCTCGATACAGAGCGGCTTGGGAGAGAACCTGGAGGATACCTATGACGAGGATTTCACTCGGCGGTGCCGTCGTGCGCGGAACTTTATCCACCGCTTTGACGCTATCTTTGATGTCAGCGTCTGCGCTGGGCGCGCCGGTCGACTTGAGCAAGTGGTCGCCGGAATATGTGCGCTCCATTGCCGGCACACAGGAATTTGACACGGCGGGCGATTGCGCAAAGGTCACCCCTCTCGACTACAAAGGGCGACTGACTTTCTGGTATCAGGGGGTCTTCGAGGGTGACCCCGACCTCCTGCGCCAGTATTATAAGGAGTTCTTCGAGACCTTCCGCAAAACCTATCCAAACATCCAGCTTGAGGAACAAGCCCTCACCTATAATGACCTTCTGGATAAGTTTCGGACCGCACTTCTGGGCAATGCAGCGCCCATGGCGGTGCGCCTGCAAATCCTGGGGGGTACCGAGTTCGCCGCAAAGGGCTATCTGCAGCCGCTCAAACCTGAGGATGTAGGGTATTCGACCGAGGATTTCTGGCCCGGTGCAATGAAGGCCGTAACCTGGGAAGGGGTGACCTACGGCGTTCCAACCAACAACGAGACGATGGCGTTCATCTGGAACGCCGACATCTTCAAGCGTGCAGGCCTCGATCCAGACAAGGCTCCGGCGACCTGGGACGACGTCGTCAAATATTCCAAGCAGATCCACGACAAGCTCGGTATTGCCGGTTATGGCCTCGTGGCGCGCAAGAACGCCGGCAATACGCCCTATCGCTTCATGCCGCAGCTGTGGGCCTATGGCGGCGGCGTCTTCGACGAAGCTACCGCGAGCCCGACCTATAAGCAGGTCGAGCTGGATAGCCCGCAGAGCAAGGCGGCATTGCAAGCCTCGTACGATATGTATGTTCGCGACAAGTCGGTTCCGGTTTCGGCACTCACCAATCAGCAGGCGGATAACCAGCCCCTCTTCCTCGCTGGCCAGCTCGCCATGATGGTATCGCACCCTTCCGACTATAACGTCATGCTCGACCTGCAGAAGAAGACGACGGGCAGCGACAAGGACAAAGCGCAGACTGTCATCGACAACATGCGCTACGGTCTGATACCAACTGGTCCCGACGGCAAGCGTGCCGTGGTGTTTGGCGGCTCCAACATTCACATCCTGAAGCCCGAATATGTCGAGGGCGGCAAGGTCGATGAGCCGGCTGCAAAGGCTCTGGGCTGCATGTGGGCGAGCCCCGAATGGTCGCTGAAGATGGCCTACGCCGGCTCGAACCCCGGAAACCTTAACGGCTTCAAGACCAAATGGATGAAGGAACGCCTGGACAGCATCAAGTTCCTTGATGTCACGACCTCGATGCTGCCATACGGCATCCCGTTCCCGGCGCTGCCACAATCGCCCGAGATCATGAACATCATCGTTCCCGATATGCTGCAGAATGCCCTGACAGGAGCCATGACCGTCGATCAAGCAGCAGACGACGCAGCCAAGAGGGTAAAAGAGCTGATGGGTGGCGGACTCTAGTCCGAGCCTGCCGATCTGACCGGCTGCGCCCCGATAGCAGCCGGTTTTCCTCCAAAGAATAAGGGCAGGGCACAGTGACGATCTTGACTGGCAAGGCCGAGGCGCGCCGAAGACTGCAGACCGACAGGTCCGGCGTGCTGCGAAAGATTTGGGAGCATCGCGCTGACTACGCATACGTGCTTCCTGCGATCGCCGTGATGCTCATCGTCATTGCCTATCCCATCTACTACACGATCGAGCTGTCGTTCTTTAACACACCGCCTGGCCTGCAACTCCGGGACAAGATTTTCGTCGGCCTCGACAACTACATCGCCATCCTCACAAGTCCGGTGTTCTGGACGGTTACCTCGAACACTCTTATCTGGACACTGGGATCCACTCTCATCTCATTTGTCCTGGGGTTTGCCTGCGCCCTGGCGCTCCATCGCGACTTTATCGGCCGCGGCATCCTGCGGGCCATCCTGATCATTCCCTGGGTTATCAGCGCGGTCGCCGCGTCCTATATCTGGAAGTGGATCTACCATTCGGACTTTGGGATCATCGGCGCGGTGCTGGTCGGCCTCGGGTTGGCCGACAGGCCGCCGAATTTCATCGACAGCGTCAGCACAGTGTTGCCCTCGCTGATCGTCGTCAATATTTGGCGAGAGTTTCCGTTTGCCATGATCATGATGATGGCCGGCCTGCAGACGGTTCCCGATCAGTTGCTGCGCGCGGCAAAAGTCGACGGAGCCAATGCATGGCAGCGGTTCTGGCACGTCACCTTTCCGCACCTGAGAAACGTCTCGACGGTGACGATCCTCTTGCTGGCAGTGGCCAACTTCAATTCTTTCATCATCCCCTGGATCATGACTGGCGGCGGGCCGTCGAACGCCTCGCACATCTGGATCACCCACATTTATGAACTTGCCTTCGGTCGCCAGCGCTGGGGGGTGGCATCGGCCTATTCGGTGCTGCTGTTCCTGATCCTTATGTCGTTCGGCTACTTTTACGTCCGGGCGCTGAGCGGCAACGAACAGAAGGATGGAAGCGAATGAGCGCGATCGTCGAAACTGCTCATCGGGGCCGGGCGCGTCGCCGCATGCGCATCGATGGCTGGCGGTGGGGCGGACGCGTCTTCCTTGTTTTCATGCTCCTTTACACCGCTTTGCCGATGATCTGGATGCTGATCACCTCGATCAAGTCCGGCTTCGCGGCCATGCAATTCCCGCCACAATGGTGGCCGGACCATCCCACTCTCGCCAGCTACCAGAAGCTGCTCGATCCGCAAAACAGCGTCGGCCGGGACTTCCTGCGCTTCTTCTGGAACAGCCTTTTCGTCTCCACCGCGACGACCATCCTTTCGGTAATCGTGGCTGTTCCTGCGGCCTACGCGTTTTCACGCTTCACCTTCCCGGGCCGGAACTTTCTGTTCTTCGCCGTCTTGCTTCGCAACATGTTCCCGGCAGTGATCTTTCTCGTGCCGCTCTTTATCCTGATGCGCGCGATCGGGCTGGTGAACACACATGGGTCACTCATCCTCACCTACCTCACATTCGGGCTGCCGCTGGCAATCTGGCTCCTCAAGGGCTTCTACGACAACATCCCGGTGCAACTCGAGCAGGCGGCGCGCATCGACGGGGCAACGCGGTTCCAGGCCTTTGTCCTGATCGTGATGCCGCTCTCGGCGCCGGGAATCATCGCCACGGCGATCTATTCCTTCATTGGCGCATGGAACGAGTACATCTACGCCTACACCTTCCTCTCCAAGAACGAGCAATTGACTCTGCCGGTCGGCATCCAGCGCTTCTTCTCGGAAAATACAACGGACTTTCCGGGCCTGATGGCGGCCAGTTTCATGATGAGCGTGCCTGTCGTGGTCCTGTTCCTCGTACTGCAACGATACTTCGTACGCGCCCTTACGGAAGGCGCAGTCAAGCACTAGGGGAGTAGCCGGTGGCCCACGTGGTCCTCAAAGATCTAGTCAAGACCTATGGCAGCTTCAAAGCTGTCAACAACGTTTCGCTGACGGTCAACGACGGCGAATTTGTTGCGCTCGTCGGCCCTTCAGGCTGCGGCAAGACAACCACACTCAACCTTGTGGCGGGGCTCATCCCCATCACATCTGGCGACATCGTCATCGGCGACAGGATGGTCAACGACCTCGACCCCAAGGACCGGGACATCGCAATGGTGTTCCAGAACTACGCGCTCTATCCGCAGAAATCGGTCTACAAAAATCTGGCGTTCCCCCTGCAGATGCGCAAACTGCCAAGGGACGAGATCGACAGGAAGGTCAAGGAAGCAGCGCGAGTGCTCGACATGACGCAACTGCTCGAGCGCAAGCCACGCGAACTTTCGGGCGGGCAACAGCAGCGCGTGGCGCTGGGCCGTGCCCTCGTTCGCGATCCGGCGGTATTCCTGATGGATGAACCGCTCTCCAACCTCGACGCAAAGCTGCGCGTGCAGATGCGGTCGGAGATCAAGCGTTTCCACCAGGACCTCAAGGCGACGATCATCTATGTGACGCACGACCAGCTCGAAGCGGTAACCATGGCCGACAGGATGGCGGTGATGAACGGCGGCTACCTGCAGCAATACGATTCACCAGCGCAGGTTTTTGCCCATCCGGTGAACATGTTCGTCGCCAGCTTCGTCGGCAGCCCGGCGATGAGCCTTGTTCCGCTGGAGGCGTCAACGGCAAGCGGCAACATAGTGTTGACCAGCGCGGAGGGCTGGCGCCTCGAGCTCTCGTCAGAAAACGCCCGGAAGGTCGCGCGGGCAACCACCAAGAAAATCGTGCTCGGCGCACGTCACTCGACGATCAAACTGCACAAGAGTGCGGTGCCAGGAAGCGTCCCTGCAAAGGCCTACACCGTGGAGCCGACCGGAGACGTCACTTTCGTACAGGCGTTCCTGTCCGGCGCCATCGTCAATGTCAGCGTCCCGCCGACCATTGCCGTCGCGCCCGACGAGCCAATTTGGCTCGAGTTCGATCAGGAGCGGATGCATCTGTTCGATGGCGAAACAGAAATGGCCCTCAAGGCCAACTGAGACAGAGCGGATGCGTGTGAAACGAGGGTGTGGATGACTGCGAAGCTTAAAATCACCGCTATCAAACCCTATCCGGTATGGGTAGGAACGCGCAACCAGATGCTGGTCAAGGTCGAGACCGACGACGGCATCTTTGGCTGGGGCGAGAGCGGCTTGAGCGGTCGCGAGAAGGCCGTGGCCGGCGCGATCGAGCACTATCGCGAGTTTCTCATCGGCCGCGACCCGATGCAGATTGGTCGGATCTGGCAAGAAGTTTATCGCAGCCAATACTTCGAAGGCGGGCGCGTTTTGCAGGCGGCGATTTCCGCCATCGACATTGCCCTTCACGACATCAAGGGCAAGGCGCTGGGGGTGCCGGCCTATGAACTGCTGGGAGGCAAGCAGCGTGACCGAATTCCCACCTTCGCCTCGACCGGCGACGAGGCCGAGGGCGATGTTGCCATCGAACGAGCCCGCGAACTACGCGCACAGGGGTGGCAGGCGATCCGCTTCTTCCCCGTCGGGCAAAACAGCAAGGACATCTTTGAGCCGCGGGAGTCGATTGGTGCCACCGCAACTATGCTGAACAAGGCGCGCGCGGCGCTGGGCGACGACGTCGTACTCGGTATCGACTATCATCACCGGCTGTCGGTGGCAGAGGCGGCGAGCTTCTGTAACAAGCTCGGTCGTGGCGTACTCGACTTCCTCGAGGAGCCGATACGAGACGAGACGCCGGAGGCCTACGAATCCCTGCGCACGATGACCGACATCCCGTTCGCCATCGGTGAGGAATTTTCCAGCAAGTGGCAATTCCTGCCCTACATCGAGCGTGGCATCCATCAGTTCAACCGGCTCGATATCTGCAATGTTGGCGGATTCACCGAAGCGATGAAGGTCGCTGGTTGGAGCGAGGCGCACTATGTAGACCTGATGCCGCATAATCCCCTCGGCCCGGTCTGCACGGCCGCGACCATCCATCTCGCCGCTGCGGTACCGAGTTTCGCTTGGCTCGAGACCAGGGCGCCCGAAACAAAGCTGGGCTTTGACAATGCCGACTTTTTCCCAGTGCAACCGCGGCTCGACGGCCCCCACTATCCGGTGAGCGATCTGCCGGGGCTCGGCGTCGAGGTCAACGAAGAGGTGGTCAAGGT
The DNA here is from genome assembly GCF_012275435.1 of Rhizobium sp. SG741. Lineage (NCBI taxonomy): Bacteria > Pseudomonadati > Pseudomonadota > Alphaproteobacteria > Hyphomicrobiales > Rhizobiaceae > Rhizobium > Rhizobium sp. SG741. Next base: position 153,349 of record NZ_JAAZQP010000011.1, read on the forward strand.
GGAGAGTTTTCGTTTCTGGGAAGCACCTCACCTGAAGCGCCGCGACGGTTCTGTTACGAACTGGTAGTTCCATCCACCGGAGGCTAAAATGACGCATACTCCCGATATTACGCGACCGCCTAAAGACCTGATCGACGCACTGCAGGAAATCGGCGCCGCGACGGTTGCCGGCACGCTTGGCCACATGGGCTTCCGCAATCCGCACATGGTCGGTCCCGTGCCGCAGAACCGCGGGAAGTCGATCGTCGGGCCGGCGCTGACCCTCCAGTTCATGCCGCAGCGGCCCGACCTCTTCACCGAGGGAGAATATGCCGATCCGGAGACGCAGTTGCACCGGCACGTGCTCTATCACGCGCAGGAGGGCGATGTGGTCGTGGTCGACGCGCGCGGCGACATGAGCTCGGGCGTCTTTGGCGATATGATGTCGACGTATTTCAAAGGCAGAGGCGGCGCTGGTATCGTAATCGACGGGTGCATGCGCGATCGGCCCAATGTTGAAAAGCTGGATCTCCCCCTATGGCTGCGCGGCTGGACGCCCAACTATCATGTGCAGACCAGCATCTATCCCAATGCCGTCAACGTTCCGATTGCCTGCGGCGGTGTCACGGTAATCCCCGGCGACATCATCGTCGCCGACGACGACGGGGTGGTGGTGCTTCCAGTCGCAATGGCTTCTAAGGTAATCGAAGAGTCGCAAAAGCATCACGATTGGGAGGAGTTTTCGCGAGTGAAGCTTATGGAGGGTGGGTCGTTGCAGCGATATTATCCGCTGCATGACGATGCCCGTGGAGAGTACGAAGAATGGCGCAAAACAAACCACCTGGTGAACCGAAGTTAGCCTATATTGTAGCATCTATGGAAGCAGGTGGAGCAGCAGCAACAAATCGTAGGCTTACGTCCAACGGACGCGAGACGCGAGCGTTTCGCCGTCTATGCCAATTGGTCCTGCCGCCGAAGAGAGAGAGCACGAAATACGGCCAATTCTGGTGACAGCGGCTGACGCGTCGGTTTCGAACGAGTACCCTGTGTGAGGTTCGGGTCCGTTTCACCTATGAGGAGCGAAATGCCATCTGAAACACGTTCTCCGCGCCTCGCCGTGCTGATCGACGCCGATAACACATCGGCCAAGATCGCCGACGGCTTGTTTGAAGAAGTCGCCAAGATCGGCGAGGCGAGCGTCCGCCGGATCTATGGCGACTTTTCCGGTACGCGCTCGAAAGGGTGGGCGGATGTGCTAGCCAAACACGCAATTATTCCGCAGCAACAATTTGCCTATACGACAGGAAAGAATGCCTCGGATATTACTTTGGTCATCGATGCGATGGACTTGCTGCACAGCGGCCGTTTCGATGGGTTCTGCCTCGTGTCATCGGACAGCGATTTCACCCGACTTGCCGCCCGTATCCGCGAACAGGGCGTGGATGTATTCGGTTTCGGCGAACAGAAGACACCGGAGAGTTTTCGTCAGGCTTGCAGGCGGTTCATCTATACCGAAAACCTGCTGCCCGGCGGGGCCAAGGACGGCCAGGCCATCGCGTCTGCCGACAAACCGCTGCAGCCGGCGAGCACCGCCGTCCCACTGATCAAGAGAGTCCTATTGCAGGAGGACAGCGAGGACGGCTGGGTCAATCTGGGCACAGTTGGCAAGCAGCTCCTGAATCTCGCGCCGGATTTCGACCCACGCACATTCGGCTTTCGAAAACTCAGCGACCTTGTTCGCAAGACAAATCAGTTCGAGCTCAGTCAGGATGAGGGCGGTCCAATCAGTATCCGTTTGAAACGAAGAGATAAAAAGTAATTCTACCGAACCGCGGCTGACAAAGGCAATCTCCGCGGCTTGGGTAACGACGTCAGCGTTGACTATTTCGCAAGCTGGGCAAGCGCTCCCTACCCCGCAATCAAGTTGTTCCATTTGAGGAACTTAGAAAAGCCTGAGCTGACCGGTCCTTTCCACCCCAAGGGACGGTAGCCTTGGTGCCGCAGGTTGCGCGGTCGCTTTGCATTTGAACGGGGACTTCCTCACTTTGTGTTGTGGTGGAATTTGCTGTGGGCGAAACGCTCGACGACCTGCCCACGAGCGTCAGAAATCGCGCTCCTTGCGATAAAGCGGCCGCGCGACTATGCCAAAATCTTAGTCTGGTTGAGGAGCCGCAGTTGTTTCGCCCTCAGAAAGCTCGCAGGCGAATAAGATCGGATGGTCGACGCTTGGTGCGGGCCGCTCATTCAACAGGACCGCCACGGCTGCTGCCGCGATTTTTTGGATCGGCTGCTTCATTGTCGTCAGGCGTGGGATTGTCATGCTTGACAGCGGGATGCCGTCAAAGCCTACGATGGAAAGGGCTGCGGGTATCGGGATACCCAAATCATATGCCGCCCGCATGCAACCGATCGCCTGCTGGTCCGAGCTCGCGAATATGGCTGTCGGGCGCTCGCTACGCGCACGCGCGAGGAGATAGTTTCCCGCCGCTCGCCCGCTCTCGTAGTCGAATGCCGCCTCGGCAATCAGCGACGGTTCGGCATTTTGCACTTTGCCGCCGTTCTGCTCCATCGCATCCCGATAACCCTTTAAACGATCACTGGCGGGGACCGAATGTTTTGGGCCTGAAATGAAGCCGATACGACGATGGCCGAGTTTCAAAAGGTATTCGACACCCAGTCGAACGCCGCTGCGGTGGTCGGAGGCGATGCCCGAATATCCGGGCATAAGACGGTCGACCACGACGATCGGCAGCCCTTTCGGCAGCTTGATCGTATGGAAATCGTTGCTCGGAACGAGAATGATGCCGTCCACCTTTCGGCTTGTCAGTTGCCCGATGCGGTCTGCTTCCTTTGCCGCATGATCGAAAGACGTCATGACGATGATGTTATAGCCGCGTCTTGCGGCAGCTTGCTCGGCTGATTGGACGAGTTCCGAGAAGAAGGGATTGGTCAGATCAGGGATGACGATGCCGATCAGGCGGCTAACCTTGCTGCGCATGCTTCTTGCGGACGGATCGGGCATATAGCCGAGTTCTTCTATGATGCCGCTGACGCGCGCCCTCAAATCCCGTGTGACCGAGGGATGATTGTTCAGAACTCTCGAAACGGTCCCGGTGGAAACTCCCGCGAGCTTGGCAACGTCTCGAATTCCGACCTTTGGCATAACAGAAACGTATGTCCTTCATCTTCGCCGTCAGCGGCCAAAAGTCGCGTGATCCGGGGCTTCAGCAAGTGCTCTCTACCGTCTTAATCGAAGCGACGCATCCAAATTCGACTGCCGGCGACGTCATGCAGTGGAAAGCGCATGCGACTGATGGAAACGGTTCACCGCATATACTGCAGCATATGGAGAAAATTGCAATCCACGCCGACTTTAGCTCTAATTTGTGACGTCTTGACAATTGTTGAGAGCATGCTACCCAATTGTATCTGGAAACGGTTCATTGTCGTTGACAACTCAGGTGGAGCTGAGCCCAGGACCGTTCGGGAGGAGAGAAATGTCCAATTCCAAAAAGCATGAATCCGTCTTGATCAGCGCGCCGCGCCGTGCGGCGTTGAAGCTTGGCTTTGCAGGCACGTTGATGCTTGCGCTGTCTTGCGGCGTGTCGCCCGCCTTCGCGGCTAGCAAGCCCAAGGTCGGTCTCATCATGAAGTCCTTGTCCAATGAGTTCTTCAAGCAGATGAAGGAAGGCGCCGACAAGTATGCGGCTGAGAACAAGGAAAAGTTCGACTTCAAGGCCGTCGGCATGAAGGACGAGCGTGATTTCGCCTCACAGGTCGATGCCGTCGAAAACTTCGTGACGCAGAAATACGACATCATCGTCGTTGCGCCGGCCGACTCGAAGGCGATGGTCACTCCGCTTGCAAAGGCAGTGAAGGCCGGCGTCAAGGTCATCAACATCGACGTGCCCCTGGATGCGGACGCGAAGAAGGCAGCCGGGGTCGATCTTGCTTTCTTCGGGCCGGACAACACTGAGGGCGCCAAGCTTTCGGGCGATGCTCTTGCCAAGGAGCTGGGGCCGGGCGCGAAGGTCGTAATCCTGGAAGGCAATCCTGAGGCCGACAACGCCAAGGAGCGCAAGGTGGGCTTCATGGACTCCATCAAGAACGGCAAGCTCGAACTTCTCGACAGCAAGACCGCCCATTGGGAGACGGAAGAAGCCAACACCGTCATGACGAATTTCCTGACCAAGTATAAGGATATTCAGGGCGTCATGGCCGCAAATGACTCCATGGCGCTCGGCGTCGTCAAGGCTCTCGATGCGTCCGGCCAGAGCGGCAAAATCAAGGTCGTCGGCTTCGACAATATTCCATCTGTCAAGCCGTTGATCAAGGACGGTAAAATGCTTGCCACTGTTGAGCAATACGGTGCCGAGATGGCGGCCTTGGGTATCAAGTATGGTCTTCGCGAATACGCCGGCGAAAAATTCAGCGGCTGGGTCAAGACGGACGTCACGCTCATTACCGCCAAGGACATCAAGTAGTCCGAGCCATTGGCTTAGTGGCTAAACAAAGCGCCGGCTGCTCGGCCGGCGCTATCCGCTGCCGGATCGCTTTCCCGTGGAATGCCCGGTAAAGCTGGTTTTCGAGCCACCTTGGCGTAGTAACGGGCGGGCGGCCATTTCTTATTTCAATAGACCATGCATGAGGTGGACGTGTCAGACGCGGCAGATGACTACATCTTGAAGCTGGAAGGGATAGGCAAGCGATTCCCGGGCGTCGTGGCGCTCAGGGATGTTTCGATACGCATCGGTCGCGGCAAGGGACATGTTCTTCTGGGTGAAAACGGCGCGGGCAAGTCCACCCTTATCAACCTGCTCGGCGGTGTCTTCAGGCCTGATGACGGTCAAATCCTATTTGACGGCGAGCGCTATGATCCAGCCTCTCCCTTGGAGGCATTCAAGGCAGGCATCCGCGTCATTCATCAGGAACTGCATCCTCTTTCCAATCTTAGCGTTGCCGAAAACCTGCTCTTTGAACATCTGCCCCGCCGATACGGCTTGGTGAACTACACGCAAATGAACACCAGGGCGGCGGAACTCCTAGCAGAAGTCGGTCTCGACGTAGCCCCGACGACGCCTGCCAGTCGCTTGAGCATCGCGCAGTTGCAGTTGCTCGAGATAGCCAAGGCGCTCTGCTACGAAAGCAAGCTTCTGGTTCTTGACGAACCGACGGCGACCTTGACCTCCAAGGAGGTCGATCGCCTGTTCGAAATTCTGAAGCGGTTGAAAGCGCGGGGTGTCACGACGCTTTACATCTCCCATAGGCTCGAGGAGATTTTCGAGGTGGGTGACGATGTCACTATCCTGCGCGACGGCCAGCATGTGATTACGCGGTCGCTCGCAGGACTAGCCATTCCGCAGATCGTTGAACTTATGGTCGGACGAACGCTCTCGCATCATAGTGCTTTTCGCGGCGACAGCGTCGTATCGGGCGAAGCGCTCGGTGTCTCCGGCTTGAAGGTGACACGAAACGGCCCGAGACTGTCATTTTCCGTCGCCAAGGGTGAAATCGTCGGCATTGCGGGGCTGGTGGGCAGTGGTCGAACGGAGGCAGTTCGCGCCATATTCGGAGCCGATGTGAAAGCGGCCGGGGAAATTCGCATAGATGGCGAGCCGGTCCAGATCAATTCGCCTAAGGATGCGGTTGCGGCAGGGCTGTGCCTGGCAACCGAAGACCGCAAGATGCAGGGCTTGATGCTCGACATGAGCTGTGCCGAAAACACCACCATCACGGATATTGGCAAAGTTTCTCGCAGAGGCTTGATCAGTCGAACGATCGAGGACGAGCATTCGCAACGCCTCGTGCGGGAACTGCATATAAAAACGCCGTCCGTTCATCAGGTGGTCCGGACGTTTTCCGGCGGCAATCAGCAAAAGGTGGTTATTGCCAAATGGCTGTTCCGCGGCCCAAAGGTGCTGATCTTCGATGAGCCTACCCGGGGGATCGACGTGGGCGCAAAGGCTGAGATCTACGATCTTCTGTGGAAATTTGCCGCTGAAGGAAAGGGTGTCTTGGTCGTTTCCTCCGACCTTCCCGAGCTCATCAGCATTTGTCATCGCATCATCGTTTTCTCGGACGGCAAGATAGCCGGCGAGATCGCCCGGGACCAATTCGAAGAGAGCAGGATCCTCTCACTCGCCTACAAGGAGTACAGTCGTGTCCGGCAACATTGAAAACAAGGCCGAGGCGAAAGAGAGTACCGTCTGGGACAAGCTCATCCGGATTTCGATGAAGGAAGCGGGCGTTGCCATCGCTCTCGTTCTGATCCTGATATTCTTCTCGGTGACGGCGCCATATTTCGCAACGCCGGAGAACTTTCTGAAGATCTTCGTGCAGATCGCCATCAACACGGTGCTTGCCTCCGGCATGACCTTCGTCATTCTCGTTGGAGGCATCGATCTCTCGGTCGGCTCGCTGCTTGCCCTTTGCACCGTCATCGGTGCGACGATCATGGTCGACCCCAGATTTTCCCCCTGGCAGGCGATCGTGCTGGCGTCGCTGGCTTCGATGGGCACAGGTGCCGTCCTTGGAGCGGTCAACGGGTGGGTATGCGAGAAATGGAAGCTTCCCTCCTTCATCGTCACGCTCGGCATGCTAAATGTTGCAAGCGGCCTGGCGCGCGTCGTCAGCGATAACTCCACCATCACTGGCCTGCCGCAGCCTTTTGTCGATTTCGGCAACCTTATCTTCTGGGACATACTCCCATCGATCTTCCTGATTGCGATCGTCGTTGTCCTCATCGGCTGGTTTGTCCTGCGCTACACGGTGTTCGGCCGATTTGTTTTCGCGGTCGGCACCAATGAGGAGGCGGTCCGATTGTCGGGGCATGAGCCAAAAAAGATCAAAATCGCGGTCTTCACGATTTCCGGGCTGACGGCGGGTATCGCAGCCATGGTTTATCTGCTTCGGCTCAATGTCGGCAGCCCGGTTGCAGGCGTTGGCTATGAGCTTAATGCCATCGCAGCGGTCATTATCGGCGGCACCAGCCTTTCGGGCGGCAAGGGCTCGATTGTCGGAACGCTGGTGGGAGCCTGTATCCTGCAGGTGCTGTCGACGGGCTTGCAGCTGTTGGGCGCCGACGACAACATCAAGCCGATCGTCATTGGCGCCGTCATCGTGCTGGCCGTTATCCTCGACAGCTATCGAGGCCGCTTAATGCGGATGCTCGAGACGCGGTGATTGGCGACGTCGCGTCAACGCCGTATCAAGCCATTGCCGAACTACTGGCTGGCTCTATGGCTGTCGCGGATAGTAACGGGGCGAATCTTCTGAGCCGATTTGTACCTTAAGCGGATTTGAACATTCGGCCCGGCATCGTAAAGTTAACGAATCTCGGGTAAGACGTCTTGCCGGCCGACGCTCGCCGTCGTGTGGGTTGATGGAAATTCGCCGCACGGTTATTTAGTTCTTTGTACGAGCGATGCTCGACGCCGGGCGTAATGTCGCGCTTTGCCGCACCGTAGCATGGCAGCTTATCGGTAATCATCACACGCGGCGAGTGGCCCTGCCTTTGATAAGCTTTCGCATCAGACGCTTGGCGGCCTTGGTATTGCGGCGGCTTTGCACCGGCACGTGGAGAACGAAGCCACCCTGATCGACAGCCAGCCAGACGGCGTGGCCAATCACTTCAGCTGGGAAACGGTGGCGGCGATAAAGGCGATCACGAGAGCGTCGGTGCATGCCACAAAATCGCACGGGCCAATCGCCGACAGGTTAACGTTACGATGCCCAACGATTTATCAAACTCCCGCCAACCTTCGCTCCGCCAAGAGTTAGTCTCGCTAACTTGTATGCGCTGCAGTGACATCGAAAATAAGCCTACGCCATCGCTCCGATATTCCAACGTTGAATTCTGCGCCAACACTCGCTTGGCTAGGCAAACCACATCGCGCCCGTAGTACTATCCCATCAGCCTGACATAGCCGAGCTGGAAGTTTGGCGCGAAATTTGCTTCTATCCTCGATGGAGAACACAGAATGCTCGACATCGATCCGCAGATATTTTCGATAAGCCGGCCGTCGCTTGAGAACTATCGGGCGTTCATTCAGCACGACATGATCGTCGAGACCTATCGCAGCTCAGCGGGTCAGATGATTTCAAGAGGTTCGCTCCACCGCATCTCCATCAACCGCACAGCCCACGGCAGATATGCCTATCGCCTTGGCACAGGAAGCTTCCACAGGATCACTAGGGCACCTTTTACCTTGGGCTTTCAGCCCGCAACCATTTCTCTTGAAGTTGACGGCGACGAAGCCGACTATATCTCCATCTTTCAATCGCCGAAGCTCTATAGCAGTCTCGTCAACGGAGATTTCGATCCCGAGCATATGGACGGCGACGCACTTAGCGCGACGACGGACCCAACGACATTGCAGGTCGCGCTATCCCTCGCCCTCGCCATCGAGCAGAGAGACCGCAGCGATCCGTTGCTGATAGAACATCTCGGCATGGCGCTCGCCTGCTGCGTCGTGAAGCTTTTGGGGGCGGCGTCTCCGCCGAGCGATCGTCCAATGACCTCGCAAAATCTCAGACACGTGATCGATTACATCGAGAGCCTGCTGGGACGAGCCGATCTCAGCGTCGAAGAACTCGCCGGTGTGGCAAATATGAGCCCCTTCCACTTCAGCAGGGAGTTCAAGAAGGCTGCCAGTATGGCCCCCCATCGTTTCATCCTTGAGCGCAGAATCGAGCGGGCCCGGCTCTATCTCGCCGATGGAAAGGAAACGCTTTCCGGAATAGCCTACGCGACCGGCTTTTCCAGCCAAGCACATTTTTCCAGCGTTTTCCGCCGCTTGATGGGAATGACACCAAAAGAATATCGACGCTCGGTCCGCCCTTGATCCAATGAGCGAAGCAAACTTAGCAGTTTTGCGTAAGAGCATCGCAAGAATTTGAAATCTCTGGCGGCGGCGGCCTGCAACACTCTTCGCATCAGGAGAGTTCATATGGCTGCTTTTGCGCAAATCAATCCGATTACGGACATCTGCTTTCTGGTCGAGGATGTCGAAAGAGCCTCTGCCTTCTACGTCGATCGCCTCGGTTTCAAACCGCGTCGTCGCGCTCCGGGCTTCGCCGATTTCAAAGGAGCGGGCATCACGCTGGCGCTTTGGGAGATCGGCCATATTGCCGAGAATACAGGCATCTCCGGTCGCAAAGCACCGCCCGGTGTGCACAAGGCTTGTGCAGCTATTGAAGTCCCCTCCCCGGAAAAGGTCGACGCCGCCTACGCGGAGCTCAAGGCCGCCGGCGTGATCTTCCAGGCACCGCCGCAGAACTACAACTGGAACGCACGCTGCTGTTATTTTGCTGACCTGGACGACAATCTCTGGGAAATCTACGCATGGGCCGATGGCGGCCCGGTCGGAGACATCGACCAGAGCGACTGACATGCCATGCCGTCAAACCATCCGAACATAAGAGGAGAAAGGCAAAGCCATGACAGAACATGGAAAGCGAACGATCCTGGACAGACGCTCGGTCCTGAAGGGAGGCGCTTTTGCCCTTGCTGCAGCAACAGCAGGCATTAGCATCTTCACCCCACGTATTTCAAAGGCAGATCCGGCCAAGGTCGTCATCAAATATGATTGGCTAATGAGCAACGGACAAATCGGCGACATCGTCGCCGTCAAGCAGGGACTGTTCCAAGCGGAAGACCTGGAAGTTGAATTTTCTCCCGGCGGCCCCAATTCGGCGACAGTACCGCCGGTTGTGACTGGCCAGGCGCAGCTCGGCCAGTTCTCGGACTCGGCTCAGCTCCTGCTCGCCCGTGCATCTGGCGTTCCAATCAAGATTTTCGCCTGCGGCTTCCGTATGGCGCCTTTTGCCTTCTACTCCCTTCCCAAGTCCCCCATCCGTACAGTCCAAGACCTTGTGGGCAAGCGTATCGGCATTCAGCCAACCGCGCGCTACGTTCTGGATGCCATTCTTCTCAAGAACAACATCGACCCTGCGAGCCTGACCATTACGAACATTGGCTTCGATATGACGCCTCTGACCACCGGTCAGGTCGATGCCGTAACCGGCTGGATCACCAACACGCAGGCTCTTTCGGTGATCGGACCAGATAGGATCGATCTCATGATGAAAGATACGGGATTGCCCTCCTACGCCAACGTATATTTTGCGACCGACGACGCCTTGGAAAACCATGCCGATACGTTGGCAAAAGTGCTACGAGCGATTGCCAGGGGTTGGGCATGGACGCATCAACATCCCGACGAGGCAGTCAAACTCGCGGTGGAGGCCTATCCGCAGCTCGATCTCGCCGTCGAACTGAAGACGGTGTCGCGCATACTATCGCTCAGCTTCGACGCGGCGACCGGCAGGGATGGCTGGGGTGACTTCGATCCGGCAGCAATTGCCGAACAGATCACCGTCTATGACAAAATCGGTCAATTCAAGTCTGGCGCTCCGAAGCTGGAGGACTGTTATTCGACCAAGATTCTCGAGATGACGGCTGCGGACCGTCCGAAGATTGCGTGAGGACAGGTTGGGGGACACGATAGCTATCGAAGCGGAGGGATTGCATCTGGGATATGCAGGATCGACCGAGACAGTCCGCGTTCTCTCCGGCGTCGACCTGGTTGTCCGCAAGGGCGAATTCCTGACAATTCTCGGCCCATCCGGTTGCGGCAAGTCGACCTTCCTGCGTGCAGTGGCGGACCTGCTCCCACCTGTTGGCGGTCAGCTGACCGTGCTTGGCAAGACGGCATCGGATGCGCGCCGGCGCAGGGAAGTCGCCTTCGTTTTCCAGGAAGCGACCCTGCTACCTTGGCGCACGGTCAGACAAAACGTCGAACTGCCGCTTCAGGTCGGAAAGAAAAGCATTTCACGATCGGTGGATTCGAAGCCAAGCCACTGGCTCGACCTCGTCGGCCTCTCGGATCTTGGCAGCCGTTATCCGCACCAGCTCTCCGGAGGCCAGCGCCAGCGGGTTGCCATCGCGCGGGCGCTGCAGTGCGAGCCGGACATCCTGCTTATGGATGAACCCTTTGGCGCACTCGACGAGATCACGCGCGACCGCCTGAACGATGAGTTGCTGGCGATCTGGCACCGCACCGGAACAACCATCCTCTTCGTGACACACAGCATTACCGAAGCCATCTATCTTGGCGGGCGGGTGCTCGTGCTTGCTGCCAATCCCGGACGCGTCCAGGCATTCATCGATCTGATGCCGATGAAGGACGATAATGGGTTCTGTCGCCGTGAAAGCCCCGAGGTTCAGGAAACGGCAACCCATCTGCGCCAGTTGTTGCGGGATGGGGGAGCTTGACCGGATGATAAAGCACCGTCTCTCTATCGTCGAAATGACCGGCCTTCCTGCTATCGGTGCCGGTTCGCTATTGGCTGCTTGGCAATGGCTAATCCCAGCGCTTGGTGTTCCAGCCTACATCCTGCCGACGCCGGCTGCGGTAGTGCGTACCTTCGCAACGGAATGGCGTTTTCTGTTGTTGAACGCGGTTCCGACTTGGTACGAAGCGCTGCTTGGCTTCCTGCTCGGCAATATCCTCGCTGTGCTTTTGGCCATTGTTTTCGTTTACAATCCTCGCCTTCGGATGGCGTATTTCCCGGTCGTGTTGTTGTTCAACACGATCCCGGTGCTTGCGCTTGCGCCGATCATCATCCTCGTCTTCGGTCTCGGAATTCTCCCCAAGGTTATTATCGCGGCTCTGCTCTGCTTCTTCCCCACATTGGTAAACACAACGCGGGGCCTCAATTTGGCAACTGCCAACGAACTCGAGCTGATGCATGTGCTTTCGGCCAGTGATTGGGAGACGTTCTGGCGCCTGCGTGCGCCCCGCGCAACCCCTCTCCTCTTTGCTTCGCTGCGCATCTCCGCGACGACATGCGTCATTGGCGCGATCGTCGGGGAATGGATCGGCTCGAACGAAGGGCTTGGCGCCGTCATCATCCAGTCGACATTCAACTATCAGGCGGAGAGGCTCTTCGCTGCGGTGCTCCTTGCGTCGCTATCGGGTATCGTATTCTTCACAGCTGTCGCCCAGATCGAGCGAATTTTCCATCGACGACAGGGACAGAGTGGTTGAACCGGCTGCTGAACGTGGCGACAGCCGTTCACGCCTTTGGCGACTATCGTCGCTCAATCAGTCCCAAACTTTGCGTAGCAGGTTGCGCAAGTCCGCAGCGTCGGATGATCGTTGAGCTTATGAGGTATAGGCCGTTCCCAAAGAGCAGCGCAGCTTGACGAACGTCCTTCTCTCGCTTCGCTGGCCCCTGCCCGTCAGTGTTTCGGCGGCTGGCGACGATGAGCTTGTGGACCGCATACCGGGATGGGTTAGGGACGACGACTGGGACACCGCTTCGGTGGAGCAGCATTGTCCTGACGGGCTCCCTTATGAGGAAGTCGAGAAAGCGTAGCGGATCCGCGCCATGGGAAGGCGGACGCCAAGTAGTCCCGAATAGCACTGAAAGGCCACCGTCCCGATGAGAACACCGCGGAGTCGAAAGAGACCGCCATCGGCAAGCGCCTGCGAGCGCGTAGGTCATCCTTGTCCCGCTTATGATCAGCTACGCGCTGCGCGATAACCGGATCTTCAGCAGGACCGACGTAACGACGTTTCGTATCGCCGTGTCCGTCCGGAATGTCGAAGTACCAATATTTGCACCCTTTTGATGTTCGCCGAGGTGAACCGACCCATCGGGTTAATTTCCATCTGGCTTGCTGTCACGTAACGCATCCCTGAGTTCGATCCGGGCCGTGCAAATCAGCTGTCCATCGCCGGGCCGGCAGCATCCGGTCGTCGCATGCGGGTACCGGAAGACTCTTACCCGCGCATTTTTCCCACTCCCACCTTTGGCACACCATCCGGTCGAGATAGACGGCGTTGTGCCGCAATGCGAAACGGCGCGTTCATAGCGCCGTAGCCGGCGTATCCGACCCTTCTCTCAACGATCTCAAAGAAGAAGCCCTGGCCCAAAGTACGGCTGTAAATTTGAAAGTACTCGCCGGCCTCGTCACGGTCATAGAGGATGCTGTGCGCTCGAAGCCTGTCGGAGAACTCTGGCGACAACCCGAAACGTGCTTCGAGGTCGTCGTAATAATTGCGAGAGATCGGCAGCGGCTGAAATCCGCGCGCCTGCAATGCAGCTGCCGTTGCGAATATATCCTGAGTCGCAAATGCAATGTGCTGAATGCTCGTTCCGAAGCCTTCGGCCAGGAACTTGCCGGCGAACGTCTTGCGATTGTCGACACCGTTCATAGTCAGTCGGAAGCCCGGCTGGGTCAGGCTCTCGATTGCCTGGCTCCTGACAAGGCCGCCTGGATCGATCACGTCGATCATCGGCGCTCGTCTGGTCTCGAAGATCGACGTATAGAACAAGAGCCACGTCAGCATCTCGTCATAGTGAGTGGTCTGGGCAATATGATCGACCCGCGTGAGGCGGGCATCGTCTGCCGGATCAGCAACGGGTACCCGAACAAACTCCCGATCCCAGATGGTTTTCAGATCGTCGGAATCGTCCAGGAAATAAATCACACTATTGCCAACTCCTTGGATCGCCGGCACTGCGACTTCTCCCCCAAATCGCGGTTCTGAGAACGTAGCTGCGCCCAGGCTTCGGGCGCGATCGCCGGCCACTCGCGCATCATCGACTTTCATTCCATACGCATAGGCGTTGGTACCATGCACCGCGTATGACGAACTTGCGAAAGTATCTCCTTTCGTGTCCGTATTGACTACGATCCGGATATCGGCTTGCGTAAAAAGGTCGACCGAGCGATTGATGTGCCTTCCGGTTTTTGCAAATCCAAGCGTCGACAGCAGTGCTTCGAGCTCAAGTTTCTGCTCTTCGTCCGTCGTGAATTCAAGAAACTCAACGCCTGCTGCACGAACCCGATTGGGCATAGCGGGGACGTCAGTGCTCAGATCTGGTTCTAGCCTCGCAACGCAATCCATCAGATAGATCAGCGAACGATGGCCGTCCTCTGCGATCGCTCGCGGAGAGCCGCCTCGGAATTGATCGTTGAAGATTTCCAGAGACAACGGACCGTCGTATCCGGTTGCCGCCACGGCGCGCATGAAGTCGACAACAGGGAGATCGCCTTCGCCTGGCATGTTTCTGAAGTGACGGCTCCAGTACAAAAGATCCATATCAATCAACGGCGCGTCGGCAAGCTGGACGATGAAGATCTTGTCGCCTGGTATCGATCTAATCGTGTTGGGGTCGATCTTGCGGGCAAGCGTATGAAAGCTGTCGAGGATCAAGCCGACGTTTACATGATCCACCCGTCGAACAATTTCCCAAGCGTCGCGATGGTCGTTGACATGCCGTCCCCAGGCGAGCGCCTCAAAGCCAACCCTGACCGCGTGTGCCGCAGCGAGTTCTCCCAACTGTTGAAAATCCGAAGCAGCACGGTCAATTCCGCCGAGCGCGAACGGAGACACGTTCGAGCAGATCAGCATCAGATCGGTGCCAAGTTCGCCCATGACGTCGAATTTCCGCTTGGCGCGCTCGAAGCCGCGTGCGCGCATCGGCTCAGGCATGCCTTCGAAGTCGCGAAACGGCTGGAACAGTGTGACCTCAAGCCCATGATCACGGACCAGGGCTGCGACCTGACGCGGCGATGCGTCATAGGTTAGAAAATCGTTCTCAAAGATTTCGACGCCCGTGAAGCCCGCCTTGGCGATCGCCGCGAGCTTCTCCGGAAACTCGCCGCTGATCGAGACTGTTGCGATCGACGTCTTCATTTCTTGCTACGCTGCGCATTCAGTCTTGAAATCGCGCCGCGCAAAGCCAGCAGATAGCCATCGGTCCCCATTCCGACGATGATGCCGTCGGCGCGCAGCGACACGAACGAATGATGTCGGAAGCTCTCGCGTTGGTGCACATTCGAAATATGTATCTCGATGACTGGCCCCTCAAAGGCGTTAAGGGCGTCGAGAATTGCGACCGAAGTATGCGTGAATGCGGCCGGATTGATCACGAGCGCGGCCCCGTCCTCCCGGGCCTCGTGGATCCAGTCGATTATCTCATATTCCCGGTTGCTCTGATGAAAGCGAATATCGAATCCGAGCTCGCTTGCAAGGCCGCGAACTTCGGTTTCGACGTCGGCCAGGGTCTTGCCGCCATAGATGTGCGGCTGCCTCTTTCCGAGAAGGTTGAGGTTTGGTCCGTTGAGGACATAGATCACAGGCATTCTCTCTCCCTTAATGCAAAAGACGGCCGGAACTGCTCCGGCCGACAACTTCAGACTGCAAGTTGCTGGGCGGCGGAGGCGAAACCTTCCGCCAGCTGCTGCATGACAGGTGCGCTATTTCGTGCAGAGATGTAGTGCCTGCCATAAGTGCCGAACATCGACATCACCCCGGCGCGGCGAAGTGCGATATGCATGTTGGCGGAAAACGACGGGTCGGCCTTCTGGACCGCCTCCCGATAGTCGATTGGGGCGCTGCGCGAGCTCCAGAGGGTGAAGACAGTGCCGTATCCGCTGGTAACAACATCTGCGCCGTTTTCTTCAAATGACACGCGGATGGTCTCTCGCAAGGCGTCGCCGGCCTGACGCAAGGCAGTGTAATCGATCGTATCGACGACCTTCATCGATGCGTTTACAGCAGCGCAGGCTACCGGATTGCCGTTGTAGGTCCCGGCGCGCGCGACGCGCTTGTCCTCGAAGGCGGACATGATGTCCGGATGGCCAACCAAGGCTGCGACTGCGTAGCCGTTACCGATCGCTTTGCCGACAGTTGCAAGATCAGGAGAAATGCCAAGATGGTGCGAGGCTAGGCCCGGATGGAGACGGAAGCCCATGAGCACTTCGTCCATGATGACCAAGGCACCGCGCTTGCGCGCAAGCGATACGACGTGTTCGAGGTAGCCGGGCTTGGCCACGACGCACCCGGCATTCGCCATCATGGGCTCCAGGACAATGGCTGCAACGTCGTTGCATTCAGAAAAGAGAAGCTCCGCATCCGCAACGTCGTTGAAGCGGAGCAGAAGTGTGTCTCCGTTGCTCGGTCGGACGTTGGATCCCATCAGAGCTTCTTGTGATCCGGCGTTGCCGAACGCAACATCGTCGAACCAGCCGTCGTATCCAGCCGCCATCTTGACGATCTTGCGCCGCCCCGTGACTGCACGGGCGGTACGACAGGCGAGATGAACCGCTTCGCTGCCGGAATTTAGAAAGATCACCTTACTGAGGTCTTTCGTATGAGCGGCAAGACTAGAGGCGGCTTCTTCCTCGAGAGCGTGAGCGTAGGCCGGCATCGAGCCACGTTCCATGGCAACCCGCACGGCCTCGGTCACGTCCGGATCGGTATGACCTAAGAACGTCGCGCCGAAACCGAGAGCCGTATCTGCGTACCTTCGGCCCTTCTGGTCCCAGACGTAGGGACCCTGAGCTTTTTCGACCAGAAACGGCTCTCCATCCACATCGGGCACGACCCGACCCGCGCTGGATATCCCACAGACGAGATGTTGCATTTTTAAACTCCAAAAAGCTTCGGGAGCCATTCTGTCAATGACGGGAACGCGACGAGACCCGCCACGCAGACGATGCTTGCGATCCAATAGGGGACGAGCCAAACAGAAACCGACCACATGTCGAGCTTGGCCACGTTGCAGACCACGAAGATGTTTGTGCCGATCGGCGGCGTGAAAAGGCCAATGCCGAGCGTCATGGTGAAGACGATCCCCGTCTGGTAGGGCGTCATGCCAGCGGCCAGCGCAATCGGAACCAGGATCGGCGCGAGAATGATCAGGGCCGGCCCGAGGTCGAGCCAGAAGCCAACGACCTTTAGGAGGACCAGAACGAGAATGATCGTTACTATCGGTCCCGTATGGAGCCCTGTGATCCAGGCCGCGGCGTTGGCCGGAACCTGTTCAACGGTCAAAATCCAACCGAATGGGGTTGCCAACGCCATGATCATCATAATGACGCCGGTTGTTGCGACTGCCGCGGATGCCGCAGCGTAGAGGGAACTAAGCGGTAGCTCGCGATAGACGAGGATACCGACCAGGAAGGAATAGACCACCGCCAATGCAGAGGCTTCCGTCGCGGTAGCAATGCCGCCGATGATCGAACCGAGCACGAGCACCGGCATCAGAAGTGCCGGCAGGGCGCCAATAACGTCACGCCCGATCTCGCCCCAGACCGCAGGGGCCTCGTTTCTCGGAAAATTGTGGCGTCGCGCCACGATGTAGGACGTGATCATGAAAGTTGCGGCGATGAAAGCGCCGGGAATGAGAGCCGCCACCAGCAGACCGCCGATCGAGGTGTTGGTCAGGACTCCGTAAAGGATCAGAATCACACTCTGCGGGCCGATGATGCCGAGGGTACCGGAGGCGGCCGTCACTGCAGCCGCAAAGGCCTTAGGGTAGCCACGCTGCGCCATCGCGGGGATCATGATCGATCCTACCGCGCCGGTGTCGGCCGTCGCCGAACCGCTGATGCCGCCATAGACGAGAGCGGTTGCGACATTGACGAGACCGAGGCCTCCGGTGATGCGGCCGAAAATATGCTCGGCGACCCTCATGATGCGTGTCGTCAACCCTCCACGGTTCATCAACTCACCGGCAAAGAGGAAGAGCGGGATTGCGGCAAGCGTGATCGCGTCAGCGCCACGCAGCGTCTGCTGTGCGAACCATGCAGTCGGAAGATGCAGACCGCCGATATAGATTGTGATGAGACTTGCGATGCCCATGCACCAGGCGATCGGAACGCCGATCAGGAGCAAAAAGGAAAAGCTGATGATGAGAACAGCGACGGTCATACCGGCTCCTCCTGCCGTTGCTTGAAACCAGTGAGGACAAGCAGGCGTCTAATGCCAATCACCAGCGCACCGAGGCCGAGGATCAGCACCGTTGCTGTGATGACACCCGTCGGCATGCGCAGAACGGCAGTTGGAACCATCGCGGAACGCTGCCAGACGGCCCAGCCACTGATCAGGAATGCACCGCCCATGGTCACAAGGGCAAGGATCGAGATCAGGTCGAATACCCGCTTCAAAGCGGGAGGCGCCGACTGATTGAGCGCTTCAAATGCGACGTTTTCTCCCCGCAGTTCTGCATTGAGCAGTCCGATGAAGGTGATCCAGATGAAGGCGATGCCTGCCACCTCGAACGACCACTCGACGCCGCCGAATTCGAAGAAACGCGCAATCACGCCCAGCAAGGTCGAAAAGAACATCACGACGAACGCGATAACGCCCAGAAGCTCCAGTGCGCGCGTCAACGGACCCCGCCGCAGCGGCGAGGCAGAATTGTGAACTCGTTCCATTGGCTTAGACCTCAGTTCGAGGCCGCGGACTTTTCGACCGCGGAAACGAGATCGGCGCCCCATTCTTTAGCGAACTGGGCATAAACCGGCTTGACCATCTCGGCGAATGGAGCTGTGTCGACCTTCGTTACCGTCACGCCTTTGGATTCGAGAGATGCCTGGGTGTCGGCGTAAGCTTTGTCGAGTTCGCTGCGATACCAGGCAACTGTGTCCGTCGCCGACTTTCTTAAGGCCACCTGCTCCTCAGGTGTCAGAGCGTCAAACCGGTCCTTGTTCATGAACCACCAGTTCGCGGTCCAGATATAGTTGGATATGGTCAGATGCTTTGCGACTTCATACCACTTGGAATCGTAGTAATCGCGCATCTCGGGCTCCACCGCGGCAACGACGTGCGACTGCAGGGCGGTGTAGACCTGACCGAAGGGAATGGACTCGGCAAGAGCACCGAACTGCTTCATGGTTGCGAGAATGACCGGGTTCGGGGGAGTGCGGATCTTGACGCCCGAGAGGTCTGCGGGCTTTTCGATGGCTTTGCTGGTGGCAAACTGGCGGAAGCCTGAATCCAGTGCGCCGAGCATGAGATAGCCGCGTTTTTCACCGAAATGCTGCACTGCCTGCCCCTGTTCGCTATCCAGGAACTTGTGCACATTCGCGGCGTCCTTGAAGAGGAACGGCAGCGAGAGCACGTTGAGACGCGGATCGATCGCGTCGATCGATCCACCCAGGCCGATGTCGATCGCGCCGGCGCCGACGCCGTCCGCGATCGGGCCTTCGTCGCCAAGCTGGCCGTTCGGGAAGATCTGGATCACGACTGATCCCTTGCTCTCCTCCTTCACCTCCGCCGCAAATTTTTCAACCGCCTTGTTGATCAGGCTGTCCGGCGACGATGCATGCGCGAGCCGCAATGTAGTTTCCGCTGCGGCCGGAAAGGCAAAGGCGCATGAAAGTACAGCGCCAGACAGGAGTGCCGAGATGAGCGTGGCATGGAATTTGTGTTTCACGTTGTTCCCCTTTTTCTTAGGATTGGTAAGCACGGGATGAAACCATAATCGCGCCAGCCGGAGGCGAAAGCAGAGATTTCTTATTGATCCATAAGCGTCACTGATCTTTCACAAAGGCTGCATCAGGCGTATAGAAACGCTATCAAACTGGTGCGATAGATCATGAGAAACCTCGATAGCGATGCCTTGGCTGCGTTTCTTGCCGTAGCGGAAACCGGGAGCTTCACTGCCGCAGCCGAGAGGCTTGGCCGCACGCAGGCTGCCGTCAGCATGGCCGTCGCGAAATGGGAGGAGCGGCTCGATCTGCGCCTCTTTGAGCGCGCGCATCGACGTGTTTCACTAACCCCGACGGGACAGCGGCTCTTAGGCTATGCGCGCAGGATCCGCGCGATCGAGGACGAGGCGCTCGCGATGCTCCTCGAAGGACGAAACGAAAGCCGGGTTCGGCTCGGCATGCCGGACGACTACCTCACGCTTTTCGGCACAGCCCTTTTGGATCGTTTCGTGCCTCGCCATCCGAATGTCAGCCTCGATCTTCGGCACGATTTTTCGCATCGGCTGGAACAGATGGTGGAATCGCGCGACCTAGATGTCGCGATCGTGACGCAGAGCGTTTCCGAGCCCAAGGGGGAGATCATTCGCGAGGAGCGCCAGGTCTGGTGTTGCGGCCCAAACCGGTCGCCGGAGACGGCCACCAATCTTCACCTTGCACTTTTTCCCGATGGCTGCCGCGCGCGACCCCAGATACTTGCGGCATTGGACCAGCAGGCCCGAAACTGGCGTATCGTTTACTCCTCGTCGGACATCGCAGGCATTCGCTTGGCAGTTGCTTCGGGAGATGTTCTGACAGTGCTGCCGGAAAGCGCGGTTCCGGTCGATTGGCGCCGCCTCGGCGAAGGAGACGGCCTGCCCACACTCCCTCTGCTGCGCCTTGCCATGATTCTGCCGATGCAACCGCGTCTTCCTGTTCGCCAGCTTGCATCATTCCTAAGGTCGGAATTTCAACTCACTGCTGAACGGCTCCAGGCATCTTAGGCTGGCAGCCCCGAAGTGACGGCGTGATCGGCTGTCCTGCTTCCATTAAGAGCGTTATTTTGGATTTTTCGCCGGAAAGCGCGTCGTTCGATAGGAATGAACGTAACGGTGGGCACAGACGAAAGGTGGTCGTCTGTGCTAGCGTGATGCATTACAAGTACAATTGCGGTAATTGGCCAATCGCATGGTGTGGTCTGCAGGGTCGAAGACGATGGTTGTCTGAGGAAGGTCGTCGCGACACTAGAGATTATCCAATGGGCCAAATAGCTCGCCCAGCCTGATTGCGACATTTTTCAGCGCCCTGGCAATGATCGTCGACATGCCAACAGCTCAAGTGAACTGCTGCACAAATTCCTCGACCGGAACGACGGCCGGCTGTCGCAGAGAGCACGCACGAAGGAGTTCGCTGCATTGGACGACGTCGAGGTCGAACGGATCGAGGCGCTCTATGCCGACGCATTCGAGCGAGGCCGGGCCTGACCACCGCTTTTGCGTCTTTGTCCCCCAACCAAAAGAGATCTAGTTGCCCCATCCTCTGCTTTAAAGCAGTCCGCCATACGACAACGATGTTCGCTACATATGTCCCCATGCCGCGCGAGCTTGTTTGCAGTCGAGCCTACGATGGCGGCAATTGCGGCTTCTTGATCCGGATTCCATAGCCATCGGCGTCTTCCAGAATGAATTCTATACCAGCATCTTCGATGCACCTGCCTTATGCCGTCCAGAGTGCCATTTCGTAATTGGTCTCCTCGTTCCAACCGACTTATTGTCTGGGTTGAAACATTTGCTGCCTGCGCAAGTTTCGACCCTCACATCACGACGAAAAATCCCGATCGTCGACAGAAAGCCTCGATCTCACGCTCGAAGCGATCAATCGCATCGCAGGCCCACGGCTCGTATGATCCAGCAACGGCGCGAGTATCGAGCCGGCTGCGCAATCTGATCATTTCCATGTGCCACCAGCTTAAAAATCCCATCGCATTGCTTTCGAACCAAGACCGGACCCTGCGACTTCATATCAGCGCTAACCTCTCCCGTTGTCCATCTATAAGAACTTCGAAATTTAGCGGACATAGTCGGTGTTGCAAAATTGCCAACCTCGGGGGTTGAACATGCATTGCTGTACAGGACGGGGACGACCGAAGTCATCGATTCGACTCGGGACGTTTCCATCATGCAGTCCCAAGCGATTTTCATCAGACCAGAGGACGAAGGCGCTGACATTGCAAGATGTCGCGCAAGGACGCCATTCGCGAAACGACCGCCACGATTGAAGTCAAAGAAAAGCCCCACCGGAGTGAGGCTAAATTGATGCTGCTCCGGGAAATATTAGAGCTGCGACGCGTGTTTAATGCAGATGAGCGAAAGCCGGAAGATCACATTCTTTCGAACCGGTACGCTTGCGGAAAGTTTCACCCGCCGGAACCTGGGGCACCTGCGTCTGCTCTCTCGCAAACCGCACGGCAACGTTGGCTGGAGCATAGGCTCTTCCATTTCAGGAAGCTCGTCGATGTTCAATGGCCGTCACTTCGACCGATCTGTAATCCTGCTGTGCGCACGTTGGTGTCTGGCTTACAATCTTAGCCTGCGTGATCTGGAAGAGATGATGGCCGAGCGCGGATTCACGTCGACCACTCCACGGTTCATCGCTGGATCGTCCGCCGATCCATGGTTATTGCGCTCATCTCCGCGAGAGACAACTTTCCACCGATGTGAGCTGCCGGAAATCCGCTGTCCGATATCGTGCGACCGTGGTTCCGGCTTCCGATGACACTGAAGATCGGTTCTTGACTTCGATCAAAGTGGCTTCCTTCTCGGCGCGGTAGGCTTCTGCGTGTTCAATGGAGAAAACGTGTCATGCAGAAACAAGTTCTAAAGTCTGCTTTCGAGCTTCCGATGGCGTCATTCCTGGCCTTGAGCGATGACAACAACCCGACTGGGTCCGCATTGAAGATACCGACAACGATAGCGAAAGCATTGCTTCGCTATCAGGTCGAAGGCTTATCATTCCTTCAGCACCGTTTTCAGCGCGACATCAAGCTGATGGACGACGTCATAGCTGCGGAAAAAACCAATGATACCCTGGATGTCATCGGCGACTATTGGCGCGATGCGGTTTCGGACTATGCGAAAGAAATCAGCAAAACCCTGGCGATCAACGCGCGATTTGCGTCCGATACCGCCGGCATCGTGCGAGAAGAGGCCAAAAACGCTTAACACTGCAACCGTGAGCGCGGTCACGCGCCAGGGAGTGCCCTCGCCTCCTTAACCATCGGTGATTCCGCAATCTTCTTGCCCGCTGATGGCTAGAAGATAGCAGCGGGATGCCAATGGAAAGTACCCGACGTTTGGTCGATCACGAAATTGGCGGGCGGCACGCTCAACTCAGCATCCACCGATGGCTCCGAGATTGTCGCGCTTTTCGAGGCCGGTTTTGCGCCCACGCCGGTTTTCTTGATTTCCAAAATTTCTATCTCAAAGAAGGAACGTTCGCATGTCACGCTTGTCAACTATTTGTCTGATGACCATCGCACTTCTGGCGTCACCGGCTGTCAGCTTCGCTCAAGAAGCCCCATCGGCTACGATTGCATTCTCCGGTGGCAGTGTCGCCGCTGGCGTTGGATATACCTGGGGCAACGGAACTCTGTTGTTCAAAGGCAAGCCCTATCCCTTCACCGTTTCGGGACTGAGTGTTGTTGACATCGGCATTGATCGCATTGATGGCGCCGGAACAGTCTACAATCTGAAGAATCCCGCCGACGCCGCGGGCACTTATTTCGCCGCTGGCGCCGGCGCGACGATCGCCGGCGGTGGCTCGGTGGCGGTGCTCGAAAACCAAAACGGGGTCATCGTCCATTTTCATTCAAAAACGTCGGGCCTGAAGCTCAACCTTGCCGCAAGCGGCATTGTTGTAACGCTGAAATAAACAACCTCCTGGATTGCATTTTCTCGCGCCACGCACGCAAGGAAGCTGGATGAAACCGGTGCTCGTGGTCGGATTCCAATGGTGTCTGACCCGCAGCCGGATTGATGCTGGTCCAGAACAAACGAGCAAAGGTGACGTGAGCGCTTGATATTTGCGGCCCGGCTGGTTCAACAAGATTAGAGGCATCCATGAATCGTATCGCACTTGTCACGGGGGGAGTCACAGGAATAGGTGCCGCCACAAGCCTGGCGCTGAAGGCGGCCGGCTATCGGGTTTGTGTCAACTATCTCGGCAATGAAGCAGGGGCCGAGGCCTTCGGTCGGTCAAACGGAATTCCGACATTCGCCTGGGATGTCGCCGATTTCGATGCCTGCGCACACGGCGTTGCTGAGGTTGCCGCCAAGCTGGGTCCGGTCGAGATACTCGTCAACAATGCGGGAATTACGCGAGATTCCATGCTGCACAAGATGACTAAGGAGCAATGGCGTTCTGTCATCGATATCGATCTGGGTGGATGCTTCAACATGTGCCGAGCCGTGATCGAGAGCATGCGCGAGCGAAATTTTGGACGTATTGTGAACATCAGTTCGGTCAACGGCCTCATGGGCCAGGCGGGGCAGACCAATTACGCAGCGGCCAAAGCAGGAATGATCGGCTTCACCAAAGCACTGGCGCTTGAGAGTGCCCCGCGCGGTATCACGGTCAACGCGATTGCACCGGGTTACACGAAGACCGACATGGTCGCGACCGTGCGACCCGATATCCTGAAGATGATCGTCGATGCGGTTCCAGCCAGACGGCTGGCTCTACCCGAGGAAATCGCGCGCGGCGCCATTTTTCTCGTGTCGGACAAAGCCGGCTTCATTACCGGCGAAACACTGTCGATCAACGGCGGTAGATATATGTCGTAGCTTAACGCGGGAAATCTCATCTCCCAGGATTGCCCGATTACTCGCCCCTTTCCGGGAGGTAACAGACTCAGATTCGGAAAGCTGCCCCACACTTTGCGACGAAACCGCGTGAGAACGAAGGAAGATGGTTCATTCGCCGCGAAAGGAAATGTTGCTATGAACACACTCCCAATGAAAGCCACGGAAGCTCAGTTCCTCGCGCCGTCGGAACCCGACATGAGTAATCCGTTCCTGGGTGAAAGCTTCCGAACAATCGATCTTATGACAAGTGCGTCGATCGCCCGCGCGACATTTGGGTTTTCACCAACCGCTTTCTGGCTCGCCTTCGCCGATTGGGGGGCGCATCTCGCCGCGGCGCCGGGTAAGCGAACGGAACTCGCCGTAAAGGCGGACCAGAAGTCGATGCGTCTCCTCACTCACATGCTACAGTCCATCCTAGATCCCGACACACCCTGGTGCATTGAGCCACTCCCGGGCGACGAGCGTTTTCAGGATGAAGCCTGGCAGCGTTGGCCCCATCGCTTCTGGGCGCAGGCGTTCCTTTTGACCCAGCAATGGTGGCACAACGCCACGCACGATGTCACGGGCGTCTCCCAGCATCATGAGGACGTCGTGTCGTTTGCGATACGGCAATGGCTCGACATGGCATCGCCGGCCAATATGCTATGGGCCAATCCCGAAACGATCCAGCGCACAATGGAGACCGGCGGTCTAAATCTATTGTTTGGCGCCCGAAACTTGGCCGAAGATTGCCACCGCCTCCTGACGGGACAGCCTCCAGTCGGGACGGAAGATTTCGTGGTCGGGCGGAACGTCGCGGTGACACCTGGAAAAATCGTCTTCCGCAATCATCTGATCGAATTAATACAATATGCACCAGCGACAAACGCCGTTCAAGCCGAGCCAGTACTCATCGTGCCGGCCTGGATCATGAAATATTACATCCTCGATCTTTCGCCGGCCAACTCCCTGATCCGCTTCCTCGTGGAACGCGGCCACACCGTTTTTTGCATTTCCTGGCGCAATGTGACGGCGGAAGATCGCGATCTCTCGCTCGATGATTATCGCAGGTTCGGGGTGATGGCGGCACTCGACGCAGTCGCGGTTATCGTCCCGGATCGTAAGATTCATGCAGCCGGCTACTGTTTGGGCGGAACGATACTGACCTTAGCGGCAGCCGCCATGGCGCAGGACGGCGACCATCGTCTTGCCTCGGTGACGCTCTTTGCCGCACAGACCGACTTCACCGAGCCGGGTGAATTGCAACTTTTCATCGACGACAGTCAAATCGCCTTTATAGAGGCCATGATGTGGCAGCATGGCACACTCGAGGCCTCGCAAATGTCTAGCGCTTTCCAGATGCTCCGGTCCAACGACCTGATCTGGTCCCGCATGATCCACGAATATCTGATGGGTGAACGCGAGCCGCTGAACGATCTGATGGCGTGGAATGCCGACGCCACCCGCATGCCCTACCAAATGCAGTCCGACTATCTGCGCAACCTTTTTCTTCATAATGACCTTGCTTCCGGCCGCTATATGGTTGACGGCCAACCTGCCGTCATCCAGAACATTCGTGTTCCAATCTTCGCCGTGGGCACGGAACGTGACCATGTCGCCCCTTGGCGCTCGGTCCATAAGATCCACTATCTCACCGATACCGACGTAACCTTCGTTTTGACCAGCGGTGGTCACAACGCGGGTATTGTCAGTGAGCCAGGCCATCGCGGCCGGCATTTCCGAATGCTGGAGAAAAAGCCAGACGACCCCTGCCTTAGCGCGGATGAATGGTACTCGGTTGCGCCGGTTTGCGACGGATCTTGGTGGCCTGCCTGGGAGGCGTGGCTGTCGGCGCAGACAAATAGCGAACCCGTCGCGCCGCCCACCATGGGCGCTCCGATCAACGGCTACCCTCCGCTTTGCGATGCGCCTGGTAGCTACGTGATGCAGCGATGATCCGGCCCATGACCGATTTCCTCCCATATAACCGTTACGAACACGTCATCGCCAGGGGCCGGGCCGCGCCTGCCATGCCGCTGCCACGCGAGCAGTCGAACTTGCAGCGCAAGGAGGTCGATGCGCGGATGAAAGGTCGTCTACACAGCAGTGAACTCCGATGATGCGCTGGCAGTCGCGTCTCGCGAGCCCTGTGGATCGACTATCGTTACCAAGGAAGGCAAACTGGTCTACCAACCGGATCTGCCGTAGGGTGGCAAAGCTCAATGCGACGCCGCCTCCTCTCGGGTAACGCGCTTTTCATGCTCAATCGATCTGTTGTGTCTCTCATCGGAGAATTCTCATGAACCTCGAACTCAACGGTAAACTGGCTCTCGTTACGGGCAGCACCGCCGGCATCGGTCATGCAATCGCGGCAACTCTTGTTCGCGAGGGCGCCCATGTCATCGTTAA
This sequence comes from Rhizobium sp. SG741, assembly GCF_012275435.1. Taxonomy (NCBI): domain Bacteria; kingdom Pseudomonadati; phylum Pseudomonadota; class Alphaproteobacteria; order Hyphomicrobiales; family Rhizobiaceae; genus Rhizobium; species Rhizobium sp. SG741. The sequence goes on from NZ_JAAZQP010000011.1 coordinate 179,848, forward strand.
TGGACGAACCCAAGATGCCGTCGATCGCACGGTCGCGGAACTTGTCGCAATTGGAAGCGGTCGCGTTGACGGATTTGCCGGCGATCTCGGAACTGACGCAGCCGCCGATGCGATTACGAAACTCTTTCCAAATGTCGAGATCCTGATCAACAATCTCGGCATCTTCGAACCCAAGCCGTTCGAAGAGATCCCGGATGCTGACTGGCGGCATTTCTTCGATGTCAACGTGCTTTCAGGCGTTCGTCTCGCCCGTCTTTATCTGCCCGCGATGCGCCAGCGTAACTGGGGCCGCATCATCTTTATATCGAGCGAAAGCGGCGTACATATTCCCGCCGAGATGGTGCACTACGGCGTGACCAAGGCGGCCCAGATCGCAGCGGCGCGCGGTATCGCCGAATCGGTTGCCGGCACCGCGATCACGGTCAACAGCGTGTTGCCAGGTCCAACGAAGTCGCGCGGCGTCATCGATTTTGTCGCCGCGTTGCCCGGATCAGAAGGGAAGACTTTCGCGCAATTCGAGACCGAGTTCTTCGAGAAAATCCGACCAACTTCACTGATCAAACGCTTCACGACGCCTGAGGAAATCGCAACCATGGTTGCCTATGTGGCAAGCCCGCTATCCTCGGCCACCAATGGCGCGGCACTGCGGGTCGATGGCGGCGTTGTGAAGAGCGCGTTCTGATTGTCACGGGAGAGAACGCCGTCCACTCGCGTAAATTCGGGGGGCGGCAACAATGCTGTTCCTGAGGTTAATTAAAAGACGGCACGATCATCTTTGCCGATCGACGTCCGGGTGAGCAGAGGCTCCGGCCGGCACATGTCGACGGTTTCCCGCCCCTTGCATCCGAAGCCTTGACTCTATCCGCGCCATGCCTGCGTGACTATAAACGCAGGTGAGGCTCTTGTTGGGATTTGAACCGGCGATCACTCCGTTGCCTCAGAAGAACAAACTGCGGATGAGCAGCGCTGAGTGCGTTCAATTTCTAGGAATCCTTCAGAAAATAGCAGTCGCACTACCAGAACCGATCTCCAAAAACAGCCATTTTGGCCACGTCAGCAAACAACTATTTGTCGCTCTCATCGGCGTCGGAAACTAATGCCGATTCGCAACCTATGTTCGTCCCATGTCAGCGAACAAGCGTCTAAACTGTTCAGAACTGACGGAATTCATTTCCCTTTCCTCGCTCGAAAAGGAACGTGGACTAGCATAGTGCGTGGAAAACGCGCCAATGAACTTTCCGGAATGGCCGAATATCGGTGTTGTCTGGATCGCTCGAATACCGATCCTGCGAGTCCAGTCTCTTAAAGAAGCAAACCCATCGGCACTCTCGATATCTTCAACGAAGACGGATGCTTGTAAAATGCGAGCGGCATCGCAGGTCGTCGCCTCTCCGTTCCGCACCCTTGCAAACTGTTCGACGGAAGAGCGATCAAAATTGTGGTGGGCAATAAGGCAGAGATGAGCCGTGTCGATATCCAACAGCTGCAAACTTCCAAAGTTGGCGCCCCGGGCCATGACAACGCGATCGAGACATCTTTCGGCGTTAGCCCCGACGGAATCCGAAATACCGAGATGCGGACAGGTTTGTGACCAAATATTCTCCAGCCAGTATAATTCATTGCGCGCTTGAGCGAGCAGTTGCTCAAACATCGAGCGCTCATGATCGTCCAAGCCTTCGCTAAGCAGGCGCTCGAAGCGCTCGATATTCTGCCGAACGATGAAGCGTCGCATCCGCCCCTCACATAGTCTTTGCAGAAGGCTAAATTAGCTTAACCTCCAAATCTTCGCATGTACAGCTGAGAACAGCTTTTGATTTCGGAATCATTGGAGGGATTTCTACTTTTGCTTGTTTCAGCAAGAGGAATGTAAATACCAAAATCTAGCGCTTATGCGTCTGGATATCGTCATAGTGATCGATCGATGGCTGGATGGCCGTATCAATCGATATCGGATACGCCATCGCTTCCGGATTGGCCGACCGGAGGCTCTCACGCCACATAATCGTGGCCCGCCTGCGCGGAGTTACTGCGGCGCAGCGGAGCACAGCCATTCTGGCACAGCCTTCGTAACCGGGGATACCCAGCCGGCGTGCCGTAGATGCATCGCTCTTGGAGATGAGATCGATCTCACGACGTTTTGGAGGCGATAGCCGCCACGTCCACTCTATGACCTTTGCGCCAGATCAATGTCCAGACTGTCTCGCGATGGCAGAGTTGGAGCACAGAAGGAGTATGGCGCATGGATGGCTCAATCGAAGCGCGACCGCTACTGCGTGAGGTATCCGCGCCGGCGACAACGCCGAAGGCGCGGAAACGCCGGGTGCTTTGGCCTTGGTTGCTGGCAAGCATGACGGTCGTGTCGGCGTTTGCGTTCATCGTTGTCTGGCAGCGCATTGGAAAACCTATAACGCAGTCCTTCGAGATCGCCCTCGTGACGAAAGGTGACGTGGTACGGCAGGTGACAGCAACCGGAACAGTCAATCCGGAACTCACCATCATCGTCGGCAGCTATGTATCCGGCCCGATCACGGAGATCCGCTGCGACTACAATACCGTGGTCAAGGCGGGACAGGTGTGTGCGACTATCGACCCACGCCCCTACCAGACCACCGTCAATCAGGACTCTGCAAATCTGTCGGTCGCCAATGCTCAGATGAGCAAAGATAAGGCCAATTTGGATTATGCGCAATTGAACTATAAAAGGAGCCGCCGTCTCATAGAGCCTCAAGCAGTCTCTCAGGACACCGTCGATATCGCCAAAAACCTTGCCGAGCAGGCCGAAGCGCAGGTGGCCCTTGACCAGGCGGTAGTCGAGCAGCGCAAAGCCGAGCTTGCCGCCGCGCAGATCAATCTCGACTATACGAACATACGCTCACCCGTTAATGGCGTCGTAGTTTCCCGCAATGTGAGCCAGGGCCAAACTGTGGCCGCGAGCTTCCAGACCCCCACACTTTTCCTCATCGCCACCGATCTAACCAGAATGCAGGTGGATACCAACATCAGCGAAAGCGATATCGGGGCTATCCGAGAGGGCGAGCCGGTCACTTTCAGTGTCGATGCCTTTCCGGCACGGGCCTTTGAAGGTAAAGTCAAACAAGTTCGGCAATCGCCGCAAACCGTTCAAAATATCGTCACTTTCGATGCGGTCGTCGGCGTCGACAACGCGGATCTTGCCCTGAAACCGGGTATGACCGCGTCGCTGAGCATTGTTACCGATCATCAGACGAGCGTCCTTCGCGTTCCCAACCAGGCTCTGCGGTTCCAGCCAAGAGAGGGCTCGATTCCGTCCACAACACCCTACCCCGCAGATATGAAGGCGGCACATGTATGGGTGCAGCGCAGCGGTGTGCTGACCCTGGTGCCCGTAAGAACAGGTATAAGCGACCAGTCCTTCACCGCGATCGAGGCGGGCGACCTGTCCGTCGGTGACAAGGTCATCATAGGACAAAGTACATCATCGAATTCGTCGGCTCTCTCCCGCCTCCTCAGATTGTAAAGGCGGTTCTGCCATGACATTTCAGGAAACTCAGCCCGTTATAGAATTGAAGGATGTCACAAGAACTTTTGTGGTCGGCGGCACGGAGGTCAAGGCGATCCGCGGGGTCAATATCAAGGTCGAGCGGGGCGAATTCATTGCGATCGTAGGGTCGTCAGGTTCAGGAAAATCCACATTGATATCGATTCTCGGCTGTCTCGATCGCCCAAGCAGCGGTAGCTATCTTTTTGAGGGCGTCGATGTCGCGAAACTTACAGAACCGGCTCTCGCCGCTATTCGAAGCGAACGACTCGGTTTCGTCTTTCAGAGCTTCAACCTGTTGCCGCGTACGAGTGCTCTCGAAAATGTTCGCCTGCCGCTCTACTATGCCAAAGCTGGCACGGTCGACGGTGCCGGTGCGGTAGAACACGCGCGCGCTTCGCTTGCTCGCTTGGGGCTTGGAGATCGCGAACGCAACACGCCCGGTCAGCTATCCGGCGGCCAACAGCAGCGAGTCGCCATAGCGCGCGCTTTGATCAACTCTCCTCATCTGCTTCTGGCGGACGAACCAACGGGAAACCTCGACACGAAGACCTCGCATGAGATCATGGAAGTCCTTGTCGCTCTCAATCGCCACCAAGGCGTAACCATAGTGCTGATCACGCACGAAGCGGACATCGCCGCCTATGCCGATCGTATCGTAACCATGCGCGACGGCCAGATCGTTGCGGATGAACGAAAGATCGAACGCAACCGGGCCAATGTGTCTCTAGTGCCGAGCGCCGACAATGATGGCAGAGTGCGATCGGAATCCAGTGGTGGCCTCGCCTTCGGGCTTATGGCGCTCGGTGCAGCCGGGCAGGCTATCCGTCGCAACAAGATGCGATCGATACTGACGATGCTGGGCGTCTTCATCGGTGTGGCGGCGCTTATCGTGATGGTGGCAGTTGGACAAGGTGCAAACAACGCCGTTGCGAGACAAATCGAAAGCCTTGGAACGAACGTCGTGGTGGTTCTGCCAGGAGCGCTCACAAGCGGTGGCGCGCGGATAGGATATGGCAGCGCAAGCACGCTGACCGTTGCGGATGCCAGGGCGATCGGGGAGGATACAGCTGTCGCGAATATCGGCTATCTCATCCGCCAGCAGGGCCAGGCCGAATATGGCAGCAAAAATTGGACAACGAATATTCAGGGGGTCAGCGAAGCCTATCCGGCCATCACCAATTGGCATATCGCCGCCGGCGCGCCGATAAGCGGCGAAGACGAACGCAATGGCGATCTGGTCGCCGTCATCGGTCAGACGGTTTATCGTCAGCTGTTCGCTACGACCGAAAATCCGATCGGAGCGATGATCAGAATTCGGAATGTTCCGATGCGAGTCGTTGGCCTGCTGGCGGGCAAAGGCCAGTCGGCAATGGGACAAGATCAAGACGATGTTGTCATGATCCCGTTTACGACCGCCGAACGACGCGTACTGGGTGTTGCAGCACCGAGCCAGGTGCAAACGCCCAACAACTGGGTCTATTTGCCGGCACCGAATCCCTACAATCTGCAACCCCGCCTGACGGGATTTGCCAATATGCTGTTCGTTCAGGCAAAGAGCGCCGACCAGGTACCCGAGGCGGTCAAAGACATTAACGATATTCTGACGCGACGCCACAACATCAAGGCGACCCAAAACAAGGATTTCGATGTCCGTAACCTCAGCCAATTCGCGGAGGCGGCTAAAAGCAGCAGCCGGATTATGGCCCTCCTGCTTGCGGTCGTCGCATCGATCTCTCTTCTTGTCGGCGGAATTGGCATTATGAATATTCTGCTGGTATCGGTGACGGAACGAACTCGGGAGATTGGTCTGCGCATGGCGATCGGTGCCCGGCGCCTACATGTTCTATTGCAGTTTCTGGCCGAAGCGATCTTTCTCAGCGTCAGTGGCGGCATTGCCGGAATTGTCATGGGCATTGCTGTTTCCCTGGTGATTTCACAGGTCTTCAACTGGCCGGCGCCACTTTCGGTGGCCGCAATGACAGGAGGTTTTCTGTTCTCGGCAATGGTCGGAGTCTTCTTTGGTTACTATCCGGCCCATAAGGCAGCCAATCTCGATCCCATCGAGGCGCTCCGGTACGAATGAGCGTGTTGCGAGCAGGGGGCATCGTTCGTCACGCTATCTCGCAGCTTATGGCATCTGTTCCGTACGCAGCCGGCTTATCGCTGAAGCAGACATCGATTGGATTTGACCAAACGCAATGATTGGCTCCTGAAGACACGATAAGTTTTATTTGTTGCGTGAAGGAGAAGCGATATGAAACAGCGTCGCTGGCAGGACCATATTGTGTTCATCATTGGCATGTGGCTAATTGCCTCGCCATGGGTATTCGGGAGCTACGGCCCCGATTCCTTTCCCATTGGCGCGCCCGCTTGGAATTTTCTTGTCTGCGGCCTCGTCGTCGCAGCTCTGGGAGGAGCGGCCTACGCGTCATACCATCTTTGGGAGGATCGAGCCGATATCCTGCTCGGCGGCTGGCTTATCGTCTCCCCCTGGGCTCTTCGATATACTGAGAATCCCCTCTTTACATGGAATGCTCTTATCTCCGGCCTGCTGCTCATCATACTTGCGGCATGGGTGTTGCTCAGCAGACACTCCCCAACTCCATTACCATAATCTCGCATTTCTGATCCTCGAAACGCGAGCCGCAGGTGCCTCGATCGAGGATACGATTCTCATCTATTCGGGGTTCGATCTCGTCGCTGCTCTGGTCTCCTATCCCAAGGGCTTTTTGTCTGATCGGATCAGCCGCCGTGATGTTCTACTCGCGGCGTTCGCCGTGTTCTTTGTCGCTTATGCGGGGTTTGCGCTCACGGTCAATGTCGTCATCGTGGCCGTACTGTTCGTCTGCTATGGCGCCTATCAGGGTACCTTCCGTGCCGCTGGAAAGGCGCTCGCTTCTAGCCACGCACCCCGGGAACTGCGTGCCGGCGGCATCGGTTGGTACAATTCCCTGGTTGGGCTCACTCAACTCATTGCCAGCGTCATCGCCGGTCTGCTTTGGGATCACCTGGGCCATAAGGCCGTGTTCGTCTATGGAGCAGTTTTCGCAGTGGTCGGCATCGTTGCGCTGCTGATACTTGTACCCGCAGAATGCCGGAACTAATTGCCGCAAATAAACGCCACAACGACCACGCGTGGAGCAACACAGTATAAGAGCTTGACCCGGTGGCCTGTCGCCGTCATTGCGAGGCCTGCGTTGAGGTCCACGGCGATATCCTCATAGCCCAATATCTCACGATCAAGCGGATACACCGCCTTATAGACTGCCTCCTTGGCTGAAAAGAGAATACGACCGGTAAGGTCTTGATTTAGTGCTTCTGTCGTATCCGCAGGGGTTGTAACTAGCGCGAAAATGTCGTGTGGGAGGGGCTGGGCGGGCTCGACATCGATACCGAGAGAGCCGATGTGGGAAACAGGCGCCACCGCCGCTACGGCCATTTCGTTGTCGTGAGCCAACGAACCCGTCATCCCGTCGGGCCAGACCGGCGCGCCTGATGACGTACGCAGGACAGCGAAGTCGTTTAAGCCAATGTCCCACAGCAGACCGTGTGCGATCCACCGGGCCGCGCCGCTGGCCCGCCGGATGGCCGGGTGGCGTGCCGGGATGGCCCGTGCTTCCTCCGGCAGCAAGTGGGCCTCATCCTCGTCGCGTATCTTCCGGCATCCAATCCGAACGCCTTTCGGTGCAATGGTAGCCATCGCCTCCAAAAGTGCTATTTCCTCGGGCAGGGTCGGCGGAGCGTAGGGCGGGCGTGTCATGGATTGTCCGCCCGTGCAGGTAGGACCAGGTCGGCGATCATTTCCCCGTCCTCGTCGAGTCCCTCTTCAACGAAGCCGGCAGCGCGATAGAGGTGTCGCGCGCTTTTATTCTCAGGGTCATAGCAGATCGAAACGTGCCTGATGTGGCCGAGCCTCCCGATTTCCGCCAGCACTTCGCGCAACGCGGCCTTGCCGTAACCTCTACCCTGGTAGACGCGGTCGATCATGAAGCGGTAGATTCGCGCCTCGTAATCGTCCGCCGGCGCCTCGTACATCAGAAACCCGACAATACGATCCCCCAACATGATAGCGCGCGGCTGCGCGTCCACATCGTCATCGGCTTCTTCCAGAGAGTCCGAATTGCTCGCGACGAAATCCACCTGCTCTTGAGCAAGCTCCAAGGACGTCACCAACGCCCGGTTTGCCTCGGTCATCGGAGCGAGACGGATTTCCGCCGTCTGCGCGGATTGATCAGTCAAGGCGTTACCTCCTGGGCAATCTTCAAGATGCAGCTGCCTCCACTGCGTCCTCGGGCTCGACACACGGGATGGCAACGGGATATTCAGGCGGATTTCCTGGCGCCGTCCCTTAGAACCGGCGTCACGAAGCGGCTCAGCTTCGCCGGGTTGCCGCGCCAGATGGAGTTAGGCTCCAGCACTTCCCCCTTCATCACGAAGGAGTCGACGTCGACCACCGACCCGTCGCCCATCACAACGCCATAGTGGACAAAGGCAGCAGGTCCAAGCGTGCAGCCCTTGCCGACCCGTATGAAATCGGACTTGAACACGCCCTCTTCCAGCGAATGGGCCTGAATGACGCATCCTTCGTTCAGGGTGGCATCGTCGCCGATCTCCACCAGGGAACGCTCAGTCAGATTGCTGCCGCCGTCATAGACGCGCCGTCCAACCTTCACGCCGAGCATGCGCAGGATCATGGGTCGGAACGGCGTGCCGCTGAACAGGCCGGTGATCGGCGAGTCCGACAGCTTCCAATGAAGTTCATGGTGCCAGAATGTGACATCATAGATCGTCGTCATCTGCGGCTTCAGCTTGCCAAAGCCCAGGCTGGCGCGCTCCACAAAAATGTAAAATGGTATGGTGATCGCCGATGTCAGGACCACAGCGGCGAAGAGCGCGATCTCGGCCCATTCTGTGTAGTAGTTAAGCGCCCGATCCCAGATCGCCAGCGTGGCGAACAACATGACCCACTGCGTTGCCAGGAAGAGGACCGCCGTCATGGTGTTATAGAGATTCTTGCGCTTCAGGCGGCTGCGTCGGGCATCTTCGTCGACGCCGGCGATAAGCTCCTTGTCGCGGTTCACCATGCGCGGAATTTCGAAGGACGGCGAGCCCAGCAGGCCAACATTCTCCCGGATCGGCCCGTCGATAGGAACCATCACCTTGGTGCCGAGCAAGCAGTTTTCACCTGTCCGCCCATCCGGCGGATAGTAGATATTGTTGCCCAGATAGTTGCGCTCGCCGATCCTGGTGTGATCCAACCTGAATGCGGTGGCGGACTTGTGCATGTTGATCATGAAAAGCCCGTCCGACACCATGGTGTCGGTGCCGATCTCGCACAGAAGCGGGTTGTCGTGCTGCTGATTCGTTCCGAAATTGGAACCTGTCTGGGTCACCTTGTTAAGCTTCCAGCCGATGCTGCGCATATAATGCACAATCGCCGAGCTATCGCCGAATATCAGGTTGAGGATACGAGAGTTGCTGGAAAGCTCGATCGTGGCTTGCAGCCAGTGGTGAAAGCCGTAGAGAGAATAAGTACGACCCGGCTTTAAGAAGAACCTGAAGAGACGTGGCAGCAATGTCGCAGCAAGCAGGGACACAGCGATGTAACCGAACAGCGTGACCGTGGTGCCGATCGCGACAATGCCGATGGTCTCCTGATAGTCGTCGCTCACATTTTCCCAATAGCTGTGGAAGAGAAGTGGCAGAGGCGTCACGACCGTAAATAGGGCAACGAGCTGAGCCGCTTCGTAAAGGATGCGCCGGGCCTTGGAAAGGCTGACATTGCGAACCTTGCAGTAGTCCGCCGTTGTCGGCACCGCCGGCGATCCATGCCAGTGCTCACCATCCGGAATGCTCTGTCCGCGCTGGAGCGACGAAGAGTGGCCGAGCTGGGCGCCATCGCCGATCCGGGTATCGATATCGAGTGTGCTACCGACACCCACGAAGGCATCGCGGCCAATGGTCAGCCGACCCGTGTGAATATAGCCGGACTGCGCCCGATAGCCGAGTATCATCGATTCTTTGCGCAGAATCGTGTTGTCGCCGATCGATATAAGATCGGTGCAGACCGGCACGGATCGGCATTCGATAACGGTATTCCGTCCGAGCTTGGCACCCAGAAGCCGCAGATAGAGACTGTAGAGCGGGCTGCCGCGGAAGAGCACCACGGGTGCGGTCCGGATCATGGTCTGAACTACCCAGAAACGATAGTAGCGCAGGCCCCAGATGGGGAACGCTTCTGGCTTCCAGCGGCCGACCAGCAGCCACTTCGCGATGATCGCGGCCCCCGACATACCGAAGAAAACACCGCCGGACAGCAGCGCGCAGCGCAGATAGAGCGACAGCGGCTCATCGAGCTTGTCATATACCCAGTTAAGACCGTAGTTGAAAAGCAGCAGTCCAAAATAGCTGTAGAGGCCATAAAATAGGAGTTGTGCTGCTCCACAGGTCCAGTAGGCAAGATTGGATGCCCGGTGGGTTAGACATGGCTCATTGATGGCCGTCGTCCTCTCCTCCGGGATACGGAGGTGCTGTGCGAGAAGCGCCACAGTCGGGTGCAGGTAGATGTCCCGAATGGACGCCGTCGCCCATTCCTTTCGGGTGCGCACGCGGGCGCAAAAGCGAGCCATGAGCAGGGAGTTGGCACCGAGATCGTCGAAAAAATGGTCTTCCACAGAGACATCATCAAACTTCAGAACGTTCGAAAGCGTCTCCGCCAGGAAGCGTTCATCGTCATTGCGGGGCGGCACCACCGTTCGTTCTGCCGCGAGCCGAACGCCTGTCGGCTTCGGGAGCTGACGAAGATCCGCCTTGTTCGAGACCGTCATCGGGATCGCGGGCAATTCCTCCAGATAAGAAGGCACCATGTAGTCCGGCAGGCGTTGTTTCAGCGCGCGCGCAATATCGGCACGCGAGATCGGTGGCAGGCCGGTCTTCGATGCGTAATAGGCAACGAGTTCCATACGGCCGGGCTCGATCTCCCAGGTCGTGACAACAGCCTGCGCGATCGCGGGCTGGTCCAGAAGCACCGCCTCGATCTCTCCGAGCTCGATGCGGTATCCGCGGATTTTCACCTGGGTGTCGATGCGACCCTGATATTCGATCTCGCCGTCGTCGTTGATCCGGCCGAGATCCCCCGTCCGGTAAATGCGCTTCGACGGATTGTTCGGCAGGCCGATAAAATCTGCAATAAACTTCTGTTCGGTCAGATCCGGCCTATTGAGGTAGCCTGCCGCCAGTCCGATGCCGGCAATGCCGATTTCACCTGACTCACCTGGCTCGGCAAGTTCCGATACCAAAGGATCGAGAATGACGATGGAGTAAGTGGGCAGTGGTGCACCGATGGTCACCGACCTCTCAGGCACCAGCACACCCATCGTTGCGGTCACCGTGGCCTCGGTCGGGCCATATGTGTTGAGAATTTGCCGCCCCCGCTTCGTCCAGCGCATGACGAGATTATGAGGACAAGCCTCGCCGCCGACCAGCAGCAATCGGAGGCCAGGCACGTCACTTTCTATGGAGGATAATAATGTCGGGCTACAGGCCATGCAAGTAACGTCATTCATCCGCAGGAAATCAGCGAGCTCCTCGCCCACCAGAGTAAGCTGACCCGGCGCTGGCACGATTGTGGCGCCAGCGGCAAATGGCACCCAAATCTCTTCGGCAGAAAAGTCAAAGGCGATGGTCATGCCCTGATAGACGCGATCACCCGGCCGGTACCCATAGGCTGCGGCAGCGACCCGCACAAAGTTGCAAATGCTTTGGTGCTTTATGACCACGCCCTTAGGCTTGCCTGTCGTACCGGATGTATAGAGAATGTAGCAGGTGTCGTCGGATGCAGAAGGCACAGCGTTCGGTTGCAGCGGTGCATCGGACCTAGCCGTGATTTCGGCGTCGGCGGCATCGATCAGGACGAGGGGAACGGAGAGTTGTTTGGCGCGAGAGGAATAGGCGTCGATGGTGACGACCAGCTCCACATCGGCGTCTTCGATGATGAGCGCCATCCGCTCTTCGGGAAAAGCAGCAGCGAGAGGAACGAACGCCGCCCCTGCCCTCATGACACCGAGCAGCGCAATATAGGTCTCGGCGGATCGATCGACAAGCAAACCCACCCGCTGGCCCGGCCGCACGCCCTTGTCCATGAGGAGGCGGGCAAACTGATTCGCGCGTTTGTTTATCTCTTGATATGTCCAGGCGCGTCCATCGGAGATCACGGCCGGCAACGAACCAAACCTCTCGGCAAGCTGCTCGAAGACGATATCGAGCCGCTCATCGGGCCGTCCTTCCTCGGAAAAGTCGGCACCCGTCAGAATCTGAGAGCGTGCGATCGTTCTGAGATCAGGGTGGATTTTTACAAGCGTATCAGTGCTTCCGAAACGAGCCTTTGTTCCGGGTTGGTTACTTGAATTGGTCACCGCGCCCCCGGCGAGTTCGGTACCATCAACACCTTGATCCATTTTCATACTCTCTAGTCAAAAGCCTAGCATCGCCGGGCGCTTGTATCACACGAGGCGTCGTGCCACTTCTCCAGCAAGCACTACCCGCTGCAGGCTGCAATCCGCAGTTGCAACTAACCTCTGTTTCGTGGAAGCCTCCATAGAAGAAAAGTCTGCAATTCAAAACCGCAATTTCTGGCAATACCGTCTTTCGCTTGTCTGAAGCGGTCCTCACTCCAGGAATTCGCGGCCTCGCGGCAGAATCGTGTCCAGCAATAGCCGTTTCTGCGACCTCGACAAAAGCTCGCGACAAAGCCCGGCCATCTCCTTGTCCGTAAACTCACTCTCGATGACAGTTGCTGGACCACTTTTGAGATTGACCGGAAAACGGCCTTTCGCGAACAGATTAGAGACCCCAAGTTGGGACTATGTTGTAAATCTGAAATCTCGCGTGCAATAGATCAAATTGCCCGAGGCTGCGCTAGAAGGGCGGCACGACATCCCCTGGGATAGGCTTCGCATATTCCTCATCATCATCTTGCTCCCGATTTCGATCTTAAAGATCATGCAAGGGCTGTCAGATCATTGATGCGTATCAATGATCTGATCGGAGGGTGGCCGATATCCGCCCCGACGAGGCACGTAGCATTGATCAACGCACATCGCACGCCGTGAGAGTCTGTGAGCAAGCCGGGTTAAGCTGGCGCGACCACCGCATCGGGTTTTCCGGTTGTGCGCAGTTCTGGCGAACTGCGAAACCGATCGGAATCACTGTCACAACGAACCTCGTGCTAAACCTGCGTTGGAGAGGTGATCACGTTCATTGTGGCGGCTTGAGCGGAGAATATGGTGCGGGTAGCCTGGAAACATGAGCAAGATGAATCTCGCTTGACCGCCATGACCGCCCGAGTGCGATGGTCGGTCCTGTGGTGAACTAAGTCTTTCATTTGATAAAGTGGATCAACCCCGCCGGGCACGAGCGGGGTTTTCTTTTGCACTCGCTCTGATCGTTAACTTTGGAGTGAGACGTGGATCAACGACATCGGGCTGAATGGGCACTTGACGTCGCGAGCGACCGCCTAGCAAACCGCTTTACGGAGGCAAGTTTCGCCTTTGCGTCAGGATCAATTATGCGTGGCGAAGGCAATGATTACTCCGACATTGATCTCATGGTCGTATTCCCGAACCTACCGAGAGCATGGAGAGAGTCGTTCGACATGGAGGGTTTTCCTGTCGAAGCTTTCGTTCAAGATCCCCCGATCACGACGGCGCCGGGCTTGCTTCGGCACGCGGCTGTGCATTCAGATGAAGTATTCTGGAATAGAAGCCGTACTGGGCGTCGTTGCTGGAGATGCTGACGACGGCGGTCTTCGACAGTTCGTCGTCGAAGATCGAGAACAGCATCTTGCGATCGTCCTCGTTCAGATGGCACAGGGCCTCGTCGCTGACGACCCAAGCGGGCCCGTGGACCAGGAGCCGGGCGAAGGCCAGATGCTGCTGCTCGTCGACCGTCAATTCGTTGTCCCAGCGGGCCACGCGGTCGAGCGACGGGATCAGGTGGCGGAGGTCCGTGCGTTCCAGCGCGCGCGAGAAGGCCGCCTCCTGGAAGGTGGAAGGTTTGCAGGGGTAGGACAGCACCTCGCGCAATGAACCGTTCGGGACATACGGCCGCTGCGGAAGGAAGATGGTATCCGCTTTCGGCGGCAGGCGCAGCCGCCCGGTTCCCCAGGGCCAAAGCCCGGCCAACGCGCGAAACAGCATGCTCTTGCCTGTGCCCGGCTTGCCGATGACGAGGACACGTTCGCCCGGCAGAACGGCGACGTGCGGCTCGTCGATGGAGACTGCCCGGTCCGCAACGTGCACAGTCAGGTCGTCGAGGGCCAGCACCGGCTCGCCCTCGAGAATGGCGATGCGGCTTTGCGACGGCGCGGCCTGGTCCATGGCGAGAAGCGCCTGGCGCAGGTCCATGACGCGTTGGAGCGTGGCCCGCCAGTCGGCAATGTTGCCGGCGTTGTCGACATACCATCGCAGTGCCTGCTGGACCTGGTTGAAGGCACCGACGACAACCATCAACTCGCCGAATGTGAGCTGCCCGCCAAAATATCCCGGAGCTGCGGCGACGATCGGGGCCACGGTCGCGAACCACCCGTATCCTGCTGTGACGCCCGTCAGCCTCGTGGCAACGTTGGCAATCCGCCGCATGAGCCCGATCACGCCGTCGAATTCGCGTTCGAGCCGCGCCTGCTCGCCCTCCTCGCCTCCAGAGAGTGCGATGCCGTCACTGGCTTCGTTCGCTTGCATGAGGCCGAAGCGGAATTCGGCCTCTCGAGCGTACCGTGCCGCGTTGAGCTCGATCAGAGGACGGCCCAGACGCCAGCTCAGCGACGAGCCGGACGCCGCGTAGATCAACGCGACCCAGACCATGAATCCTGGGATCTGAAAGCTGCGGCCGTCGAATTCGAACACGAAGCCGCGGGAGAGCAGCCACAGCACTCCGACAAAGCTAAATAGCAGCAACGTGGACTGGAAGAATCCGATCGCCAGCGACACGGTAAGCTCGGTCAGCCGTCTCGCGTCCTCCTGGACACGCTGGTCGGGATTGCTGCCGACCGGCCCTGCGCCGGCGAGAAGAAATGCCCTCCGGGGTGCGAACCACTGGACAAGGAGATCGCGGGTGACGCAGTCGCGCAAGGCGATCTTCGTCCATAGGTCGAGCCATGTCTGTGCGATGTTCAGGAAGATGAGGACGATGGCGACGATGGTGAACACGACGAGCTGCCGGAGGAACGAGGCCAGATCCTTGTTCTTCACAGCGTCGAAGAACGGTTCGTACCAGGCGTTCAGCCGAAGCTGGCCGATCGTCGTCGCGGCGATGACGACGGCTAGGCCGAGCACGAGCAGAAGGAGCTTGTAACGGCCCGGCGATCCGCTAACGGCGTCCCCATAGGTGCGGAGCTGTCGAGCCGTTCCGGCTGTGCTCGCAGCCGAAGAGAAAAAGGATTGGTCCTGTGACATGGCGCCTCGATTTGAGATCCGGAAATGCTGGCATCGATTCCTGGCAGGCGGAGAAGAGGGGAAACCTTCTTGGAAGAACGCCTCTCACGAGCGGCGTCCTTCTTCGGCGGCCGTTCTGGACGTTCCGGTGGATGCCGGAGCGTCCGGCCCCTCCCGCTCGGGTTGCTTCAGGAGGCGCGGGAGGCCGATGCTTGCGGCGAGAACGACGATCGCTGTCAGCGTGAAGGATGCGTTCGGCACGAGGACGACGCCGAAGAGCAGTCCTCCTGCGGCCGACCCGGCCGCCTGGCCGAGACTTGCCGACGCGGTCTGCCAGCCCAGGTCGGCGCCCTGTCGTTCGTCGCGCTCATCTCTGACGAGGGCGTAGGCGGCCGGCGCGATCGAGGCAGCGAACGCGCCATTCAGGAAACGCCCGAGATAGAGGGAGGACAGGTTGCCGGCCATGGCGAACAGCATCAAGGTCAAAGCGAAGCCGACCAGTCCGGCGACGATCGCGGGACGCCGCCCGTATCGGTCCGAGAAGTGCCCCCACAGCGGTGCAAACAGGAACAGCGCGAGGGTGTAGGTTCCAGTCAGGACGCCGGTATGCTGCGCCAGGATTGCCGGATCCGACGTCCCGGCAATCCTGGCAATCGTGGACGGAAGGATCGGCAGCAGGAATCCGTAGACGAGGGCGATGGCGATGGCGAACATAGCCAGCAGCAAGGCGGCCAGCGACCGTGGTGGCAGCGGACGAAGGGAATTGCTATCGGTCCTTGTCATCTCCGGAACCTACTGCCGCATGAACGCCTGCATCTCGTCAGGCGTGACCTTGCCGTCCTTGTTCGCGTCCACAGCGTCGAAGATACGCTTGTGGATGGCCGTCACCTCCTCGAAGGACAGCGCGCCGTCCCCGTCCGTGTCGGCGATCGCGAACATGATCTTCATCATGTGTCCGCGCATGCCCATCATCGGCATGCCGGGCTGCATCATGCCCGGTTCCATCATCGCACCCTGCATCAGGTCGACGCCGGGCCTGCCATTCTGGCCTTGCCCCGTCATGTCGTCGGTCCCGGCCGGCGGGGCCGCCTCCGCGTTCGCGGGATGATGCGGATCGGTTCCGGCCTCCTGTGCGAGAGCCAGGCCTGCGCTGCCGATGGCGATCAAGGCGGCCAGACCTGTCGCGTATGGCAATCTTCTCGTAATCATGTCGTTTCTCCTTTCGGTTGGTGTCCATTCCTCCGCCCCGTGCATTCCGCACGAGCCGGTACCCGATTGTCGTGTCCGGCGACCGCGCCGCCGGACACCTAGTCGACCGCCGCGCGCCGAAGCCGCAGCGAGTTGCCGATGACGCTCACAGAGGACAGCGCCATTGCGGCGGCCGCGATGATCGGCGAGAGCAACAGCCCGAAGGCCGGATAGAGCACGCCCGCCGCAATGGGGATGCCCGCGGCGTTGTAGACGAAGGCGAGGAACAGGTTCTGGCGGATGTTGCTCATCGTCGCATGGCTGAGCTTGCGGGCTCTCGCGATGCCCTGCAGGTCGCCCTTCAGCAGCGTGACGCCGGCGCTTTCGATCGCTACGTCCGTTCCCGTGCCCATGGCGATGCCGACGTCGGCGGCGGCAAGCGCCGGAGCATCGTTGACCCCGTCTCCGGCCATGGCGACGACGCGACCTTCGCTCCGAAGCCTGGCGACCACCTTGCCCTTGTCCTCCGGCAGGATCTCCGCTTCCACCTCGTCAATGCCGAGCCTGCGCGCCACGGCCTCAGCCGTCGTCCTGTTGTCGCCGGTCAGCATCACGACGCGGATGTTCTCCTCCTTCAGCGAGCGCAGCGCCGCGGCCGTCGTCGCCTTGATCGGATCCGCGATGGCGACAAGACCGCCCACCTTGCCGTCGACGGCGACGTAGATCACCGTCGCGCCCTCGCCGCGAAGCGCCTCGGACTCGGCCACGAGAGCCGAGAGGTCGACGCCTGCTTCCGCCATGATCCGATGGCTGCCGATCACGAGCTTCCTGTCGTTGACCGTTCCGGTGACACCCTTGCCGACAGGACTGTCGAACTCGCGGGCCTCGCCGAGGACAATTCCCCTCTCCTGAGCTGCTGCGACGATGGCGGCAGCCAGAGGATGTTCGCTGGCCCTTTCGAGCGTGGCTGCCAGCCTGAGAAGTTCGGCCTCGTCGAATCCGCCGACGGCCTTCAGTGCGGTGACCTTCGGCCGGCCTTCCGTCAGCGTGCCGGTCTTGTCGATGACCAGTGTGTCGATCTTCTCGAAGTGTTCCAGCGCCTCGGCGTTCTTGATGAGGACGCCCATCCGGGCGCCCCGTCCGACGCCGACCATGATCGACATCGGCGTCGCCAGCCCGAGGGCGCAGGGGCAGGCGATGATCAGCACGGCGACGGCGGCGACGAGGCCATGGGCGAAGCGGGGCTCGGGTCCCCAGATTCCCCAGACGACGAAGGCGATGATCGCGATGAGGATCACCACGGGAACGAACCAGCCGGAGACCCGATCGGCCAGGCGCTGGATCGGCGCCCGGGAACGCTGGGCGTCCGCGACCATGCGCACGATCTGCGCCAGCATGGTATCGCGCCCGACCTTGCCGGCCGTCATGACGAAGCCGCCGCTCTGGTTGAGCGTGCCTCCGATCAGCTTGGCGCCGACTTCCTTGGTGACCGGCATGGATTCGCCGGTAATCATGGATTCATCGATGGAGCTGCGTCCCTCGACCAGTTCGCCGTCGACGGGCACCTTCTCACCCGGCCGGACGCGCAGGCGGTCCCCGACAACGACGACGTCCAGCCCGACGTCTTCGTCCGAACCGTCCTCCCGGATGCGGCGCGCCGTCTTCGGCGCGAGGTCGAGCAACGCCCGGATAGCGCCGCCCGTCTGCTCCCGCGCCCTTAGTTCCAGAATCTGTCCCAGCAGCACGAGGACGGCGATGACGGAGGCCGCCTCGAAGTAGATGGCGACGGAACCGTCGGCGGCCCGAAAGGTGTCCGGAAAGATGTCAGGCGCCGCCGTGGCGACGACACTGTAGACCCAGGCGACGCCCGTTCCCATCGCGATTAGAGTGAACATGTTGAGGCTTCGGTTGACGAGCGAAGCCCAGGCCCGCTCGAAGAACGGCCATCCCGCCCACAGCACCACCGGCGTCGCCAGCACGAGCTGGACCCAGTTGGAGACCTGTGCGCCGAGCAGCATGTGCAGGTTGGTGAGATGCCCACCCATCTCCAGCGCGAGGACGGGCATCGTCAGGACCAGGCCGATCCAGAACCGCCGGGTCATGTCGACGAGCTCGGCGCTCGGCCCCGTCGCCGCAGTCGCGACCTCCGGCTCCAGCGTCATGCCGCAGATCGGGCAGGTACCGGGACCGAGCTGCCTAATCTGGGGATGCATCGGGCAGGTATAGATCACGCCCTCCTGACCCGCCGGCCCGACGCTCACCTGGGCGTCGGGTTTCTTCTCATGGTGGTGGCGGTGACCGTGGTCATGGCCTTCGTGCATGTGATGATCAGTCACGGACAGCTCCTCCACGATGGCTTCCGGCGGCCTTTGTTCCGCGGCCGAGCCGCGGTATGAAGCGGGGAACGGCCCTGGCATAGGCGTCCCACGCAGTTCCGAACTCGACGCGCGAGGCCTCCTCCTCCCGCTTCGCAAGGCGCACATAAATCCAGACGAGAACCGGGAACATAGCGAGCGTCACCAAGGTCGGCCATTGCAGCAGGAATCCGAACATGATGACGACGAAGGCGTCGTATTGCGGATGGCGGACGCGAGCATAGGGGCCGATGGTCGCCAGACGGTGGTCACGCTGGGCGGCGTAAAGCACGTGCCAGCTCGAGGCGAGCAGCCAGAAGCCGGCGATGATCAGGATGTTGCTCGCGAGGTGGAACGGCCCGAAATGCGGCTCGAGCCTCCAGCCGAACATTGTCTCAAGCAGGTGGCCGGCGTCATGCGACCAGAAGTCGACGCCGGGGAACTCCCGCCCGAGCCAGCCGGACAGCAGGTCTATGGTCAGCGGGAAGCCATACATCTCGGTGAAGAGCGCGACGATGAAGGCGGAGAAGGCGCCGAGCGAACGCCAGTCCTGCTTCGTTTCGAGCTTGATGAAGCTCGCCGCGAAGACGATGAACACCACCGAATTGACGATCACGAGGCTCCAGAGCCCGTAGGCCGGGGTGTCAGACATCGTCTGCCTCCTTCTTCGGCTGGACGGGGCCGGCCTGATGGCTGGCATGGTCGTGGCCGGAATGACCGCCGTGACCGTGATGCATGAACAGATGCATCAGCGGGCAGGCGAGGATGAGGAGCCAGGGTAGGATGCCGAGGACGTGCACGCGATGCTCGTATGCGATGAGCCCGAGGGCGATCAAGGCGAAGGCGATGAAGACGGTCCTGCTATAGGTGCTCCAGGCCGATGAGGAATGATTGTCGTTCATGACGGTGTCTCGTTCAAAGGAGTTCGGGGAAAGGCTTCGCGAACCGATGGACCGCGTCAGCCGATGCCGTCGTAGGTGACGTAGGCCATCATGCCCGTCGCCATGTGATAGAGGTGGTGGCAGTGAAGCGGCCAGCGGCCGGGATTGTCGGCATCGAAGGCCAGGACGACGCTCGCCATCGGCGGCAGCAGGACCGTGTCCCTGACCGCGCCGGCTATAGGCGTCCCATTGATGGCGACCACCTGGAAATGATGCCCGTGCAGGTGCATCGGATGCGCCATCATCGAGGCATTGGCGATCGTCACCTCGATCCGCTCGCCGCGCTTGACGACGAGACCATCCGCTCCATCGATACCCCAGGTATAGGCGGCCATGTCGCCCGTCAGCGAAAGCTCGAAGCGGCGGTCCGCCGCACAGTAGGCAAACGGGCCGATAGGTCGCAGGCGCTGCTCAAGGTCGAGACCGAGGACCGGTCCCTTCGCATCACCCGCGGCTGGAATCCTGCGGACGTCAGCACCTGCCGTGGCCAGGACGATTCCCGTACGATCGACGGCGCCTTCGCGAAGAGCGAGGATGGGAAAGGCGCCACCTTCCCTAGGCAGGCTCACACGGATGTCGAGACGCTGGCCCATGGCGACCGGAAACGACGTCCCTGCAACGGGTTCGATGCCCTGCCCGTCGACGGCGATCAACTCGCCGGAAAGGCCGCCGATGTCGATGGTGAAGGCGGTCGCCGTCGCTCCGTTGATGATCCGAAGGCGGACGCGACCACCCTTTTCGACCTTGACGACTTCGGGGTCGTCGAGCGTACGGTCGTTGGCGAGATAGGCGTCGTAGTCGATGTCGTTGAGGTCCATGGCCGCCGCTCCCGGCATGGCCATGCCCGCCATGTCGTTGCCGGACATCATGTGCTGCATGCCGCCCATGCCCCGCATCGCGCCGTGGCCCATCGGCATGGCGCCGGGTGTGGCATTCCCCTTCAGCTTCCCGAGCAGTTCCTCGGCCGGCAGGAAGGAAAAGTCGTGCAGCAGGACGACAACCTCCTGCTCGTCCCGCTTCAGGTCGTCCGCGGTTCGCACGATCAGCGGGGCGGCGAGCAGGTTCTGCTCCTGCAATGTGTGGGCATGCATCCAGTGCGTACCGCCCGCGCCGACCGGAAAGGTGTAGCGCCGGGTTTCCGACGGTCGCAGGAGCGCAGCGGGATTGTCCGGCACGCCGTCGGCCGCCCAGGGGGGCGTCAGCCCGTGCCAGTGGATCAGAGTCGGTTCATCGATGCTGCTCGACAGCGCGACGTCGAATTCGGTGCCGGCATCCAACGCCAGCCCCGACGTTCCGTCGGGTTGGACGAGACCGAAGACGCGGGCGGATCTGCCCTTGATGTCGATGGTCCGGTAGCCGACAGATAAGCGGCGCGGCGCAGGAGATGTTTTGACAGCGGCATCCTGCGCCAAGCTGCGCATGGGACGAAGGGCGGCCGATGTGCCGAGCGCTGCTGCGCCCACCATCAGGCCGTTGAGAAAGTCACGGCGTTTCATAGTATTGGTCCTGTTTCCGGATCGGCTCAGCCGATCATTGATCTTGGGCATCTGGATAGAAGCCCGTGGAATCGACCGGACGCAGCAATAAGGCGGCCTCCGGAATCCTCAGACCGGAAGACGAGGAGGACCGAGCGTGGGTGGCAGGGCCAGACCGCTACCAGTCTGGTCGCCCCATGCGAAACAAAGGAAGGAACCTATGGCTGCGGGAGCCTCTATCCTGTCCGCGCTGGCGAGCACGATACAGAAGCCGCACTGCACCGCGCAGCAGGCTTTGTGATCAGAAGTGTGAAGACCGCCTTGGAGCGGGACGCGGACGTCCTTCGCAAGTACAGAGGACTGCGCCGAGCCGGAGTGACCGTGGGCCTCGTGTTCATGGCACTGCATCGCCTGCACGCCTGCGGCGGGCGCAATGAGAAGCGCGAGCGCGACCAGCGTGGTCAGCACTGCGTTCATCCATGCGAACCTGCGGCGGTCGGCGGCCATGTGCGCGGCTCCGTCCCCTGATCAGCCGAAACGTGGGCTGACGACGTTGAAGATAGCAGCGGTCAACGCTCCCGCATAGCCGCCGAAGACGAGGGCGGTGAGGGTCACGCCGAGCACCGGGAAGGAGACGCGCGTCGGTGCCGCCGAACATCTCGCGGAAAGAGCTTGCAGGGTTATATTCGCCATTGAACGATCCTCTGCCGGGCTGTCGATACAGCCGCGATGACGGATCGATGTTGAACCGGCCCTTCGCCTCTATCCTTGATGCAAGTCAAAGATGTGAAAAGAAGCTGAGCATCTGATCGAGGGCCGCATGGATTCTGCTATTGGATGCTATTGGATGCTATTGGATGCTATTGGATGCTATTGGACGCCTCCTTTAAATGGTGATCAACGTCTCCATTCTGGTACATCGATGCCGTCGGGGGGCGTCCACCCCATCAGAGCCATTGCAGGTAGCCTGGAGGGGGAAGCGTCAATTCACTCTCGACGCTACAAACATAGCATCTTAGTCGATCCGATCTGGAAATCTCTCACAGCCTCCTCATACTACAGTCGCTTCAGACACCAGCCGCAGGGCCATGAACATGGCGCACCGATGGCTAAAAGCACCTCAAAATGAGCCTGTGCGTTCCGGAGAAAAGATGCGATGTATGGGGTCGGCCAACCCGCTCATGTCATTTTCGCGAGATTTAAAATTGCGCAGCCTTATCCTTTCCAGCCTCCTGACGATCCTCTCAACGTCTGGAGCGCTCGCCCAACAGGCAGATCACTATATAGCGATGAGCAATACAGCCATGAGCGTCACCGGCGATGTCTGGCTGGACGATTTCAGTATCAAGTTTGAAAACGGAGAGTCGCTCGAATTCTCTGATCTCGTTGCCGATCACTTCAGCGTAGATGGTCGGAATGTGCCGGCGTCGGTCTATCGTGTCAAAGAGCCTGGCGATCCCGAGCTGCAAAATGGCAACCAACTCTGCGGTGCCGGCGACGTCACCTTTGTCGCGTCTTGGGCCGACGGATCGGAGTCAACGGCAATTGCCGTCTTCAATGGCAAAAGGGCACCGAGAAGCAGCAATGAGATGTGTGCACTCTACACTTTTGATGATCCGAAATAGGCTGCGCATCGCGAGAAATGTCGCATCGGCCTTTGGTTCTGATAACTTCAAAGGGCATCGCAAACTTAACGGAGTTTGGAACTTGATGAGCGATGATGGGGCATGACCGATCGTGAGCCTATCTACCGCCGTCATCGCTTTCCAGCCGAAATCATCGCCCACGCAGTCTAGCGCTCACCAAGTGAAACGGGGACCGAAAGAGCCATAGGAACCCGGTGTCGACCCGCTTGGATCTAGCTGATTATCTCGTTCGACTCGCTCAGACCATCGCCGACGCTCGGCCGCTTTTTCTTTGGCGTTGGCGGAACTCGCGGTCACGGGACCAGGTTGACCGCGAGTTCCGCCGATCGTCGAGCAGGAAACAAAGAACACGGCGGGAAAAATAATCAGAATACCCAAGGCAACCGCCCTCGTGAGGCCGTAGTCGATCGGCTGCATAGACATCCCCAATGCTCTCTTTGACCATCTGAAATAAAGGGAGATGCTATTCGATTTCGCATCGGGTGGAAACTGGAGGCTATTCGGTTTTCCTGGTGATGGGCAGTGACCGGTGCTCCGGCCCCACATTATCCTCATCCTCGCCGCCCTGTCGTCCGCCGCATGTCACAAACTATATTGCGGCGTCGGACGGAATGCGCGCAAACTCAGTGAAAATTCCGGCTCCTCACCTTGAGCGCATCGATGTGCAAATCAGGCATTTATCCCGAGCCGGAGACTATGCCGAGCCGGTTCCCCAAAGCCCGAGATTTCCGGTAAAGCCGCGCGGCAAGCTCGGCATATTTTCGAAGCACTGGAGGACGGGTTTCGGCCCAAACCGACCATCTCGTTTATTAAGGGCGCTTGGTCTGAAACTGCTCAGTTGTCAGGAAACGCTGTCGATAAACGCCGCGTCATAAAGAGGCTTATTGGCGTTCTCGCGTAGGGCGGGAACGGGTCACAGGACTTGTAGCCCCCGCGCCGATAGAGTTGCTGTGCCTCCGTATTACGCGTCCCCACCTCGAGCAGCATGGTGAGTGCGCCAAGTTTTATGGCCTGAGCTTCCGCCCCTTTAAGGAGCGCCATGCCAACACCAGCGCCGCGCGACTCCGCGTCAACGATCATACGTTTGAGTTCAGCCGAACAATCACCTCTGTCAAACAGCACGCACATTCCGACCGCTTTCTCGGCGATACGGGCGATCAGAACATAAGTGTCGGTCTTTGCCAAAGACGCCGCATTGATCGGCCGCCGATATTCCCCTGGGTAAAGCAGAGCGGCGACGGCATCCGATTGCTGCAGGAGAGATGACACATCCGACTGCATCGGGTGTTCGAGCGTAACGGAAACGAGGTTCATCAAAGCGAAGCTCATGTCGGGAGGTAAGGCCAACGCATGAGACTGCGGCCAACACGCATTGTCAACAGGTCCCGAGATTTGCTGCCAATCCAATGGCCGGTTATGGCGCAGAGTGCTTTTGGCCCTATAACCTTCATCCATCATACAGTTGGTGTCGGATCGCACGCAGGCCTGATGTGGCCAATTGTCGATAGTTTGCGAAAGAATTGCACTCTTTGCTGGTGTCGTGGTCATGCTCGGCTCCGCTAAATTTGTAATAGCGAAGGTTGGATATTATGCCGAACTTGCTGTCCGGCTTTACCGGAAATCTCGGGCTTTGGGGAACCGGCTCGGCATAGTCTCCGGCTCGGGATAAATCCCATTATGCCGAATTCGGCATAACGGCACATAGATCTCGCGGATCTCCATCGCCATTCGCTCTCTCGAATCCGGACGGCCGCCGCGGCCAGTCGGCAGCTTGACACGACAACACGGCTTCAGGCTGTTCAGCGCAGCCTAGTGGAGACTTAGATGAACCGAATCTCAAAGCGAGGAACTTTGACAACCAGAAAGCAGAGGCCAAGATCGGCGTCCATGTTCTCAACCGGATGACTGAACTCGGTCGTCCAGAGATCCAACGCGTCGCGTGAAATATGCTGTCTTCGGCATCCTCATGGCCTGCCATGACCGCGGCGCTTTCCGATGGGAGGACAAATGTTTGCCGGGGCGAAATCGACAGCGATGGCAAGCTCGGCCGTTTCGAACGCCATGGCATCGGCTTCATGATGTCCATGGAGCGGCCGCTCGCGACTGGCGCCATCTTTACATGTTGATCGGCATCGTCTGGGGCTGCGGCGCCCTTGAGCGGAAGTATCGGCGGATCAACTGTTCAGCGAATTAATTCATTAACTTACGCAGTGATACGTTGTTGTATCGACCAATGCGGCAGTTAGAACTTAATCGAATTTCGGATTGGAGCTTCTGGTGACTTTTTATCAAAAAATACTTGATGATCGGATTAACGGAACAGCTACCAGCATGATGCCCCGGGGCGGCGGAGCTAACACGGATTATGGCAACTCAACCCAGGCGACCGTTGGCTCCATCGGCGTCGGCATGAACAAGGCCCACTGAGGCACAATCTGACATGACTTGGAACCGGATCGGAGCAGAACAGAGGCAATCGATTGGAATTCCGCAATCCACGAAAGCGGATGTCGCTGCCAAACTCATAAATCTTCAAGTGCTTCGAGCGCTCGCTGCCTTGTCTGTGGTGGTGGCACATACCATCCATGAAACTGAAAATCTGGCTGTCGTGACAGCACGCCAAGCCGTCGACGCCAAGGCATGGTACCTCGGCTACGGTGTCGATATCTTCTTCGTCCTGTCGGGCTTCATCATGATGCATACCGCCGCGGCGGAGTTCGGCAAAAGCGGTGCTCCCTTGCGCTTCTTCCTGCGACGCTGCGCACGCGTGGTTCCGCTCTACTGGTTGCTAACGAGCGTCATGCTGCTCGGCGCGGCCGTGGCGCCTTCACTGCTCAACGTTCCGGTTGGCGATATTTCTCATGTCGTCGCATCCTATCTCTTCATCCCTGACATGCGTGGCGCGAATGAGATACGGCCGGTGCTCGCCCTTGGCTGGACCTTGAACTATGAGATGCTGTTCTATGTGCTCTTCGCGCTAGCGCTAATGATGCCGATCCGGCCGGGCATTATTGGGCTGTCGGTACTGATGGCTGCGCTGGCCCTCGTTGGCACCACGATTGAACCCGGGAATGTCAAGATTGCTTTCTGGACGAACCCCATCATCCTGGAATTTCTGTTGGGTGTATATGTAGCGTTGATTTTCCGCAGCGGCCTGCGGATCGGTACTGGGGTCGCACTTGCTCTGATTGCGATCGGGCTCATCGGATTCGCTCGTTTTTCCACTCCCTGGGACGATGCAGCTCTTCCGCAATTCCTGCGTAGAGGTGTGCCCGCTGCCGTGTTTGTCCTAGCCGCCGCAATCGGTCCTGCCCTTCCTCTCAAACGGATCGTGCTGTGGGGCGTCGCCGTTGGAGACGCTTCCTATAGCCTCTATCTCGCCCATCCCTTCATCGTGCGGCCTATGCGGGCCATTTGGGCGAAGGCTATCGGTGACCACCTCTCTCTTGGCCTGTTCGTCATCTATGCGACCATCGGTTCCATCATATTCGCGCTAGCGCTCTTCAGGGCTGTCGAAAGACCCCTCACGATCTATGTGCGAGAGCTGGGATCCGGCCGCAAACAAAAAACGGAGAAGCGGCTTTCCGGTGTTCGACCGCGCGATGTGTAAAGCAGGTAAGCGAGACGGTGTATAAGCGTTTCAGCCGCTGGTGCCATGCCGGCGTCTGGGAGCGGGTGTTCGAGGCACTGACGGCAGACCGCAACAACCAGTATCTGATGATCGACAGCAGGATCGTTCGCGCCCATGAGGATCGGTTTCCGGCTGCCTCGTTGCCCATTAACGTATCTACCCATACCCCAATTTACAGTTAGAGGATGCATGGCGCAGCTGCGAAGTTGTGCCGTGATGAACCAGGCGAAAGTCCTTCCTTCGCTGATTTTCTTTCTTCGATGGTGGGGAGCGGCGCGTAACCGGCGCGATAATCGAGCGCCGTCATCTCAAGAACTTCCGAAACCGCCCGAGAGCAAAGAAAAACAGGACCATTCCGATAGCAAGCAAGGATAAAAGCTGCGGCCAGACGACATCTATGCCGGCGCCTCGAAAGAGCACGGCTTGCGCCAGAATGACGAAGTGGGTGTTGGGCGCAAGAAGCATGATGTTCTGAATGATTTCGGGCATGCTTTCGCGTGGCGTCATGGCGCCGGACAGGACCTGCAGCGGCAAAAGCACCAGAATGAGGAGCAAGCCGAATTGCGGCATCGAGCCTGCGACGGTGGCCAGAAATATTCCCATTGCCGTCGTTGCAAAAAGCTGGAGCGCAGTTCCAAGCAGAAACAGCGCCATCGAGCCTTCGATCGGTATGCCAAGCAGACCTTTGACCACCATGAAGACAGAGACGGCAGTGGCGACCAGGACCACGAGCCCCATCGACCAGATCTTGCTCAGCATGATCTCCAGTGGGGTCACCGGCATGACGAGCAAATGCTCGATCGTGCCGTGCTCCTTTTCACGGATCAGGGCGGCACCCGTCAGCACGATCGAAAGCATGGTGATCGAGGTGATGATGTTATTGATCGAGCCGAACCAGGATTTGTTAAGCTGCGGATTGAATCTGGCCCGCAAGGTCAGATTCACCGGCACGTTACTTTCAGCGCGATAGCGCTTCATGAATTCATCGACCTCGCTTGTGACGATGGTCTGGATATAGCCGCTCCCGGAGAAGGCCTGGCTCATCCGCGTGGCGTCGACATTGAGCTGAATCGCCGGATGTTGCCCCGCCATGACCTTGCGTTGAAAGTCCGGGGGGATGTTGAGCGCAAATGTGTCGAGGCCCGCATCCATCCGCTGATCCATCTCGGCGATGGAAATCTGCTTGGGTGGCACGAAGTAAGGGGGATAGAAGGCAGTGCTGATCCGCCCCGACAGCGGCGACTGATCCTCGTCGACGATGGCGACAGCCGCGTTGTTCAAGGTTTCCGGCAAGGCACTGGAGCCAGTATAGATCTGCAGCGTGAATGCATAGACGACGAGCAGGACGAGCATCGGATCGCGGGCAAGCCCACGCAACTCCTTGATCCCCAGTTGCAGGATATTGGACAATGCCATGTCATCCCTCCTGCTTCTTGATTAGCAGCGTCCCCAGGATCGAAAGGATCGGGATCGCGATCAATAGCGGAATAAAGGAGCCGTAGAGGCCTGCGAAGTCGAGCGCCTTGGAGAAGGTGCCGCGAGAAATCGTCATGAAATAGGTGGCCGGATAGAGCTCGCCGATGAGGGCGCCGGCGCCCCGTAGCGATGAGACCGGGTCGATCATGCCGGAATATTGCGTCGCCGGTATCAAGGTCAGGAGCGCGGTGCCGAAAATGGCCGCGATCTGGCTTTTCATGAAGGACGAGATGACGATGCCGATCGAGGTAGCGATGATCACATAGAGCAGCGCCGCCGTCAGATAGGTCAGATAGCTGCCGGTAAACGGCACGCGGAAGACCAGCGTGGCAAAGGCCGTCAGCAGAACAAAGTTCAATAGCCCGAGCGCGATATAGGGCAATTGTTTACCGATCAGGAACTCCAGCTTGCTGACCGGCGTGACGTAAAGGTTGATGATCGAGCCGAGCTCTTTCTCGCGCACGACACTTAAGGCTGCGAGCATTGCCGGGATGAGCATCAGCAGCAGCGGGATGACGGCAGGGACCATCGCCACCAGGCTTTTGACGTCGGGATTATAGCGAAAGCGCGTTTCAATGGTGAACGAGCCTTGCGTGGCCGCCGCCCCATAGAGTTCCTTTGCCTTGCGTGCCAGCCAATTGGCATGCATGCCCTGAACGTAACTCCTGACCGTTTCGGCCCGTTGCGGCATCGCCCCGTCGATCCATGCGCCGATTTCGACGACATCGCCGCGCAGCACGTTTCGGCCGAAGCCAGGCGGTATCTCGATGGCGAGGCTAAGTTCGCCGTCCCGCATGCGCCGATCCATATCGGCATAATCCTTGATTGGCGCCTTCTCGATAAAGTACCTCGATCCGGCAATATCGAGTACGTAATCGCGGCTGATGGTCGAGCTATCGCGGTCGAGCACGGCAAAGGTCAGATCCTCGACATCGAGGTTGATGCCATAACCGATCACGAACATCAGGATAACGCTCCCGAGAACGGCAAGCGTGCCGCGAACGGGATCGCGTTGCAGCTCCAAGGCTTCGCGGCGCGTGTAGCTGAACATGCGGCGAAAATCGAAGAAGCGGCGGCGTGTCGGCGATGCGGCTGCCTCAAGGGCGTTTGCCATGACGACAGGCTTTGCCTCCTGGCCACGCACAATTCCGGACGCCTCCTCGAGATAAGCGATAAAGGCGTCCTCGAGTGTTTCCGTATTGCGGCTTTTGGCAATGGCGGCAGGGGTGTCGCTTATCAACACCTTGCCTGCGTGCATCAGCGAAATGCGATCGCAGCGCTCTGCCTCGTTCATGAAATGGGTCGAGACGAAAATCGTCACATCGTCTTTGCGCGACAGGTCGGCAAGGATCTGCCAGAAAGCATCGCGAGCAACGGGATCGACACCCGAGGTCGGCTCGTCGAGAATGAGAATGTCCGGCGCGTGGATCATCGCAACCGCAAGCGATAGCCGCTGGCGGATACCGAGCGGCAGTGTGTCCGGCAGTGCATCCATCACATCGCCCAGGCCGAAGCGATCGGTCATTTCGGCGATGCGCGCGGGAATCCGGTCTTCCTTCAGCTTGAAAAGACGGGCATGGAGATCAAGGTTTTGCCGGACCGTCAGCTCGCCATAGAGCGAGAAGGCCTGGCTCATGTAGCCGACGCGGCGCCTGACCGCCATGTCGCTGGCGTCGACCTTGCGGCCGAAAAGCTTGGCTTCGCCTTCGCTGGCGGCAAGCAGGCCCGTCAGCATCTTCATCGTCGTGGTCTTGCCGCATCCATTCGAACCGAGAAAGCCAAATATCTCGCCCTTGGGGATCTGAAAGCTGACATTGTCGACCGCGGTGAAATCGCCGAAGCGCATGCTGAGATGACTGGCCTCGATGGCGTAGACACCATCAGCCGTCTGCGGACGTGGCGGAATGATGATCTCGTGATGATCGCGCCGATCGGCTTCGGGAAGCAGAGCGATGAAGGCAGCGTCGAGATCGCTGGTCTGCGTGCGCTCGAGAAGTTGCTTGGGAGTGCCGGTATCAAGGACTTTGCCGGCATTCATCGCGATCAGCCAGTCGAAGCCGGCAGCCTCTTCCATGTAAGCGGTCGCGACGATGACGCTCATACCGGGCCGGCTTGCCCGAATGCTGCCGATCAGTTCCCAGAATTGCCGGCGCGACAGCGGATCGACGCCTGTGGTCGGCTCGTCGAGAATGAGCAGGTCGGGATCATGAATGAGAGCGCAGCACAATCCGAGTTTCTGCTTCATGCCACCCGACAGTTTCGCCGCGGGGCGGTCTGCAAAAGGACCAAGGCCGGTGCTGTCGAGCAATTCGGCGATCCTGGCCGTCCGTTCATGTTTGTCCTGCCCAAAGAGGCGCCCGAAGAAGTCGACATTCTCGAAGACGGACAGGGTTGGATAAAGGTTCTTGCCGAGCCCCTGCGGCATATAGGCAATCCTTGGGCAGGTTCGCTCGCGATGCCGGGCATCACGCATGTCTCCGCCGAACACCTCCACGCGTCCCGTCTGCACCGCGTGGGCACCGGAAATCAGCGATAGAAGGCTTGACTTGCCGACACCGTCGGGGCCGATCAAGCCGGTCATTCGCCCCGATGGAATCTCAAGCGTGACCTTGTCCAGCCCGATCGCATTCTTGTAGACGAGCCGGACATCACTCAGCCTGGCAACTGCGGCGCCGCTCTCGTCGTCTTTCGGTGTGCCTTCGATGGTTTCCGCCATGTCGTCAACCGCTACTTGACGAGGTTGCGTTCGAGATTGTCAGGCCATTGCGCCTGCGGGTCGAGGCGGACATAGGCCATGCCTGGCAGGCCCGTTTTGACATATTGGATGTATTTCTTCAGAAGCTCCTGAGGGATCTGGGCGCGAACGCGGAAGGTGAGCTTCTGCCGCTCTTCCTCGGTTTCGACTGTTTTCGGCGTGAATTGCGCAACGTCTGCAACGAACGAGACCTTGGCGGGGATGGTGTATTGCGGCGCCGCATCGAGCACGAGACGGACGTCCGACCCCATCGAGGTCCGGCCCGCCTGTTCCGTCGGAAGGAAAAAGGTCATGTAGACATCGCCGAGGTCGACGAGATTCAACACCCGGCCGCCGGCTGCCAACACTTCGCCAGGCTGGGCAATGCGATACTGGATCCGGCCATCCCTCGGAGCCTTGAGCGTGCTGT
Organism: Rhizobium sp. SG741; assembly: GCF_012275435.1. Taxonomy (NCBI): domain Bacteria; kingdom Pseudomonadati; phylum Pseudomonadota; class Alphaproteobacteria; order Hyphomicrobiales; family Rhizobiaceae; genus Rhizobium; species Rhizobium sp. SG741. Next base: position 210,672 of record NZ_JAAZQP010000011.1, read on the forward strand.
CGGATATATCCGCTTCTATGCTCTCAATCTCGGCCTTTGCTGCATCGACCGCCGCTTCCGCATCCACCACTTGCGCCTTGGCAGCATTGATGGCGGCATCCGACGCTGCAAGAGCTGCCTGCGCCGAGGCAAGCGTTGCCTTGGCTGCCTGCTCGTTCGCTTCGCTGTCATCGACGATTTGCTGTGAGACCGTGTTGCTGCTCAGTAGCTGCCTGTTGCGAGCATTGGTCTTGCTTGCGGAATCGAGCTGGGCCTTACGCTGTTCGATCACAGCCATCGCCGAGGTCTTTTCGGCCTGGCGTTGGGCAACAAGGCTATGCGCCGTGTCGATCGAGATCTGGGCGCGACGCAGCTGCGCTTCCGCCTGTCGCTTGCGGGCCGCGAGCTGAACCGTATCCATTTGGGCGAGCGTCTGGCCGGCGGTGACGAAATCGCCTTCACGGACCAGCAAGTCCTGTAGTCGCCCGGCAGTCTTGGTCGAAATGTCGATTTCAACGGCCTCGATGCGACCATTGCTTGCAGCAAAGCCGTCGGGAAGGCTAGGAGCATGGATCTTGATCCATGCGTAGTAGCCAGCCGCTGCAACAATGAGAATGATTGCGCCCGCAAGCAAAGTCTTTCGTGAAACAACCAATCGGTCTCTCCATAGCCGGCGACCCGCGTATTATCGGGCCGCGTACGAAAATTACTTAGAACTTTCAATCACCTAATCAGACGACCAGCTAACTGGTCGCTATTTCGAAAAGGATATCACGTCAAGCCGCTCATCGTCAGGCTTGTCTTGAACACGAAGACATCACCCACGAGCGCAAGCGGAACAGGCAGACAGAATGCGCTTGCAGCAAACGCATCCATCCGGGACGAATCGCATTCAACCTAGACGACCATTTTGGCGGCCGCGACTGCGTCAGGTAGCGTCGCCGCGGCGTCGACGCCCTCTCCACCGGATGCAAATCCATCCGGCAGATGCAGAAGGCGGGAACCCAGACGCGGCTCGCCTGGATCTGGCTCTCGATGCGGCGGCTCGGTCCAGACAAGCGGTTCGCCGATTTGGTGAAGCACCATCGCGTGCATCACGGCATTGATTTGGTTTTATTTTGCAAAGTCGATGACGATCCGGCCCTGGATATCTCCCTTGTGCATGCGAGCAAAGATATCGTTGATATTTTCGAGCTTGTCGGTCGTAATCGTCGCCTTGACCTTGCCTTCGCCAGCGAAGTTCAGCGCCTCCTGAAGGTCGAGGCGCGTGCCGACGATCGAGCCGCGCACGGTAACCCCGTTCAGGACTGTGTCGAAGATCGACAAGGGGAAATCGCCCGGAGGAAGCCCATTGAGGGACACTGTGCCGCCGCGGCCGACCATGCCGAGGGCCTGTTCAAAGGCTTTGGGTGAGACAGCCGTAACCAGCACGCCCTGGGCGCCGCCAACCTCCTTCTTCACAAAGGCGATCGGGTCGTCCTTACGGGCATTCACGGCAAGCGAAGCACCGAGAGATTTCGCAAGATCGAGTTTTTCATCATCGATATCGACGGCGATAACGTTGAGCCCCATCGCCTTGGCATATTGGACTGCCAAATGCCCCAAACCGCCAATACCGGAAATTACCACCCAGTCGTCGGGCTTCGTGTCGGTGACTTTCAAACCCTTATAGACGGTGACGCCCGCACATAGGATAGGCGCAATATCGATAAACGACACGTTATCGGGCAAATGACCGACATAGTTCGGATCGGCAACGACATATTCCGCAAAGCTGCCGTTGACCGAATAGCCGGTATTCTGCTGCTCCTCGCACAGTGTTTCCCACCCGCCCAAGCAATGCTTGCAATGTCCGCAGGCGGTATAAAGCCATGGCACGCCGACGCGATCGCCTTCCTTGACATGTTTCACGCCAGAGCCGACAGCCACGACGTGGCCAACGCCTTCATGGCCCGGAATGAAGGGCGGCTTGGGCTTCACGGGCCAATCGCCTTCTGCGGCGTGGAGATCGGTGTGGCAGACGCCGGTCGCGGCGATCTTGACGAGGATCTGACCGGCGCCAGGTGTCGGGACGGCGGCCTCCTCGATAATTAGCGGCTTTCCGAATTCGCGGACGACTGCGGCTTTCATAGTCTTGGCCATTGTGAGACTCCTTGGCTTGATGTTCGTTCATGAGGGACGCTCGACAAAGCGTCCCCTTGTGCGTTCAGAAATGCGCATCGATGTCGACGACATCGATGAGTTTGTGATTGACGAATTCCTTGAGACCGAGACCAAGAAGCTCGCGACCGTAGCCTGAACGGCGGATGCCGCCGAACGGCAAGTCTGCCTCGACTTTGGTCGGATGATTGACAAAGACCATCCCAGTGGAGATGCGCTTCGCGACTTCCGCGCCATGCGTCGGATTCGACGTGAAGACAGAGCCTCCCAGGCCGAACGGGGAATCATTAGCGATGCGCACAGCATCTTCCTCGTCCTTTGCTCTAAAGAGCATCGAAACCGGACCGAAGAATTCCCAATAGCGCGCCGGATTGTCTTCTCCGACGTCAGTCAGGATCGTCGGCTGGACGAAGGCGCCTCGATTGGGCACCGGTGGCCCGACTTCCTCGGCTTTGGCTCCAAGCTTGACCGCTTCGCGAATCTTGTCCTTCACCTCGTCGGCCGCACCCTTCGAAGACAATGGCGCCAGCGTGGTCTTCGGATCAAAGGGATCGCCCGCGATTAGACCAGCCACGCCCTTGCGATAGCCATCAAGAAATGCGTTATAGACAGGGTCGACGATGATCATCCGCTTTGACGAAACACAGACCTGACCGCCGTTCCAATGGCGCCCGAACACGGCCCATTTGGTGGTCTTTTCAAGGTCTGCATCAGCCAGCACAACGAAGGCATCCGCACCGCCGAGCTCCATTGTGGACTTTTTAAGCGCTTTGCCAGCCTGAGCCGCAACAACCGCGCCAGCGCTTTCCGAGCCAGTCAGGGCGACACCATGGACCCGGTCGTCGTTGAGGATCAGCTCGATTTGGGAACGCGTTGCGTAGAGGTTCTTGAACGCCCCTTTGGGCAGGCCGGATTCGGCCATCAGTTTCTCGAACGCAGCGGCGCATTGCGGAACGTTCGATGCGTGTTTGAGGAGGAGCGTATTGCCTGCAGCGAGCTGCGGCGCCAAGATACGTGCGATCTGATAGTATGGGAAGTTCCAAGGTTCGATGGCCAGGAGGACACCGAGCGGTTCGTGAACGAGCACGGCGTCGCCCTCGGCAGGATCCAGAACCGGCAGCTTCTCGGGCTTGAGCAACGCCTCGGCATGGCGGACATAATATTCGAAGATTTTTGCCGACAGCTCGACTTCCGCCTTAGCTTCGGAGAACAGCTTGCCCATTTCAAGCGTCAGCAGCTTAGCATAGGCATCGCTATCACGGCGCAGGATGTCCGCCGCCTTCTGAAGGACGCGTCCACGTTCGGCGAAAGAAGTGTTGCGCCACCCGAGAAACGCCTCATGTGCGCCGACGATTGCCGTACGAACTTCGGCGTCGGTCGCGTCTGGAAAATTGGCGAGTGTCTCGCTGCTATAGGGATTGATCGTCTGGTAAGCCATTTGTTATTCTCCTTTGAATGTAGATTGCCTTGGGCCGCTTCAGGCTGCGGCGGCCAGATCTTTCACGGATTGAACCATTTGGCTGAGCACGGCTTGGGCGTCGCCGTAGACCATCGAGCAGTTGTCTTCGAAGAAGAGCAGGTTCTCGACGCCGGAATAGCCTTTGCCCTGTCCACGCTTGACCACATAAACTTGATGGGCTTTGTCGGCGTCCAGGATCGGCATGCCATAGATCGGCGAGGATTTATCGGTGCGCGCCGCCGGGTTCACCACGTCATTGGCGCCTATTACCAGGGCGACATCGGTGTTTGGGAAGTCTGCGTTGATGTCATCCATATCGAAGATGATGTCGTAGGGAACGCCTGCTTCTGCCAGCAGCACGTTCATGTGACCTGGCATGCGGCCCGCCACCGGATGGATGGCGAATTTGACCTCGACGCCGGCGGCCAGCAGGATTTTGACGAACTCGTAGAGCTTCTGTTGCGCTTGAGCGACGGCGAGACCGTAGCCAGGGATAATGATGACGCTCGAGGCGTAGCGCATGTTGACCGCCGCGTCGGCCGCGTCGGCGGATTTCATCTGTCCGTGGACTTCGGCCCCGCCAGAAGCGGTTGTGTCCCCAAAGTTGGAAAACAACACGTTTGCCAGCGATCGGTTCATCGCCTTCGCCATAAGCAACGTCAAAAGCGTGCCCGCCGAGCCGACGACCATGCCCGCGATCATCAGGGCGGGGTTTTGCAGCGCGAACCCTTCCAGGCCGACGGCAAGACCGGTGAAGGCATTGTAGAGCGAGATGACGACGGGCATGTCGGCCCCGCCGATCGGTAGCGTCATCAACACACCAAAGGCCAGGGCTCCGACAAAGAACAGAACCGCCAGCACGGTGTCCGCTGGAGAGCCATAGAGAAGAATGACGCCCAATCCGACGAGAAGCGTTGCGAGAAAGATCAGGCCGTTTGCGAGCCGCTGACCGGGGAAACGCCACGGTTTTTTGATCCTGCTGTCGAGCTTCGCCCACGCGATGAAGGAACCCGTCAGGGAAATCGAACCGATCAGCGCACCGATAATAGTGACGGCAAGCAGTAACGTGCCTGAGGCTCTTCCACCAGAAAGTTCGACAGCGGCGATCGCGGCTGCAGCCCCACCACCCATGCCGTTATACAATGCGACCATCTGCGGCATGGCAGTCATCTCGACCCTCGCGCCTCGCCACCAAGCCCATCCGCCACCGGCAAGCAGCGCGGCGATCGCAAGGCCGAGATTGGTCGTCAGGTGAGACCGGACAGTTCCATCAAGCTCGAAGAGCACCAGGAAGCTCGCGATGACGGCAACGATCATACCGGCACCGGCAGTCATGATGCCCGACAGAGCCGTAACCGGCGAGGCCATCCGCTTCAACCCAAAGATGAAGAGAGCGGCGGCAAAAAGACCGCTCAGGCTGACGAAATGCTGTGCGATCATCCTACTTCTCCTTACCGCCGCTCGACTTGAACATTGCGAGCATCCGGTCGGTCACCACGTAGCCCCCGGAGGCGTTTGCGGCCCCGAGTGCCACGGCGACGAAGCCGACGATCTGGGCGAACAGTGTGGTGGCGTTCAGCAGCATGTGGAGAGCGCCGACGACCACGATGCCGTGGATGAAGTTCGAGCCTGACATTAGTGGCGTGTGCAGGATCGAGGGCACCCGACTGATGACCTCATAGCCGGTGAAGGCTGCCAGCATGAAAATATACAGGGCGATAAGCCACGTCATGGATGTGTCGAGCGTCATCATGCGACCTCATGGTTTGAGTGAGATGCGTTCTCGATGATCTGGCGAAGCGCTTCGTTTCGGATCTTTCCGTCGTGCGTAGCCGCCGTACCGGCGACGACTTCGTCCTCGAAATCGAGATGGATCGCGCCATCCTTGATGAGGAGGTCAAGAAGATTGAGGATGTTTTTTGCATAGAGGTCGCTGGCGTGCTGGGCGAGTGCCGAAGGTACATTGAGCGGGCCAAGGATGGTAACCGCTCCGACATTCACCGTGTCACCGGGCTTGGTCATCTCACAATTGCCGCCACTTTCCGCCCCGAGATCCACAATCACGGCGCCGGGTTTCATGGCCGCGACTTGGGCTGAAGAAATCAGCTTCGGGGCTGGGCGGCCTGGTACGGAGGCCGTCGTAATGATCATGTCCGCTTCGGCGATATGCCGGGTGAGTGTCTGCTCGACCTTGGCTTTTTCGTCGGCCGTCAGTTCGCGCGCATAACCGCCTTCGCCGCGTGCGTCGACACCGGTATCGACGAATTTGGCACCCAGCGACTCGGCCTGCTCGCGTGTCTCGGGACGGACATCATAGCCTTCCGTGATTGCGCCCAGCCGGTGAGCGGTGGCGAGGGCCGAAAGCCCGGCGACGCCAAGTCCCATCACCAGAACCTTCGCGGCCCGTAGCGAACCTACCGCAGTTGTCATCATCGGCAGGATGCGCGGCATGTGAACTGCACCGAGCAGAGGCGCATAATAGCCAGCAAGAGCTGCCTGGCTGGAAAGGACATCCATCGACTGGGCCCTGCTGATGCGCGGGATCTGCTCCATCGCAAAGGCTGTCACCTTTCGGTCCTTGAGGGCTGCCACAGTGTCGAGATTGCTGTTGCCGTAAAGGAGCGAGATCAGCACGCTTCCTGGCTTCATTGCCTTGACTAGATCTGCTGGCGGCGGCTGAACTGCGAGTACGATATCGGCATCGGATACGACGGTTTTCGGGTCGTTTTCGATCCTGGCGTCTCGATAGGCGGTATCGGCAAACGTGGCCGCCAGTCCAGCGTTCGCCTCCAGAGTCAGGGCTGCACCCAACCGCTCGAGACGGGTAGTAAGGGCTGGCACGATTGCTACACGCTTTTCGCCTAAAGCTTTCTCTTTCAAAACAGCAACGTGAATAACCATCGATTCAAACACTCCGAAAGCAATCAATTCCGTGAAATCTGCCCCCTAATAGAGGTGCCAGCTTTGGAGATGCATTGATCCTGATCAAACATCGCTTGCAGCAAATCCCTGGCCAGGTGAACATGGAGTAGAACCCGACCACATTGTTCTATCGTCATCCGATCAATCCGAGCTCGCGCGCCTTGCGGACGTCATTACCTTTGAAACGAAGGGATCACATGTCGTCACCCAAGGAGAGCCAGCGAGGTTTCTGTATCTCTTGTCCGGCGGGGTCCTGGTGGCGAGCCATATGCTGAACCATGGTGATCGGCAGGTCGTCGCGTTCTACTGGCCTGGTGATCTGTTTGGGCTTGCAGAGAAGGATTTTTACGTGAATTCGATCGAGGCGATTACTGCCTGCACGGTCTATATCGCAGCTCCCTATCTGCATCGCCGCGCGCTGGTGCCAGTCTTGAAGGCATTCTCCGTCGACCGCAGCAACATACCCGCATACTGGCCGGAAAGTCGGCGGCAATCGGAACGTCAAGGCGCTGGTATCGTTCCTCGGCGAGGTCTTTCCCTCGCCCACACCATGGGACAAGAGTTTTGCGGACGCCTAGCGGTGATGGGAATCCATGCGTTCTGACCGCGAAACGGAGATCTCTGCTCTTGATGGGATCTTACGGAGAACTTGGCATTTGTTGAACAGCAGGTGGCTTAAGCCGTTGATATAATCACTGTCGTTGATACCGCGCCTCAACTCCAGCGCGGCGGCGTGCCGATATGTGCCCTAAGCGCTTCTGTAAACGCCCTGACCTTGGCGGATGGCACCTGCAGGGCGCGCAGTAGGTAGATGCCGGACGATCGCTCGTTCCATCGCTCGCCGGCGAGCGTTAGGCGCAGCAGATCGCCCGCCTGGATGGAAGCGCCCGAAACCCAGCTTGGCAGGAAGGCCACGCCCATGCCTGAGATCGCGGCGCTGTTCAACGCTTCAAAATCATCGGAGCGGAAAGAGACCTGTTTGCATGCCTCACCGGCCGGGCATCCGAGAACATCGGACCAGCCGAGCAGATCGTTGCCATGAAGCTTGTCGAGAAGGCGATGATGACGGAGCGCCTCTTCGTCTTTCGGCTCGCCGTACTGCCCGACATAGGCACGGCTTGCCACGAGAACGCGGTCAAGCGGGGCGAGCTTCGTGGCGATCAAGGAGCTGTCCGCCAGGTCACCCATTCTGACCACGAGGTCGAGCCGTTCGGCGACGGGGTCGGCCAGCCGTTCGGTGAGATCCAATTCGACATGCAAGCTCGGGTGCTGCTGCGCAAGAGATGCAAGAACGGGGATGACGTAGCGTTTTCCGAAGGTCGGGAAGCAAGCGATGCGAAGGGTGCCGCTGACCGCACTGTCGAAGGCTGCTACTTCCGCATGGGTGTCGGCCAAGTCATCCAGCAGCCGCTGGGCCCTATCGAAGAGATGGCGACCCGCGTCCGTCAGCGACAGAGCACGCGTCGATCGGACCAGAAGCGGAACGCCAAGGTCCTGTTCGAGCGCATCGATCTGCCGGACGACGGCGGATGGGGTTACGGCACGACGCCGTGACGCCGCGGAGAAGCTTCCCGCGCGGACGACATCGACATAGACCGCGAGATGTTCGGCAAACCGTGGATCCTTCATCTTTGCCTACGACGCAAAACCGTTTCGACCAATCAGTTCGTTATCATCAGCAGGCATCCGGCGCACATTCCTTCTCGTCAACGGGCAATCGCACAACAAACAGAAGGAATACTATGATGGTCAAGGTCCTCGACACAATTCTCTCGCAGTCAGCATATTCGGCGGAGGTAGACGTCCCGTTCGAAAAGATCGATATCGCCGACTGGCTCTTCAACCTGCCTGAAGCCGAATACCTGCGCTGCTGCCCACCGGATCACATCGCTGCCGGCGTCACGTGGACCGACGACGGTCGTCGGATGTCAATCAATATCGAGCAGATCGGCTCCGGTCTCGTTGTCCAACACTATGTTGCCGAAGTTGCAGAGGCTGCCTATTGCCGCATGAACTCAATCTCCGACGTGTTCACGTCCAGCGGTCGCACCAAGGTCAATGTCGTCTGGGAACTGATCGCCGAAAAGATCGACGAAAACAGGACCCGCTACACGAACCGGGTCACTGCGCATCCAACTGATGTCTTCATGACATTTCTCGAAGAGCATGGCACCAGGTTCGAGGATGCCGCCGCTGCCCGGCAGGCCGCAGGTGGCGATCACAACAGCCGCGAGACACCGCTCTTTGCGGCAAGCATCGCTCGCCGCGCACTCTCCAAGTAAGGGTAGCTCTGATGAAAGCGATCATGTTCGCCGATTTCGGCAGCGCGGATGTCCTGCACCTCGCTGAAGCTCCGCCCCCTGAGATCCGGCCCGACGATATTCTCGTCAAGGTCATGGCGGCAGGCGTCAATCGCGCTGATCTTCTTCAGCGCGAAGGCGTCTATGGCACGCAAACTTACGGGGACAGCCCGATCCTCGGCCTCGAAATCGCCGGCGAAGTCGTGGCGACCGGCTCCGCAGTCATCGGTTTTGCGATTGGGGACCGTGTCATGGGTATCGTTGGCGGTGGTGCTTATGCTCAGTACGCCCGTCTCGATAGCGAAATGGCAGCGATCATTCCGGACGGCATGTCTTTCATCGAGGCGGCGGCGGTCATGGAGAGTTTCGTCACCGGCTGGGAAGCGCTCGCCCATCTCGGACAGGTTGCTAAAGGAGAAACCGCCCTTGTCCATGCTGCCGCCGGAGGCATCGGATCGGCTGCGGTTCAGCTCGGAAAAGCGGCCGGAGCACATGTGCTGGCGACCGCTTCGGCAGGGAACATCGAGAATGTGCTCTCGCTGGGTGCCGAAGCCGTCTTTGATTATCGGCGTTCGGACTTCGAGGCGGAGGTCGTCGATGCTACGGCGTCGCATGGGGTCGATCTGATCATCGACTTCGTCGGCGGATCCTATCTCGCGCGCAACATTCGCAGCCTGGCGCCCGGCGGACGGCTCGTCCAGGTTGGCCTTCTAGGACGCGACGACAACGCCATCATTCCGCTTGATCTCGTGCTTCACAACCATTTGCGGTTAATCGGAACGGTCATGAAGTCAAGGTCGAGGACGGAAAAGAGAGCAATGGTCCGGCGCTTCACGGAGCAGGTGCTGCCGATGATGGGACGTGAGCTCAAGCCGGTTATTGGCGCCGTCTACCCCCTCAAGGAAGCCGCCGAGGCCCACCGCCGAATGGAAGCCAGCGGGCTGTTTGGGAAGATCGTTCTATGTGATTTCCAGTGATGGTAGTCGGCTCGGAAGCCGGTTTAGGCGGCCTGCAACCCTGCTCGGAGCAGCATTCCGAAGAGGTCGCGTGGCTCATCGGGATCAGCAACCAGATCAAGCTTCTCGTAAAGCGGGAGCCCGCTGAGCTTTTGTCGGAGATAACGGAGAGCGGAAAAATCCTCGGTAGCAGATCCGACGCTGTAAACTGGCTCGGAACGCTCACCCCGCTGAAAGGCTCGACAAGGATTTGAAATTAATAGCAAGATCAGATCATCCGCGGGGGGATGACCGGCGTCGGTCATCCCCCGTTAGTTTGTAAAAATAATTCTATTTCAAAGCTTAAGCGCCTCTCGACGGGGTTGTTCCTCGATGCTTTTTACGTGCCGCTTTGGCCAGAAATCTCAATCTGGCGCTTCGCCGTGGCCTGCAATCGCGTGTAGAGAGCGTTTGCCATCGCCGTTTTCCTACAGGACCCTAGTCATTTGCCGTATTTTCTAATTTAGCAGCGGTGTCATGCTACTTTCTCTACCGAGGGGCACATAACTATGAGCGAATTAGAACTCCGCCGTGAGGCTCGAAAGGCTGACTGCCGTAAGCTCGTCGAGGCAGCCATGCGCAACCTGATTGAGCAACTTCACTCCAAAGGATTCAGCCAGGCGGCGGTTGCGCTAGCACTCGCGGATGCGGCGGAGGAATACGTGATCGAGCTCGCGGCTAAGCCTGCTCGCATTCATTAAACGACTAATATCCCGGGCAGGCATGGCCGAAGGAAGAGCCAGAGCAGCCTCTCGATGATGGAAACGACAGGCGTAGCCCGCCGCACTAGGTCATCGACGGTCGCGCCGGAGAGTGTGTCCTGCTGGACGCGAACCGTGCTCATATCGGGCTTGCCGGCCTCTGAGCCGAGGTAGGTCCAATTGCAAAGAGACTGGATAGCCGCTGTCCCGAACAAAAAATCGGCTATATTGATGGTCTCGAGAGTATTGAACCGCGAACCCCGCGATCCTCATCCGGCACCACGCCTTACTATGGAACTTATCGACTGATCCGGAGTTGTTGCAACGGTCCTTTCGATGGACACCCGGGATACCCGAAATTTGCTGCGTGCCATCGTTTCGCTTCGAACCTTTCGGATCCGTGATCGTCGCGTGCGAGCTTGACCGGACAGGCGCTGCCAAAGCCTTTGAAAAGGAATGCGGAATGTACAATGCGAAGCGTGATAGTGAAGGTGGGGGAGCCTCACATGCCATTCCATCCATGGGAGCTATAGAAGGCCGAATAACGGTTCTTGAAGTCCTTGCTGCGACATCTCTCCGACTGTTGTTAAAGGAGGGTGACAAGATTGCCGCCAAACATGCGCTCTCATCGATCCGCAAAGCGATGCGTGCCAAATGCAACGACGTTCATCTCAGCGCAGACGACTCAAAATCTGCTCTTGCCTACGTGAAGGAACTGATGGATGCGACCCTGGAGAGCGCCGAATTTGCTGGCGCCCAGAGCCTGCAAGATCCCATGCTGGTCGCCTGATCCCTCCCCGCGGCGGCTGGCCGGGGCAGTGCTGCGTAAGGATCGCTCGTGCCCTAGCCGACTCTACCATTTGACCTGGAGGCCAGCGGTTCCGCTGATGGCATGGCTGTCGCCGAAGTTTTCGAGCGAAGACTTCGCTGCGACCTCGCCACAGAGCGAGAAGCGATCTTGGTTCCATTGAAGCTCGCCGTCAAGAAGCGCGGCCTCCCGTGTTCACATGTTCCAGTAAAGCAAGAAGACCGCGGAGAATGTCCGTCGGCGACGGCGGGCAGCCCGGAATATGGAGATCGACAGGTACGACCTTCGAAACCCCGCCGATAATGGCATAGCTGCCGGCAAAACACCCGCCGTCGCGGGCGCAGTCGCCGAGCGCGATCACCCATTTCGGGGCCGGCATGGCGTTGTATGTCCGCTCCAGAGCCTCGCGCATGTTCTTGGTTACGGGGCCGGTTACGAGCAGCACGTCGGCATGGCGCGGCGAGGCGACAAAACGAATGCCGAAACGCTCAATATCGTAGAAAGGGTTGCTCAGCGCATGCATCTCCAACTCGCAACCGTTACAGGATCCCGCATCGACGGCGCGGATCGACAAACTGCGCCCGAGGCGCTGGCGAGCGGCTTCGTCAACAGAGGTGGCGAGCTCCTCCATCGCCGCATCGGAGGGACTTGGCGCCGGTTCCGTCAGCGGCAGGTGGATCAGGTTTTCGAAGAGCAGCTTTCGCATGGATCCTTGCCTTCAGAGATCGTGGCCAGAATAGGAACAGTTGAACGACTTGTTGCAGAGCGGAAAGTCGGCGACGATATTGCCTTCGATTGCCGCTTCCAGCAGCGGCCACTGAAACCAGGACGGGTCGCGCAGATGGCAGCGTTCGATCATGCCCTCCGGTGTGAGACGCAGCCAGACCAACACGTCACCGCGAAAGCCCTCAACGAGCGCCAGACCTTCCCGACTTTCGTTGACCGGAGAAATCACATCGAGGACCGGACCCTCCGGAAGGCCGTCAAGGATACCTTCGATGAGTAGTAGGCTCTGTTCGACCTCGCGAATGCGGATCCAGACGCGGGCGTTGACATCACCGTCGTTGAGCACCGGAACGTCGAAGACCAGGCTGTCATAGGGCGGATAGCGCAAGACCTTCCGGGCGTCGAAATCGCGCCCAGACGCTCGCCCGATATAACCGCCAGCTCCATATTCGCGCGCCAGATCGATGCGCAGCTTACCTGTGCCGACCGTGCGGTCCTGCAGCGAGGCGGTGTTGTCGTAGAGTTCCACCAGGGCTGGAAATCGGCGGCGGATTTCGGCAAGCAGGCTTCGCACGCCGGCTGCCCCGTCACTATTCAGATCGGTGGTGACGCCGCCGGGTATGATACGGTCGCGCATCAGGCGATGACCGAAAGCGGTATTGGCGGCGCGCAACACGTGCTCACGCAACACGCCGCAATGGGCCAGCATCAACGAAAAGGCGGCGTCGTTGCAGATGGCGCCTATATCGCCGAGGTGGTTGGCGAGCCGTTCCAGTTCGGCCATCAGCGCGCGCAGCCAAACCGCCCGGGGCGGAACGACGAGCCTTAGTGCGGCTTCCACGGCCCGCGAAAAAGCATAGGAATAAGCAACGGTGCTGTCACCGGATGTTCGCCCGGCCAGTTGCGCTCCGCGGATCAAGTCCGCGCCCGCCATCAACGCCTCGATGCCTTTATGGGTATAGCCCAGCCGCTCTTCGAGCCGCACCACCGTTTCGCCGTTAGCCGTGAAGCGGAAATGCCCCGGCTCGATGATGCCGGCATGCACCGGGCCGACGGGGATCTGATGCAGGCTTTCGCCCTCGGCACGCAGAAAGGCATAGGGCGTGGTCTCCTCAAATGAAACGCCCCGCTTTCCGAGAGGATAGCGCAAATCCCAGCGGTTGTGATCGAGCCACGACCGGTTGTCCGGCAGATCCCACGGTTCGAGCCCGGTCAAATCACGAAGCGCCCGCTCCGGCCGGAGCGCCGGTGGATGCAATCGCGCGACGGAAGGATACCCTCCGCCCTCCAGCCCTTCCAGACTGAGAACGCCGATCATGCCGGCCAGTTCATCGAGCAGAGCCATGTGAACCGCATTCCCCTCGCCCCACAGACCAAGCAGGATCAGATGCCCCTCGGACAACGCTTGAGCCGCCGATGTCCATACAATCGGATCAACGATCGCGCGCGGCCGGGGTGCGTGATGAGGTACGAGGCGCCCCTTCTCGATCATATCGTTGAGCGTCGACATCTTCCCTCCCCATCATCGAAGAAGGTTGGCAATATGCTGGAACCAGGCGACCAGCGGCGACGGTAGATAGACGCCAGCGATGAGCACCAGCGCGAGATGGGCATACATCGGTATATAGGAAGCGTCTGCTGGCATCACGCTGCCGCGCGGCTGTCCGAAGGCGGCCCCTGTCAGTCGTAGCAGCAGCGCGCCGAAAGCGATCAGCAATCCAAAGACGAGCGGAATGGCGAGCAGCGGCTGCTTCGCAAAAGCCGAGCTGACGATCAGGAACTCGCTCATGAAGATTCCTGCCGGTGGCAGGCCGGCGATGGCGACGACACCGGTGACCAAGCCCCAGCCAAGCCCCGGATGTGTTTCGGTCAAGCCGCGAATGGCAGAAAGTCTTTGCGTTCCTTTTATCTGGGCGATGTGACCGACCGCGAAGAAAATCGCCGATTTGGTCAGTGAGTGCATGACCATATGCAATAGTCCGGCGAAATTGGCGATGGGGCCGCCCAGGCCGAAGGCAAAGACGATGATGCCCATGTGCTCGATCGAGGAATAGGCGAACAGGCGCTTGATGTCGCGGCGGCGATAGAGCATGAAAGCTGCGAAAATCAGCGAGACTAGCCCCATTGTCATCATCAGCGGTCCAGGAGCAAGTGCGTCGGGATTGGCCGACAGCAGCATCTTGAAACGCAAGACTGCGTAGAGCGCAACATTCAGAAGCAGCCCGGACAGAACTGCCGAGATCGGCGTCGGTCCCTCGGCATGCGCGTCCGGTAGCCAGGCATGCAGCGGCGCAAGTCCGACCTTGGTGCCATAGCCAAGCAACAGGAAGACGAAAGCGACGTTGAGAAGCGCCGGATCGAAGGCGGCGGCGTGCTCGATCAGGATGGTCCAAACCATGGCATCGTAACCTTCACCGACGACCGGCTGCGCCGCCAGATAGACGAGAATGGTGCCAAAGAGCGCAAAGGCTATGCCGACACTTCCCAGAATGAAGTATTTCCAGGCGGCTTCGAGCGCCTCGTGGGTGCGGTAGAGGCCGACCATCAGCACGGTGGTGAGCGTCGCGAGCTCGACTGCGACCCACATCAGACCAATGTTGTTGGACACAAATGCGAGATTCATGCCGAACATCATGATCTGATACATGGCGTGGTAGAAACGGAGGTTTGCAGGGGTCAGCCGGCCGATCTCCAATTCATGGGCGATGTAGCTGGCGCTGAATATGCTGGTGGTGAAGCCCACGAAGGCATTGAGGACGATGAAGGCGATATTGAGATCGTCGACGAGCAGATATTGCCCGGGTGCCGGCTGCCCGGTGACGAACAGGGACAGAGCGGCGAGGAAGGTCAGCAGGCTTGCGAACACGTTCAGCCGTGCCGGCATTCGATAGCCAGGCAAAAGCGCTAGGAGGGCGGCGGCCACGATCGGTATCACAAGAACGGCTGTCACCGCATCCGAGGTCAATAGAGAGGAGAACACGCTCATTTCCGTCTCCTCCCTTTGAAATCATCGAGCGCTCGAACGTCGACCGTGTCGAACCTCTCGCGGATACGAAACAGAAAAACACCGATAACGATGAAGGCGATCAGGATCGAGAAGGCGACGCTGATCTCAACGACCAACGGCATACCCTTGGCGCCGGTCGCGGCAAGCACCAGTCCGTTCTCGAGCGACATGAATCCGACAACCTGGCTGACGGCGTTACGGCGCGTGACCATGATCAACAGGCCGAGCAGCAGGACCGACAATGCGAAGGCGAGATCCTCCCGCGCCAGAGGATCCGCCTGTGGCGTCACCCGCAACATCACCGCAGTCGCGAGAGCGACGAGACCGATGCCAGCGAGCATTGTGAGGCCAATACCGACGACGGTCTCGATCTCGCGATGGATGCCGAGTTGGCGGATCATGCGATGCAGCACCACGGGAATGACGATGGCCTTGAAGAGCAGTGCGATCGCCGCCGTGACATAAAGATGTGGGGCGTCCTGGACGAAAGCTTGCCAGGCCACCGACAGGGTCAATATCAGTGAGTGCAGCGCGAACACGTTGAGCAGTGCATAGAGGCGGTCTTGATAGAGCATCATCATGCTGACCAGCACGAGGCCGCCGGCGAGCATATGGGCTATATCCAAGACCGGCCCGCTCATCACAAGCTCCTCGAGACGAACCGTAGTAGAGTGGCGAGCAGACCGAGCATAAGGGCCGCGCCCAGGAATTCGGGCACCCGGAAGACCCGCATCTTGGCGGTCGCGGTCTCGAACAGGGCAAGGAGGGCCCCGCCCGCCGCGAGCTTGATGAGATAGGCGAGCATACCCACCAGATAGGCCGACGGCCCTTCCCCCAGTGCGGCGAGTTTCCACGGAACGAAGATGCAGGCGATCAGGGAAATGTAGAGCAGGAGCTTGAGGGATGCCGCAAGTTCAATCATCGCGAGATGCCGCCCGGAATATTCGAGCACCATCGCTTCATGCACCATCGTCAACTCCAGATGAGTTGCGGGGTTGTCAATGGGGATACGGCCATTTTCCGCGACCGCGACCATGATAAGGGCGATCAAGGCGATTGCCAGCGAAACGCGCAGTCCTACCTGCGGAGAGGTCATGAAGGCGGCGATGGTCGAAAGCTGGGTCGAGCCTGCGATCAGGGCAAGCGTGAAGATGACCAGCAGCATCGACGGTTCCGCGAGCGTTGCGATCATCGCCTCTCTACTCGACCCGATACCACCGAAACTGGTACCAACGTCCATACCGGCAAGCGCCAGAAAGAAGCGCGTACTGCCGAGCAGCGCGGTAATGGCAATCAGATCCGCCGTCCAGCTGAAGATCAGGCCAGTGGCGAAGGTCGGAATGATCGCCGCCGCGACCCAGGTTATGGCGAAGATCAGATAGGGCGTCACCCTGAACAGCCATGATGCACTTTCAGCCAGCACCACTTCCTTGCGCAAAAGCCGCAAGATGTCCCGGTAGGGCTGGATCATGGAAGGCCCTCGCCGGCGCAGCAATCGCGCCTTGATCAGACGAATGAAGCCGGTCAGCAGCGGCGCGAGCAGCACGACGAGTGCCATCTGCAAGGACTGAACAAGGAGAGCCGAGATTACGACCATAGCGCCAGCACCAACAGCAGGAAGACGAGCGCCAGGAAAACCAGGCTCAGATAGCGCCGGATCGTGAGAAACTGCAGGTAATTGAGCTTTTCGGCGGCAAAGCCGACGGCGCCGGCGATCGGAAGATAGAGCCATTCCCAGATCAAATCATGTGCCTCGACGGCAAAACGCGCTGGCCTGAGATCACCGGGCGCGGGCATGTCGACGCTCTCTCGGACGCGGAAAACCAGCGTTCCAAAAACGCGCCGGATGGGCTGGGCGAAACTGCCCGCCGTGTATTGCGTCGCCGGGCTCATCTCCGGAAAGCCGCAATCCCAGGCGGGCGCCCGGCGCAGCGCCCGTGACGCAAAGCGGCGGATGAGATAGGCCGTCAGCGACGCTGAGAACAGGGTGAACAGGAAGACCAGAAGGCCATTGTAGGAACTGCGGCTTTCGGCAATCGGCACGATGGACAGCCATGCGATATCCGTCTGCACCGGCATCCGGTCCCCGATCACCGACAGCGTTACGGGCGCAAGCCCGTCGATGACGATTCCCGGCAGGATGCCGGCGAGAAGGCACAGCGCCGCGAGTATAGACATTGCCGCGAGGGAGAGGCGGTCGACTTCCAGCGCTTGTCCGGCTGCGATGGTACGAGGACGACCGAGGAAAGTCACGCCGAATGCCTTGACGAAACAGGCGGCCGCCAGTGCCGCCGACAAGGCGAGTAAACCGCCCACGGCCGGCACCAGTATCTTCAAGCCCCATTGCGGCAAATCAGGGCTTTGCAGGATAGCCTGGAATGCCAGCCACTCGGACACGAAGCCGTTAAAGGGCGGTAGGGCCGAGATCGCGACGCTGCCGACAAGGAAGACGATGCTGGTGACAGGCATGCGATGAATAAGGCCGCCGAGCTTGTCCATGTCCCGCTCGCCTGTCGCCGTCAGCACCGCGCCGGCGCCGAAGAAGAGCAGGCTCTTGAAGAAGGAATGGTTGAGGACATGAAACAGCGCGGCCGTCATTGCCAGCGCCGCCAGCCCCATGCCGTTCGCCTTGAAGGCAAGTGCCAGTCCGAGGCTGACGAAGATAAGGCCGATATTTTCGATAGTACTGTAGGCGAGGAGCCGTTTGAGATCGCTCTCCATCAGCGCCTGCAGTATGCCGAGAACCGCGGTGCCGCTGCCGATGATCAGGACGATGATGCCAGACCACCATACCTGCATGCCGAGCAGGTCGAAGACCACGCGGATGAAAGCGTAAACCGCGACCTTGGTCATGACACCGCTCATCAAGGCGGAGACGTGACTTGGGGCAGCCGGATGCGCCAACGGCAACCAGACATGCAGCGGTGCGAGACCAGCCTTGGACCCAGCGCCGAGCAGTAGCAAGACAAGCACAAGACCGGCTGTCAGCGGTGGATGTTCTGATATCCGGATAGCCGCAAAGCCGTAATCGCCAGCAGGACCGGCAAGCAGGCCGAATGCGATAAACAAAGCCAACGTGCCAAAACTTGCCATGACGATATAGATATAGCCGGCCTTTCGGTTGCTGGCGTCGTGATGGTGGGCCATCACCAGTGCCCAGGAAGCAAGCGACATGAACTCCCAGGAAATCAGGAAGGTGAAGGCATCGTCCGCCAGGATCACCAGGTTCATACCGGCGAGGAATGCCGGAAAGAACGGCAGAACCCGATGTGGTGCGCGTTCGTGACGGCCGTAGCCAAGCGCGTAGAGAGACGAAAGGACACCGCCAAGATTGATAACCGTCAGGAAAAAGGCGGCGAGCGGATCGAGCCGGAAATGGCTTCCCAACCACGGCAGGCCAACAGGAAGGACAAGCGCCGACGCGCCTGTGGAAGGAAGACCAGCGGCAAGAGATGCAAGCGCGGTTATCAAGGCAATGCCGGAAAAAACCAGGCTTGCGCCGTAGACGACCGGCGTGGATCGGCCCGAACGGGCGGTCAGTACCGCCAAAATCGCCGTCCCAAGCAATGCGGCCACGCATGCGACCAAGCCGGCAAGCGGGGTCATGGCGGCGTCCTCGCTGAAGGTAAGGTCGCGGATGGTTCCGCCGTCCCACTCTCTGAAGGCTGGACATTCGACTTGAGCCTGACCCCGCGCCCGCCATCCGTGCTAGCGGCCCCCTGGTTGATCACCTCGATGCCTGCGGCATCTAGCGCGGCCAAAAGACGCATCAGGGTGTCGACATTGCCGCGCACCACATCGGCGCTCGCCTCCATTCGCTGGATTGTCGGAACCGAAATTCCCGCTAGTTCGGCCAGCGCGCGCTGGTCGATACCGAGAAGGGCCCGGGCGGCCCGCATCTGAGCGGCAGTAATCACGATTCACCATCGGGTTAACTTGCGCAGGCTCTGATAATTGATGTCTACAATATGCCTATTGATGTCTAGAATCAATATTCTGATGCGTCAGCATCTTTTTGACATGAACAGCTGCTTGTTACGACACGATGCCTCGGAGTAAGTTGATCTTGTTTCAGGTACCAAAGGGAGCCGGCCATGGCAGACGCGCGCCGATATGCATAGTCAGCGGTTACCGCTCTGGATGGCGAGCTGGCATGCCCAAGAACCCAGGCAGGAGAACCGAAGGCGCCTAGTCGAACAATGAGATATTCCCCCAAGATAAGAAGAAGCCCTAAAGTACCTGCAGCCCAGCCTTCCCACCAATCCTAATGTCATCTCACCAATAGCTCACAGCACATGCTCGTAAGACAGGGTTCTCACCGCAATGAAAAGATCGACCGTGGCTTGGCGGCTTCGCTTGCCGCGATCGCCGGCGCATTGAACGCATCAGCCTTCTATGCTGTAGGCTTCTTCTCTGCCAACATGACAGGCAACGTCTCCACGCTCTCCGATCATCTCGCCGTGGGCCAATGGCTGTCTGCGCTGTTCTATGGCGGGATCGTGGTGGCTTTCGTGTTTGGCGCGGCAGTGTCGACGCTGATTGTCAACGAAGGGCGGCGGCGCAACGTCCATGCCATTTACGCCTATAGCATTCTGACTGAAGCGTTGTTGCTTGCCATTCTCGGCTGCGCCGATCTTTGGTTGCTGACGGAGTGGCGTGTGCCAGTTCTCATTCTCGGCCTCGCTTTCCTGATGGGCCTACAGAATGCCGTTGTTACCCGCATCTCCGATGCTCGAGTGCGCACCACGCATGTGTCCGGTATGGCCACCGACCTTGGAATCGAACTCGGCATTGCCTTCGATATTTTGTGCGGCCGCGAGTCGCTGGCGGAGGCGCGCCACAATCTGATCAAGCTCCGTTTGCATTTTTACACGATCGCCGCCTTTTTGATCGGCGGCGTCCTGGGCGTCATCGTTTATCGCGCCGTCGGCGGCTACCTTCTCATTCTCGCGGCGGTGGTGTTGATGGTGATTGCGTTGGAGGCAATTTGGCGCGCGCGAGCGATGCTGACTGCCCGAAACAAAGGCGTAGGCAAGAATGCCGACGGAAAGGCCTAAACGGAATGGACGCTCTGTTGCGGGGTTCGCTTTTTTGCGGCTATTCGTCCAGTCGGTGCGATCGGCGAGTGGCGTGGGATCTTTCCGGTTAAAACGAACAGCTGCCATGGCGCGACCGTTTGCGCACAACGCATCCGAGCTGATCGCACTGCGCCTTGAAGCAGTCCACGGAAGTAGCCAACTCTTTTCACGCCAATCTACAGGCCTTTGTCCCAAATCCCATGGTGGCGGAGCGTTGCAAACCGGGCGATCGATCCACAAGATGCCTTAGATGCCGACAAGTCGCGCAAGCATCTCTCGCAGTTGCTTGTTCTGTTGACGAAGATGGTTTGCCAGCAATCCCTTCAGCCGTCGATTCTCCTCATCAAGCAGGACCAACTCATCGGAAGTCATTTCGCCCTGAGCAGTGGTTAGCCGCGCGGTGGCCGCGCCTTTCGCATTCTGGGCATGATGAACCACACTCGCTTGGCGTTGGCGCCGCGACACTCTTGGAGATGCTCGTCCGGGACGGACTTCTTTCACGTCTGGAACCGCGCTGAACGTTGGAGCATTGTCTTGCTGCGATGGAGTGCTTTGCTCCGCCTCGGCCAATGACGCCGAAATCTGCTTGTCGTCGACGGTCTCGATCTTGTTGTCGAGATGAACTGCCGGTTCTGACTCCGCTGGCATCACGCCATCTTGGCTCGCAGTCGTTGCCACCGTGTTGGGGTCGAATAGATGCGGCGCTTCAGCTTCTGCCTCACGCGCAAGGGTCTTGAGATCGGTGCCGCTCCAAATGGAGTCTTGCCGCATCGATGACCGTCGGCGCGCCGATTTGAATTCGACAACGAAGGTTCGTTGCTGTGTCTTCATATGTGTCCAATCCTTGAGAAGGTGAGGCTCGCTCACGAGATGTCGAAGCGCTCAAGCATCTTCTTGAGCTGAATATTCTGCAAATGCAGCTTATGCGCCAATTGACGTCTCAGCTGCCTGACTTCGTCGTCCAAGCTCCCCACTTCATCGAGGAAGGTTGGCGGCGGCGACGGGGATTGTGCAGTTTGATCCTCATTCGCAGGATCAGTGCGCTCGGCATCACTATCGATGCGGGTTCTCCCGGCGCGTGCCGCCCGCTTCGCCTGCGGTGCTCGTGGAGATTTTTTGCTTGTCGCATTTTGCCGTACCAATGCAGGCGCTTCGGCACTCGACTGGTTGGCCTCAGCTGGCGTCTCTGCCTGGCCCTCGTCAATATCGACTGGCGGCGAGGCTGCCGGCGTAGCATCGAGATCGCGTCCAGTTTCGATTGATGTCGTTGTCGCCACGGGACCAATAGCTGGGGCCTCATGGTGGTGAGGCCCATCGGGTGCTTCCGTTGAGCTCGACGGAAGCACCGACGTCCGTTGCGCTTCGCTTTCGATTGCCGCGGCTTTAGCATCATGCTCAATCGAAGCCGCTGGCGTTTCCGCCGGTCGTGCCCGCGATGTCAATTGAACAAGAAATTTCCATGGTGATTTCATAGCGCTTCAACCTCGAGCAGACCGCACCACGACGTTGCCGCAGCTTTAGATCCGGAACAGCGACGCGAGCCCCGGAATTTCTTTTCTAATGAGACAGTAGCGGCCACGGTCGATCCCGCAACCGCTCTACTGTTCCGGGTGATCAAGCGAGCCCGAGCCGCTTGCGCAGGTCGGCATTTTCCGCGCGCAGCTTATCTGCCAGGGTCTTGCGAAGCCTCTTATTCTCTTCTTCGAGCTGAATGAGATCCGCGATCTCGTCGATTGCCGGAGCAGACGTGCCAGCCGCTTGCCGGGTTTGCTTTGCCGTCCCGATTTTTGTAGCCGCCTTGTTGGGGCCCCTTGTCTTGCGCTGCTTGGCGACTGGCGTTTCGACGGGCGTCAGCTTCGGTTCACCGGCTTGTTCGTCACGCTTCTTGCGACCCTTCGCCGACTTAACAGCCTCCGCAGTCGATGCTGCTACCGTCGCCTCGACGGCTGCCTTTTGACGCCGCGGTGCGCGCTGCTTCTTCTCAGCCGCCGCTTCTACTATCGCAACCGTATCCGCAGCCTCCGTAACAGGCGCCATGCTATTCTCGTCAGCCATCACTATCTCCTTCTGTAGCCAAAAATTCTTTTGGGCTGAGCGCAATAGGGAGTCAACATGAACGCCATAGATAGCGCGCCCTTTTGAAACAAAGCACCACCATATTCTGAGAAATATAAGAAGGAGATGCACGATCGATGTCATACGAATTGAGGGCCGTTATGACACCGGACGACTGGCGCGCCATGCACGACATTCGGCAAAAGGTGCTGTTCGCGCCGGGTCGGCATTCGATCTCTTACGATGAGAACCACCCAGATGATCGCGCCGATGGAAATACACCCTTCCTTCTGTTTGAGAACGAAGAGCCGCTCGGGGTGGCGCGGCTGGATGAACGGGGCGAAACTGGCATAGTGAGACTTGTTGCTATCGTTCAGCACAAACAGCGAAAGGGATACGGTCTCAGGCTAAACAATTTCATTGAGGCAGAGGCCAAAAGACGCGGGGTCCGCATTCTCCGCGTTAATGCTGCCCCTGACGCGGTAGGCTTTTATCTGAAGGCTGGGTGGTCTGAGAAGCTTTGGGACCCAACAGAATTAGTGGGTCTTGGCCAAGGAGCGATCCAGATGGAAAAGGTGATTTGCGAATAGCAACATAGAGTCGTGACCGAGACGAAGACAGTATCATCACTTTCGACACGGACCTTTTAGAGGGACCGTCGCCTTGTGGTTAATCATGAGAACTGTATCCAACGATTTGACGTAGCCGGCATTGCTGTGCGGATCCGCCTATAGATACGCTATTTTCCCAGGTTGAATCGTTGCGTACATTGCAGTCGGATCAATGAAAATTCCTGGATTTCACCTTTAGTGTGTCGATGTGCAGGTCCGGAACTTATCCCGAGATGCCGAGCCAGTTTTCCAAGGCCTGCGACTTCGAGCTCCGACGGTAACTAACTTGGAGACAAGCCTGCGGCCGATCCGGGCCTCCAGCCAGCGGCGGTGGCGACCGGACCGACAGCATCCTCACCGATCACTCAATCGGCTTGATCGACGCGATGATTGCCTGAACTTCGGCGCCGTGCTTGTCTTCCTCTCCCTTGGTTCCCCAGTAGGTTACGACGAGAGCGTTGTCACCGGATGTCTGCACGAAGAGCAGACCAACGCTGACCGGGCCGTCTTCATCGTTGCCGTCCCACTCGAGGGTCGTCATCTGCATGCCGTTGACGTCGGTGACGGGTGTCTCCTTCCGGGTCGAGGGATCAACCGTGATTTTGTTCTTCGCGAGAAAATCGACGGCGTCGGTAACGACCTTGTCCATTGACTTGCTGCTGGCAACGTCGGCGGAAAGATAGATGGCCGAATCCGCCGATGTTCCTTGGACGCCGCTCTCTGTTTCCTCCGGCTTCCAGCTATCCGGAATGGTAATACTTGCGACGGGCTTTTCGCTGGGGAACTTCAGGGTCGCAGCGTGTGCGGCCAGGGGAGATGCTAAGACAAGCAAGGCCAAAGCGATAATTTTCTTCATGTCAGAATCCTAAAAGGTTGGGAGCAATGCAGCGGCATGACGGCCAAACTTCTAAAGGTAATATCTTAAAATCATGCCCTTAGATCCGAAGCTCTAGCGCGACAAAAATGCGCCAAGAACGGAAGTTCGCACGGGACGAGACCTCGAGATTACCCGATGCTTTCAAGAAGAAGGAAGAGCTCGTCGCTAAGCTCTCGCCTGAAGATGCTGATCATTAGAGCATTTCCAGGAAAAGTGCGAAGCGGTTTTCCATCTGGAATGCGTAAAGAAACAAAACGCTCTAGTCAGTTCTTTGCAAGAGGCAAAAAGGGCCGTTAGCATCCGACATTGCGAGCTTGACCGTAATCAACGATCGTCCCTGAGGTTCCCAATTTGATGACTTGGATGAAAACGCCCCGTCACGAAATCAGTCGGCGGCGTATCGCCTCTGCGATCGCTTGCGTTCTGTTCGACGCCCCAAGCTTCTTCACTGCAGACTTGATGTAGCTGTTGACGGTGTCAACCTGGTAACCAATCGCTTTGCCAATGCCTTCACTCGTCAGCCCAAGGCTCGCCTGAGAAAGACACGCCATCTCGCCTTTTGACAAACGTAGGTGTTGCACGGCGAAGCGGTCCATCAGTGGTTTGGTTACGGCGGTATGGATGGGTTCTGCGATGAGCGTGAGAAAGGTAAGCTCGCTTTCCGTGAACGCTGACATGCGGGTGAAGCCGACCGCGCCGTAAACCGTATTTTCACGCAAGATCGGGACCATGGTTCTGTTGTGAACCCCGAATATGCGCTGCAAATACAGCAACCGCTGCGGGACTTCTACGTCCTGGTAGACTTCACTTTCGACCATTACGGTTTTCGACGCCTTGGTGGCTGCTATAAACGGATCGACCTTGAAAAGCTTGTCTTCCATGTACGCCTCCACAAATCCTGGAGGAAGGTCTGTGTCGATCGAAAACCCGTCCCCAAAACGATAGTGATCGACGTCTAGCCCGGATATAGAGATGTGGTCGAACGGTACACCTTCGCGAAATCTATCAATGAGATTGTTTTTACCGAAATACCGATATTTTGGTACCGAGCGAAGGTCTACGTAAGGATCCAGCGCATCAGGTGCGAGCACGGAAAAAGCGCTAACGGGCATCTTCGACTCGATTGTTGAATTAGGTACCCCATTTGTGTAGCCGAATGGTTAACCGTGAATTAACAATTGACCTGTGAATTAACAATTGACCTCAGCAAGCAAAAGCGATGATCGTTTTGTGGAGACTCCCGGCCAGAGCGACCTTGCTGCTTAATTCGACTGGAAAAGACAAAACGTTTGTGATGAGGCGTGCTTTCAGCTTTGAGGGTGAACAACAAACTGCCTATCAGGCCGGTCTTAGAACTCTTCCCAACTTTCGGCAGCAGCTCCACCATCGACTTTACCGGCTATTTTGGTGAGCATGTGCCTGGCCGGCGAGGGCACCGGTCGGTGGCCTGGCTTCGCAAGCTCGAGCCTTCGGTTTGATGTATGATCTGCCGATTGTCTGATGCCCGCTGAATTCGGCCGCCCTAGCCCACCCAGTTGGAACTCTCCTATCAGTTCACGCAGTCGCGTCGTCTCCTGGGCGAGCGTGGCGCTAGCGGCATTGGTTTCTTCAACCATGGCGGCGTTTTGCTGCGTGACCTGATCCATTTGGTTAACAGCAGTATTGACTTCCGATAGACCGGTCGCCTGCTCTTTTGCCGAACTGGTGATCGCCTCCATGTGGTTATTGACTGCCACAATGTTGTGCTGGATGGTCCGCAGGGCCTCTCCGGTTTCGCTGACCAGTTTCACGCCGGTGCTGACTTCCTCGGACGAATTGCGTATCAGTTCTTTGATTTCTTTGGCAGCTTGCGCGGAGCGTTGCGCAAGTTCTCGCACTTCTTGGGCCACCACCGCAAAACCCTTACCTGCTTCGCCGGCGCGCGCTGCTTCAACTCCGGCATTGAGAGCCAAGAGATTGGTCTGGAAGGCGATCTCATCGATGACGCCAATGATATTGGAGATCTGGTTGGACGAACTCTCGATCCGCGACATCGCTCCAACCGCATCGGCGACCACCTTGCCGGAGCGCTCGGCATTTTCACTTGCCGTGGCTGCGGCATGACGGGCCTCTTCGGCGCGCTTTGCTGCGTTGTTGACGTTGACCGTGATCTGATCAAGGGCTGCGGCGGTCTCTTCGAGTGACGCTGCCTGCTGTTCGGTGCGCCTGGACAAATCTTCGGCACTTTGACTGATCTCGCGCGTGCCCGTATCAATCCGATCGGTTGAATGCGCGACATCACCGAGCGCGTTGCGCATCTGGCTCAGCGCCTCGTTCATTGTGTTTCGCAGTCCTTCGAAATCCGGTGCGAAGGGCTCGTCGAGACTGAAGGAGAGATCTCCCTTTGCAAGCTTGGTCAGCGCCGCACCGATGGTCGTAACCGCATGAACTCGCTCGGTCACGTCGGTTGCAAATTTCACGACCTTGGTGACTTTGCCCTTGGAATCCAAGATTGGGTTATAGGATGCGTTAATGACAACGACTTTGCCGTTCTTGCCATAGCGGGTAAACTCAGCCGCTTGAAACTCGCCCCGGCGCAGCGCCTCCCAAAATTCCTTGTAAGCCGGTGTCTTGGCGTATTCCGGATCGACAAGCATACTGTGGCTGCGACCCTTGATCTCGTCCAGGCGATAACCGATCGCCTTCAGGAAGTTGTCGTTTGCCGTGACAATCTCGCCTTCGGTCGTGAACTCGATGATCCCCTGAACACGGCTGATCGCCACCATCTGGCCCTGGAAGTCGACATTTTGCAGTCGCTCTTTCGCGTTTGCCCACTCCACGACAAAGCCCGTCGTCTTGTTTCCTTCGAGCAGCGGGGTAACAATCAAGTCAAAGGCGCGATGTCCGACCCAGATCGTGGCCCGGTGCTGGGTCTTTAGCGCCGCGAGCATGTTTCGCTGATGCGACGGGTTTTTGTGGAAGATGTCGATGTTGCTTCCGACAAGTCTGTCGAAATCGAACCGCGGGAGTTCCTTCTTCAGTTCCGTTTCGGCTTCCTTGAGCAGCCCGGCGACGGCCTGGTTCATATATCGAATGTTCAGATCGGCGTCGGCGATCATGATGTTGGCAGTAATAGAATCCAACGACTTTGTCTGCATGCGATACACTTTGGAACTGCCGAACATCTTCAGATCTCTCCTCTGGCGACCCTGTAAAAGAGGCAAGCGCACTGCCCCTCATCGTATTTGTAGTCTAATTCAAGCCGGACCGATTGAGCGGGATAGCCAGCTGATAGCAGCAACTGCAATCACTTCTGCTCGCGCTATCTGCAAGCATGGCGATTTCTCCAGACTTCCGTGGCAGGATCCAATCCGGCAAGGGCTGTAAAAAGTTTGGAGAGTTGAACAGATGCCCCGATGCCAGAAACCTCCCGCTAAAGCAACGTCGAAGTTCCTGGAAGTACCGACCTCATGTCGGTCTCGACTTAATGTCCGGACACCCTATTAATAGGGCATAAAGCTTAATTTTTACTGAAGACTAATATTTATGGATACTTAGGTATAATTCCGACCGCCGGACCCGTGCATTGAACCCCTCGGCTGAATTGACTTGGACGGCATCTCGGACATATTCGCGGCTGGAGTGGTTGACCG
The DNA here is from genome assembly GCF_012275435.1 of Rhizobium sp. SG741. Taxonomy (NCBI): domain Bacteria; kingdom Pseudomonadati; phylum Pseudomonadota; class Alphaproteobacteria; order Hyphomicrobiales; family Rhizobiaceae; genus Rhizobium; species Rhizobium sp. SG741. The sequence goes on from NZ_JAAZQP010000011.1 coordinate 237,982, forward strand.
TCTCGTGTGCGGCAAAGCTTTCGCCTATGGCAACGAATGCCTTTGCTTCGTCACTCATCAAATGCGCTCGAAGTCCCACTTGAGTTGCAACTGGTCCTACGGCAGCACGCAACGAAAGGCCGGTGACGGCAGTCGCTCGGGCATCGCCGGCACTTGAACCAAGGATGATATCTGTCGGTCGTTGCACGATCGCCATGCCGACTGCCGGAACCCGGATAAACGAGTGTTCTCCTGGGCGCGCCTCCATCCATTTGCCTGTGGAGGACGTGGTCGAAATGGCTGTATTGGTCATAATGAGGTCCTTTGCGGCATTGGCATTCTCAGGCGGACAGACTGTCGTCGTCCGCCCAACGACCGGCGCCATCGTCATTAGAGACCGGTTTGGTTTCGCGGCGGTGTCAAAATCGCCCTCTTCGTGGCGGATGTAACGCGTCGGCTCCCTCCGATTCTTCGTGGGTTGCCGCTTCACAAGGTCCGGTGGAACCGCGATTCCATTCTTACGACTGGAGCTGCCGTTATCGGTGAAAACCCGACCTTTTCCGGTGTTTCCCGCAGGCTTCAGGAATTTCGCGGCACGACGGAATAACTCGGCTTTCGGGATGTCTACCCATTCGTAACGAGATCAAAGCCACTCGAAGGGTGCTCCGATGAACATTGCAATCAGCTCCGAAATGAAAACCTACGTCGCACGCATTCTCGTGGCCGGCACCGGCATCGTCGGTCTTGCCGCGCCCGCCTGGGCCCATGCCCATCTGAAAACGTCGATGCCGATGACCGGCTCGACAGTCCAGGCATCTCCCAACAGGATATCGATGGATTTCACCGAGGGATTGGAGCTTGCATTTTCCGGTGTCTCCATCACCGACAACAGGGGCGCACCGGTTTCGCTCAGTGATCCAGTGCTTGGCGCTCCAGACGATACCGAGCTCTCCGCCGCGTTCATTAAACCCCTCATGCCGGGCCGCTATAGTGTTGCATGGCACGCGCTTTCGAAAGATGGTCATAAGACCGAGGGAAAATATGACTTTTCTGTCGCACCATGACGCCGGAAAGCGCTGTGACGTGCCTTCGTTTCTTACACGACGGTGCCCTTTGTCTGCTGTGGGGCGGTCTGGGTTTTGCCTGTTTCCTTGCCGGTCGGACTTTGGTAACGCCGCTCGTGCGGCTTCTGGAGACTGCGGTTAGCGTCGCTGTCGGTGTTGTGGTCGCAACGAGCGTGTCTGCACTCCCTGTGCAAACTGCCGACATCACCGGACATTGGGCCTCGGTGTACGATGTCAGCACGTTGCATCTCGTTGCAGAAACAGCCGTGGGCGAGGCGTTGGCACTTCAGGTTGCGACTGCCATCATGCTGCTTTTGGCAAATCTTCTGCGCGCGTATCGAACATCCGTCTTGATCGCAGGATTGATGCTGTGCGAACTTGCCCTGAGTGGACATGCTGCCGAAGACAGCGGCCTTGGCGGTGTTGCTCATCAGGCAGTTGACGCTGTCCATGTCCTGTCGGGCTGCGCTTGGTTGGGAGGTCTCATCCCATTCATGTTGATCTTGCGCATGGCAGCTATATCGGAGCTCCGATCGGTTTCGATCAAGGCCATGCGGCGCTTTTCAACGGCCGGACATGTCGCGGTCGGTCTTGTCCTGATCAGCGGGATCGTCAACCTCTGGTTCACGGTTGGACGACTTCCGATTCATTTCTCTTCCCCCTACGATCAAAAGCTTTGTCTGAAAATTCTGGCCGTCGGCCTTATGACGGCGATTGCGATCGTGAACCGTTATGCCTTCGTGCCGATGATCCGGAGAGACGGATCGTTTGCCCGATCGCTGCTCGCGTGCGGCTGCGCGGCCGAGCTCGTGCTTGGGGCCGCAGCCCTCGGTTTGGTCGCTTCATTTGGCCTGAAGGATCCCGCCTGACATTAATTTCGCGCCTGATGGAATAAACCCCGCGCCACGCTGTCTACCCCAACGTAACAACAGAGAAGAAGATGAACATGCACGGTTCTTCCCGATACCTGATGACCCTATGCCTTGCTTCTGCTGCGGCATTCTCAGCTTACAAGGCGATGGCGCAGGACAACGGCAGCAACATCGCCGTCGTAGCGTCAGCGCAAAATGCGGCTGAAGCCGCCTATCTCACTGAAAACGACGCCGCTATGACAAAAATGATGGACGGTATGTCCGTCAAGCCCAGCGGCGACGTCGACCGCGACTTCGTAGCCATGATGACGCCCCACCACCAAGGCGCAATCGACATGGCGGTCGCGGCTTTGAAATACGGCAAAAACGAGCAGCTCCGCAGGATCGCCCAGGAAATCATCGTCGAACAGCAGCAGGAAATCATCGCGATGAAGCTCGCGATCGGCGATCCCCTGCCGCCTCCGACTTCCGCACCCACCCAGGCTGCGCCAGAGACTGCCCCCTCCGGGACTATGCAAGGCATGGCACCGGGCATGAAAATGTAATGAAAGGTCTTCCAATGCTACGCACATCATTTGCCGCCATCCTGCTTGCCGGCAGCATGTTATCTCCGCTTGCCGCCCTCGCGGGCCAGGCACCATTCGCCGCATCCACACCGGACATTCCGATCAGCCACAAGGACCGCGTCTATGCGGCCGAGCAGTTCTCCAGTACGGTGTCGGTCTCCGATCCGGTCGATAACAAACTGCTTGGCGTCATCAAGCTCGGCGATCCGCAGCCCGGCAACCTGAGCCCCCTTTATAAGGGCCAGGTCCTCGTCCACGGCATGGGGTTTTCCCCGGATCACAAGACGCTCGCCGTCGTCTCGATCGGCTCTAATTCGGTGACCTTTATCGATACAGCAACCAATGCCGTGAAGCACACGACCTATGTCGGCCGCTCCCCGCATGAGGCCTTCTTTACGCCCGACGGCAAGGAAGTCTGGGTGACTGTGCGGGGCGAAGACTATATCTCCGTCATCGATGCGAGCACTTTCGAAGAAAAGACCCGCATCAAGGTTGCTCCTGGCCCCGGCATGCAGATCTTCTCGCCGGATGGCAAGTACGGCTATATCTGCTCATCCTTCAACCCGGATGTCGCCGTCGTCACCGTCGCAGACCATCAGATTGTCGGCCATGTGAAGCAGGCAAGCCCCTTCTGCCCGAACATTGCCGCTTCCGCCGATGGCAAGCAGGTTTGGTTCACGCTGAAGGATGTCGGCAAGACGCAGGTCTTCAATGCCGAGGCACCCTTTGATCTCATCAAAACGCTCGACACCGGACCGATCACCAACCACGTCAACCTCGTCGTCAACAAGAACGGCAGTTTCGCTTATGTGACGGTCGGTGGCTTAAACGAAGTGAAGGTGTTCCGGACCGACAACTTCGAGCAGGTCGCCACCATCCCAGTGGGCAACCTGCCGCACGGTATCTGGCCATCAGGAGACGGCACGCGGGTCTATGTCGGGCTTGAAAATGCCGACCAGTTCGCTGTCATCGATACCCTAACTAACAAGGTTATCGCCAACATCCCGATCGGCCAGGCGCCGCAGGCTGTCGCCTATGTTCCGAACGCCGTGCCCGAAGAGGATGGCATGCAGAATCTCGTGCCGCTCGGTGCTGCGGGTGATGCTGCCCATCTGAAGCTTGCAACCAAGGGTGACAAGGACAAGAAGCAGTCGACGAGCGTTACGCTGTTCAATCAGGGGCTGACACAGGTTCTGCAGGCGTCCGTCACCGGCCTGGATCCAAAAAAACCGTATGTACTCGCCCTGTCTGACAACGCCAATGGCAGCGGTCCGCTCGAAGGCCTTGCATCTTTTATGACGAACCCCGCGGGTTCCGCTATCGTCAACACCGTAGGCCCGATCCGACAGATCGTCGAGGCCAAGCACAAGGACGAACGTCGTTATCTGGTCGTCGCCACCGCGCTGGATGGCAAGCCGGATAGTGTTGTCCAGGTGCAAGCCGATTGAACGTGCAGGTCCGCCTCGTCGAGGCGGGCCCCTCGACGACAAAGGTGACCAGTGGACGACATGCTTTCTCTTGTGGAACCGCTCATCCCGACACTGCGGCGTTATGCACGCGGCCTGCTGCGTGACGTTGAAGCGGCCGATGATACCGTCCAGGATTGCCTGGAGAAAGTTGTCGCCAACTGGCACCGTCGCCGTAACGATGATCCCCGAACATGGATGTTCGCCATTCTTCATAACCTTGCCATCAATAGGCTGCGGCAGAAGACACGACGCGGATACGCCATACCGATCGAGGATATGCCTGAAGCAACAAATGCAACTGCGGCCACACAGGAAGAGACCATCTACGGCAAGGAGGTTCTCCTGGCCATAGAGCGACTGCCGCCCGATCATCGAAGCGTTATCCTGTTGATCTCCGTTGAGGACTTGTCTTACGCAGAGGCAGCAAAGGTTCTTGGGATTCCGGCGGGAACCGTGATGTCCAGGCTTTCGAGAGCAAGAGAACAATTGCGGGCCATACTTGAGTCGCCACGCGCAAATGTCATAGCAGGGCAACCCCAGCTCAGGATTGTAAAGTGATGAAACGACCAATTACAGAAGAGGATATCCAGGGTTACGTCGACTGCGCGCTCCAGCCGGAGCGACACGACGAAGTCGAGGCCTACCTGGCCGCAAACCCGGATGAAGCTTCGCGAGCCGCCACCCTCAAGGCAGATGCCGCAACTCTGCGGGCCGCGCTGGATCCAGTCGCCCAGGAGCCCATTCCAATGCGTTTGAACCTGGCGCAGATCGCTGCGCGACGGCAGTCCGAAAAGCTGCCTGCCTGGAGAATGGCCGCCGCGGCCATGGTTCTCATCGTTGTCGGCGCAACCGGTGGCTGGGCGGTTCGCGGCTATTCGCTGCCGCCCTCGGAAGGCGTGGCAGCGCTCGCTCAGGAAGCGTCTGCGAGTTATACGACATTTGCCGGCAGCGCTGTCCAGCCCGTCGAATTCAAGGCAGACGATCTTTCCGGCTTAGCGGACATCGCTTCGAGAACGCTGGGCACCAAGACGGTGCTGCCGGATCTGTCCCGGTCAGGCTATCGTCTCATGGGCGGACGCATCGTTTCCACCGTTCACGGGCCTGGGTTCATGTTGATGTATAACGACGACAAGGGGGACCGGCTGGTAATGTTGGCCAGGCACATGATCGTTGATCAGAACCGACCGATGGTCGAGCATGCCGATGGAAAGGTCAGCGGCTGGACTTGGGCTAATGGCGGGATGGGTTTTAGTCTCATGGGTGCGACTGATGCGAAATCCCTGCATCCGATCGCAGATGATATTCGGGCGCAGCTATCGACCATGTAGCCATTGTCGCAGTCGCTCCGCTTAAGTTCGGGTAGCCGTAACCGACGAGTCATTTGCGCTTTATCCCCACGGTCGCCAATGTTCAGCTTGTTAGCTTGCCAGCTCTTGTAGGGAGTAGAACCGCCGGCGTGGCGGCAGATTTTTCTAAGCTCCTGGCAAGTCTGGGAGTGCGGCCCGCAATTCGCATCAGGGACCTCGAACAACTCTGGGCGCAAGGTCGGCGGCGCCGCTCGCCTCCAGCATGGACGAGGCAGCTGTGGGCGATGCGGCTTGGCTTACCACCGCCAGCGACGAACCAGGTCCTGCAGGCAAGGGGTCGGCCAGTCGAAAACGTTTTGAAGCATGATGGAACCGACTGGTCGGAACATTACCGCGGCGGATCACTTCCGTCTATCGGCTGGCCGGCGGGCTGCAGGCAACATTCGCGCCAGAACATCATCTCTGAGAACATAGTGATGAACGAGCGCAGCAAGCGCATGCAATGCGGCGAGGAGGATGATTGCCCAGGCCACGACCTGATGCACGTCGGTGATTGTGTGGCGCAGCGAGGGATCGACATTGATCAGCCGCGGTAGTGGAAACAGTCCGAAAAACGTGAAAATTCCCTCCCGCGCCCAAGTCGCGGCGAAGCCGAGCACAACCTGTGCAATGAGCAGCGCATAAAGTCCGAAATGCGCAAGCTTGGCGGCTATATCCATAAGTCCACTGGTCGGCGCAGGACGATCTCCCCGCGAGAAGAGACGCCAGAGACTGCGCAGAAGAATGGTCGGCAATAACAAGATGCCGAGAGAAATGTGCAAGGGTTGCATCTCGCTGCGGATCCAGGTGCCTTGCACAAGAAATCCGCGCAGTTCGATGCTCGCAAAAAGGCTGACGACCAGCAAAGCGGTCAGCCAGTGGAAGAATATCGTAATGATGTCATAGCCATCCTGAAAACGGGACGGCGCTACGGCAACGGGATGATCAGTCATGTCAACTTCTCGAAGTGAAACAAACGGAACACTCGGGGCGGACATCCACCCGCCCGGAGATGACTTACCCCTCCCATTTTGATGTGAAACCCATTGAGCACGGCAAGCTTGCGGCTACCTGAAAGGGCATCGCGTCCAATGACGACAAGATCGGAATTTCTGCAAAAATCCCTGTTAAGGTTTTGGCCGCGTGACGGGAAACAGGTGATTTCCGCCTGAGATCTTCCAGCCTAGCTGTTTGATCCCGGACTTTGATGGTGCAATCTTATCCATTGAATGGAGGGAAGCGCTATGGCCCAGATTCTTCACGGCAGCGCCACGACGACAGAGGCAATCGGTCGAGCGATACAAGATAGTCAAGAGAGCCTGAGATCGCTTGCCAAGCGCTATGGCATAAACCAGAAGACCGTAGCCAAATGGAAGAAGCGAACCGAAGTCGCCGATCTGCCGACCGGTCCAAGCGAACCGAAGTCCACGGTCCTGTCCGGTGACGAGGAGGCGATTATCATTGCTTTCCGCCGGCATACCCTTCTGCCGCTCGACGAATGTCTCTACAGCTGGCCAGTCGATCCGGAACGGCCCCCAAGCTCATCGTCATCGGGGCACCCGCCAATCATGAGGCGAGACGATACCCATTTTCAATCATGCTGCGACAGAAAGGTGGCGACGGTGGCGAGGCAAAGCTCCTTCTCCTCGACATGCGGCATATGGCTGGAATGTTCAAAGAGCACCCATCTGCAACCGGCGACGCGATCGACATAGGGTTTGACCACATCGGGCGTCGCCTCGTCGTATTTTCCGGAGATCAGCAGCGTCGGCGCCTCGATCAAGGGCAGACGATCCTCGATCGTCCAGTCCTTCATCGTGCCGATGACGTGGAATTCGGTCGGGCCGTTCATGTTGCGATAGACCGTATTGTCCTCGTCCATGATCGCGAAGGTGCGCGCCACTTCCGGCGGCCAGGGGACGACGCGGCAGACATGCCGGTCGTAGAAGACGCGGGAAGCGGCGATATATTCCGGATGAGTTATCGTGCCGGCCTCTTCATGTCTCAGAAGTGTGTCCTGCACATCCTGCGGCAGCTCGCGGCGCAGTCGGTTGGCTTCAGAAACCCAGGTGTGCATGTTCGCCGGCGAGTTGGCGATGACGAGCGCCTTCAGTCCCTTCGGCTGGCGCACAGCATGTTCGGCACCCAGCATGCCGCCCCAGGACTGGCCGAGGAAAGCATAGCGATCCTGGATACCGAGATGCTTCAGCAGCGCATCCAGCTCTTCAAGGAACAACGCCGGCGTCCAGAAATCGGGCCCTTTTTCCGGCAGGCGCGTCGAGTTGCCATTGCCGAGCTGGTCGTAATGGATGACGGCGCGACCGTCGATCTCGGTGATACCCTTAAAGGAATCGACATAATCATGCGTGCAGCCGGGGCCGCCATGGGCGACGACGAGAGGCAGCTTGCCGCTATCGAGCGATCCGGTGATGCGATACCAGGTCTGGTATTCGCGAAAGGGCAGGAAGGCTTCTTTCGATGCGACGGCGGCCACCGGTTTCTCCATCTTTTTGACAAGGACGGAAAAAGCATAACGCGGCCTCAAGGCCGGCGGCAGCTATCAGAAGTTATAGGATGGCTCGTTTTCCAGTAGCCGGTAATGCGTGGCCCGCACCACCGCCTGCGTGCGGTTCTTGGCGCCAAGTTTCTTGGCAGCGGCATTGAGGTGCATGACGACGGTCGGCACCGAGCGGTTGATGACGCGGGAAATCTCCTTGGCCGAAAGCCCTTCCGCCGAATGACGCAGGCACTCCCGCTCCCGCTCCGTCAGCCGCATCTTGCCGACGCTGCGCGCACTGGAATCGAACAGCGCATAGGCCGTCTCGTGGAAGACATGTGCGAGCAGGCCGAAATCGGCGATGTAGCGCAGCGCGTTGCGCTCGAAATCCTTGTTCGCGCCGAATCGGATGCCGGTTACCGTCGCATAGTCGCCGCGCGGCATGTGCACCGGCACGGTGACGCCGGTGGACATGTCGCGCTCATTGAGGTAGCGGGCGACCGGTTCGGTATTTTCTCCGAGATAGCGGTTAATCGCCGTATCGGCCTCGACATTGTAGTTCCAGAAGAATGGCGCCGAGGTGCGCAGCGCCACCTGCTGCACCGGATCGATGCGGAAATAGCCTCGGTCGAGCCAGTATTCGAGCATGTCATCGGAAATATTGCGCAGCTTCAGAAACGACGGAACCATGATCTCGCCGTCAAGATCGAAGGGCACCGGCGTATAGTCGTAGACCAGAGCTTCGAAACCGAGCTGTTGCATCGCCTCGAAAGCCTGGTCGATCCGTCCGTCCAGCGTATCATGCGCGGTAAACTTGCGTCTGATCGTTCCGATTTCGTCAAGCATGGAGAACTCCGGCTTACATCCAAACTCCGACCCTATCACTTCTTATAGCTGGTGTGGATCGCGGTTTACGGTAAAAATTTAATCATGCCCAAATGTTGAGCAAGAAGAATCTTTGCCGGAGTAAGCTGATGTGGCGCGAAATGTACCCGGATGAACGCATGGAGGTCGAAGTCGACGGGCACAAGGTGATTGCCTATAGCTTCGGCTCCGGCGCGGAGACCATCTTCTGCCTGAACGGTGGCCCCGGTCTTCCCTGCGACTATCTGCGCGAGGCGCATTCCTGCCTCGTCGATAAGGGTTACCGCGTCGTCGCCTTCGACCAGCTCGGAACCGGCGCCTCCGACCGCCCGGCGGACCCGGCGCTCTGGACCATCGGCCGCTATGTCGAGGAAACCGAAACCGTTCGCAAGGCGCTCGGCCTCGGCAAGGTTCATATGCTCGGTCACTCCTGGGGCGGCTGGCTCGCAATCGACTATGCGCTCACCTATCCGGAGAACCTCCGGACGCTGATCCTCGAGGACACCGTCGCCGACATGCCGCACCTGATCTGGGAACTGGAGCGGCTGCGTGCGGCGCTTGGCCCGGAAACGGTGGCGATGATGCAGAAGCACGAGGCGCAAGGCACCTACGATCATCCGGAATACATGGCCGCCGTGACGATCCTCAATTACCGCCATGTTTGCCGCCTGCAGGAATGGCCGGCACCCGTGCGCCGTTCGCTCGATGACTGGAATATGGGACCTTACACGACAATGCAGGGGCCTAACGAATTCCTCTATATCGGCAACCTCAAGGACTGGAACCGCATCCCGGATCTGCCGCGCATAACCGTGCCGACGCTGATCACCGTCGGCGAGCACGATGAACTGACGCCCGCCTGCGCGCTGCGCATGAAGCTCGCCATTCCGAACGCGGAGTTGAAGGTGTTTACGAGCGCAAGCCACATGCCCTTCTATGAAAACCCCGGCGACTATTATCCAGCGCTTCTCGATTTTCTGGCGAGGCACAGGCAGGCATGATGCAACAGGAAGCGTTCAACGACGGAAGAAGGCAAGGGAGCGAGCGTCACCATGCATCGCTATAGGTTCGTTCTCAGCCGCCCGCTGCAATTCCTGCCCGTCATTTTCGGTATCAGCCTTATCACCTTCGTCCTGGTGCGTCTCATTCCCGGCGATCCCGCCCGCAACATCCTCGGCACGCGCGCGACGCCGACGGCGCTGGCCAATATCCGCGCCCAATACGGCCTCGATCAGCCGATCTGGCTGCAATACTTCTATTTCCTGAAAAACCTCGCCAATGGCGAGATGGGCAAGTCCATCCTCTACAAGATCGACGTGCTGAAGCTGATTTCCACACGTATCGAGCCCACGGTGGCACTCGTCGTTGCCAGCGTCATCCTGTCGATCCTCATCGCCGTGCCGATGGCGGCGATTGCCGCCCGCAACAATGGCCGTGCGGCGGACCATGTCGTCCGCATCGTCTCCACCTTCGGCATCGGCTTTCCGCCCTTCTGGCTCGGCCTGATGCTGATCATCCTCTTCAGCGTCGATCTCGGCGTTCTTCCGGTCTCCGGCTACGGCGAGACGCTCGGCGACAAGCTTTTGCATCTTATCCTGCCGAGCCTCACCATCGCATTGTCGCTATCGACGGTGCTGACCCGCAGCCTGCGCGCGGCGATGATCGAATCCCTGAAATCAGACGTGGCGACGGCGGCGCGCGCGCGCGGCATGCCGGAGAGCATCGTTTTCTGGCGGCATGTGGTGCCGAATTCTCTGGTGCCGACCATCAATCTGCTGGCGGTCAATATCGGCTGGCTGATCGGCGGCACCGTCGTCGTCGAAAGCGTCTTTGCGCTCCCCGGCATCGGCCAGCTTCTGGTGCGCGCCATCTTCTCGCGCGATTACATGGTGGTCCAGGGTGTCGCCATGGTCTTTGCCTGCGCCACCGTGCTCGTCAACTTCCTCGCCGACATCGTCACCGTCGCCGCCGATCCGAGGGTGACCATATGAGCCTTCAGGCAACTATTCCTGCTTCCGTCGCCTGGCGCCATCTGCTCGGCAAGCGGCTAACCCTCGTCATTGGTGGCGGCATTCTCCTGTTCTTTCTGCTGGTGGCGCTCGGCGCTCCACTGATCGCACCCTACGACCCGATCCTGCAGAATGCCGATGTCCGCCTGCAGGCGCCGTCTTTGCTTCACCCCTTCGGCACCGACAATTTCGGCCGCGATATACTCTCGCGCGTCCTATGGGGCACGCGCATCGACCTGCAGATCGCCGTGATCGGCGTGGTCTTTCCCTTCCTCATCGGCACGACCATCGGCACCATAGCCGGCTTCTTCGGCGGCGTGATCGATGCAGTCTTCATGCGGGTCGTCGACATCATCCTCGCCTTCCCTTTCCTCGTGCTGATGCTGTCGATCATCGCCATTCTCGGGCCGGGGTTGAGCAGCTTCTATATCGCCATGGCGCTGGTCGGCTGGGTCTCCTATGCCCGCCTCATCCGCGCGCAGATGCTGGTGTTGAAGAACAGCGACTATGCTGTTGCCGCTGTCAGCCTCGGCTTCAGTCGCTTCCGCATCATGTTCCGCCACCTGTTGCCGAATGCCATCGCCGGCTCGATCGTCTTTTCGATGTCGGATGCTGTGCTCGTGCTGCTGAGCGGTGCCGCCGTCAGCTATCTCGGTCTCGGCGTACAGCCGCCGCTGGCCGAATGGGGCGTCATGGTCGCCGAAGGCCAGAGCTTCATCACCACGGCCTGGTGGATCACGCTGTTTCCCGGCCTCTCCATCGTCTGTCTCGCCTTTGGTTTCAGCATGCTGGGCGATGCGCTCGGCGAATTGCTGGGGGTGCACGAATGAGCGCCTCTGTCCTTTCCGTCCGTGATCTCACCGTCAAGGCGCATCTCGACAGCGGCGAGCGCACGCTGCTCGATGCCGTGTCGCTGGATCTCGCCAAGGGAGAAATCCTCGGCCTCGTCGGCGAAAGTGGCTCCGGCAAGAGCCTGCTCTGCCGCTCGCTGATTCGCCTCCTTCCCTCCTCACTTCTGAAGATCGAAGGCGGCAGTGTTCTGCTCGAGGGCCGCGACCTGACGACAATCAGTGATGCCGACATGCTGAAGGTGCGCGGCGCCGAGATCGGCATGATCTTCCAGAACCCGACCAGCCATCTCGATCCGGTCATGCGGATCGGCAACCAGATCGCCGAGGGTATTCGCTATCATCAGGGCCTCAATGCGCAGGAGGCACGCACTGCTGCCATCGAAATCCTCGGTCAGGTCGGCTTTCCCGATCCCATCAGGCAATATGAAAGCTATCCGCACGAATTCTCCGGCGGTATGCGCCAGCGCGCGATGATCGGCGTCGCCCTGTCCTGCAATCCAAAAATCCTGATCGCCGACGAGCCGACGACCGCGCTCGACGTCACCATCCAGGCGCAGATCCTCAAGCTCCTGATGGACATTCGCGACAAGCGCGGCCTTTCGATCATCCTCATCACCCACGACCTTGGCATCGTCGCCCAGACCTGCGACCGCATCGCCGTGATGCGCGGCGGCAAGCTGTTGGAACAAGGTCCGAAGCGGACGCTTCTGTCGCAACCGCGCCACCCCTACACGATCGACCTGATCAAGAGCCATCCGTCGATGCCGGACGAGACGGCATCCATCGCGGAAGCCATAAAAGCCGACACCCCGCTCAAGCCGCTTCTCGAAATCGACGACCTGCACGTCCGCTTCCACGTCGGCGGCGGCTTCCTCAAGGGCAGCGGCGCCAGAACGGTCAACGCCGTCTCGGGCGTCAGCCTGCGGATCATGCCCGGCGAGACCGTCGGGATTGTCGGCGAATCCGGCAGCGGCAAGAGCACGCTTGCCCGCGCCATCCTCGGCCTGACGCCACTCTCCTCCGGCCATATCACCTTCGGCGGCATCGACCTCGCCCAGCAGAGAACGGCGGGCCTCGCCAAGCTCCGGCGCGAGGCGGCTATGGTGTTTCAGGATCCCTATAACGCACTCAATCCACGACTGACGATCGGCGACATGCTCACCGAAGTGCTAAAAGTGCAGGGCAAGGTCGCGTCCGCCAATATCCCCGCCCGTGTCGGTGAACTGCTGGATCTCGTCGGGCTGGAGCGTGAATTCGCCAAGCGCAGGCCGCGCAGCATGAGCGGCGGGCAGTGCCAGCGCGCCGGCATTGCCCGCGCGCTGGCGGTCGATCCTCAGCTCATCATTGCCGACGAATGCGTTGCCGCCCTCGACGTCACCATCCAGGCGCAGATCATCGAGCTTTTCCGCGAGCTAACGCGCAAGATGAACCTGACCCTGCTCTTCATCGCCCACGACCTCGCCATCGTTCGCAATCTCTGCGAACGCACCGTCGTGATGTATCGCGGCGAGATCGTCGAGGAAGGCCCGTCCGAGGAGGTCTTCGCGCGACCGAAACACCCCTATACGGCCTCTCTCATCGCAGCCATTCCGGACATCGATCCGAACAAGCAACTCTTTGCCGACACCGATCTTCGCGGCGAAAACAACGTCGCTGAAATCCTGCCTTTCAAACGCATGCCATAACAACCAAGGGAACGATCTTATGACCAGCAGATGGAAATCAATCGGGCTCGCGGCTATCGTCGCCGGCCTCACCCTCACCGCAACCTCTGCCGAAGCAGCTGGCGTGCTGACCATCGGCCGCCGCGAGGATTCGACGACGTTCGATCCGATCAAGACAGCCCAGAACATCGACAACTGGGTGTTCTCGAACGTCTACGACGTGCTGATCCGCGTCGACAAGACCGGCACCAAGCTGGAGCCCGGCCTTGCCGAAAGCTGGACCACATCCGATGACGGCCTCACCTACGTCTTCAAGATCCGCGATGCGAAATTCTCCGACGGCTCGCCGCTGACGGCCGAGGATGCGGCCTTCAGTCTCCTGCGCATCCGTGACGATGCGGCCTCGCTCTGGAGCGACTCTTACAAGGTGATCGACACGGCCGTCGCGACCGACGCCCATACGCTGACCATCAAGCTCAAGCATCCCTCCGCGCCGTTCCTGTCGACGCTGGCGCTGCCGAATGCCTCCGTCATTTCCAAGAAGGGCATGGAGACGCTCGGCCCCGACGCCTACGCCGAAAAGCCGATCGGCTCCGGCGCTTTCTCCGTCTCGGAATGGCGGCGCGGCGACCGCATTATCCTCAAGAAGAACCCTTACTTCTGGCAGGCCGACCGGGTGAAGCTCGATGGCGTCGAATGGATCTCCGTGCCGGATGACAACACCCGCATGCTGAACGTCCAGGCCGGTCAGCTCGATACGGCGATCTTCGTTCCCTTCTCCCGCGTGGCGGAGCTGAAGAAGGATCCGAACCTCAATGTCGACATCGATGCCTCGACGCGCGAGGATCATCTACTGATCAACCACGCGCATGGTGAGCTCGGCAAGAAGGAAGTCCGCCAGGCCCTCGACCTCGCCATCGACAAGAAAGCGATCGTCGATGCCGTCACCTTCGGCCAGGGCACGGTCGCCAATTCCTACATTCCGAAGGGCGCGCTTTATCACTACGCCGACAACCTGCAGCGCCCCTACGATCCGGAAAAGGCCAAGAAGATGCTGGCCGAAGCCGGCGTTTCCAACCTGACGCTGACCTATCTTCTGCGTGCAGGCGACGAAGTCGACGAGCAGACGGCCGTGCTGGTGCAGCAGCAATTGCAGAAGGTCGGTATCACCGCCACCCTGCAGAAGGTCGATCCGAGCCAGGAATGGGACATGACGGTTGCCGGCGATTACGACATCTCGGTCAACTACTGGACGAACGACATCCTCGACCCGGACCAGAAGACCACCTTCGTCCTCGGCCACGATTCCAACAACAACTACTCGACCAACTATAAGAACGAGAAGGTGAAGGAACTGGTGGCTGCGGCTCGTCTGGAGCTCGATCCGAAGAAGCGCGAGCAGATGTATATCGACCTGCAGAAGATGGCGAAGGACGACGTCAACTGGATCGACCTTTACTACAGTCCCTACATCAACGTTTCTCGCAAGAATATCGAGAACTTCTACCAGAATCCGCTCGGCCGCTTCTTCCTGGAAGACACGGTCAAGAACTGATCCCATAGCTGCGATGATCTCCGCCACCCTCGGGTGGCGGCGTCTTATCAACTGGGCGAGAGTTAGGAACTCCACATGAGCGAGACTGCTTTTCTTGGCGTGTGGGAACTCGGGCGACTTTAGCGCGATGGCACGCTGTCGCCGGTCGAGGCGACGAGACAGGCAATCGAACGCATGGAACGCCTCGCGCCGAAACTGAATGCCGTCTCCTATTTCGTCGCTGCCGCCATGCAGGATGCCGAACGTCACGCGGTAGATTCTTCGCTCAGGTCACGACCTCGGGGCGTCGCACGGCATTCCGGTCGCCATCAGCGATCTCATCGAGGTCAAAGACACACCGACGGGCTTCGGTGTCCGGATCCGTCGGGATATGGGCAATGATCTCGCCGCTATCGGCATCCAGCACCAGACGCAGCTTTCGCCAGCCACGGCGGGATCTGGCACGATGCGTCTCCTCCAGCCCGGAAAGCCGGTAAGTCGGCGCGTACCTATGGCTTCGGCGCTGGCTGCTCGATGGTCTTCTGGCCGATGGTCGAATCCTGTTTAGTACCGGTCACGAACGGCTTGATGACGACAATGCTGAGGATCGACGCTACCATCAGTCCCAGAATGACAAGCAACAACGTACGCATGTTGGCCTCCGCATCCTATTGCGCCTTACGGATACAGAGATTGCTATCGAGGCCAGTGATACCGTTCAGCTGTCGGGAATGAGTTTCGGCCCGACCTTTGGACTCTGTGTTTTCGACCGATCCCTCGATGAGGACATGGCCTCGGCTGACGGAAACGAAGATACCGCCGGCATCCAGCAACGGGTCCTCGTTCAATCTCTTATGGATTTCCTGACGTATCTCGGCATCCGGTCGCCGCTGCGAAATGCCGTGTTCCTCGTGCGGGTCTTGCATGACGCCCTCCTCGCTTGCAGCCTTCATCATCGGCTTATCGGCTTGCGATAACGCTGTGCAGCAGGAATCCGGCGAGGCCGCCGATCGCAAATAACGCTGCACCTCGCGTCGCATAGCGTTTACGCGGCTGCGAGGCTAACGCGGCCTCCGCAATCCGGCCCCGGGCCTTGTCCAGCGCTTGGCTACGCTGCCTGTCGCCAACCAACGTATCCGCCGAGCGGGCATCGTCGTTGCCAGGTTTCGCGTAGCCTGGAATTGGCTCCGGTGCGATCGACTCGATGTCTCCGGAGCTGCCGGCAGCCTGATCAAGCGCCTGTTGGGTGCGAACATCGCTGGAAGGCGAGGATGTGTCTTTAGTCCCGGCGTTCTTGAATTTGACCATAGTATTCTCCTTTCGCTCCGAGAGGCAAACCAACGCCGATGAAGAATGTTCCGCAACGGACATCGGCCAATCACGCGGCCGTCGTCACCATCTCGAAGGAGAGGACCTTGTAGCGCTCCTCAACGGCGGTCAGCAGTTCCAGCGCGGCGCCGCCGACGCCAGAGTGTTTCCAGCGCACCTGATAGGTTACATGGACGGTGGCATCGGCCTTACCTTCCCTTTTAGCGATGAAGAGGAAAGTGTAGCCGAGCGGCTCGAATATCGCCTGGATCTTTGCGATCTCGGCGACGTCTGCGAGTTCGATCTCCATGCGCGCCTTGTGCTGATGCGGTATCAATTCATCGAACCATTTGAACGGCGACAGCACGATAAAGGCCGCGATGGCGCCAATTGATCCGACCACCAATTGTCCGCCCCCGATGCAAAGGCCGATCGCCGTCATGATCCACAGCGTAGCCGCGGTCGTGACGCCCGTGACGAGATCGCCGCGTTTGAGAATGGCGCCGCCGCCAATGAAGCCGACGCCCGTCAGCACGCCAAGCGGAAAGCGCAGGACGTCCATGGAGACGAACGATTGTGATGTCTTGCCGATCGTGGAAAGCAGCAGGTTGGCCTGGATCATGGCCAGGCACGCCGCCAACCCGACGAGGATCGTCGTCCGGAACCCGGCGGCATGTCCGCCGACCTCGCGGTTGACGCCAATCAGCGCGCCGGTGGCAATGACCAGCAGCAGACGCACGATGATATCAACCCATGAAGGGTTTAGGGGCATGAACTCGATCATCGTTGGCATAGCGGCCTCCGCCCACTCGTTTCACGGCAGATCTTAAATTCTGGAACAAAGCCGGAGAGATTTCGTTCCGCCCACTGGATGAGGGAGGCACTCCAATGGCTCGCCTCCCCGTATTTTCGGGAGAAAAGACATGACCATAACGGCAAAAGATGTCGTCTCGGTTCTTGGCCCGGTCGATGAAACCCTGATGGCTGATATCGCAGCGATAAGCGCAACGCCCAAAGAGCTCGCGGAGGCCTGGGCCTGGGTCAACAGCGACGAGGCTCTGATCAGTGAGGGCAGGACCTTGCCGAGTGGCAAGGTGGCCGAATTGGTGGAACTACTCTGCGCTGGCGAAGAGGATGAATTCGAGAGGTGATCTCGCAATCCGGGACGACATCCGACAGCACGGAACAATGCCGATCCAATGCCGTTGAACCCTAACGTGGAAATGGAGCATGAAGCATGGCCCCGCGCGCGCAATGGAAGGGATTTCTCAAATTCGGCGAGGTGAGTTGCCCGGTGGCACTCTACACTGCCACCTCCACGTCCGATCGGATTTCCTTCCACACACTCAATCGCACAACGGGCAATCGCGTAAAGCGCGAATTCATCGATAGCGAAACCGGCAAGCCCGTGCCGCGCGAGGACCAGATCAAGGGCTATGAGATCAACAAGGATGACTATATCACGCTGGAGCCCGAAGAGATCACCGCCGCAGTGCCGGAGAGCGACAAGGTCCTGCGCGTTGAGGCCTTTCTCGCCTGCTCTGATATTGACGACGTCTATTTCGACCGCTCCTACTATCTTGCCCCCGCCACCCGCGCCAGCGAGGAAGCCTTTGCGCTGATCCGCGAAGGCATGCGCAAGAGACAGGTCGTGGCCATTGCGCAGGCGGTCCTGTTTCGTCGTATGCGCACCATGCTGATCCGCGCCCATGGCAAGGGACTGATCGCGACGACACTGAATTTCGATTATGAGGTCCGCGCCGCCGAAGAGGCCTTTGACGACGTGCCCGAGATGAAGATCAAAGGCGAGATGCTCGACCTTGCCGAACACATCATCAATACCAAGCACGGCACGTTCGTGCCCGGCGAATTCGATGATCGCTACGAAGCAGCGCTCATCGAATTGGTGAAGGCGAAAGTCGAAGGTAAGGCCATTGCGAAACGCAAGGCCCCGAAGGTCGCGAAGGTCACCGACCTTATGGAAGCACTGCGCCAGAGCGCCGGCATGGATGGCGATAAAGCAGGGCCGAAGCAGGCGGCGGACAAAACCGGCTCAGCGCGGCGCCGGACGACGAAATCGCGCACCGGTGCATCCTCGCCACCACGGCGCAAGGCGGGCTGACCATGGCGCTCGAAACCTATAACAGCAAACGCGACTTCTCGAAAACAGCCGAGCCGAAAGGCATGGCTGCGAGAAAACGCAAGGGTTCGGACAATAGCTTCGTCATTCAAAAACATGCCGCCCGCCGGCTGCATTATGATTTTCGCCTGGGGATGGATGGCGTTCTTAAAAGTTGGGCGGTCGCCAAAGGCCCCAGCCTGGTTGCCGGCAACAAACGGCTAGCCGTCCACACGGAGGACCACCCGCTGGAATACGGAGGTTTCGAAGGCACAATCCCGAAAGGCGAATATGGCGGCGGAACCGTCCTCGTTTGGGATATCGTCGCCTCATTCAAAGACCTACCGGTCGGGACGGCCCTGCGCAATCAACGGGGCATGACGGCCGGTGCCCCCTACTCGACCCGAGCCCGCCCAGGAGCGGCGGTTTCCATGCCACTATCATCGGAAGAACTAACGCCTCCCATAGGGCCGAACGATTTTACGGTGCTGAATGTGCCGACACGGCTGGCGGCTTTGCGCTCGGACCCGTGGGCGGACTTCAAGGCGGCGGCCGAACCGCTGTGCCGGTCACCGCGGAAGAGAAAGCGTGCGGCCTGAAACACTCGAACGACCGCGCCGCTATCGCTTTTTGGTTCTCGTTTCCTGCGAAATACTCTTCCTGAGCGCGTCCATGATATTGATGACGTTGCTGGGCGCAGCCTCTTCTTCCACCTTTACCTTGGCGGGACGCTTCCGGCCCTTTTTCTTGGAAGCGATGATATCGAACAGCTTTTGCCGGATCGGATCGGTCACCATGCTCGGGCTCCACGGCTTCTTCTGCTTGTCTATCAGCTTCTCCATAAGCGTCATCAGCGTGGGTTCCGTCGATTGCCTCTCGATATCACCGAAGTAATCCTGCTCATCTCGCACTTCATCGCCAAACCGTAACGTCCACAGAACGATCCCTCGTCCGCGCGGTTCGAGCATGACGGCACGCTCGCGGCGGTACATGACCAGTCGCGAGATGCCGACCATGCCAGTGGCGACCATGGCGTCACGGATCACGCAGTAAGCTTCTTCACCGACGGGATCATCCGGCGTCAGATAATGCGGCGTATCGAACCAGATCCACTCGATGCTGTCGCGCGGCACGAACATCTCAATGTCGATCGTGCGGGTGCTTTCCAGCGCCACCGCGTCGAGCTCCTCATCTTCAAGGATGACAAATTCGTTCTCGCCACGCTCGTATCCCTTGACCTCGTCATCCTCGTCCACGGCCTTGCCGGTCACGGAATCGACATAGCGGCTAACGATGCGGTTCCCGGTCTTCCTGTTGAGGGTATGGAATCGCACCTTCTCGTTTTCGGTCGTCGCCGGTGCCATCGCGACGGGACAGGTCACGAGTGATAGTTTCAAATAGCCCTTCCAGAACGAGCGTGGCGCCATGGATTTTCCTCCGTCGCGGAAGTGGAACGGACTTCGGCATGCTTAGTTCCCTGACGGCTGCAACGAGGCGGAGGATGTTTGTCGCGCACGGGAGGCTCGCAGTGGCCACTCGGAACATTTAAGACCCCGGAGTGTTGAGGAATGCACTCCTGTCCTCGGCAATAGAAGGATACGGCGATGCCATATTCCGAGCCAAGAAAATACCGGTCATTGATGGTCTCCATTGTGACGGCAGCAATTCTCGCATTCATCATAGTTGCTGGTGTGATCATCTCCCGAGATCGCTCTGGAGAGCGACCCGGAACAGCGTCTCCGCATGCACTCGACCAATCCCAATGAGATAAATGTGGGCAGCTGTATGGTTCCCATCCGAATCCTCGGAATGCGCCCGCGGAAGAGTTGGCGGTTAAGTCAAAATCGAAATCACACCTTTCCACTCCCCTGAACATAACTCGACGCGCGCCAACCGTTGTGATGTCGGATCGACATTTGGCAGTGGCGTTGCCACGATGATGACCCAATAAAATGATGTTCCGTTCAGGTCTGATTATGAGGACCCGCGGATGGAATGGATTAACAGCTACATCGATCGACCGTTGCTAGACGGCGCAGCTAGCGGCTTGCGAGCCTGGCATATTCGTTTCGGACAACATCCCGAGCGGCTGGAGCCGACATGGCATCTCGCTGTGCTCTCTCTTCTCTTGATCGCCGCCGCACATTTTCTTCACGACTCTGGGTTTGTCCTCTGCGCTTCAGCTCTCGCCATGCTCGCGCTCCCTTCGGTTTGGAAATTGGTTTCCTCGTTCAGAGTAGCCAATATCTACAGCCGACGAGAATATGCACTCCACAGGACGCGCGCCTTCACAAAACGGGAGGCAGAATGGTCCGTGAGAATGACCGTCCTGTTCGTGTCCGCAAGCCTCCCGTTTTTCGCAGGAACAGCCGACCCGACGGGGATGTTTTTCTTACTGGGGGCAAGTCTTTGGTTTGTTCTGACAGTTCCTGCAAAATTCTATCTTCAGGCAGCCGAACCACCCGAACCCGATGAGGACGATAGATTATTTCAACGCGCTGTTGGGTTCGGCTGATGTACAAGCAGATGCCATGGGACGCCTTCATTGCCGACCTCCATTGTTGCCTCGCTTGAGCAGATCAATGCCCGCAGCCAAGCGCGAAAGATCAAATGCAATAAGATTATGGATGTTTTGGAACCAATTTTGATGAATTCCGTTGTCTCCTCATACACCGAAAAGGAGATCACCATGCTTTATTATGCTCTGGTGTTTTTTGTTGTGGCGCTGATTGCGGGGGTTCTCGGATTCGGAGGAATCGCGGGCGCTTCTGCTTCGATCGCACAAGTTCTGTTCTTCATCTTCTTGGTTCTGCTGGTCATCTCGCTGGTTATGCGGGTCGTGCGGCGGCCGTAGGAACGGACAACGCCTGTGACGCAGCCCGGCTGAAAAGCCGGGCGGGCTTTGCGATTTCGGAAAATGCCGAGGAACTGAATTTCTCATCGGCATTGCCCGGCTTCGATGAGCGTCTTCAAGAGGCAATCACCACATCGCCCACAAGGAAATGAGGCCGCTAAGGGTCGGGGTATAGCGCGTCGCGCGAAATCCATGATCGGAAAACCATTCCTGGTTTTACGCTTGTTTGCCCCTGTGCTCGGCGGCCATTTCCCTGACGGCATCGCGCATCCGACATTGGAGGTGACGATCGTCGAAGCACCTGCCCACCTTTACCGTCGCCACCAACACGATCTTGGCATTGGGCTCATTGCCCCCTGAACGGCCCATGAGCGACGAACGCAGGTCGCTCGGAACAACCGGGAATAGCGGGCGTTAGGTCCGCAGAATGACATCCGAAGGAGGACCCCCAATGGCAACGGACACGAATTTCGAGACCTCGCGCGGCGAAGGCGGCGAGACGCATCAGCAGGTGCCGGCCAAGGGGCCGCATGGGGGCGTCGATCATTTGACGACAGACCAGGGCATCCCTGTCTCCGACAACCAGAACAGCTTGAAATCGGGCGTGCGCGGGCCGACCCTTCTTGAAGATTTCGTGCTGCGCGAAAAGATCTTTCATTTCGATCACGAACGCATCCCCGAGCGGATCGTGCATGCCCGCGGTTCGGGCGCGCATGGGTTTTTCGAACTCTATGAGCCGCTTCCCGACATCACCAAGGCCGATCTGTTCCAGCGCAAGGGCGAAAAGACCCCGGTCTTCGTCCGCTTCTCCACCGTTGCCGGCGGCGCAGGCTCCGTCGATACGCCGCGCGACGTGCGCGGCTTCGCGGTGAAATTCTACACCAAGCAAGGCAACTGGGATCTCGTCGGCAACAACATCCCCGTCTTTTTCATCCAGGATGCGATCAAGTTTCCGGATCTCGTCCATGCCGTCAAAATGGAGGCGGACAGGGCCTATCCGCAAGCCGGCAGTGCCCACGATACCTTCTGGGATTGGGCATCCCTGATGCCGGAAGCGACCCATATGCTGATGTGGGCGATGTCGGATCGCGCCATTCCTCGCTCGCTCCGTATGATGCAGGGCTTCGGCATCCACACTTTCCGCCTCGTCAACGAGGCCGGTAAATCAACCTTCGTGAAATTCCATTGGCGGCCGAAACTCGGCATGCAGTCGCTGGTGTGGGACGAAGCGTTGAAACTACAGGCAGCCGATAACGACTATCATCGCCGCGATCTTTTCGAGACGATCGCCGCCGGCCATTTTCCGGAATGGGAGCTCGGCCTGCAGCTCTTCGACGACAAATTCGCCGAAAGCCTTCCCTATGATGTCCTCGATTCCACCAAGCTCATTCCGGAGGAGATCCTGCCACTCAAGATCGTCGGACGGATGGTGCTTGACCGCAATCCGGACAATTTCTTTGCCGAGACCGAGCAGGTTGCCTTCTGTCCGGCCAATATCGTGCCGGGGGTCGATTTCACCAACGATCCGCTGCTGCAGGGGCGCCTGTTCAGCTATCTCGACACACAGAAATCACGGCTCGGCACTGCGAATTTCCATCAATTGCCGATCAACGCGCCGAAATGTCCGGTGATGAACTTCCAGCGCGACGGCCAGATGCAGATGAACGTACCCAAGGGCCGCGCCAATTACGAACCCAACAGCCTTGCCGCAAGCGGCGAGCCTGGCGGGCCGCGTGAATGTCCGGTCACCGGCTTTCGAACCTTCGCCCACCAGGCCGGGGAAGAAGAGCAAGGTGACAAATTGCGGGCACGCGGCGAACTCTTTGCCGATCACTACAGTCAGGCACGCCTGTTCTGGAAATCGCAAACGCCGTCGGAACAGGCTCACATCGCCTCCGCCTTCGTATTCGAGCTATCGAAGGTGCAGCTCGAGCAGGTGCCGCCACGCATGGTGGGCAACCTCATGAATGTCGACGCCGATCTGGCAAACCGCGTCGCCGCCGGTCTCGGTATCGTCCTGCCCAACAAGAATCCGCCCGCCCGTAAACCGATCGATCTCGATCCTTCGCCGTCCCTGTCCATACATCGCAACATGCTGGACACGATCGAAGGTCGGCAGATCGGCATCATGATCGCCGCGGGCAGCGACGCCAAGGCAATCTCTGATCTTATCGGCTCTCTGACCGCCGCCGGCGCCACACCCTTCATCGTCGCGCCGAAGGTGGGGGGAACGAAACTTTCAGATGGCAATACGATCCAGGCCGACGGGCAACTCCTCGGTTCGCCGTCACAGCTCTTCGACGCCGTGGCGGTCATCCTGTCGAAGGAGGGCGCGGCAATGCTCGTCAAGGAAGGGGCTGCCGTGCAATGGGTGATGGATGCCTTCGGCCATCTGAAGGCCATCGGTTATGATGAGCCGGCCAAGCCTCTGCTCGACAAAGCCGGCAT
This sequence comes from Rhizobium sp. SG741, assembly GCF_012275435.1. Taxonomy (NCBI): domain Bacteria; kingdom Pseudomonadati; phylum Pseudomonadota; class Alphaproteobacteria; order Hyphomicrobiales; family Rhizobiaceae; genus Rhizobium; species Rhizobium sp. SG741. The sequence goes on from NZ_JAAZQP010000011.1 coordinate 261,426, forward strand.
TCAACCTGACGCAGGTGTGGTCGGTCTCTCCGCTTTTGTCGGTGCAGCCGGCAAGCGTTATTGGGATCGCGAGCCCCACATCCGTATGCTTGCGTAAGCTGCGCGCGATGCAGAGAACATCGAACACCCGCGCGGACCCAAGATCTCAAATGCGCCCGAGCAAGAGGGCCGCGACTGAGGGCAATGCGCGTTTGGGATCGGGACTAAATGGCGGCGGCAGCGACAGCGCCGCCAGACCAGCCGCGGCCGAGGTCGTAGAGGGACGCGGACGCGCAGCTGTTGACCCGGCAGCGCCGAAAGGTGACCATGGTTCCGGATGTTTCTATCTCGCCACACTGGACAGCGGCGTTACCCGCAAGAAGGGCCGAAAAGACTTTCTCTATTACGATCAGAGCGGAAACCGCATCGTCGACAAGGTCGAGCTCGACCGCTTTTCCGCCCTGGCCATTCCTCCCGCATACATCGACGTGATCATTTCACCGGATCCGCGATCGCACCTACAGGCCGTCGGCCGCGATGTCAGGGGACGGAAACAATATCGCTATCATCCGGATTGGATCGCAGAGCGCGGCCGGGAGAAATTCGCGCAACTGGCGGAGTTCGCCCGAGCATTGCCTAAAATCCGCAAGCGGATCGATATCGACCTTCGCCGAAGGAAGCCCGGACTAGCAAAGGCGCTCGCTACCGTCGTATGGCTGATGGACAAGCTTTTCATCCGCATCGGCAACGAGGCCTATGCGATGGAAAACCACTCCTACGGCTTGACGACCTTGCGCAGCCGCCACGTCAAAGTGGTGGGATCACGCATCCAGTTTCGATTCAAGGGAAAATCCGGCAAGGAATGGCGACTGAGCTACAGTGATCGCCGCATCATCCGCGCCATACGAATGCTGCAGGAGTTGCCCGGCCAGCAGCTGTTCCAATATGTGGACGACGATGGCGTTCGTCATTCGATACGCTCGCAGGACGTTAATGCTTATATTCGTGACACGGCGGCCGGCGACTTCAGCTCGCGGCAATTCCGCACCTGGGGCGCCACCCGTATGGCGGCCTCCACGCTGGCGGCTATCCAACCTGCCGACACCGCCGCAGCGCGAGCAAGACAAGTGAACGAAGTCATCGATGCCGTTGCGGCGAAACTGGTGAACACGCGCGCTGTGTGCCGAGCATCCTACATCCACCCGCGTGTATTTGAAGACTTCGAGAACGGCGCCCTAGCCGAAATTACGCAAGTGAAGGTGAAGACGAGATCCAGCAACATGCTGAGATGGTTGGACGAAGATGAACTCGCAGTGCTTCGGTGGCTGGAGCAGTCAGCATGAACACGATCCAGCTTTACAAAGCATTTCGATCCGTCAAAGAAACCGCAGCCGGGGGATACGATCGAACTCCTCGCGCGCATTCGCCAGGCGACCAATCGCGAGCTGAACCCGCCGGCTGACGCGGCAGTTTTCCCGCTCACTACCGACGCAAATCCACCGCATTCACTTGTCTATACCCACACCCGTTCAGATCTTACCGCGGGCTCCACCAGCGAGAACGAGTAGCTGGTGTTCATCATGAACCCCTTGTTGATACAACTCGATGATAACGGCAGCCACGCGCTCGGCTTCTTCTGTGTCTTTGGCGATGTCCAACTCGATCAGAAGAGCATCGAAAGCCCGCTGACAGATATCCAAATCGGCCGACTGCAACGGATGCTCATGGCTGGTGAGATATTTGCGGATCATCGCGTTTCTTTTCCCTGGCACTCTGGGTAACGACCCACAACCGATGCTCAAATCACCTAGCATATCTTTCAGAAACCGCGTTAGCGCGAGTTTGGATTTGAACGATCTTTTGCTGGGCACGAGGTCTGTCACGCGGATGACTGCCATAGTCACCAAGTCAGCATGACACTCCTCAACCCAAACAATAAATAGCTGGCATGGGCTGAAACCAATGGTCGCCTTGATCGTTAGCGTATGAGCGCTGTTCGACGCCGCACGATCAAGAGGTGAGACATTTTCGATGGACGCCAATTCTACCGAGCCATCGCCTCAGGCGGCGAGCAAACAGTCAGAGCGTCCGAATCTGTTAAAGATCCTTGGTCCCGGGCTGATCACCGGGGCGTCCGACGATGATCCGAGCGGCATTGCGACCTACTCGCAAGTCGGTGCTCAATTCGGATACAGCATGGGCTGGGTCATGCTTTTCAGCTGGCCCTTGATGTGCGCCATTCAGGAAATCAGCGCCCGGATCGGGCGCGTCACAGGTCAAGGCATCGCCGGCAATCTGAAGAGACACTACCCCGTTGGCGTCGTATACAGCGTCGTATCATTGCTGGTGGTCGCCAATGTCATCAACATTGGGGCTGACCTCGGCGCGATGGGGGCGGCACTCAAGCTGCTGATCGGCGGCCCGGCGTTGATCTATGTTGCCTTGTTCGGCCTTGCGTCGGTGCTGCTGGAAGTGTTTTCGCAATATTCGCGGTATGTTTCAGTTTTAAAGTGGCTGACCCTCTCGCTCTTTGCTTATGTGGGCGTCGCCTTCGTGGTGCATATTCCATGGGGCACCGTCGGCTATAATCTGGTCGTGCCGCACATCACCTTCGATGGGCCCTACATCACAGCGGTTGTTGCCGTGCTCGGGACGACAATCAGCCCCTACCTGTTCTTCTGGCAGGCTGAAGAAGAAGTTGAGGAGGTCAAAGAACGCCCGCAGGCAAAACCGCTTAAACGCGCGCCCGAGCAAGCGAAGCCGGAGTTTCAGCGTATCCAATGGGATACTTATATCGGTATGCTCATCTCGAACGTGGTGGCACTGTTTATAATTTTGACGACCGCAGCAACGTTGAACGCGCACGGCGTCACCGATATCCAGACATCTTCGCAGGCAGCCGAGGCGCTCCGGCCGATAGCGGGGCCCTTTGCGTTTTTCATCTTTGCTCTCGGCATCATCGGAACCGGGCTGCTCGCCCTGCCCGTGCTCGCCGGCTCATCCGCCTATGCGCTTGGAGAGACCTTTGGATGGCCCGTGGGGCTCTCACGCACGGCCGGAAGGGCAAAGGCTTTCTACGGAGCTATCGCTATCGCAACGTTCCTCGGAATTGGCCTGAATTTCAGTCCGATAGATCCAATCAAGGCGCTCTTCTGGAGTGCGGTGATCAACGGCGTCGTCGCAGTTCCCGTCATGGCGTTGATGATGCATCTCTCGAGCCATCGTCCGGCAATGGGCGAATTTCGGTTGCATATCGGATTGAAGATCGTCGGATGGCTGGCAACGTTTATCATGGTTGCCGCCGCTATCGGCCTGTTCGCAACCTGGTAGATGCGAGGCTCTGTTGTTGCGGTTGCAGCATGCGTCTCGAAGGGATTTTCGGTTGGCATTTTGGAACGTTCAATGTCTTCCGAAGTTATAGAACTACCGTCCATGAAAGCGGCAATCTTCAAAGGAGATCGAAATGCCCGCGAAATCCAAAGCTCAACAAAGGGCTGCCGGCGTAGCGCTGTCCGCAAAGCGGGGCGAGACTCCGAAAAGCGAATTGAAGGGAGTCTCGAAAGAAATGGAGAGATCCATGAGCGAGCGGCAACTGGAGGAGTTCGCATCGACCAAGATAAAGGGTAAACCGGAACACGTATCCAAATGACGATGCGTGGAGGAATGACCGGTGCCTCATCGTTTCACAATGCTCAAGGCATTTACGACGGTCTTACTTCTGGTCGCAATCACAACGACAACATGGGCACAGTCAGCACCCGGTGCCCTCAGCCAGGATGCGGACTTTCTTCGCGCTTTTGACGGACAGTTTACCGGAACTGGCAGGTTGGAGCGTGCCAATGGCTCAGACCACGCGCTGACGTGCGAATTCAAAGGCAATAGCGTGGGGCGGCAGGCCGTCTTTGACGGGCGCTGCACGACAGCGATCATATTTGGCATATCGATGCGCATCAGTATCCGATATGACGCAGGGACGAGGCGCTATTTTGGCTCGTTTCACGAGAGTATGGGCACCATTGCCGTTCTTGCCGGCTCTCGGCGGGGCGAGACGCTTTCGCTCTCTTTTATCGAGACGGCAAAGAGTATTCGTCCCAATCCACCCGCACGACTGACGATCACGCGAAGAAATCATGACATAGTTCTGGCACTTCGCAGAACAATGCCAGGTCGGGGTCAAAACCTTGACCTTGTGTTGCGCCAAAGCTGAAATCCACCATTGGCTCACCTGCGAGCGCTCATCTGGTGGGAGCCCGCCTCGGGCAGCAACACCGCCTCACGCGTATCATTTTCGATTGCGTTATTTAAGGAGTGGATCAAGAAGGCAAGTATTCGGTCGGCATGGCGCGGCGATATTGCGGAACGGTCGATTGGATCCGCGACCGAAACAGGGACTGCGATTACGCAACGAGACGGTCTGCCCTAACCGTGAGGCGGATCGACAAACCCTCGGGTCTCCATTCCCGAGAAATCTCGCCGCCGAGCTGGCTGCGGACCGTCGCCTTGGCGAGGATACTGCCAAATCCATCACCATCGGATTGCCGCTCCACCCGCGGCCCGCCGATCTCGGTCCACGTCAGCATAAAGTGCTCCCCATCCTCGACGCATGTTATATCGACGCGTCCGTCCGAGGTGGAAAGAGCTCCATATTTCGCGGCGTTGGTTGCAAATTCATGCAGCAGCAATGCAAAGCTCGTGACCGCGCTGCCGCTAATCGTGACATCGGGGCCAGTAATGATGGCCCGCGATCGCCGGTTGTCGGTGCTGACATCGTAGGGCGCCACAATCGTCTGGATCAAGGCGTGCAGCATGGTTGTCTGCTCGTTGCGACTGGCTGCGTCAGACGTGCGGGGAACCGTCAAGGCATGCGCAAGCGCCAATGCGTTCAATCGGGCCGAAACAGCGGATGCGAGCTCGCCCGGTGTCGTTGCGGCTCGCGCGCTTAAGGACACAACGCTGCTTGCAAGACTGAACAGATTTTTGACGCGGTGGTCCATCTCCCTGATCAACAGATGTTGCTGCTCTTCCGCGCGCCGGCGCTCGGTTATATCGCGAGCGATCTTGGACGCACCGACTACGCGGCCTTCGCGATTTTTGATCGGCGAGACCGACAATGATATTTCGACGAGCCTGCCGTCCTTCCGGCGCCGGATCGTTTCATAGTGGTCGATGCGTTCGCCACGGCGGATGCGCGCCAGGATCTCTGGCTCCTCGTTCTGTCGATCCAGAGGAATAAGCATGAGAACAGGCTGGCCGATTGCTTCCTCCGCCGTGTAACCGAACAGACGCTCGGCGCCACGGTTCCAGTTGACGATTGTGCCGTTCAAATCCTTGGCGAGGATCGCGTCGTCGGACGATTCAACGATTGCGGCAAACCTTTGGGCCGCCTCTTCCGCGACGGTCAGTTCGGTCAGATCGACGAGCATATTGACTGCGCCGCTAAGATTTCCGGCGGCGTCGAAGATCGGAGTTGGAAGTGCAAGGAAAGCCACACGTGTACCATCCGGCCGCTCGGCAACCGCTTCCAGCCCTCTGACGGCGCGGCGCTCTTTCAACGCGATCGCCATGGGACATTCGTCGTGCGGGAGAGGTGTCCCATCGGGCCGATAGAGCTTCCATGAGCCGAAAAATTCGCTCGCTCCAAGCTCGGGGCTGACACCCCACATCACAGCTGCTGCTTTGTTGTAGAACGTGATCCGACCGACAGCATCCGTCGTATAGACGGCTTCCGGCAATGCCTCGAGAACATCCTGAAGCGCCAGCGGATGATAAAGCGAATTTGGTTGCGATCCACCTTTAGCAAAAATTTCGGAGGACTCGGTGATCACATCATTCTCAGCAATCGACAGATGGCTCATCGCGTACACTCCGTTTCCCGGCAATGCTTAAAAACCGCGACCTCATGCGCAGATAGTATGGCCGCAGTAATAAAGCCGAAGACAGGTCTTCTTCACCCGCAATTAAAGTACACTCGGGCGGCCTCGTAGATGGAACTATTAAGGCGGCAGGAGTAGGGATTGTAGATCGAAAAATACTATAACGATTAGTAGAAATTGTCTTTTTTCGTCGCATAGGTCCATTTTATGGGTGCGCGATGCGACGCCGGCGATCCGGTCAGTGAGAAATTCGACCCCAGGTTAACCCCGACCGAGACGGTGCCGGAGATCTTATGGGACGCGCCGATACTGATATCGAAAGCATGACTGTTCTCTGCCGGGTTTTCAGAATTTGGACGACTTGGCGATCACGATCAGGTGCGGCATCCTTGAATGAACGCGTGACGCGCTATTCTCTCTCTGCTGAGGCAAGGATCGACATGGCGGCGCAGAAAGAGAATTACCTCAGACAGCGCGCCTATCAAATTTAGCAGGAGCGGCGACGGCCGTATGGGGAAGATCTCCGCCATTGGTTGAAGGCGACTTACCTGCCGGAATGGGATGCCCACAAGGATGCTTGAGACCCCACAAACAGCGATATTTCCGTCCTTTTGGCAAGGACCGCGGCGTCCGGGGCATAGGCAAGCGGGTAAGGATGCCTAGGCGCTCGCGCCGCCAAAACCGGTGAAGCACGAAACAGGAACCCAAAGCCATCCAGTGGCGTTCTGGGTTCCTTGCTGAAATCAGGCGTGGCGCCAGCCAAAACAGTTCCCGGTTTACGCAGGACCACCATCTGCGCGTCAGATGACACGGCAACAAGTCCTTGGAGGAATAAATGCAAAACCAATCTCAAGCGGCCGACAAGGCCGTACCGGCTCCCAAAGATCAGCATCTGCGCGAGCTCGCCAATTGCATCCGTTTTCTGTCCATGGATGCTGTCGAAAAGGCAAAAAGCGGCCATCCGGGAATGCCGATGGGCATGGCGGACATCACAGCCGTGCTGTTTTCAGACTTCGTGAAGTTCGATGCCGACGATCCATATTGGTTCGACCGCGATCGTTTCGTGATCTCGAATGGCCATGGCTCGATGCTGCTCTACAGTCTTTTGTACCTGACGGGTTACAAGGACATGACGATCGAAGAGATCCATCGGTTCCGTCAGATCGATAGCAGGACGCCCGGACATCCGGAATATCACCACGCGCCCGGGATCGAGACGACCACGGGGCCTTTGGGACAGGGGCTGGCGAATTCGGTTGGCTTTGCTTTGGCCGAACGGATCATGAATTCCGCCTTTGGCGACGATCTCGTCGATCATTTCACCTATGTTTTCCTCGGTGACGGATGCACGATGGAAGGCGTCAGCCACGAAGCGATTTCGCTCGCTGGTCATCTGAAGCTCGGAAGACTGATCGCCTTTTTCGACAACAATTCCATATCCATCGACGGCGCCACCAGCCTTGCCGAATCCGATAATCAAGCCGACCGTTTCCGTGCCTCGAACTGGCACGTGCAGGAAATCGACGGACACGACACAGACGCTATTCGCGGCGCCATCATCGAGGCCCGGAAAATTACCGACAGGCCATCGATGATTTCTTGCCGAACCATCATCGGCTTTGGTTTTCCGACAAAGGCCGGCACGCAAAAGGCGCATAGCGACGCGCCGGGAGAAGAGGAAATCGCCGGCGCCCGCCGGATCCTCGCTTGGTCCGCCCCTCCATTTGAAATCCCGCAACCGCTGCTCGACAGCTGGCGCCAGATCGGCGCGAGGGGCCGACAGGCACGGATGGCCTGGGCCGATCGTGTGAAGGAGATGCCGGAATCGCTTCGGGAAAATTTCGAACGGCGCATGAAAGGAGAACTCCCTTCCCACTGGCGTCAGGCAATCGCATCGGCCAAGGTCGAGCTGCTTGCCAGCGAGAAGGACTTGGCGACGCGGCAGGCAAGCGGCATCGTGCTCAATCATCTGTTCGATGCCATTCCCGAAATGCTCGGTGGTTCGGCGGATCTGACGCCGTCCAACAATACAAAGGCGAAAAATCAGGTCGAAATCACACCCAGTCACTATGCCGGCTCCTATGTTCACTACGGCGTCCGCGAACATGGCATGGCAGCCGCAATGAATGGCATTGCGTTACATGGCGGCCTCATTCCGTACGGCGGAACATTCCTGACGTTTTCCGACTATTGCCGACCGTCCATTCGCCTTGCCGCTATGATGGAAATTCGCACCATCTTCGTGATGACGCACGATTCCATAGGTCTTGGCGAAGATGGTCCAACACACCAGCCGATCGAACATCTGAGTGCGCTGCGCGCCATTCCCCGGCTTGCCGTCTATCGACCGGGCGATCCTATCGAGACTGCCGAATGCTGGGAAGCGATCCTCGACGCACCCAGACGCGCGGCGCTGATCGCTTTATCCCGGCAGCCGATGCCTTTTCTTCGGCGTGATGCCGGTGGCGAAAATCTCTCGGCCAGGGGCGGCTATATTCTGCTCGACGCCGAAGGCGGAGAGCGACGCCTAACGATCATGGCAACCGGGTCCGAACTGCATCTCGCGACGCAAGCGCGGGCTGTCTTACAGGGCGAAGGGATTCCGACCGCGGTCGTTTCCATGCCCTGCCGCCTGATATTCGAAGAGCAGGATGATGATTACAAACGCAAGGTTCTCGGCGAAACCCGGGCACGTGTTGCCGTTGAAGCAGCCGTGCAGGATTCCTGGGATCGCTATCTGGGACTCGACGGCCGTTTTGTCGGCATGCACGAGTTCGGCGCATCGGGCAAGATCGACGACGTCTACAAGAAGTTCGATATCACGACCGACGCCGTGGTCCGCGCCGCTCGAACGGTCTTGAGAACGGCTTGAGCGCCGAAATCACCCGTGCCACTCACGAAATGCCCAATAGCTGCCAGTATCTCGCGGTGCACGACCACATCCAGATATTCAAACGCTTGATCGGAAACATAGCGTTGCGAACGCTTATGCCCAGAACAGGCGCTTTCATGGTCACTCTGCACTTACTTTCGATATACATTGAAAGGCACGGATCAATTTCGAGGTGAGCCGCGTTACATATCCACTGATGCTGACCTTGAACCGCGCCAATTCACACCTGCTGTCACCACTTTCAAAAGAGCGGTGGCCCAAGAGAATTGATATTTCAATGACCCATGCCCGTATTGCCGTTCTCGTGGTCGAGGACGAACCACTAACGAGGATAGACATTGTAAGTGCTCTGGAGGAGGGCGGGTTTCTGGTCTTTGAGGCTGCAAATGCCGACGAAGCCATTGTCGTCCTCGAACAACATACTGAAATACAAGCCCTGTTCACCGACATCGATATGCCCGGCAGCATGGACGGTCTGAAACTTGCAGCCGCTGTTCGAGATCGCTGGCCGCCCATCAAGATCATCGTGACATCCGGCCACCGGTCCATTCTGGAAGAGAACCTCCCGATCGATGGGCGGTTTTTCAGCAAGCCCTACAACCCCGAGAGAATTATCAGCGCAATACGCGAAATGGTGGCGGCCTGAGCGAGGTCGACACTGATCATCATCCACGTTTGTGCTGAGCTTTTGTTGCTTGCCTATAAGGTCGGAAGGATAAATGCTCCTCAGGATTGTATGCCCCAGTTATCCATAAGACTCCATCCCTTTGATCGCACACGGAATAAAAGCCCAACCGACGGCTGTCGTCGTACAAAGAGGAAAAACAATATAAATCAATGAACTAGGGAACGTTTTTCGCTCGCAAGGGTTAACTCCCGGTAATGGCATGCACCTTCGTCTGCCGTACTTTACAGGAGTATCTCATGAAAATTCGTTCGATCCTTGCCGGCTTGGCGCTCACACTTATGAGTGGCGCAGCCTTCGCTCAGACGACTGCCGCAACCGGCGCAGACGCCGCCATGGCTGGCCCCGGCATCACAATGGGCAAGACGGCGAGCGGCCCCTTAAAATACGTCAACATCCAGGACGATGATCTGGTCACGTCGAAACTGGTCGGCATCGGCATATACAACAAGCAGAACGAAACCATTGGTAAAATATCCGACGTAGTCATCGGTGGGGGCAAGTCGGTGATTGGCGTTGTTGCAAGTGTCGGCGGCTTCCTCGGCATCGGTGAAACCTACGTGGTTCTCGATCCATCGTCGATCGCGCTGGCGCCGGACAACGGAACCTGGAAGGCTTATGTCGACACCTCGAAACAGGATCTCTCGATGGCCCCGAAGCTCGACTATTCCAAATTGAGGAAATAATGCTGGGGCCAGCTTCGCGCTGGCCCTTTTCCTTCTGACCTGCTGCGCTGAAGAAGAGCCGGCTCCAAAAACGTTGGCTCCGCATCACCGCCTCTTTTCCTATGCGGTTATTCCACGCGCGCATGACATGGAGAACGGTAGATCGATGGCGGACGCCCTCCCCGCATAAATTTCCAAGGCCCTGATGGAGGCCTTGAAAGCATTCTTGCGGTGATGGGGAAATCGCGGACGGAAAGGCAGTACGCCCGCGTGCTGTTTCGCTAACCATGGTGGGAAAACCGAAAAATCGCCATGCTCACCATACCTTTCTTTCATGTCGGTTGGCCTGTGGTCTCGCCAGCAAAACCCGTGAACCGCAAGGTAGTTCTAAACTTAGTCGTCGCCGGCACGGCTTGCAGTCGGGCATCAATAAAAGGCAACCCCTCACCCAATCGTCTAGTCCGGCCGGAACCAATTGCTGCGCACATGGTTGTAGACTTACGGGTCTCGTGAAGAAGATCCGGCAATATGAGGAAACACAATGAAAACGATGATTTTCGCCGCGGCGCTCCTTGGAGCGTCAGCGCTGACGGCTGTCGCCCAGACATCCGCGACCCCGTCGACAGATGCCAACACCCCGGCCGTCGCTACCCCCAACACCAAGAACCCGACGGCGCCCGTCGCAGGCCACAATAGCTTCACCGAGGCACAGGCCAAGGAACGCATAGAGAAGGCGGGGTATAGCGGCGTCACGGCGCTCAAGCTTGATGACAAGGGTCTGTGGCAGTCAACAGCAACCAAAGACGGCAAGTCCGTGTCGGTCACTCTCGACTACCAGGGCAACATCGTCGCGATGTGATTGCCGCACATCCGAATCTATCGATTTCAGGAGAACTAAAATGAAAACAGTTTCCGGACTTTTTGACGACTACGAGGATGCCGAAACCGCAGTCAACGCGCTTGAGAGATCTGGTGTGCCTTCAGAACAGATAAGCATCGTTTCGAACAATGCTCACGATCATGACAAGGATCATTCGGGTGCGGCCAATGGCGCCGGTACGGGTGCGGGGCTTGGCGCTATCGTTGGTGGCGCGGGCGGTCTACTGACGGGCCTGGGCATGATCGCAATTCCGGGCGTGGGCCCCGTTGTCGCGGCCGGCTGGCTTGCGGCGACCGCGGTTGGTGCCGTCGCTGGCGCAGTCGCCGGCGGTGCTGCAGGTGGCCTGATCGGTGCCCTGACTGATTCCGGCGTTCCGGAAGCCGACGCGCATGTCTATGCCGAAGGCGTCCGTCGCGGCGGGACGCTCGTCACCGCGAAGGTCGAGGATGCAGTCGCGCTCAATGCGCAGACAATTCTCAAGCAGTCGAACTGGGTCGATCCGGTTGAGCGTCGCAACGCCTATACCAAGCAAGGCTGGACCAAGTTCGACGATAGCCTTGATCCGTACGAACCGGCGGCCATCGAGGAAGAGCGGGCCCGCTATCGCCAGCCAGGCGTCTGATGAAATGAGCTCTGGCCTCAAGGTCAGGGCTCTCCTTTCTCACCGATCTATCTTAAACACAGGAGGCTCTCATGGGTCGCGGCATTCTTCTCTGGTTCCTGGGCATTCCGATCCCGATTATCATCCTCATCATGCTCTTTGTACGATAGGAGCGCATCATGACGACAATCGACGCAAATGCTGCGCGCACTGTTGCACCTGAATCCTCCGCCTCCGGCGTGAATTGGGCCCCGATCATCGCAGGAGCACTCGCCGCTGTCGGTGTGACGCTGATCCTGACACTGCTAGGATCCGGGCTAGGCCTGACTATGGTGTCGCCATGGTCCTCGCAAAGCGCTGCGGTCGCCACCGTTTCAATCTCAGCGGCTATCTGGCTCATCATCGTCCAGTGGCTTTCGGCTGGTATTGGCGGCTACCTAACCGGCCGCCTTCGCACGAAATGGGTATCGGTCCATACGGACGAGGTCTATTTCCGGGACACCGCCCACGGACTACTCACCTGGGCATTGGCGACGCTGGTCGTCGTTGGCGTCCTCGGTTCAGCCCTTTCATCGATCGTCGGCGCCGGGGTCCAGGCCGCTTCCACAGTGACATCTGGCGCGGCCACCGTGGCAGTTTCCAAAGCCGGCGACAGCGTGGGAGGAAGCTCCTACTTCGTCGACAGCCTGCTGCGGCCGGCCGACCCGCGGAAGCTTCCGGCAAATGCAAACGTCACCGACACCTCAGCAGCGCAGGTCGCCACAATCCTCGCCAATGGCGCGGTTTCCGGCAGCATTTCCCCGGATGACCAGACGTATCTGACACAGCTTGTCGCTGCGAAGACCGGCCTGTCCGACGCCGACGCTAAAACGCGGGTCGACACGATTCTGAAGAATGTTGCCGACGCCAAGGCAAAGGCTCAGCAGGCTGCAGAGGGTGCTCGCAAGGCTGGTGCCAAGCTCGCCCTTTTCGGGACATTGTCGCTGCTGATCGGTGCATTCATTGCCGCCGTCGCTGCAGTCATCGGTGGTCGCGAACGCGATGATATGAAAGCACTTTGAAAGTAGGGTCGCCTGTAAGGCAGGCGACCCTACGCCCGAGCGACTTCGGCTCGAACTTTTCGCTGGATGTCATGGCTCTCGAAGGACGATCCCCCGGCCGCAACGGTTGATCGCCGTCGAGCTCATTAGATCCGAGATCGAACGATGGTCGATTACCACCGTTGATCGACCGCCAGGCGATGGCAGATTGCATCGCATCCTCTCGTTTAGGCCTCTCCATTGGACAATCCCGTGCCCCTTACCCATAAGCAGCACCTGCGCCACGACCAACCTCTGTGGACAGCTTCTCCGAGAATTTCGGTGGTGTCGAGGAAGAGGCCATCTTCCACATCGTTCGATGTCATCATCGTTGGAGCGGGCATCAGCGGTGCGCTCATGGCGCATGCGCTGGCGGGAAAGGCATTGAGAATCCTTGTCGTCGATCGCAGACAGCCTGTACGTGGCAGCACCATAGCCAGCACGGCGATGATACAACATGAGATCGATGTACCCCTGCATGTGCTGGCGAAGATGGTTGGCGAGAAGAAGGCCCAGCGTGTCTGGCAGCGCTCGGCGCGTGCGGTTGAGGAACTCATCAGCCTTGTCCGGGACCTCGAATTGAAATGTGCCTTTGAGCGGAAGCACACACTCTTCCTGTCGGGTGAGGAGTATGGCGCTCGAGCACTTCAGATGGAGGTCGATGTCAGAGCGAAGGCTGGGATCAAAGCGGAACTACTCGATTCCTTTACTCTTCGAGAACGATATGGACTTCATCGGCACGCAGCGATCGACAGCGCTATTTCAGCGTCAGCCGATCCGGCACAGCTTACTGCAGCATTCCTTCGAAACGCGAAGGTCCATGGTATCGAAATCGCTGCAGGCATCGAAATCAAGGACGTGCGTAATACCGATGAGGAGGTCGTCGTCTCGACGTCCGAAGGAAAAATGATCACGGCAAAGCATGTCGTGTTCTGCACGGGTTACGAATTTCTGGAATCGATTGCGAACAAGAGCCAGAAGCTGATCTCGACCTGGGCACTTGCCAGCCGGCCGCGGCTGAAGCGACCGGAATGGCTTGATCATTATCTCATCTGGGAGGGCTCGGATCCGTATCTCTATTTCCGCACAACGCCGGATGGTCGGGTCATAGTCGGCGGCGAAGACGAAGATGGCGACGGCGCCTATAAGGATTCGTCAAAAGTCGCGAAGAAGGCAAGAATTCTTATTGAGAAGCTGGGCGATCTGACCGGCATATCGATCGGCAAGCCCGACTTTACGTGGTCGGCCGCGTTCGGCGTAACGCCAAACGGGTTACCAATGATCGGCAACCTCCCGGGAATGAAGAACGTTTTCGTGACGATGGGTTTCGGTGGCAACGGCATAACGTTCAGCAAGATTGCGGCGGATCTCATCTCTTCCGAAATCCTGGGGCATCGTGACGCCGATTGGGATCTGTTCCCCATCCATTAATCTCACTGTGACTGAGAGCTACCACACGGAGAGAAAAGGACGAACCTCCGGAACGCCGGCATTGAGCGGTGGCGCCTTGGACGACGACGCTTTCATCAGGCTTTGGTTCATTATCCGACTAAATTTCGATATTGATTTCGGCGAAGTATTTTTAGGCGCGTTGACACACCATCATTTCTGCAGGGCGATCAGATGCAAGTGATGGCCTCGTTTGGAACTATGCCAGATCTGCGACCTGCCCCATGTCATATGGGTGCGGGGATGACCGTGCAGCAGAAGAAGTGGCGGGCCGGAGCCCCATGGCGGACGCAAAGCTCCTCAGGTCCGACGTCGATCATTTCCAATTGGAAGCCGCAGAACATGCATTCTCCTCGGTCTCCGGTGCGAAGTTGGAGCAAGTGCAAAACACTGGAATACAGCATTGCGAGTAGCAGCCCGAGAGCGCCCCAGATGTTGCGGCGTTGCTTCCATTCTATAGTTTGAGTCGGGTCAGCTTCGCCGCTGAACGCAGGATGGAATGCTTTACCGTCGGAGCTTCGCCCTATCGCCTTTACTGAGTTGGTGTTGTTGCCGGTGGGGGTGAATTAGCCGCTGATGGCTGGATCGTCGTCTGGGCAGGCGGAACGCGAGAGTCCGATGGACCCATGATAGACCAAAAGCTCCAGGCCAGAGCCGCGACCAGAACAGCCGCAAGAATGGCGATCCAAGGAGACCACGCCGGCCGATCAACCGGCGTCGTTCTCAAGCCGGGGCGGGGGTTGTCGGTATTTTTGCTCATTGCAACACTCCTCCAGAGGGAAAGTCCTTAGCTGCAATAAAAGTTCCACTCGTGATGTGAAATTCGAGCGACCGAATCCGCGCTCCGAGTACAAGGAAATATTCGCCCATAGTCCTATCGTCAGACCGATATCAAAGAGCAGATCCACAGGAAAAGACGGCGTCTGAGCGTGGGGAACCCGCTGGTCCTCTATTGCCTTGCGAGTTCGTGCATCGGAAACAGAGTTATCGAGCGGAACGATGCAGGAGCGACAACGTTCATCACTACAAGCCACGCCACCAATCATGTCGCCCGCGAGGAGAATCCTGCAACGCGGGAGCGCTTTACTGAGCCGTCGCAGCGGGCACCGGCAGGGTTGGCTATCAAATAGGTGCGGGAGACGTAGCCTGGATGAACACATATATGGTCACGCTGTTCATCTTTGGAGCGATCGTGCTGCTGACTGCGTGGCTACCGCTGGCTCTGCGTCATATGCCCTTATCGCTGCCGATCTGCTGTGTGGTGATCGGCATGCTTCTGACGTGGACGCCACTCGCCCCACTTCCACGGATAAACCCGCTCGACAGTCGCGAACTCACGGGACATCTAACAGAATTCGTCGTGATCGTAGCATTGATGGGCGCTGGCTTGAAGATTGACCGGCCGCTGGGATGGCGGCGATGGGCGATGACCTGGCGATTGCTCGGGATTGCCATGCCCATCTCGATCGGGATGATTGCCCTCCTCGGCTGGGGTGTTCTCGGGCTGGGAGCCGCCTCCGCGCTCCTGCTCGGTGCGGCACTCGCACCTACCGATCCCGTACTGGCGGGTGATATCCAGGTCGGACCACCGCAGACCGGCGAGGAGGACGACATCAGATTCGCGCTAACCTCGGAAGCCGGCCTCAACGACGGACTCAGCTTCCCCTTCGTCATGGCCGCTATCGCGGTGACCTCACAAGGAAGCAATGATCATGGATGGATCGCTCATTGGTTCGCCTTCGATGTCGTCTGGAGACTGACGGCAGGTATCGCTTTGGGCTGGGTCACCGGCCGCATACTCGGATATCTGACATTTAAGGTTCCAAGGTCCAGTCGCATAGCTAAAACCGGCGACGGACTTGCTGCATTGGGTTTCACATGCCTTTCATACGGCGCGACCGAACTGATCCATGGTTACGGTTTTGTCGCGGTGTTTGTGACAGCACTGACGCTGCGCAGTGTCGAAAGGCAGAGCAGCTTTCATGGAGAACTCCATGATTTTGGCGAGCAGATCGAACGACTCCTGATGATGGTCGTACTTGTCGGCTTCGGCTCCGCGCTTGCGGAGGGATCGCTGATATCGCATGTCGACTGGCGTGTCGTCGCTGTGGCCGTGCTGACGCTTGCGATAGTCAGACCGGCGGCTGGCTGGATCAGCCTGATCGGCGGCCAACAGCCTCGTGCCGAGAAGCTCATCGTTTCCATTTTCGGAATCAGAGGATTAGGGTCGATTTACTATTTGGCTTACGCCTCCGGAAGAGCTTCGTTCAACGGGATCGAGGTCATCTGGGCGACGGTTTTTCTAATCATCCTTTTTTCGGTGATCGTCCACGGCGTGGCAGTCACGCCGGTAATGCGGTGGATCGATCGTGAACGAGGCACCGACAGCTTGCGCCCAACCACGATGGACAGCCAACAGACCGAAAACCAGGCAGACGCCTAGAGCGAAAATGTTCGCTCAATCAACGACTGATTCACGTATGCCTCCATCTTGATGGCTGCACCCAAAGCAGTATTGCCAAGCCCTCTGCTCTGGGCGTAAGGACTCTCCCCGAACAATGAGCACGGTTATATCAGGAGAAAAGCTTGCAAGTCCTTGTTAGAGACAACAACGTCGATCAGGCGCTGCGCTTTCTGAAGAAGAAATTACAGCAGGAGGGTGTTTTCCGGGAAATGCGGCTGCGCGAGTATTATGAAAAGCCTTCCCAAAAGCGCGCCCGCGAAACGGCTGAGGGAATACGGCGTGCGCGCAAGCTCGCACAAAAGAAACTGAACCGCGAGCTAGGCATAAGCACAGCTAAAAAGCCCAAGCCGGCTCCCCGCTCCAAATAGATATAACCTACTCTCCGCCGAAAGCGCAGCCTGGCGGAAACCTGCTTCCGCGGAGCCAAAAGTGTGAACCGGCTCTGCACGATGACCCCGTTGAGATCCCGTGCAAGCGATTTAAGCTTCACTCGGGCGGCCATCAGGCTCGGCATATCCCAATCGGCCCTCAGCCGGGCTATACATCGGTTGATTGAGACATTGCGCCAGGCACTGGACGACGTGTCGGAGAGGCTCGCAGCCGTCACTTCGATGCGCAGCTGAAAGGGTATTGCATCGCCCTTGTTTTGGAAAGCAGCGCGCCACCTTGCCGACAAATCACTGTGCCGCGTGCTAGGTTCCAAACCCAATCATGCATTTGATTTTGCTTGAACTGTATGATTCAATCTGGATATTTGAAGGAGATTGGCTCATGGCAGGAGAATTCTGGCTTGATG